>CAYGPR010000057.1:0-25023 GCA_964351985.1 uncultured Maribacter sp. | reverse complement strand
GCGCGTCAGTTCATTTTTCGCATGCGTGAATTCGAACAATTGGAGATGCAATTTTTTATTCAACCCGGCACTCAAAAAGAGTGGTATGATAAGTGGAAGGAAGCCCGAATGAAATGGCATCTTTCCCTTGGAATGGGAGAGGACAATTACCGTTTTCACGATCATGAAAAATTGGCGCATTATGCCGATGCCGCCTCTGATATAGAATTCCGTTTTCCTTTCGGATTCAAGGAATTGGAAGGGATTCACTCCAGAACCGATTTCGACCTTTCGCAACATGAGGAATACAGTGGTAAAAAGTTACAATATTTCGACCATGAAACCCATGAAAGTTATGTGCCCTACGTGTTGGAAACCTCCATTGGGCTTGACAGGATGTTCTTAGCGGTTTTCTCGAATTCCTTACAGGAAGAAGAACTCGAAAATGGTTCTTTTAGAACGGTCTTGAAACTACCAGCGGTTTTGGCCCCTACCAAAGCAGCAGTCTTTCCATTGGTTAAAAAAGATGGCCTGCCCGAAATCGCTAAAGAAATTATCGATAACCTGAAGTGGGATTTCAACGTGCTATACGATGAAAAGGATGCCGTAGGTCGTCGTTATCGTAGACAAGATGCAAATGGAACGCCTTTCTGTATCACGGTAGACCATCAAACTTTAGAAGACCAAACGGTAACGATTCGCCATCGCGATACCATGGAGCAGCAGCGTGTTGCCATTTCTGAATTAAGAGGTATTATTCACAAAGAGGTCGATATGAAGTCTTGGTTGCGGAGGATGGTCAGCAAATCATAGTTTGTACCCCAACCTCAAACTCCCGTAATAATTGCGCTCATCCCCGGGGTAAAAATAGCGTGGTTCGTTACCACCAAAACCAGAGGTGTTGATAAGCACCGATTGCGCATAGACTTTGTCAAAAAGATTATTGATTCCAAAATCGGCCCCAATAGTAAAATGCTCCGATAGTTTTTTTCGATAACCCATTCGGGTGGTAAAAACGGTAAATGGATCGCTATACAAGGTATTGGCATCCGTTAGCGGAATTTCACTTACATGCTGATGGGTTGTATTCCAATAAAAATCTCCGAAAAGGCGCAATTGAATTCCAGAAGTTCGACGCTGTTTTGGTACGCCGGTAAGCTCATTTCCTGAAAAGTTTTCTCCGCCGTCAATAAATTCAATAAAACTATGGTCGGTCAGAGTGTAATTTACGAAAGGACTTAGTTGTATTTTTGAAGATATTTTCCAAACATAATTCAATCCTATTTCCAGTCCCCGATGTCTCGTTTTGCCGGCATTTCTCCCAACGAATTGGTCATCGCCCACGCGTTCGGCTACCAGTAGGTTTTCAATATTCATTTGGTAGACGGCCAGATTGATGTTGAATCTTCTTTCATCCAAATAGAGATTGGTGCCAACCTCATAATTTGTACCTGTCTCTTGCGCAATATCAGGATTGATAACCCCATCGGGAGTCAAAGTTTCTTCCAAGGTCGGGTTCGAAAACCCGCGACTTACATTAAAATAGATTTGTTCATTTTCTGAAAACTCGTAGTTAAGGTTCAGGCTTGGCAGAACAATCGCCTTAAAATTTCTATCGGCACTTTTGTTATCGGTTCCAGTGTTGAAATTATCGCGATAGTCATATTGCGTTTTGTTGATATTTAGCCCGGCTTGAGCAGAGAATTCTTCTGTAATGGGAAGTAATACTGTTCCAAAGGCGTTCCACTGTTTTCGAAACTCTTTGTTTTCAGCAAATTTATCACCTTGAAGACTTCCGTTGCCATTATTTTCTTGGTATAGGTTCTCGAATTCGTCCCAAGTATATTCATCATTGTATAATTCTGCACCGAAGGTATAATTTGCCTTGGAATCAAAAAATCCAAAGTTTCCCGAGAAGCGACTACGTACGCCGTAGCCATTGGTAAATTCATCCAAAATTCCAAAAGGTCGTACTTCGTAATGGTCTAGGTAGGAATAAAAAATACTAGTGGAGTTTTCAAAATTGCTACTGAAAGAGTGATTGTAATTCAATCCTACCAGAGAATAATTATTCGTTTCGAAACCTTGTGAAACACGCCATGTAAACGTAGCCTGTTGTGGGTCTTCGGCAAATGCCGTTGCCCCCAAAGAACTAGGAATCTGAGCCGTATAGTCGATATGATTGACCAACAGACTGATTTTGTTCTTTACATTGATTTGATATGAGGTGTTGATTAAAAACCCGTTACGCTCGAAGTTGCTATTTTGACGGTACCCATCGGTTTCGGTATGACCGTATTGCAAGCCTACGCGCAATTTTCCATCAAAATGGTTGAAGGACAGGTTGTTCTTTATCAGACCAAATGAACCGACCGTGAAATTATTAGAAAAATTAGTGGAAATGCCTAGGGCTTCTTTTGGATTCAAAATAATCGCTCCACCTAAATTTGCCCCGAATGCAGTTCCTTTTGGCCCTTTGATGACTTCTATTTGACTTAGATTTTCCAAGTCAAAAGCCTCGATTTCGGAAGATCCTGCGCCGTTCGTAATAGGGATGTCATTGTAGTACATCCTTAATTTATTAGTTCCGAAAAGCGTTCGGGCCCCGATACCCCTGACCGTGATACGATTGGTATTCAAAGCTCCAGAAAAAACATAGACTCCGGGAATTTGATTGATGGCCGAAACCGCCGAAACCGGACTATAATTCTGGAAGACTTTGGCCGAAATCACTTCCGACGGCACTAAACCCGTGGCATTTTTCTTTTTTAGGGCATCCAATAAAATCACTTCGTCCAGTTGGGTGACAGTATCGTTCTGAACAGGATCTTGAGCGATAATGGTAACCGTTACAGATAAAAAAAGTAAAAGAAGAAATGCTTTCATGCCTTGTGAGTAAGGCAGCAAAAATAAGGCTTAAAATCGGAAACCCAGAGACACTCCACCACGGAACATAAAGGTATTTTGAAATTCCTGTGGATTGATATTCCGTCCCAGACCGGCAGACATTTCGAAGGTTAGCTTCTCGCCGAAAGTAGACCATTTTTTACCCAGACCTAGACCAATGGCCGTAGTACTATAATCATAGTCACGAATGCTTAAATTATTTTCAAGATCGTTTTGCCCTGTGTAGTACAGTCCGAAAGCTTCCGCGAACATGCCACTCTTTGGCCTAAAGCCGAAATAGGCCCTAAGATTGGGTCCGATGCCGAAATTTCCGGTTCTCCCCAAAGCATCTCCATTAAAGAATACAGTACCTCCAATACTGGTGTCAGGTGTGAAATAATATTCGTAGGATCCCTCGACCGCTGTGGTTGCCAAGAACCGACCCATATTAAATCGGATTTCATGATCATTATAAGATCGTTCTCGATAAGCCTGGGCATTAACTATGAACCCGCTCATAATCAGGATTAATAATACTGTATTTTTCATCATTCTCGATTTAGTGATATGCAGTTGGAATCAAATGTCGTTCCAAAAATTAACCATACTTCTAAATTGAGCCGTTATTGCCCGTCTTTTGGGAACATTGACTATTTTTGAACAAAGAGTATTGATTTGAAAATAGTATCCTACAACGTGAACGGTATTCGCGCCGCATTAAACAAAGGCTTTATTGAATGGCTTCAAACTGTAAACCCAGATGTGGTCTGTTTACAAGAAATAAAGGCGATGGAAGAACAATTGGATCTTTCCGTTTTTGAAGCAGCCGGATATTCGCATAACTATTGGTTCAGTGCCCAAAAAAAAGGGTACAGCGGTGTTGCCATTTTATCAAAGTCAAAGCCTGATCATGTTGAGGTTGGAACAGGAATCGATTACATGGATTTCGAAGGAAGAAACCTCCGTGCCGATTACGGGGATCTTTCTGTAATGAGCATGTACCTGCCTTCAGGAACCAATCTTGCCCGTCTGGACCACAAGTTGACCTACATGGCCGACTTTCAAAAATATGCCGATGACTTACGAAAAGAACGTCCAAATCTTATCGTACTAGGCGATTACAATATCTGTCACGAGGCCATCGATATCCATAACCCTGTTGGGCTTAAGAATGTTTCAGGATTTTTGCCTGTCGAGCGGGAATGGATCGGTAACTTTATCAAAAGCGGGTTTATCGACAGCTTCCGGCATTTCAATGACGAACCCCACAATTATACCTGGTGGAGCTATCGCGCCAATGCCCGAAACAACAACAAAGGCTGGCGTTTGGATTATGGAATGGTGTCAGAACCGTTGGGAGATAGATTGAAACGGTCCGTAATCTTGTCCGAAGCGAAACATAGCGATCATTGCCCGATTTTGGTCGAGATAGAAAATTGAAGCAGTTATCATTAATCGAAAAAGAGAAAGCCCAAGATATTAGGCTTTCTCTTTTTATGTTATTAGGGCATGCATTTTTTTCTTATCGATAAATCGACATATTGCCTACAAACTCACGTTTGTCATTAGGCCCGTTCAATTTAATGATATACCAATAATCGCCGGCGGGCAGATCTTTTCCGTTATAGGTGCCATCCCATTCGCCTTGTCCTATAAATTCTTTTATCTGTCTTCCGGAGCGGTCGAATACCTTCACATAAATATTTGGGTAGGCCGCCGAATTCTTGATGATCCAAAGATCATTTTCGCCATCGCTATTTGGCGTAAAGAAGTTCGGAATCTCGATATCGATAAATTCCATTGAAATCGTAAAGGTCGCTTCACATCCCTTGCCATCTATGACCCGTATTTCGTAATTATCTGTGCGGTTGATGTAGAAGATGTTTTCAGGGCCCGGGGTATCTTCTAGATAGTAGGTGTAATCACCATCGCCACCGGACGCTATCGCCGTAATTTCATTGAAATTACGCTGCTCGGCCGTCAATCTTAATGGATCAGGGGCTTCAATGGTAATCGGTTCTACTCTGCCTACGCAACCACCTTCATGTATAATGCTGATGAAATGGTCTCCTGGGGTCAGGTTCTCGAACACATTGCTGACCTGTGCGGCACCGGGATTTTCAGTATCGAGGGCATACATAACTTCCGTCGCCAGTTCTTCATTGTTCAATGTGATCGAAGTTGTTTGATACGGCTGTCCATCTTTACATTCATAGATATTTTCATAGGTTGCGGTCAGGTCGACACCGGGTGCCACATCTGCAGAGACTATGGTTTCGCAACCGTTCGCATCACGAATAAAAATGAGGTAACCCCCACCACCATCGAGATCAGATAGTATGAACGGACTCGCATTGTTGATTCCAGAGTATGGTCCTGCTTTATCGTTCAAACTATATTCATAAGGTGCCGTACCGCCTAGAATATCAAAACTTATGAATCCATCGTCGTCTTGGGTACATATTTCATTTTGAACCACAATATTGTCCGTACTCAATGGGGCGGTAGGTCCTCCTATTGTCAAGGGTAAGGAAGTTTCGCAACCATTCGCATCTTGAACGAATACCGTATAATTGCCAGGTTTTAGTCCTTCAAGGGTATTGTCGTTTACCCATTTTTGGGGATCTAGAGACGTGCTGAACTGATAAGGTGCAACCCCACCATTGGGTAGAATGACCGCCGTCGCATCGTTCTCGCCATAGCATTGTATATCATTTTGACTATCAATGGTCGCACTCAATATAGTAGGTTCTATGATCGGAACTGTTATGGTAGATGCCTGACAATCGAAACCGCCCGTGGCGTTTATACTATAATCGCCTGGCCCTAAATTTTCGAAAATACCTGAATCTTGAAAACCACCGACCGGATTGCCATCTTTTACCAATTGATATTGGTATTCTCCGAGTCCGCCTGCAGCCGTAGCCACCAAAACGGCATCGGCATCGTTGTTACAATTGATGGTAATATTGTCTGTATTTAAGGATACGCTAAAAGGTTCTACGGTGCGCAACGTTCGAATTACCGAAATCGGGGAAACACAACCGTTGCCATCGCGGGCCTCGAACTCGTAGGTGCCGTCGGGCAAGTTGCTATACTGATGCGACATAGTAGCCGTAGTCGTCCACGAAGTCACTTGTGAAGTGGGCGCAATGATTCTAAAATTATAAGGACCACTATCTCCTCCAGTAGCCGATACCTCTATGATACCTTCGGTTATACAACCGGTCTGTTGGGTGATTACGGCATCGACAATTACTTCCGAGGGATCTGTCAATGTAATATCCACCGAAGTGTCACAACCATAACCATCTTGAGCGGTCACGGTATAGGTGCCTTCGACCAACCCTGAGAACACGGGAGTATTTTGCGGTAGACTGTTTACAATGCCCGTTGGGGTATGTGTTCCTAAAATATAACTGTAGGTACTAGGTCCGTTCGCCCTTGTGGCCAATACCTCGATGATACCATCGCTGGCGTTGTTACAGTTTGGATCCGAATTGTTAAAGTTCAAGGGGTCTAACACAATAGAATCTATCTGAGGAATACTTACAGGTTCTGAGTAGTTACAGCCATTCGCGTCCGTTACCGTTAACTGGTAATTGATTCCCGAATCGAGACCGTCATAAATATTGTAGCCATTGCTTGATACTATGGCCGTACCTGGATTTGCGGTATCTATAAGTTCGAAACTATAGGTACCCCAACCTCCTTCGGGTGTGGCCGTAAGTTGCGCATCGCTTCCCGGTGAACAGGTCAGTTCTTGGGTAATGGCCTGGGTGAACTGCAACGGAAACGAAGGGGACTGAATAGAAATCGTCTCAGATTTTGCCGTACAGCCTGTATCCACATCGGTTACGAGAACATAGTACGTGCCTGCCGCCAAGATATTTATTGGTATGGCGGTAGTAGCAGTACTGTTCGTACTCGGAATTACCGGTGTCGTGATATTGCTCGTTTCGAATATCTCATATGCAAATCCACCCGCTCCGAAATTGGAGGCCGTGAAATTGAGCCCCCCGTCCGAATCGGTACTACAGGTAATGTCATTGTCGTGCGACGCGCTTACTTCAACAGTATTGTAAGGCATGATCGTTTGCGAAACGGTTGTAGTACAGCCGGTATCATTATCCGTTATTAAGAAGGTATAGGTGTTCGGATCACTACCCATATCAATGGTCACAGTAGTACCGGAAATAGTTATCGGAGCCGAGGCTCCCGGAATTTCCGTAATACCATAATTCGTAAAAGCCGCAGGGATGTTGATTTCATACACACCATCATTAACACAGTCAAGAGGTGTTGTTGTCGAAATCGTGGCGGAAATTTTCTCTTTGGCAAGTATGGTGACCGTGGTTTGATCCGTACAGCCGTTGGCATCGATGACGTCGACGGTTATCGTCTGGTCTACCGTAGAGTACGGTGTAGTGAAAATTGCGTTCGTGCCGTAACTGCCATTGTTGAAGCGGTATTGGTAAGGGCCGGTGCCCGTTGGGCTTCCTGACACGTCGACCGTTGCGGTAACCTCGGCCATGCCCATCTCATTGTTGGCGGTACATGCAAATGTTGAGGTTTCACTTGCCGATAATTGTAGTTGCGAAGGTCGGTTTATGCTTACCGGAGCCAAGGTCTGGATACAGTTCTTAGAAGAACGGATGCTGACCGTATGCGGGCCATCGCTCAATCCGTTGAAAACGTTCGAGGTTTGATAGGGATTGCCATCGATACTGAAGGTATAGGTAACATCAAGATTGTCGGCGGTTGGCGTCTGTATTACCGTAATCTTTCCATCGTCCACGCCGAAACAACTAATATGTTGCACCGGAAGTTGTACGGTATAATCAGGATCTATCGGAGTATCCAATTGAATAGCCGGTGTATCCTCGGGCGGGCAACGTTCTAGCACTGGTACTGCAGGATCTACATCGGTAACCGTAACGATATAGTTTGTGGCGGAAGCCAATCGGTCAAAAATACCTGTACTGTTGATTTCTTCGCCAGGGGCATATGATGCCGGAATCGGAGAAATCGTAAAACTATACGAACCGGATCCACCATAGGCCGATGCCTCGATTTCCCCATTATCAGGATTGACATTACAATCGACCGTTTTCGTAATTTTTACTTTGGGCACCATTCGCGGATAAATATGGATAGTCTGGGTGTCGGAACACCCATTTTCATCACGGACTTCCAAAGTATGGTATCCTGGCCCTAAGGTTTTTGAAGCAGTATTGGTTACTTCGCCGTCCCAAATATAAACCGGATTGGTATTCATCGGATTGGTTCCAGGTTGGGTAAGTGTTGCGACTACGTTGTACAATTCCGTTGTCGAGGTGCATCGATCCGTCACTTGAACGGTGTTGATAACAGGTCTTGGAGCTTCCGTAAATGTTATAGGATTTGGTAAAGGCTCAATACATCCACTCCCGTCTCGAACATAGGCTCGATACACATTGTTGGCGCCATCATAAGCCGTCGGAACGATATTCGTCCAGAAATTGTCTGGTCCAAAGTCTGTGTCGGTAGGGGTCTGGCTATCCAATACCAAAGCATATTCGTAGGGATGCCAAGTTTGTCTTAGTTTGTTCCTTATGTTGAAATAACGCTCGTCATCCCAGCCTCCAATGGCGGTTACGGCAACTTGGCCACCAATGATACAGGTAGGTTGTACTAGTTGTTCTGTCTCTATTTTTAATTTGCTTTTTGGGCGATAGATTAGAAAACGCTCACCTGCGGTACAACCTGAACTATCTTCTACCTCGACCACATACCACGCTACGCGCATATTTGGCACGTTTATGGTAAATGGCGCGCCTGTACTGGTGACGGTGGGTGGGTTATAATGAAAGGCGGTATGTGCTGGGTTACCTGCATTATATATCTTAATGTTTACCGGCCCAGGAGCAGAATTGGTAACTGTTAATTCCACTTCGCCGTCTCGGGCGTTATGACAAGTTTCACTTTGTGGCACTGCATCTACTGTAATACCACCGACTGGAGGTTGCACTACGGGTCTCAAAGCACGCCATCTGATACATCCTGTGGCGTTATCTCGAATAGCAACCGAATAGGCTACCCCGAATAAAAGTTTGCCATAGACAGCACTATTTGTAAATCGGTAATCACGTTCATTCGGATTACCGGCCGTTCCTGCAACACCATCCCACAATGGGTTTTCTGTATCATTAAAAGGTCTCCATCCGCTGGTCACGTCATCTTCAACACCATCTCCGTCATTGTCAACCAATTGATAAGGATAAAGCTTCACATCAAAAGGGCCTACCAAATCGGGGGTTCCATCACTATCGCTATCGACATTGGTTATTGAAAAATCATAGGTTGCTCCATTGGCACAGGTTTGTAGTGCAACAGGCGAAGTAACGCCGGAAGGTATTGGGGGAGAGGTAATGTTGTATATTGAAGACTCCCAAAAACAACCTCTATCGTCTTCAACACGAACCACGAAATCATAGGCCCAGTACATTCGGATATCGAAGCCCGGATTTGTGCCGTAAAGTGTCGGTTGGCTGGCGTTTAGATAGTTTGAATTGGTAGCCAAATCAATATTTTCATAACGTCTATAGGTCCAAGTTCTGGTATCATCGCCTGCCGCGTATTTTACAGGATCTTGAACACGTACCAATGATATGGTGACCGGGCTTGTTGAATTCAGTATGTTCTTCACTTTTATATTGCCCCATTGGTTTCCTCCGCTAGGATCACATTGGATATCTGTTTTTTCTATTTCCGCTTCAATGGCCGCTTGGGCCCCGATGATCGCCTGTTCGTTTTCTATAACACAACCTAAGGCATCTCTGATGGCAAAATAATAGGTAGTTGCGTTTAATCCCGTAAAAATGGCCCTGTTGTCAAAAACCGGCGGGTTCGATCCCGAGAACATGGTATCGCTGAATGCATATTCGTAAGGTGGTGTTCCACCATTGGCAATGAGTTGTACCGATCCGGTGCCATCTTTACCACAGGTTGTGTTGGAAACATTATGGTTAAAACTTAAAGGTGGTGCCGCTACGATGTTTACAGGGTCCGTGGTAAAAGTACAACCCTTATCATCGGTTACTTCAAAGGTATACGCACCTTCCGCCGACGCATTGAAAGGCATCGTAACTGGGGTCGTGTTTCCATTGACGCGATAGGTGTAGGGTGGATATCCGTTTTGAGGCGTTACATTGATTATGGCGTCAGGTAAAGCCCCGCAACCAAAGGGTTTGGTAATCTCGGCCAAAGCGAACAATTGCCCTGAAATTTTGGTGTCTGCCACTACGGTCTTACAGCCATTGCTACCGATAACCTCGATAAGATAATCATCCGGAGTAAGATTAGAAAGTGTGAAGGTGCCACTCGTTACAGCCAGGGGCGTTCCATTATTGACTGTGTAGAAATAAGGTCCGGCCCCGCCTGAAACATCGATTTTAAGTCTTCCTCTTACGGATGCAGGACTCGGTTTATAGCAATAATTGGAACCGGCTGCATCAACTACTGCTGTAGGTCCGCCTTGGTCGATGAGATTGAAGGTCTCCGAATCGTACAGACATCCATTGATATCCGTAAGTAATATGGTATAGGTATCCGTTTGGTCCAATCCTGTTATGGTCTTGTTCGATTGAATCGGTGTTTCATAACTGTCGGACTGTCTTCTGACGGAGTAGAAATAATTGCCCCAACCCCCTGAGGCCTCGATGGTCACGGAACCCGGTGCACCACAGTTCATAGGGGTAACATTGAACGAATCGACGGTAAGGGCTGAAGGAGGTCCCGAAATTGTAACAGGCACGATTTTTTCACAGGATCCTGCTCCGTCGCTAATGCGCAAAGAATAGTTGTCGGCTGCGAGTCCGTTTATCGTAATCGGAGAACTTGTCGCTCCGGAAACACCCAATCCGGTGTCAGTACCCGATCCATCTTCTACTGTCACATTGAAAGCGATATTAAAGTTGTTTACGGTCAATTCAATACTTCCATCGGCAGTGCCCGGCGTAGCACAACTCACATTACTTTTTACCGCAGCGTTGACGCTGAAACCGATGGGGTTAGGTACGGTAAAGTTTCTGACGATAATACATCCGTCATCAGCGGTGGCTTCGAAGGTGTAGGTGTTCGGAGGCAAGGCGTTAAATGTATCTGAGCCCGGAGGCAAGGAAATGGCCGAAGGAGCGGTAATTCGATAAGTAAACGGAGAGACACCGCCCTGTGGGGTCAATTGAACGTCTGTATTTCCGGTTGCGCAATCAATATTGCTCATCAAAAAGGTCAGATTAGAAGGATTCGAACCTGCGTTGACCGTTTGATCTACCGTTGTAGTACAGTTATTATAATCTTTAATGGTTATGGTATAATTACCGGCACCAAGTCCGGTAAGATCTGCCGAAGGTTGAAAATTGATTCCATCTAAACTGTACTGGAAAGGAGCCGTTCCGCCGGCGGTTACATTTGCGATAATGGTCGCCGAACCGGTCGAACAATTAATCTGTTGTGTTACCGAAGCGGAAGCCGTAAAAGGTGTACTGGGATTTATAGTAACCGTTGGAACGCTGAGGTCACAGGTGCCGCCCGCCTTTTGTTTTCTAATCGTAATCGGGTAGCTGCCAGACGTCAAGTTGCTAAAAACATTGGAAGTCTGAAATGGTCCGCCGTTCAGACTATAGGTGATGGAATATCCTTGGGTATCGGTAACATCGACCAAAATGCCTCCATCATTGGTTCCGTTACAGGTAATATGTGTTGGAACCGTGGTATAGGTAATTTCCGTTTCTTGATTTACGGTTCTCGCCGGGGCGGTTCTTTCGCATCCGCTGACATCCCTTGTTGTAATGGTATATGCTCCCGCCGTAGCAATAGGTATTGTGGCTTGGTCCCCTGAATTGAAGGCGGTAAATATGCCCCCGTTCAGACTATATTCGTATGGTGACGTACCACTGGTGGCGGTAACGGTAATTACCCCATCGGTACAGTCTATGTTTTTTGTTACTACCACACTTGGGGGTGTATTGACATAAGCGGGAATGGTTTCGGTCGCATTCCATGTACAATTTGAGAAACTCGCCAAGGTCACTTCGATTTCATAGGTGCCCGCATTGAGGTCATTGAAAATATAGGAACTATTGGTAACCGCCCCGGAAGAATGGATTAGACTACCTCCTTGACTGATATTGTACACATAAGTCGAAGAGGCATCATTGATATTAATCTCTATACCGCCCTTGGCATTGTTACAGGTAATCGGCACTATAGTCGGTGGGTCGACGTCGATGCTGTTGTTGCCTACGGCGATGTCGTTGAGTTCGAAAACACATTCTCCGTTATAGGGTTGTTTTCTGATTTGAATATCGTATTCGCCTACACTGTTCACACTAAAAGTGTTACTGGGTTGCCATGAACCTCCGTTAATCTTGAATTCATAATTGGAAGGTACATTGTTCACCGTAATCGTACCCGTGCTTCCGCAATCGATGTTGGTGACTACGGCACTAGGGGTCAATCCGTTGGCAAAAACATTGAAATAAAAACGTTCGGTGGTATTGTCATTGTACCTAACGAAGATGCGGTATTGTCCGCCTTCGGTAATATTGAACTGGGTATCCGTGCTTAATTCCGTCCAAGTACATCCGGGCAGGGTGTTGGGGCAATTAGGTGATGAAGGGGTACAACTTCCCTCCACGAGTTTTGCCCATACGATTTGATTCAGGTTTGGAACATTGGTCGTCAACAGCCGCTCGGCACTTGAGCCACATAAGTATATCTCGTGAAGTTCCCTATTGTCATTGGTACAGAGAACCATATTATCGGAAATACCAGTGAGTGGGTGCGAAGGTGGTGCTATCGCATTTTTTTCAACTTCCGCTCCTTTAGGTACAGCAAAGGTCAAGGGCAATACATAACCAAAAAGGGAAGAAACGGTTAGTACCAATATAAGAAAAATGCCCGCTTTTTTAATACGCGATGCGTACTTAGAAAGAACCATAAGTAGGTTTTTTAGTAATTTAGTTGGTCTTTTTGGCCGTTTTTATGGGTGTTCTACGGGGCCAAAAAGTTAAGTAATAACGCATTTCATCGATTTTTAGTGTTAAAAAATTAAAGAATTCAGGTCTTTTTTAATAGGGTGGAAAGTGGTGTAAGATTTTCTGTATGAAAACCACACAATTAACTGTAGAATGATATGGTATGGGCTTTAGCAGATTCTCGATATCCCATAATCGGACAAACCATAAAGATTGCATACATTTGGATTTTGAAACTTATCGAATATGAAGTACGCCAAACTGCCCCATACCGATATCGAGGTCAGCAAAATTTGTTTGGGAACCATGACCTGGGGCAAGCAGAATACGGAGGCCGAAGGGCACGAACAAATGAATTTTGCTGTAGATCAGGGCATTAACTTTTTTGATACCGCTGAATTATATCCCGTTCCCGCCCATGCTGATCGTTATGCGGATACGGAAAAAATCATTGGTACGTGGTTCAAAAAAACCGGAAATCGTGACAAAATTGTTCTGGCCACTAAAATTGCAGGAAAGGCCGAATTCACCAAATTCATCCGCGAAACAGGTTTTACAAAAGAATCGATAATCAATGCGGTCGAAGGAAGTCTACAACGGTTGCAGACCGATTATATCGACCTTTACCAATTGCATTGGCCCGATAGAAATACGAATTATTTCGGAAAACGTGGCTATGAACATGATATTACCGACCACTGGAAAGACAATATCCACCAAGTATTGGAGACACTTCGCGATCTTATCCGAGAAGGAAAGATTCGCCATGTCGGTCTCTCCAATGAAACTCCCTGGGGTGTTATGCGATACCTTGAAGAAAGTAAAGTGCATGCCAGTTTGCCACGAATGATTACGATCCAGAATCCGTACAATTTATTGAACCGCCTGTTCGAAGTAGGAAACTCCGAGGTAGCTCATCGCGAAAAAATCGGATTGTTAGCCTATTCACCTCTTGGTTTCGGGGTGTTGAGCGGCAAGTATTTGGGGGGCATGCAACCTGCCACAGCGCGTATTACACTTTTCCCCCAATATAATCGCTATAATAGCGAACCTGCTGTACGGGCTACGGAAAAATACCATAAACTGGCACAAGACAATGATATTTCGATGGCACAAATGGCATTGGCGTATGTGAATTCAAGACCTTTTCTCACCAGCAATATTATTGGTGCCACAAGTATGCGCCAATTGCAGGAAAATATTGAAAGTATCAATTTGAAATTAAGCGACGAGGTATTAGCGGGAATCGAAGCGATCCATAATGAAATTCCAAATCCATCACCCTAAAATAATACTATGCCTTTTTTAAAAGTAGGTTTTTGGCAATTGGCCCTGATTATTGCCGTCATCATCATCATCATGGTATTTGCACGGATCATGCGCGATAAGCGTTAACCGAACAGTCCGCTGACTACATCTTCGATTTTGGCGACTAAATGGACTTCGATTTTGGTATTCTTGAGTCCTATTTTATTTCTTTTGGATACATAGATAGCAGTAAAACCTAATTTCTCCGCTTCCAAAATGCGTTGTTCTACACGTTGTACCGGCCGTATTTCTCCTGCCAGTCCTACTTCCGCGGCGAAACAGACCCCTTTTTCAATGGGGATATCGGCATTGCTAGAAAGTATGGCCGCGATAACCGCTAAATCTATGGCAGGGTCATCGACCGAGATACCGCCGGTAATATTCAAAAAAACATCCTTGGCCCCGAGCTTGAATCCTGCTCGTTTTTCAAGAACGGCCAAAAGCATGTTCAAACGTTTTGCATTGTACCCTGTGGCCGAACGTTGTGGAGTACCATATACCGCGGTACTGACCAAGGCCTGTATTTCTATCAACAGCGGCCGCATACCTTCAACAGTTGATGCAATGGCCGTTCCACTGAGCCCCTCGTCATTCTTGGAAATCAATATTTCGGAAGGGTTGTTTACTTCCCGCAATCCGCTGCCCTGCATTTCATAGATGCCCAATTCGGCGGTAGAACCGAATCGATTTTTGAGTGCTCGAAGAATGCGGTAGACATAGTTTCTGTCTCCTTCAAATTGTAAAACCGTATCGACCATATGCTCCAAAATCTTTGGTCCCGCAATGGAACCGTCTTTGGTAATATGCCCGATAAGTATAACGGGAGTATTGGTCTCTTTGGCGAATTTAATCAGTTCAGCAGTACATTCACGTATTTGCGAAATGCTTCCGGCCGCCGATTCGATATAGTCGGAATGCAATGTTTGAATGGAGTCGATGACCACAATATCAGGCTCGGTAGCCTCGATCTGTTGGAAGATATTCTGGGTTTTTGTTTCCGTGAGGATAAAACAGGTCTCGCTATTGGGATGGATACGGTCCGCCCGCATCTTGATTTGTTTTTGACTTTCTTCGCCAGAAACATAAAGTGTCTTATACGGAAGCTTTAGTGCAATCTGTAATAACAAGGTACTTTTTCCGATACCGGGTTCGCCGCCTAATAAAACTAATGACCCAGGTACTAGGCCTCCTCCTAAAACCCTGTTGAATTCAAGGTCATATGCGTTGAGACGCAATTCTTTTTCGGTGCTTATTTCTTGAATGCGAAGGGGCTTGGCGATTTTTTTCGAAGTATTCGAGGGAGTTTTCCAACCTGATTTTTCCTCTTTTTGAATGACCTCTTCGACTACCGTGTTCCATGCTTTACAGGCCGAGCATTGCCCCACCCATTTCGCATATTGGGTACCGCAGTTTTGACAGAAAAAAGCTGTTTTGGTTTTGGCCATGGCAAGAGTTCAGGTTTTGGACGAAGATAAAATAAAGTTCAAAATGTTTAGTCTCAAAGTCGGGAGACTTTGCGCATCGGGGAGACTTTGCGGAGCGGCACAAGCAGGATCCTTGCGCCAGCGTGGGATTCGTCACAGAATAGGATTAGTAGGATTTTCGTAATTGTCCAATAAAAAATAACCCTTACTTCTTTTAAATATTGAACGACTTCTATACCATTTTATATATATTTTCCTCCCATTTCCTTTATCATCGCGGCACCTTACTTCATGAAATTTTACTGAATAGTATACATTTAAAAATGGGTTCACATCCTCTTGAAAACTAATTTCAAGTTCTTTTTTTGGGGATATTTCATTATGGTCAAGGTAAACTAAATTGTGACTTGCCATAAATGGCCGAACCCTTTTGGCGTTGAAATTTTTATCAACAAGATAAAACTTCACATAAATTGTACAAATGATAATGGCAAATATATATACCAACAAATTATCTTATTAGAATTCCCGCTCCGCAAAGTCTCCCGACTTTGATGGCACGACACTCCTTTTAGTTAAAATCCAAAATCCGCCTTTAAGGCATCGATTTTTTCAAGTGCCATTTCTTTGGTCAAGAAATCGATTTCGTCCATACCGAACGATTTTTCGAAGGTTTTTAAAGCTTTTTTAGGTTCACCGATTTGTTCGTAATATTCCCCTTCAAAGTAGAAACCGAGCATAGTACCGGGAAATTCCCTTTTACATAAATCGGACAAGGGTTTTAATGATTCTGTATCCTCTTTTTTGCGAATGCCGGCGTAGATGGCCATGACATCGTTGAGGTCAACGCTTTTTTGAAATCCGAAGAGGTCTTCAATGCCTTTATATTTATTTTCAAGGTATGCGAAAACAGGTTCTTCGGAAGTCAAGATCTCGGTTTTGTATTCTTTTGGACTTATCGGTTTGAACATTCCGAAGATATTGTCAAAGGCCTTCCCGATGCCATAGGTGGCAACAGAGATATGATCAGCTGTCGGGTATTCGTCTAAATAATAATGTAACGACTCCTTATTGATGGCCTTGATCGATTTGTCCATGGCCATGATTTTGGGCGTATTGTTGCTTTTCTCTCCTTCCAGGATGACCTGATAAAAAATCTGCTTGTTGAAAGTACCAAGACGCTCAGGGACACGGGTTTCCATTTCAGGGGCTAAATCGGGAGAAATATTGACGTAAGCATTAAAGAGTGAGTTCTCCTTGAAGAGCCAATAGTTCGTAAAGTTGGCCGTAATGTCATAGCCCACGATCATTTTAAAGGGCGCGGTGCTATAGTTTAAATCTAAGTACGGAATGATTTCCATGCCCAAGAACTCGAAAAATTTTTTTCCTTTTTCAGATGGGAGTCCGGTTTCCTCGTCCCAGGCGCAATCGTCCAAACGAATACTGTTCTTGCTCTGGTGTACCCCAACAACGATGCTTTGTGGCATACCATGAAACTGGCTATAGAATTTGGCATTGGCGACGACCTGATCAAAAAGATAGTCGCCGTCGAGAACTACAATGAGCGGGTATTTTTTCTCTTTGTCATAGTCCTCGGGAAAATAATAACTCACATCCCTTCGCTCTTGCAGTTTGAACGATTCGAAGATTTCTTTGGTGACCTGTGCGTTCAATGCAAGGCACAGGCAAAAGGCGAAGAGGGCAAATATTCGTTTCATGGTACTGTTTTTGACGATAGTTGGCTATCGGTTTCTGTTCCATAACGGTAATACCAGAAAGGATATTGCACCAAAAACAACGATCATCAGGGTTTGTGAGATCCACATGATCCATCCGAAAGCATCGCCCGAAACCGCACTGATGCCAAAAATGGCCAAGGCCTTACTTACGGCGATAGGGTAGAGGCCGATTCCTCCATTGGTGGTGGCCATGGCAAAAGCCCCGGCCACAAAAGCCACCATCAATTGGCTTAACGTTAATGTCATAGTCTCGGGCACGGTAAATTTTATGACCCAAAGCATACCGATATAGCATCCCCAAATGAAAAGCGTATGAAATAGAAAGGCCCACTTGTGTTTCATTTTAAAAATACTGAAAACACCATCGAGCAAACCCTTTACGAAGCCTTTGATTTTTTGGGCAAAAGGGTGTTTCGACCTTTTGATGAAAAAGAAGAAAAAGGCCATAGCTAAGAGTCCTGCACCGACCAGAAGTAATATCCCCGTAAAATCGAATCCACGTTCTTGAAAAAAGGTGATGATAATATCGGTCTGTAACAATAAAGTGATGGCCACTATGGTCAAAAGCATAATAACATCGATCACCCTTTCTGTGACGATAGTACCAAAACCCTTTTCAAAAGGAACCCCCTCATAGGTAGTCAATGCGGTCGCCCTTAAGAATTCTCCTGTTCTTGGTATGCCCAGATTGGCAAAGTATGCCATTAGAATGATTAGTGCATTGTTTCTCAATCTTGGCTTGTAGCCTAAAGGTTCGAGTAGATAGTTCCAGCGGATTGCCCTTGAAATATGTCCCAAAATACCTAATGCGACAGAAATAGCGACCCAGAATAAATCGGCCTCTTTGATATAAAAGAGTATCTGTTCTCGATTTTCGGGAGATGTCTTATAATATGAATACCAAACCAAGAAAACCCCAAATGCAATGGGTAGTATCGTTTTTAAGGCCTTTTTAAGTCGGTCGTTCAAAATTTAGTTCAAGAGGTTGTTCTCTTCGTTAGGGAAAACTAGTGAAGGGTTGAATGTTTTGGCTTCTTCGATATCCATTCGGGCATAGGTAATCAGAATAAGTATATCTCCTACGGCAACGCGCCTTGAGGCAGCACCGTTCAGAGTAATCTCGCCACTCGCTCGAGGTCCGGGAATGGCATAGGTTTCCAGTCGTTCGCCATTATTATTGTTCACGATCTGTACCTTTTCACCTTGTACGATATTGGCTGCGTCCATCAAGTCTTCGTCGATGGTGATACTTCCTATATAATTAAGATCGGCACCCGTCACTTTGACACGGTGGATCTTTGATTTTACAACTTCAATTTGCATAGGGCAAAGGTAGTACTTTTTGCCAATCGCCATTCGCTATACACCATTTACAAAAAAGTGCATAGCGTATGGCGATTCGCCTTTTAGTTAAGGGCAATGTTATCGATAAGCCTGACATCGTCAGCATATGCAGCAACGAACGCCCGATATTTTCTATTTTTCAGTTTTCTAAGGGTCGGGGTCAGGGTTTCGATATCGGTTATTTCAATATACTCCAATCTTAGGTCCTCACGACTTTTAAATTGTTTTCTGACCCATTCCTTTACATAAGCAGCACTTTCTGTGCCAAATCGCTTTTTGGCACCTTTCAGGGTTTTATAGATAAAACCTGCCTCTTTTCTAAGGTCTTTAGAAAGCCTTCCATTGCGAGAGCTTAGGGCGAGGCCGTTGGCTTCCCTGACAATTGGACAGCCAATAATCTCGACCGGAATGCCTTGCTTTTCCACCAATTTCTTGATAATCTGTAATTGTTGAAAATCCTTTTCCCCGAAATAGGCGCGGTCGGGCTCGATCAATCGCAATAAGGTCTCGACAATAGTACCGACACCATCGAAATGATCTTCTCTGAAAGCACCTTCCATAACTTTATCAAGACCATCGAAGTGATAGGTTTTGGAAGAAACATCCTTCGCATAAATTTCTTCGATCGAAGGAGCGAATACGATAATATCGTTCGAAACCTGCTCAAGAAGCGCAATATCGGCCTTCAAGGTTTTCGGGTATTTTTTAAGGTCTTCGGTATTGTTGAACTGGGTAGGGTTAACAAATATGGTAACTAAGGCTTTGTCATTCTGTGATAGCGCCTTTTTCACCAGGGCCATATGCCCTTGATGTAGGGCGCCCATAGTAGGCACAAGTCCCAACCCATATCCTTTTTGAAATGAAGATAGTGTCGATTTTAGCGCTTTTCGGGTTTTAAATACCTGCATTATTTTCAGTTAAGGCCAGCAAACTTACTATAATTACGGCTAATCTGCATAATTTTTGTAATTTTGCAATTCCGTTTGAGCGGTTAACAAAATATAGCTTTTATGAATGGTAAAAAGATATTGTTTGTATCTTCAGAATTAGTACCCTACCTACCAGAAAACGAAGTTTCCTTAATGTCATACGAAACCCCGCGAATGGTCAACAGCAATGGTGGCCAAATCAGGATATTCATGCCAAGGTACGGTAACATCAATGAGCGCAGGCACCAGCTTCATGAAGTTATACGTTTGTCGGGAATGAACCTTGTCATCAACGATATGGATATGCCCTTGATCATTAAAGTGGCTTCCATACCCAGAGAGCGTATCCAGGTTTATTTTATTGACAATGACGAGTATTTTAAGAGAAAGGCGACTTTTTCAGATGTTGATGGAAATCTCTTTCCCGATAACGATCAGCGTGCCATATTTTTTGCAAAAGGAGTGGTAGAGACAGTGAAAAAACTTAATTGGACTCCCGATATCATTCATGTCCATGGTTGGATGGCCTCATTATTGCCCTTGTACTTGAAGAAATATTACGCGGATGAACCTTTGTTCGCAGACAGTAAGATTGTCCTCTCGGTATATGGTAGGTCCTTTGAAGGGGAATTGGATAGTACGATGATAGATAAAATAGCTTTTGATGGTATTGATAAGGATACTATGGCCCCATTGGGCCAACCTAGCTATAATAATTTGTTAAAAGTAGCCGTAGATCACTCCGATGCAATTATTTTAGCGGCGGAAGGGATTCCTGAAGATTTACAAAAATATATTTCCAACCTTGAAAAACCTGTGTTGCCATACGTTTCTCTACAAGAATTTGAGGAAGCCTATGCAAATTTTTATAACACTCAAGTTTTAAAATAATCTAAATGACTTTTTTGAATAGATTCAAACTTTCTGCCTTGGCAGGAATTTTACTCGTGTTGGTATTTATTTCATGCGAAAAAGATCCCGTCATTATTGGTGCGGGCGTTATTGGAGGAGAGCCTTTTACAACTGGTACAGAGTATTTTGATGTTTTTGCCTTTAACAAAAAAATAGAGGCCGTTCGAACCAATAGGTTACCGGTCTATCAATTAGGGTCTTTCAATGACCCTATTTATGGAAGAACAGAGGCGCGAATTATGGCACAACTGCTTTTTCCGGCAGGTTCTGCCAATCCGTCTTTCGGAAATTTTTCCCAGGCGACCGAAGATAATGCGGAGAACGATGCTAGCAACACGACCGTTAAAGAGAATGAGACCGTAGTAAGTGTTTTGTTGCACATTCCCTATTTAACAAGCGATACCAGTCTTCGCGATAGTGATAATGATGGAGTGGATGACGAATTCGAAAGAACAGCTGAAGACGTCAACAACCCGAATAGCGACTATGACGATGACGGGCTGACCGATATACAGGAAAAAACGAGCGGCACCGATCCATTCAATGAAGATACCGATGGTGATGGCGTGAAGGATGGCGAAGACCCTGATACCATAAAAAATACCTTTCCAAAGCAATTTGACCTCGACAGTATTTATGGGCCAAATATTATGGACGACCTGGAAGACTCCTTCAAGGTCAAAGTGGAAAGGTCTACCTATTTCTTACGAGATCTTGACCCAAGTGCCAATTTCGAAGAAGCGCAAGGCTATTACTCGAACCAATCTTTTTCTCCAACATTTGTTTCGGAAGTACTAAATGATGGAGATGGTGAGGTGATTATCAGCAACCAAGAAACGGTATTCTTAATCGAAGAAGACGATCCGGATACTGCGGTCGACGAAAAAGGTCAGGTAAAAAAACGTTTTGAACCGGGAATTCTAGTCCCACTGAGTAATACTTTCTTTCAACAGAATATTTTGGACAAAGAGGGCAGTAGCGAATTATTGAGCCAGGCCAATTTTAATGATTTTTTTAGAGGTATTCATTTGTCTTTGGAAACTATGGAGGATACCATGGTCTTATTAGATTTGGCACAGGCCACAATTACGATTACGTATACCTATGATAGTGCGAATACTGATGGTGTTGCACCAGCTACCCCAGCAGAAAGTGAATTTGTCTTTTCTTTATTGCGATTTCAGAACGGTTTTTACTCTGGTAATGCTGTGAATACATTTGTAAACGATAATTTTCCGTCGGATATCGCCGACAAGATGGATACCAATGAAAATGCCGAACGAATATATTTAAAAGGGGGCGCAGGTTCCTACGCTGAAATTAAACTTTTTGGCGAAGATGATATACAGGCCAATGCGATAATCGACCAGATCAAGGCAAATAATTGGATTATAAACGAAGCGAACCTGGTGTTCTATGTAGATAGTTCGAATCTTCCGGCTGAAACCGTTGAACCTCCTAGGTTATACGTATATAATGCAGAGACCACAGAATTTCTGTTTGACGCATCTACCGACGCAACACCATCAGGCACACCTTCCCTTCGTCTGTTTCCGCAATACGATGGTCTATTGCAGAGCGATACAGATGGTCAAAAATATAGGGTCAGGATTACCAATCATCTTAATAATATTATTTTGCGCGATGAGGCGAACGCAACCTTGGGGGTGACCATCACCCCTGACATCAACCTTGTAGGTTCGATGATGGCTACATTGGCAGATCCTGAAGAGAATGAAAAAGACCTTCCTTTGGCCTCTACTATAACTCCATTGGGTACCATACTTTTCGGAAGTAACGTTTCTTCGGACAAAAAGCTAAGACTTGAGATTTCGTATACAAAGTCGAATTAAAATCATTTTTAAGCACTTGAAAAGATTTGATGAAAGGTGTTTTTAAATTTTTCCAAAGTATTTTTGAATTCATATACCACTTGTAGAAATTCTACGTTTTATATCCAAGATATCGTGGGCTCGCTTTAATTGTTTTTACTTTTGCCCTCGATAATCCAACCAAAATAGAAATAATAACATATGTGCGGAATAGTAGGTTACATAGGGCATCGCGATGCCTATCCCATAATAATAAAAGGATTACAGCGTCTTGAATATAGAGGTTATGACAGTGCCGGTGTAGCGCTTTACGATGGAACTCAAATCAACCTTTCAAAGACCAAGGGCAAGGTAGAAGACCTCATTGGCAAATCTGAGAAGAGTATGTCCTTAAAAGGCACCTTAGGTATAGGACACACACGTTGGGCGACCCATGGCGTTCCTAACGATGTCAACTCACATCCACATTATTCGAATTCTGGGGACTTGGTCATTATTCATAACGGAATCATAGAAAATTATGAATCCATAAAGAAAGAGCTGACCAAAAGGGGGTATACTTTCCACTCCGATACCGATACCGAGGTGTTGGTCAATCTTATCGAAGAGGTCAAAAAAACAGAGGATGTGAAACTTGGCAAGGCAGTACAGATTGCACTGAACCAGGTCGTCGGCGCCTACGCTATCGCTGTTTTCGACAAACAAAAACCTGACGAGATAGTCGTTGCAAAATTAGGTAGCCCCTTGGCCATAGGAGTTGGTGAAAATGAATTTTTCATCGCTTCCGATGCTTCTCCTTTTATAGAGTTCACGAACAATGCCGTATATCTCGAAGACGAAGAAATGGCCATTGTGAGGTTAGGCAAGGAAATTAAATTGAGAAAGATACAGGATGACGCAATTGCCTATCCGAACATTTTGGAACTTAAGATGAACCTCGAGGAAATCGAAAAGGGTGGGTACGACCATTTCATGCTTAAGGAAATCTACGAACAACCCAGGGCTATTTTAGATACATACAGAGGTCGTCTTCTAGCGGACCAAGGAATTATACGTATGGCCGGTATCGATCAGCATTTAGAAAAATTCATGAACGCACAGCGCATCATCATCGTGGCATGCGGAACTTCTTGGCATGCAGGATTGGTTGCCGAATATATATTTGAGGATCTCGCACGGATACCGGTCGAAGTCGAGTATGCCTCCGAGTTTCGATATCGAAATCCCGTAATTACAGATAAGGATGTTTTGATCGCTATTTCGCAATCGGGTGAAACGGCCGATACATTGGCTGCGATAAAGTTGGCCAAAGAAAAAGGAGCATTTGTATTTGGGGTCTGTAATGTCGTTGGTTCTTCTATAGCGCGTGAAACCCATGCGGGTGCTTATACGCATGCAGGGCCTGAAATCGGTGTTGCTTCCACAAAGGCGTTTACCACTCAAATTACGGTATTGACGCTAGTGGCCTTGAAATTGGCGAAGGAGAAAGGGATCTTCTCAGATTCTAAATTCCATGAGTTTTTGGTCGAGCTTGAAAGTATTCCGGCAAAGGTGGAAAAGGCCTTGTTGACCAATCCGCTGGTCGAAATCATTTCCGAAGTTTATAAAGATTCAACGAACTGTCTCTATTTGGGAAGAGGATATAATTTCCCTGTAGCTTTGGAAGGTGCTTTGAAGTTAAAAGAAATCAGCTATATCCATGCCGAGGGCTATCCGGCGGCCGAAATGAAACACGGTCCCATTGCTTTGATCGATGAACAAATGCCAGTTTTCGTTATCGCTACAAAAAAAGGGCATTACGAAAAAGTCGTCAGTAATATTCAGGAAATTAAATCTAGAAAAGGTAAAATAATCGCTATCGTTACAGAGGGCGATGAACAAGTGACCCAACTAGCAGATCATGTTATCGAAGTACCTGAGACTTTCGAAAGTCTTACGCCATTGTTGACAACCATTCCTTTGCAACTATTATCGTATCACATTGCGGTGATGAGAGGGTGTAATGTCGATCAGCCTCGAAATTTGGCGAAGTCGGTTACTGTAGAATAATCTTTTAAATAAATCAAAAAGCCCTTGAAATTCAATTTCAAGGGCTTTTTTTTTGGAATTCATATTTTCGCCCCCTCCTTTTTCTTAAAAATTTACTATGCATGCATAATTTTTTTCATTTTATGATTTTCGAAATGAAAAAAAAGGTATCTTGCCAGTGACTTGGTAACTAATTTAACTCAAACATAACATGCGAACAGTATTTTTAATCCCTCTGCTGTTGCTGGGGGCATTTGCATTTGCGCAAACAACGGTGACCGGATCCGTTGTAGATCAGAACAATGAAGCGGTGCCCGGTGCTAACATTGTCATCGAAGGAAAGGCGATAGGTACCGTGACAGATTTTGACGGTAATTTTACGTTAGAGACTTCTGAAGCCCCACCTTTTCAATTAAGAATTACGAGTATAGGTTTTACGGATGCTACGGAGGAGATTACTTCGAACAACCAAACGGTGACCATTGTGATCTCCGAAGCCGAAACCTTTTTGGACGAGGTGGTCATTTCAGCCTCAAGAACTCCCGAACGTATTTTTGAATCTCCGGTTACGGTAGAACGTTTCGGACTTCAAGAAATAAAGAACACCACTTCGGCATCTTTTT
>CAYGPR010000056.1:0-25582 GCA_964351985.1 uncultured Maribacter sp. | reverse complement strand
ATCTACACAGGAGGACATTCATTGCTTATCGGTGTACCCGGACTGGCAAAAACCTTAATGGTCAATACCATCGCCCAGACCTTGGGCCTTGATTTCAAAAGAATACAGTTTACTCCCGATCTAATGCCCAGCGACATTTTGGGGAGTGAAGTATTGGATCAGAACCGCAACTTTAAATTTATCAAAGGACCAATTTTCGCCAATATTATTTTGGCCGATGAGATAAATAGAACCCCTCCAAAAACCCAGGCGGCTTTATTGGAAGCCATGCAAGAAAGGGCGGTGACCATTGCAGGTCAACAATACAAATTAGAGTTGCCCTATTTTGTTTTGGCCACTCAAAACCCTATTGAGCAAGAAGGAACTTATCCACTTCCTGAGGCGCAATTAGATCGGTTTATGTTTGCTATTGAGTTGAAGTACCCTTCTATCGCCGAAGAGGTTCAGGTTGTAAAAGCCACGACCGATGATAACACACCTACGGTAAACGCATTGTTCAATGCGCAGGAAATTCTGGAAGTACAACACCTGGTACGACGGATTCCGGTGCCCGAGAATGTAGTGGAATACGCCGTGAAATTGGTGAATAGCACCAGGCCGGGTCTTGATTCAGCTTCCGATTTCGTGAAGCAGTATATTGATTGGGGTGCTGGTCCCAGAGCCTCTCAGAATTTGATTTTAGGAGCCAAGGCGCATGCGGCTGTCAATGGAAAGTTCTCTCCCGATATAGAGGATGTACAGGCCATTGCCATGGGCATTCTGCGACACCGTATCATTAAAAACTACAAAGCCGAGGCAGAAGGCATTTCCGAGGAGGATATTATTGGGAAGTTACTCTAACCGGCGAACTACAGATTCAGTATTTTACTTATCCAAACATGGTAAAAGCGAAAAAGCGATTGATTCTATTTGTCAATTTGCTAAAACGCTTGTAATCATAAGCCAAAAATTTTATTTGCGATCAGTATTTTCTTAATTTCGTTAAATTACTCAAAACCTAAAAAATAGATATATGGCATTTGATATTGAGATGATCAAAGGTGTTTATGCCACCATGGCGGATAGGGTGAACAAGGCCCGCGAAATTGTAGGCAAACCGCTTACCCTTTCTGAAAAAATTCTTTATTCCCATTTATGGGAAGGAACCCCTAACAAGGCTTTTACTAGAGGGAAAGATTATGTTGATTTTGCCCCTGATCGGATCGCTTGTCAAGATGCGACCGCCCAAATGGCCCTGTTGCAGTTTATGCAGGCCGGAAAGAAAAAAGTGGCGGTACCGACTACGGTGCATTGTGATCATTTGATTCAGGCAAAAAGTGGAGCTGCCGCAGATTTACGTTCCGCAAATAGCACAAGTGCCGAAGTCTTCGATTTCTTGGAATCGGTATCGAACAAATATGGAATCGGTTTTTGGAAACCCGGAGCCGGAATCATCCATCAGGTCGTACTTGAAAACTATGCTTTTCCTGGGGGAATGATGATCGGAACCGATTCACATACGGTGAATGCCGGTGGATTGGGTATGGTAGCCATCGGAGTCGGTGGAGCCGATGCCGTAGATGTAATGGCCGGAATGGCCTGGGAATTAAAGTTTCCCAAATTGATCGGTGTAAAATTGACCGGAAATATTTCAGGTTGGACCTCCGCTAAGGATGTCATTCTAAAAGTTGCTGGAATTCTGACAGTAAAAGGGGGAACAGGAGCAATCGTGGAATATTTTGGAGAAGGTGCCAAAAACTTGTCCTGTACCGGAAAAGGTACTATTTGTAACATGGGTGCCGAAATAGGAGCAACTACTTCAACGTTTGGTTATGATGAATCGATGGAGCGTTATTTGCGTGCCACTGACAGAAGTGATATTGCCGATGCCGCCAACGCTGTTAAAGATCATCTGACCGCGGATCCCGAAGTATATGCGAATCCAGAAGACTATTTTGATCAACTTATCGAAATCAATTTGGATGAATTGCGTCCGCATTTAAACGGACCGTTTACACCAGATTTGGCAACACCGGTAGGTCAGTTAGGGGAGAAGGCAAAGGAGAATGGATGGCCAATACAAGTAGATTGGGGATTGATAGGATCTTGTACGAACTCTTCTTATGAAGATTTGACCCGTGCGGCTTCTATTGCAAAACAGGCGGTAGATAAAAAGATAAAACCTAAATCTGATTTTGGAATCAATCCCGGTTCGGAACAGATTCGTTTTACCGCAGAGCGGGATGGCCTGCTACAAGTATTCGAAAATGTAGGTGCTACGATTTTTACCAACGCCTGCGGACCTTGTATCGGTCAATGGGATCGTAGTGATTTGAAAGGGGACGAAAAGAATACGATCGTACACTCCTTCAACAGAAACTTTTCTAAAAGAGCGGATGGCAACCCGAATACACATGCTTTTGTCGGATCCCCTGAAATGGTAGCCGCAATCGCGATTTCAGGTCGTTTGGATTTTGACCCGATGAACGACACCTTGATAAATGAAGACGGCCAAGAAGTAAAACTCGATGAGCCATTGGGCATTGAATTGCCACCCAACGGATTCGATGTGGAAGATGCCGGTTATCTTGAACCTGATGCCGATGGCTCGGGCGTCGAAGTCAAGGTGAGCCCTACTTCTGAACGTTTACAATTGTTAGATCCTTTTCTTCCCATAACCAACGAGCAGTTACAGGGAATGAAATTATTGATCAAGGCCTTTGGTAAATGTACCACAGACCACATTTCTATGGCGGGGCCTTGGTTGCGTTTTAGGGGACATTTGGACAATATAGCCAACAATACCCTCATTGGTGCCGTAAACGCGTTCAACAAGAAAACAAACTTTGTAAAAAATCAATTGACCGAAGAATATGGCGGAGTGCCTGATACCCAAAGGGCATACAAGGCGGAGGGAATCAAAACGATCGTTGTGGGCGACCATAATTATGGTGAAGGTTCTTCACGAGAACACGCTGCCATGCAACCTCGCCATCTTGGGGTCGCTGCGGTATTGGTAAAATCTTTTGCCAGAATTCATGAGACGAACCTCAAGAAACAAGGTATGTTAGCCCTTACTTTCGCTAATGAGAAGGATTATGACCTGATTCAAGAAGATGACACTTTTAATTTTGCGGACATTGCCGAATTCGCACCTGACAAGCCTTTGACCATAGAAGTGGTTCATAAGGATGAAAGCAAAGATAACATCAAAGCGAACCATACCTATAATGCTGCACAAATTGGTTGGTTCAACGAAGGCTCTGCCCTCAACGTTATCAAAAGGGAGAATGCTGTATAAATAGTTTGGAAGAGTTACAAAAACTCCTGATGATCATTGGGAGTTTTTTAGTTTTGATAAAACCCCGCTGAATGAAGATTAAAAAAAGGACTGTTCTTAATGTACTTCTCATCGCAGTAATTCTGTCTTTTTTCGTAACGCCCCTAGGTGATTTCAGCAAAGAACTGTTGAATAAATGGTTTGCCACTACGCCTACCATAATTAAGCCTGAAAATCGAGGACAACTATCGGATTACGACTGGAGGCTGAAAGATGCGAACTGGGATTTCTTCAGTTTTGAAAAATCTAAGGGAAGAGTGGTTTTTATCAATTTTTGGGCCTCTTGGAACCTGCCTTCTAGAGCCCAAATGGACGATATTCAAAAACTATATGAAAAATACGAGGGAAGGGTCGACTTTTACATCATAACCGATGAAGAGAGAGAACTTCCGGAAGAATTTATCAAAAGAAAAGAGTATACGTTTCCTATCACCTATCTTGTCGTAGGTGATAAAACTCCGATAGAGTTGTTGAAACCTCCGGGGTCTTATATTCTTGATAAAAATGGTCGCATAGCCGTACATCAAAAAGCGATTTCCGATTGGAACAATGATACGGTCTATGGGCTAATTGACGGGTTGTTGGCAGCCAAATAGACTACTTTTTGAAGTACTTGAAGGGTACGAACAGCATTCCGAAACATTCACCTTCTTCTTTACCCAAATGTTTATGATGTATTTTATGGGCTCTGCGTACGCCTCTGGCGTACCAGTTGTTGGCATTTCGGAACATTTTAAATCGCTGATGAATAAATATGTCGTGCACCAAGAAGTAGGCGATACCATAGGTTAGTATTCCAAAGCCTAAAGGCCATCCGTACCAAAAATCGGTCTGTGCGCCCAAATAAAAAAATATCATACTTACGATGGCATAAAAAATGAAAAAGGCGTCGTTTCTCTCAAACCACGAATCATGGTCTTTCTTATGATGATCTTGGTGAAGACTCCAAAGAAATCCATGCATGATATATTTATGGGTGAACCAAGCCATAAACTCCATGATGGAAAAAGTTCCTAAAAAAATTAATATCCAGATCAATATTTTCATTCTAGAACAAATTTAATTTATAATTCACATACGACTTTGCCAAAAGTCCAAATTTTTGATAGTTGGGTACGCGAATCCTTGCATTCTTAATTTCCAGTGAAGGTGTATTTTCAAGTTTCTTTAGCAGTTTGTAATAATATTTATAGGCCGTATACACACCAAATTTTGCTTCTTGGGGCAATTGAACGATACCGGAGTATCCTAATTGAAAATCATCTTTGATTTCATTGATAATCTTCTGTTTGGATGATTCGTCCAATTCGGACAAATTGGTATTTGGAAAATATGTACGGTTCAGATGCTCGAAATCGGCTTTTAAATCCCTTAAAAAATTTACTTTTTGAAAAGCGGAGCCCAAGGCCATCGCAGTTTCTTTCAAGTCTTCATATCTTTTTTCGTCTCCCTTCACAAATACTTTTAAACACATGAGTCCGACTACATCTGCAGAGCCGTAGATGTATTCTCGATATTCTTCTTCGGTATGGTACCCGGTCTTGGTCAGGTCCATGCGCATACTTTTCATAAAGGCCGATACCAAATGCCAAGGAATGCCGAAGGAATGATAGGTATGTTGAAACGAATTCAAAATCGGATTTAAACTAATTTTATCGGATACTGCGGTTTCCAAGTCTTTTTCAAACCTGTCAAAGAGTATTTCTTTCTCATAATCATGAAACGTATCCACAATTTCGTCGGCAAAGCGGACAAACCCATAAATATTGTAGATATGCACTCTTATGGAGATGTCCAACATTTTGGTGGCCAAAGCAAAGGACGTGCTGTAAGACTCTGTAACGAGCTTACTACAAGAATAGGATACATTGTCGAATATCGATTTCATCAGCAATTGTCAATTGTTTTTATATATTAATTCTGAAACCAATTTTCCTGAAATCAGTGCGGGCGGCACACCTGGGCCGGGTACCGTCAACTGTCCTGTAAAATAAAGGCTTTCAACTTTATTACTCTTCAATTTGGGTCTAAGAAAGGCGGTTTGCATTAGTGTGTTGGCCATTCCGTAGGCATTACCCTTATATGAATTGTACTCCGATACGAAATCGTTGATACAGAACGATTCTTTAAAAAGAATGTGCTCCGTGACCGTTTGACCCGTTTTGTCTTGAAACCTGGCCATAATAATATCAAAATATTGCACCCGTAATTCAGGAGTATCTTCAAGACCTGGAGCCAAAGGAACTAAAAAGAACCCGGTTTCACAACCTTCCGGAGCCATACTGGCATCGGTTATCGATGGAAAATTAGCATAAAACAAGGGGTCGGTCGGCCATTTCGGATGATCATAGATTTCTTCGGCGTGCAGCTCAAAATCGGTATCAAAAAACAAATTGTGGTGCTCGATACTTTTCAATTTCGTATCGAAGCCTACATAAAATAAAAGCGATGAGGGCGCGAAGACTTTTTTACTCCAATAATTTTCAGAATACTGGCGATGGACAGCATCCAATAGCGTTTCGGAATGATGGTAATCTGCACCACTAAGCACAATGTCCGCTTCTATAACTTGATTTTTCACCTGTATTCCCAGAACTTTTTGGTTTGAGACATGTATCTTTTCGACAGTGGCATCGGTATGGATCTTGACCCCCAATTCTTCCGCGAGACTGCGCATCGCCTTAATAATTTCGTACATACCTCCTTTCGGATGCCAAGTACCGAGGCCAAAATCGGCAAAATTCATAAAGTTGTAAAAGGAAGGGGTATCGCTGGGTTTCGCACCCAAAAAAAGTACGGGAAACTCAAGCGTCGAAACAAGTTTTGGATTTTTGAACTTCTTTCTGACCTGTCCACTGATGGTCTTAAAAAACTGGTCGACCTTCAAGATGGTTTCTTTGGTCACCAGTTCAAAGGGTGATAGTCCCGGTCTCAATACCACTTTATTAATTGCAATATCATAGTTTTCTTGAGCCTCTGAAATGAATTGCTTTAGTTTTGTCGAACTACCTTTTTCAATGCGTTCAAATTCTACGCATATTTTGTCCATGCTGTCACCAATGGTAATCTCGTCGTCTGAAAAGAAGATTTTATATGCAGGACTTAATTTGTCCAATTGGTAATAATCGGAAGTTTTTTTGCCAAAATCGGCGAAGAATTTATCGAAAATATCGGGCATCCAGTACCAACTTGGGCCAACGTCAAAAGTGAATCCATTTTTATTGAGTTGTCGCGCCCTGCCTCCTACGGTCGTGTTCTTTTCATAGATAGCGACATCGTATCCCATTTGGCTCAAATAACAGGAGGCCGAAAGAGACGAGAATCCAGAACCTATGATGATTACTTTCTTTGGCACGCGATAACGAATTTTAAAATTCTTTACAAATCTCTTTGATAGAAGTAAACGTACGAATATAACTTGGTAATTTTTCTTTCTTTAAATATTGTGTTTGATATCCCATTAACCAAAGTTGTGATGAATTGCCCTCGTCTTTCATCATTTTATCAAAATCCTTAAGATACTTGTTTATCCTTTCCTTGCTGGGCACTACCGTAAAATAAGAGACAAAAACCAGATTGTCAAAGTATTTCATCACGTCTCTCAGGTTTTCAAGCGGCACGGTTTGGCCCAAGTAAATCGACTTATAACCGCTACGAACAATTTCGTAGTTCACATACATCAATCCAATTTCATGAATCTCGTTTTCAGGAAGATAGGGAACAAAGACCTGATTTTGCTTGACAGGCTCGACGTGTTGTAGTTTTTCGGTATTGATAAGTATTTTTTGCTTTATTAACCCCGTGATGAAGTGTTCATTGGCGGGAGTGACAGAATCGGTCTGCCATAACATTCCGATTTCGCCCAAGAGGGGAACAAATATTTCACTGAAAATTTCTTGAAAGGTTTTTTCCGCCAACAGTCCATCATAAGTATTAAAGAATAATGTCTGATCAAAATTGACCATCGCCAATTTAAAGGCATTAATGGCGTGGCTTTTTAGGGTACTATTCGCTGCCAATGTTTTTACGGTAGCCGGAATTTCCTTTTCAGGAATTTTCGCAATTTTAGAGATTTTGTAACCATTGTTGTAAAGAAGCGTGATATTCAACAATTTTTGCAGGCTTGCCAGACTGTAGGTCCTTATGTTGGTACTTGTTCTTTCAGGAGTCAGCAAATCGTAACGTTTTTCCCAAATGCGAATAGTGTGCGCCTTGATACCCGATAAATTTTCGAGATCTTTTATGCTAAAGTACTTTTTTACATTGTTCATATTTTTGAACTAAACTTTAAACAAATTTACTATTTTTATCTATGTCGTTACTATAAGATCAAGTTAATTTTTTTACTATTGTTGACAATATAGTTGAAACATTTCCCTAACGATCACGAAGTTCTAAGAGAATTTTTACAGTCTGGTTGACAAGGATAAGTTAGGATATAAAAAAAGCCAAGCGATCCGCTTGGCTTTTTTGTGCGCACGAGAAGACTCGAACTTCCACGGCCTAGTGGCCACCAGCCCCTCAAGCTGGCGCGTCTACCAATTCCGCCACGTGCGCATGGTTTCAAAAGTGAATTTAAACAAAAAAAGCTAAGTCCGAGACTTAACTTTTGTGACCTGGCTGGGGCTCGAACCCAGGACCCTCTCCTTAAAAGGGAGATGCTCTACCAACTGAGCTACCAGGTCAAAATGTTTTGAAAGCTTTAGAAGTTCCCCCCTTAGCGGCTGCAAATATAAGATCATTAATTTATTTAACAAGTCGATTTCTATAGAAATTTCCCTTTTCTTTGAAATCAAATGGAAATGCTCCATTTTTACAAAAAGTAACATTTGTGAAGATCGTTTTATTGGGCTATATGGGTAGTGGTAAGACCACTGTTGGGAAAATATTGGCCACGGCATTAGAAATTCCTTTTTTAGATTTGGACGACCACATCGAGGCTTCCGAAAATAGTACCATTTCGGAAATCTTCGAGTCAAGGGGAGAAATCTATTTTCGAAAAAAAGAATACGAGTATTTAAAACAACTTTTAGCGACCCATGATGAGTTAGTACTGTCTACTGGTGGAGGCACCCCGTGCTATGGACAGAACATGAAGACTATTTTGGAAGGGACAAAAAATGTTTTTTACTTAAAAGTGTCCATTTCTGAACTGGTGGATAGGTTACTACCTGAAAAAGACCATAGACCCTTGATCAAAAATATAAGGGACGAGGAATTGCCCGAGTTCATTGGAAAGCATCTATTTGAGCGAAGTTTTTTTTACCAACAGGCGCATCATATAATCCGCTGTGATGAAAGGGCCAATGAGGATATTATCACCGAAATCAAATCACGTTTAGTCTAAATAGACGCGATCATTCTTTGCTTGAAATTTCACGTGCACATGTTCTTGAAGCGAGGTTGAAAGTGATATACCCTTGTAATCTGCCTTTACCGGATATTTTTTATGATTACGATTGACTAGAACAGCAGTTTTAAGTTGTTTTAAGGGTACACTTAAAAAATGATGCACCCCATAAATCAACGTAGTGCCCGAATTGAGGACGTCATCGACCAATACAATCGATTTATTAATGTAGTCTTCTTCAGAAATCGATGTGCTGACTCCGCTTTTGACCGGGTCTTTTTTATCCATGCTGACCTTACAGAGTATAATGTCGGCATCTGTTATTTTCTGAAGCACCGATTGAATTTTCTTTGCGAACTGAAGACCGCCACCATCGATTCCTGCAATGATAATCTCCTTTTCATCTACATTGGCCTCATAGATTTGATAGGCAATCCGTTCGACCTTATGCTGTATCTGTTGATGGGTAAGAATTTTATGTTCCATGGTACTTTGTTGTATTTTCAAAGATAGCAAACTGTAGTTGGTTTCAAGTTTCTAAGGTTTCAGGTTTAAAACTAGAAAATAGAATTCGTATATTTTTTAATTTTTAGCCTCCAACTTCCAACTTCCCGACCAAACTCATTCTTCCTCCAAATAACCATCGATTTCGCGACGGTCTTTTTTAGTCGGTCTTCCTGTTCCTTTCTTTCGGTAATAGTCTTTTGAGTATTGCAAGAGTTCATTGTGGGCAAAGGCAGTTTTGGGAGTAGTATCCTTTCGATATATATCCACCAACTTGGCACCGACCCTACTTTTTGGAATATCCAAAACCGTAAGTTCATAGTTCACCTGGTTCTTTCGTACCGTAATTTTATCCATCGGGTATACGTCCCTAGACGGTTTGGTCACTTGGTCATTAATTTTGATATGACCTTTTTTACAGGCCGTGGAGGCCATATTCCGAGTCTTAAAATAGCGGGTGCTCCAAAGGTATTTGTCGATTCGCATAACAATTAAAAATCTTTGTTAACGTAGACCACAAAAATAGGGGAAAATTGTATCTTGCCGCCTTTAATTGCTAGAGGATGAGAATGAATCGATTGTTTTTATTACTATTAATGGTGGCTGTCGCATGGTCTTGTAAAAAAGATGACGATCCTGAAATTGAACTTGTTCCGCCAAGGTTATTGGCAGAAGTTGTGGTTGAAAATGATGCCGAGATCAAAACCTATTTACAGACTCATTATTATAACTATGAGGAATTTGAAAATCCTCCCGCTGATTTCGATTTTAAGATTAAGTTAGACACTATTGCAGGAGAAAATGCAGATAAGAGACCTTTGTTAGACGAAGCTAAGCTCGCACAAAGAACGGTCAATGTCTCATCGGGGCATTTTTCTCTTACAACTATCGAAGAAGATATTCCACATACCTATTATTATCTTACTGTTAGAGAAGGTGCAGGGGAACAAGTGACCGTCGCCGATTCTACCTATGTTCGATATGAGGGTAGTTTGCTTAATGGTCAGGTCTTTGATGGGTCAATATTTACCCCGATATGGTTCGATTTAGCAAGGATACAAGCTCCTCAGCAGGGTGCTCGTGGTTTTTCAGAGGGAACTTCACACTTTAAAGCTGGTGGTGAGACGACGGTAAATGATGACGGTACATTTACAGTTGATGGGTATGGTATAGGATTGATTATTATGCCTTCAGGTCTTGGTTTTTATAGTACATCCCAGTCTACCATACCAGCATATAGTCCTTTGATTTTTAAAGTGGATGTTTTTGCGGTTAACAAAACAGATCATGATCGAGACGGAATTCCTTCGATTCAAGAAGATTTGAACGGTGATGGATATTTATACAACGATGATACCGATCAAGCATTCGAGGATGCAAACGGACTTCAACGTATCGTTGATTTTTTGGATAGCGATGATGACGGTGATGGTGAGGAGACGAGAGAAGAGATTTTAATCGATGGCGAAATAAAGACGGATGAAAATGGAATTGTAATTTTTCCGGATAGTGATGGAGATGGTATTCCCGACCATAGAGATGATGATAGTTAGTATTATATGGTAGAATCAGATAATAAAAAAGCCCTGAACATTCAGGGCTTTTTTTTTTTGGTTCCTTATTCTTTTATAATTTCAGGGATAGTCCGAATATAACTTGAGATGGTCTTGCGTCGACCCGGCCAGAGATATCGGTAACATTGTCGCCGATAAAATCAGCTTCATTTTTAGACAACCCTCTTTCATAACGTACGTCAAGACCGATTTTGCCCAGATTTACCCCGACGCCGAACTGTGCTCCAAAACTAAAATCTTTCTCGATATTGTTAACGGTAAGCCCTTCAAGTTCGTTTTCGAGAATATACTGAAAAGTGGGTCCTGCAAAAACGTGTAAGGGCCCGATAATCTTTGCTCCAACAAGCACCGGCAGGTCCAGTTTCGAAATATCGTATTGGGTTCCGTTGGCCACATTATAGCCACTTTGGGTTTTTGTATAGAGCAGTTCAGGGCGTATATATATGGGTAGCAGGTTTATTTTACCAAAGATTCCGAAGTGGTATCCCACCTTTCCGTCGGATCCCCTGACGATATCTTCCGCAGCGTTTCCAACGGAGGCTATCAAGTCGCCGTTCTGGCCATAATTAAGCCCCCCTTTAATACCAAAGCCTGAATCTTTTTGTGCAAATGCAGTCGTGCTTACCATAGCAAATACTGCCAGTAGAAGTGTTCTTTTCATTTGTTCCTATTTTAAGTGTTCTAGAGAACAAATGTCACGAATCAATAGTATGAAAGTTGCCGGTAACGACAGTAAAATTGACCGAATTAGGATGTTCTCGTTCTTAATACCCCAACAGTATCAAAAACGATACCATTGTCATTTTCTTTTCAATACCTTCAAAACGGCCTTCTCGATGGCTTTATTGTTTAGGCCATACTTCTCCATAAGCTGTTCTGGAGTACCGCTTTCACCGAAAGTGTCTTGGGTGGCAACGAACTCTTGTGGCGTAGGATGCTGATTGGCAAGTGTTCTGGCGATGCTCTCGCCCAATCCTCCTAAATAATTATGTTCTTCGGCGGTTACGATGCATCCGGTTTTTTTAACAGACTTTAACACGGCCGCTTCATCAAGCGGCTTGATCGTATGAATATTGATGACCTCTGCCGAAACACCTTGGTTTTCTAAATTTTCAGCAGCGATCAGTGCCTCCCATACTAGATGCCCCGTTGCGATGATGGTCACATCGGTTCCTTCGCTTAGCATGAGTGCTTTTCCTATTTCGAATTTTTGGTTGACGGGGGTGAAGTTCGCTACTTTGGGTCTTCCGAACCTAAGATATACCGGACCTTCATAATCGGCTATGGCTAAAGTAGCGGCTTTTGTCTGATTGTAATCACAGGGATTGATGACCGTCATACCCGGTAGCATTTTCATCATACCGATATCTTCTAGAATTTGATGGGTGGCCCCATCTTCTCCCAAAGTAACGCCCGCATGCGAAGCACATATTTTCACATTCTTGCCAGAATAGGCGATGGACTGCCGAATCTGATCGTAAACCCGGCCCGTGGCAAAATTGGCGAAGGTACTCGCGAATGGTATTTTACCACCAATGGTCAAGCCGGCCGCAATGCCCATCATATTGGCCTCGGCAATTCCGATTTGAAAAAACCGATCCGGATTCTCATCGATAAACGGCTGAATTTTCAAGGAACCCACCAAATCGGCACAAAGGGCGACGACATTGGGGTTCGTTCTTCCTAACTCGGTCATGGCATCGCCATAACCACTTCGTGTATCGTTTTTGCCTTGGTCTGTGTATTTCATATCAATATTTCTTAATAAGTAGCCGGTAGTTTTTTGAATTAAAGCCTAGTAGTGTGGTAGTCTTAGTTCTTTGTGTCTCATTTATTTAGTAATCCCCCAAAGTTTCAGGATTCTGAGTTAAGGCCGTTTCCAATTGCTCATCATTAGGTGCTTTTCCATGCCATGCATGGGTGTGCATCATGAAATCTACACCGTTGCCCATGACCGTGTCCATAATGATACAGACCGGTTTACCTTGTCCTGTTCTACGCTTCGCTTCTTTTAGGCCATTGATAACTTCGCTAAGGTCGTTACCATTTTCAATTTCCAAGACGTCCCATCCGAATACTTTGAATTTCTCGGCTAGGTTTCCTAAAGGCAACACCTCTTCGGTAGGGCCGTCGATTTGTTGTCCGTTTCTATCTATAGTGCTTATTAGATTGTCTACTTTGTTTCCTGCGGCATACATAATGGCCTCCCAGTTTTGGCCTTCCTGCAGTTCGCCATCACCATGTAGACTATAGATGAGATGGTCATCTCCGTTCAGTTTTTTGGCCAAAGCGGCCCCGATGGCCACCGACATACCTTGTCCTAGAGAACCTGAAGCAACCCTTACGCCTGGCAATCCTTCATGCGTAGTAGGATGGCCTTGAAGACGCGAATTGATCAATCGGAAGGTGTTCAACTCCTCTACGGGAAAATATCCTTTTCTGGCAAGTACACTGTAGAAAACAGGTGATATATGTCCGTTGGATAAAAAGAAAAGATCCTCACCGTCACCGTCCATATCGAAACCTTCTTTTAACTGCATAATTTCATGGTACAGCGCTACAAAAAACTCCGTACAGCCCAATGATCCACCTGGATGCCCCGAATTCACCTTGTGCACCATGCGCAAAATATCTCTTCTGGTTTGCGTGACGATATTTTCCAACTCCTCTAAATTTGGCATGTTATCTTGATTTTTAGAGTTACAAAAGTAGGAGCAATGTTTGGGGGAAACAAGCCCAGTTGTTAGATTTTATTAACGGAAGGGCGTAGGGTCAACTTTATTGATTTGTTAAGGTTTTTATGCATCACAGTTGGTTATCTTTGCCCATTGAATCGACGTTTTGATCTTTACACTACAACAAACCGACACAAATTCGAAAGCTCGCGCGGGTAAAATGGTCACCGATCATGGCACCATTGAGACTCCGATTTTTATGCCCGTAGGCACGGCGGCTTCCGTTAAAGGAGTTCATCAAAAAGAACTACGGGAAGAAATAGACCCCGATATCATCCTTGGAAATACATATCATCTTTTTTTACGACCGAAGATTCCGATAATAAAGGCCGCGGGCGGACTCCATAAATTTATGGGCTGGGACCGTAATCTATTGACCGATAGCGGAGGATATCAGGTCTATTCCCTTTCGGCCAACCGAAAAATAAAGGAAGAAGGTGTGAGATTCAAGTCTCATATCGATGGGTCACTTCACTTTTTTACGCCGGAGAACGTCATGGAAATACAAAGGGATATCGGTGCGGATATCATCATGGCCTTCGATGAATGTACGCCTTATCCGTGTGACTATCAATATGCCAAACGTTCGATGCACATGACGCATCGGTGGCTAGATCGCTGCATGATACATCTGAAAAAGACTCCTTTTACATATGATTATGCACAGACTTTTTTTCCTATCGTACAAGGCTCTACCTATAAAGACCTACGACGGCAATCTGCTGAATACATAGCCAATTCAGATGCTGCCGGAAATGCCATTGGGGGACTCTCCGTTGGTGAACCTGCCGATGAGATGTATGCCATGACCGAAGTGGTCTGTGAAATTTTACCCGAAGACAAGCCTCGATATCTAATGGGCGTAGGTACCCCGATAAATATTCTCGAGAATATAGCCCTGGGTATCGACATGTTCGATTGTGTGATGCCCACTCGAAATGCTAGAAATGGTATGCTTTTTACCGCTCACGGTACGATAAATATCAAGAACAAGAAATGGGAAGATGATTTTTCGCCCCTCGATGAGATGGGAACTACCTTTGTAGATACCGAATATTCTAAAGCCTATTTAAGACATCTTTTTGCGGCCAATGAATATTTGGGCAAGCAGATAGCGACCATTCATAATCTTGGGTTTTATATGTGGTTGGTTCGCGAAGCGAGAAAACATATTTTAGCGGGAGATTTTTTTGATTGGAAAACGACCATGGTCAAACAGATGGATAAACGCCTGTAAGTGAGCATACTCGATAAATACATATTAAAAAGGTATTTGGTCACTTTGGCGGCAATGCTTTTGTTGTTCATTCCTATAAGTATCATGGCGCATCTGGCCGAACAAATAGGTAAAATGCAGGACAATGAGGCACCCCTGAACGAAATTCTGGTCTATTTTGGTAATTTTACAATTTATGTGGGCAACGAGCTGTTTCCGATTTTTCTGTTCCTATCCATTATTTTCTTTACCTCTCGATTGGCTGCGAATACCGAAATAATTGCCATTTTAAGCTCAGGTGTTTCGTATAACCGATTTTTACGCCCCTATCTTATGGGCGCATCGATCGTTGCAGTGGTCATGTTGTTGATGAGCATGTTTTTGGTGCCTTCGGCTAGCAAAGGTTTTAATGAATTCAAATACAAGTACTTAAAAAAGGGTAGGGAAAATCGACAGACAGAGAATATCTTCAACCAGCTTAATGAACATGATTTTATTTATGTGAGTAGTTTTGATCCGGCGAGACAGGTGGGCAATAATTTTACTTTTGAGCGCTTTAACGATGACAATACGTTGGATTTCAAGATTTCGGCCGCCAATATCAGGTGGGTCGAAAAAGATACGGTATACCGACTAACGTCATATCAAAAAAGAAAGATTATCGGAGATTCGTCCATTATTGAAAGTAAGCCGCGATTAGATACACTTTTTACGTTTCGTATTGATGACCTCACTCCGGTTTCTTATGTGGCCGAAACGAAGAATTTTATTGAGCTGAATAAATTTATTGAAGACCAAAAACGAAAAGGGGCATCTAATATCAATACCTATATCTTGGTAAAGTACAAACGCTGGGCACTGCCGATTACCGCTTTTATTTTGACGGTTATTGCCGTGGCCGTATCTTCAGTGAAGCGACGCGGAGGTATGGGGGTCAACCTCGCTTTTGGTATTTTGGTGGCTTTCGTCTTTATATTCTTTGACAGGGTATTCGGAACGCTGGCACAACAATCAGGGTTTTCGCCTTTATTGGCCGTCATGATCCCGAATATTTCTTTTGGGTTGTTGGCATTTTATCTGTTGCAGAAGGCAAAGCGGTAAATCATCCAGAAGAGTGAGGTATGGATATTAAAAAATGCGTCTCTGCCTGATCATAGCTATTAAAATTTTATATTTGTCGAATTCAATGAACAAACAGACTACCCATGGAGTATTTGGATTTTGAACTACCGATAAAAGAACTCGAAGAACAACTTGATAAATGTCAGATCATAGGCGAGGAGAGCGATGTCGATGTTTCGGAAACCTGTAAGCAGATAGAAAAGAAGCTGACCGAAACCCGTAAGGATATATACAAAAACCTTACCGCTTGGCAGCGCGTACAGCTTTCGAGACATCCGAACAGACCTTATACATTAGATTATATTCGAGCCATTTGTGGAGAGACTTTTCTTGAACTACACGGAGATCGCAATGTGAAAGATGATAAGGCCATGATCGGCGGTTTGGGCAAGATAGGGGATCAAAGCTATATGTTCATCGGGCAACAAAAAGGCTACAATACGAAAACACGGCAATATCGAAATTTCGGAATGGCAAACCCTGAAGGGTACCGCAAGGCGTTACGTTTGATGAAATCGGCCGAAAAATTCAACATACCTGTGGTAGCACTCATAGACACACCTGGGGCTTTTCCAGGGATCGAAGCCGAAGAACGCGGACAAGGTGAAGCCATTGCTCGAAATATTTTGGAAATGACACGCCTAAAGGTTCCTATAATAGTGGTTATCATTGGCGAAGGAGCTTCGGGCGGTGCCTTGGGTATTGGTGTCGGCGATCGTGTACTTATGTTGGAAAATACATGGTATTCCGTTATTTCTCCTGAGTCTTGTTCGTCTATTTTGTGGAGAAGTTGGGAATATAAAGAGCAGGCCGCGGAGGCATTGAAATTGACCGCTACCGACATGAAAAAATTAAAACTTATCGATGAGATCGTTCGTGAACCGGCCGGTGGAGCGCATAGCGATCGTGACAAGACTTTTGAAATCGTCAAGAACAAAATTGTGACCCAATACGAAGAATTACAAAAGTTATCACCAAAAGATTTGGTAACTCAGCGCATGGATAAATATGCCCAAATGGGAGTTTTCAATGGCTAACAGCCATTTTATCAAGCTCATCAAAATCCGGAATTTATTGATTCCGGATTTTTTTCGTTATCAACACAAATTCGTAACTTATCAACAGGCAATTGTTGAACACCTGTGAACTATAGTTCATGTTGACTAAAGGTTAATTGCATATTTTCGTGCCCATGGAAAAACCGAATCCCATAGTTGGTCGTAAAATCGACAAGTCTACCATCATTAGCTTGGAACGAGGCAAGATACCTCCACAAGCTGTTGATTTAGAGGAAGTTGTGCTTGGCGCAATGATGATAGACAAGAAGGGGGTCGACGAAGTGATTGATATTCTACATCCTGATGTGTTCTATAAAGATGCGCATCGTTTTATCTATGAGGCCATTTTTGTATTGTTCGAAGAATCCCAACCAGTAGATTTATTAACCGTTTCGGCCCAATTGAAGAAGGCTGGGCGTTTGGAGTCCGTTGGTGGTGATTTTTACCTTATCAAATTGACTCAAAAAGTGGCTTCTTCGGCACATATCGAGTTCCATGCCCGTATCATTTTACAGAAATATATTCAGCGAAGTCTCATTAAGATTTCAAACGAAATTATAGAGGATGCCTACGACGAGGCAACCGATGTGTTTGATTTGTTGGACAATGCCGAATCGAAATTATACGACGTAACCCAAGGAAATTTAAAACGTTCAGCCGAGACTGCTCAGAATTTGGTCATCCAGGCCAAGAAGCGCATTGAGGAAATAGCTAACAAAGAAGGTTTGAGCGGGATACCCTCTGGTTTTGATAAAGTGGATAAACTCACTTCTGGCTGGCAACCGAGTGATTTGGTCATTATCGCTGCCCGTCCAGGTATGGGTAAAACGGCCTTGACACTTTCCATGGCGCGTAATATGGCGGTAAATGCCGATATTCCAGTGGCATTCTTTTCCTTGGAAATGTCTTCGGTACAGTTGATTACGAGATTGATTTCTTCGGAAACTGGACTTTCCTCCGAAAAACTTCGTACCGGAAGATTGGAAAAACATGAATGGGAGCAATTGAACGTGAAAGTAAAAGCACTGGAAAAAGCGCCTTTATTCATTGATGATACACCTTCGTTATCCATTTTTGATTTAAGGGCCAAGGCCAGACGCTTATCGTCACAGCATGATATCAAACTCATCGTTATCGATTACCTACAATTGATGACCGCCGGAGGAAGTCAAAAAGGGGGAAATCGAGAGCAGGAGATCTCTACCATTTCAAGAAACTTAAAAGCCTTGGCAAAAGAGCTTAATGTTCCTGTAATTGCCTTGTCGCAGCTATCCAGGGCGGTAGAGACCCGTGGGGGAAGCAAACGGCCGATACTATCCGACCTTCGTGAATCAGGGGCCATCGAACAAGATGCCGATATCGTATCGTTCATCTATCGGCCTGAATATTACAAAATAGAGGAATGGGACGATGAGGAAAGAACCCCCACCGCCGGACAAGCAGAGTTCATTGTCGCTAAACACCGTAATGGCGGTCTTGATAATATTCGATTAAAATTTGTCGGAAATCTCGGTAAGTTCGATAATCTTGATGACTTTGATTCTCCGTTTGAGTTTCAATCGAAGATGAATGCGAATGAAGAAAATCCATTTATCACGAAGAACCTACCCGATGCGAATGAAGCGTTCGGAAGTTCAATGAATGATGGCTTGCCTCTGGAAGATGATAATGATGTTCCTTTTTAAAAGAATTGTCCCCTTTAAGGGGCTTTAAGGGGGTCATACGCAAAGTTGAAACTATTCAAGGTTCAATTTTTTGCAGAATCTTTAACGTATCTCAAAATACCCTACTACCATTTTTCGTTTACCTTTGAGTAGTTGATATTAAAGGAACCCTTCATGCGAATTCGTCTTTTCTCTTTATTCTTTATTCTTTTTTCATTTCAGGTTTCTGCATCCTCCATTTTGATTCCCATGGATGCCGAGAGTCAAAAGAACCACCTAAAGGCTTATGGCATTACGTATTGGGTATTGACTAAACAGCAGAAAGTACAGTGGTTGTTAAATTATAGGGGAGGTAGTTTTTTGTTGCCGGATGGCGATAACATTCGTAAAGAGTGCCAAATTCGCGGCGTGTCTTTCGAAATTTTGTCGGACGCCCAAGCACAATCCATTTTAGACGATATCAGCAGTCCCTCGCAAAATCAGGAAGCTGTGGTTTTGGAAAAAGCGCCGAAAATCGCAGTATATAGTCCAAAAGGGAATCCACCTTGGGACGATGCGGTAACCATGGTCTTGACCTATGCAGAGATTCCGTATGAAACGGTGTATGACGAAGAAGTTTTGGATGATAAATTGGTGCTTTTTGATTGGCTGCACCTGCATCATGAAGATTTTACCGGGCAATACGGAAAATTCTATGGGGCGTATCGCGCCACCCCTTGGTATATCGAACAAAAACAAGAAGCAGAAGCCTTGGCGGCTAAATTAGGTTATGATAAAGTCTCTGAAGAAAAAAGGGCCGTAGCGTTAAAAATTCGAATTTATGTCATTGGTGGCGGATTTATGTTCGCCATGTGCTCTGCGACCGATAGTTTTGATATTGCATTGGCGGCCGACGGCGTTGATATCTGTGAACCCATGTTCGATGGGGATCCATCCGATGCCAACTATCAGAGCAAAATAGACTATAAGAAAACGTTCGCCTTTACGGACTTTGTATTGGAGCGTAGCCCGAATCGATATGAGTTTTCATCCATCGATATGACCGATAAAAGAAGAATGCCAAGGGAAACCGATTATTTCACTTTAATGGATTTTTCAGCAAAGTGGGATCCGGTACCGACTATGTTATGTCAAAACCATACCGCTTTGGTCAAAGGGTTTATGGGGCAGACGACTTCTTTTGCCCGTAATGAAATAAAACCTACGGTGATGGTTTTGGGCGAAAATAAAATTAATAATGAAGCCCGCTATATACACGGTATAAAAGGAAAAGGTTTTTTTACATTTTATGGTGGCCATGATCCCGAAGACTACCAACATAGGGTAGGGGACCCGAAAACGGAATTGGAACTTCATCCCACTTCTCCAGGATATCGTTTGATCTTAAACAATGTGTTGTTTCCAGCGGCACGGAAAAAGAAGCAGAAGACTTAAAAAACTTAAGTTCAAGCCCAAGTATCAAGTTCAAAAAATAATTATAAAGATTCGTGCTCAATATCGCCCGGTGAGCCTCTATTCACTCTGTGCTAATCTATGAAAGGTTGTGTCCAATTATGACAATAACTTCTCCAAAACCCGCTCCACCCCAAAATCATTATTGCTAAAAGTGGAATAGTTTGCTGCGGCTTTCACATTTGGATGCGCATTTTCCATGGCAAAGCTATATTTTGCCAGCGCCAACATTTCAAGATCATTGTTATAATCCCCAAAAACCAAGGTTTCTTCCGGACCAATGCCGTGCATTTCCTGAACTTTTTGCAAGGCATACCCTTTATGGGCATTGGGGCTTGAAATATCGACCCAATTTTCTCCGGATATTTTCACCTTCAAATCCCCTTCCAAATGCTTTACGCCAGGGTAGATATACTTTTCCGAACTCACAAAATGAAATATGGCGATTTTTAAAATCTCTCCCTCATAATCTTTCAGATTATTCAGTATTTCGAATTCCGTGTAATATTCCTTTAACTTATCGATAAACGTATCGGATGTTGGCGAAATATGGGCATTGCCTTTACTACAAAGTACGGGGTGGATATTTTCTATTGGGGAAAGTGCCTCTAAAACTTGATTTTTCTGATAGTTGGGTAGGGGAGTGGAAACGATCTCAATACCATTATGCATGGCAAACCCTCCATTTTCGGCAATTACAATAATATCGTTCTTAATAGGATAAAGCTTATCTAAGATACTATTGTACTGTCTCCCACTGGCTGCCGCAAAAAGAATGTTTCTTTTTTTGAGCTTCGCAAAAAGTTCAAAAAACAAGTCGCTCACCTGATGTTCGGAATTTAACAAAGTTCCGTCCATGTCCGTTACCACCAGTTTGATTTTGGATAAATCCATAATATTCAAATTTCAAGCTGCAAAGGTATTTGTTATAGTGGGATAATGACTTAGATTTATAAAGATTTACGTTTTGTTAATGCGACTACCATGAAATTCTATCAAAAAGAAATCCGACTTTCAGCCCATAAAAGAGGCTTTCATTTGATAACAAAGGAAGTATTGGATTCAATACCAGAGCTAAAACAAATCGATACCGGGATGCTTCAGGTATTTATAAAACACACATCCGCGAGTTTGACCATCAATGAAAATGCGGACCCAACGGTTAGGACTGATTTTGAAAGCCATATGAATGTTATGGTGCCTGAAAATGCACCATATTATATACATAATTATGAAGGATCTGATGATATGCCGGCACATATCAAAGCCTCATTGATGGGGGCTTGCGTTCAAATTCCGATTACAGTGGGCAAATTAAATCTAGGAATCTGGCAGGGAATTTATCTTTGCGAACACCGAGACCATGCTTCTGGCAGAAATTTGATCATAACAGCATTTGGTCTCTGAAAAACATGGTAGTTTCCATTTTACTAACTTTAAAAGCCAATAACGAATTATCATTAACCACTAACTAATATGAAAATGACCACAGAAGAATCCATATTGAACAAAATCCAGATTTTAATAACCAAACATTTTGAGACGCCAGAAGCGGCCTTTGAATTTTTCGATGCCGATAACGACCGTAGGCTTAAGAAAAGTGAAATTATCAAGTTGTTGAAGGAAGCTGAGATAAACGGATTTATCCGCGGCATTGTATCATCAAAATTGATTGAGGGCTACGACAAATCAGGAGATGAGTTGGTCGATTGGGACGAGTTCAAAGCCGCTATTGCGAAGATTAAAACTACCTGAGCAAAGAAGGGTACTAATAAAAAATGCTGCCAGTTTCTCCGGCAGCATTTTTTAAAAGTGAGATGTTTTTAGTATTTATTTTACTTTTTCCACAATCGCCTTGAAGGCCTCAGGATGGTTCATGGCCAAATCAGCTAAAACTTTACGGTTCAATTCGATACCACTGGCTTTTACTTTACCCATAAATTGTGAATACGACATTCCGTGTTGACGGGCACCCGCATTGATACGGGTAATCCACAACGCACGAAATGTTCTTTTTTTGTTTCTTCTATCGCGATAGGCGTAGAGCATTGCTTTTTCTACCGCGTTTTTGGCTACCGTCCAGACGTTTTTACGTCTTCCAAAGTATCCTTTGGCTTGCTTCATGACCTTCTTTCTTCTGGCCCTAGAAGCAACTGCATTTACTGATCTTGGCATAATTTTAATTTTTTTTGTAGAGGGCGGTTAAATTTTGTCAAAGTTCATAACTCTGAACTCATAACTCATAACTCTTTTTTAAAGGCCCAACTCCATGGTTAATAAATAACTACCGTAAAGAACGGATTACTTTAAACGCAATTGTTCTTTAATACTGTTGACATCCGCTTGGTGTACAAGAGTGTCATGCGTCAATGCAAGCTTACGCTTTTTCGATTTCTTGGTCAAAATGTGACTCTTAAAAGCGTGCTTTCTTTTGATTTTACCTGTACCCGTCAGCTTAAACCGCTTCTTAGCACTGGATTTTGTTTTCTGTTTAGGCATTTTTCCTAATTTATTAATTATCTCACTACTGCACTCGAATCTATTTTTGTCACCCTGAGCGCAGTCGAAGGGTCACTTTATGCTGAACAAGCCCCATAAAGGGCTTGGTTCAATATTTGCTTATATTATTCCTGAAAAAGGAATATAAATCTATTTACCTTTTGTTTTTGGCGCAATGAACATGGTCATTCGCTTTCCTTCCAATCGCGGCATCTGTTCTACTTTTCCCCATTCTTCCAACTCCGATGCCAAACGCAACAACAATATTTCTCCTTGGTCTTTATATACTATCGACCTTCCTTTGAAGAATACATAGGCCTTTAATTTCGCGCCATCCTTCAGAAATTTCTCGGCATGTTTCTTTTTAAACTCATAATCGTGATCATCGGTATTCGGGCCGAACCGAATTTCCTTTACGACTACTTTCGAGGCCTTCGCCTTCATCGCCTTTTCACGTTTCTTTTGTTCGTAAAGAAACTTTTTGTACTCCATTATCTTGCAAACCGGTGGTGCTGCGTTCGGCGAAATTTCGACCAAATCTAACCCCATCTCATCCGATAGGTCCAAAGCTTTTCTAATCGGGTATATGCCAACTTCGACATTGTCACCGACCAGCCTAACTTCAGGTGCAAGAATTTTTTCATTGATTTTATGGGGATTCTTATTCTCCCTCCTAGGTTGGGGCCTAAATCTTTTACGTATTGCTATGACTTATATTTTTTAGTTAAACGTTAATTTAAAAACGACTTTAAGGTACTATTTATTTCCTTAGCTACCAAGTCAACGAATGCATCTACGGTAATGGAGCCTAAATCATCGCCTCCATGTTTGCGTACCGAAATGGTATTCGCCTCCTCCTCGTTTTCCCCAACGATTAGCATAAATGGTATTTTGTTCATTTCTGCCTCTCGAATTTTCTTTCCGACAGTTTCATTCCTGTCATCAATGAGGGCGCGAATTTCGTTATTTTCTAAGGATTTCAAAACTTTTTTAGCATATTTTTCGTGTTTCTCACTAACAGGCAATACAATAGCTTGGTCCGGAATCAGCCAAAGCGGGAAATTACCTCCCGTATGTTCTAGTAAAAGTGCAATAAAACGTTCCATGCTTCCGAACGGCGCTCGGTGGATCATTATTGGCCTATGCAGTTCATTATCACTACCTTTATAAGTAAGGTCGAAGCGTTCAGGCAAGGTATAGTCTACCTGTATGGTACCTAATTGCCATTGTCTTCCCAAGGCATCTTTGACCATAAAGTCCAGTTTTGGTCCGTAGAAAGCGGCTTCTCCTTCTTCGATAACATAATCCAGTCCTTTTTCCTTGGCTGCATTGATAATGGCATTTTCGGCCTTTTCCCAGTTTTCGACCGTACCAATATATTTTTCTTGAGTTTTTGGGTCTCGAACGGACACCTGGGCCGTAAAATTTTCAAAACCTAAAGATCCCAATACATATAAAGATAAGTCAATGACATTTTTGAATTCTTGGTCGACTTGATCGGGAGTACAAAAAATATGGGCATCATCTTGGGTGAACCCACGTACGCGGGTCAGCCCATGGAGTTCGCCGCTCTGTTCGTAGCGATATACCGTGCCGAATTCTGCATATCTTTTTGGAAGATCACGATAGCTGAAAGGTTTGTGATTAAATATCTCACAGTGATGCGGACAGTTCATCGGCTTCAACAAAAACTCTTCATCGTCTTTAGGCGTATGGATAGGTTGGAAACTGTCGGCACCATATTTTTCATAGTGCCCGGAGGTCACATACAATTCTTTTTGCCCGATGTGCGGAGTTACCACCATTTCATATCCGGCTTTCTTCTGTGCCTTTTTAAGAAAGTTCTCCAAACGTTCGCGAAGTGCCGCACCTTTAGGAAGCCAGAGCGGAAGACCTTGGCCGACCTTTTGCGAGAAAGTGAATAATTCCAATTCTTTGCCCAGCTTTCGGTGATCTCGTTTTTTAGCCTCTTCGAGCAGTTCTAGATATTCGGTCAGATCTTTTTGTTTCGGAAATGAAATTCCATAGACCCTAGTTAGTTGTGGATTTTTTTCATCGCCTCGCCAATAAGCCCCGGCTACACTTAAAATCTTGATGGCTTTGACGATTCCTGTGTTTGGTATGTGCCCACCACGGCACAGGTCTGTAAACGTATCGTGATCGCAAAAGGTGATAGTTCCATCCTCAAGGTTTTCAATAAGTTCTACCTTGAATTCATTGCCCTGCTTTTTATATAAGGATAAAGCATCTTCCTTTGTGACAGCCCTCATTTTAAAATCGTGCTTGCCGCGTGCGATTTCCAAGGCCCTTTGTTCGATTTTCTGAAAATCCTTGTCCGAAACAGTATACTCGCCGAAATCCACATCATAATAAAATCCGTTTTCGATGGCTGGCCCGATGGTCAATTTTGCTCCAGGATACAACTCTTCCAAAGCCTGCGCGACAATATGCGAGGTAGAATGCCAAAATACTTTCTTTCCTTCTTTGTCGTTCCATGTATAAAGTACCAACGAACCATCCTCCTCAAGTGGTGTCATTGTTTCGACTGTGGTGTTATTGAATTGGGCCGATATAACGTTTCTGGCCAAACCCTCACTGATGTTCTTGGCTATATCCATAGGGGTACTTCCCTTGGTGAATTTTTTTACCGTACCGTCTGGTAGCGTAATTTTTATCATGCTTAAAATTTCTAGCAATAAGTCCGCAAAGATACTATCTATCATTTACGCTTACAATATATAGGGTATATGATTTTGGACGTTCCCCATTTTTACAAAATGGCTAGGGCTACTTGCCTATCGTCCGCTGTATCCCTATGTGAACTTTGGTATGACGTTCACTTGTCATCCCGAGCGAAGTCGAGGGGTCTAATGCTTAATCATTTTCCATTAAAAAGTTTGTGCGTATGCGTAGAAAACATTAAATTTAAAACCCTTTTTACGATTGTAGATTGAGTTAAAAATCTAATGATTAGAGGGTTAAAGAAATGGTTTAAAAAAAAATTTAAAAAAGATTGAAATAAACTTTTTAATTTAAAAAACCATCTTATATTTGCACCCGCTTTGGGCGTATATGATTTGATGATGATC
>CAYGPR010000055.1:0-26453 GCA_964351985.1 uncultured Maribacter sp. | reverse complement strand
GATCATCATCAAATCATATACGCCCAAAGCGGGTGCAAATATAAGATGGTTTTTTCGCTTACACAATACCTAATCCTATTTTTTTGACAAGGTCAACAAAAAAAGTTTTAACTATTTGAATATCAATACTTAAAATATCAATAAAAACTCTGTTAAAATAGAATTCATCTCTCTATTTATGTATTTCACTTTCGTTTCAATCTATGAACGTGAAGCATTTCTAATGTAAACTTGTCTAGCAACTTTTTGTAAATCAGTTTCTAATAGCGACTGAGTGCCAAAAAGTCCTCCCCTAGCCCATGCATTCCTTTCGCTCTACAATCGCTCATCGGATGCAATCGGAGGGGGATGGATTCTAAATAAAAATCTGATCAAAAAGCCAACAAAACAATTGATCTAAAATAAGGCTCAATAAAAAGGAAAGAAACTATCTTAAGCCAGGGTTGATTCTACTATATATTGACGTCGACCCCTTTTCAAACGACCTATTCATTATGAGAAGAAATTCCAGACGATACCAAAACGAATGACGAAGTCGCGATAAGGGTAATCTGGGGCGGCATAAAAATTCGGTTCGCTAAAGAAAGAATTGAAGTGTTCGGCCTTCAAATAAATACGGGTCTGTTGGACTCTAGCGTTAATAAAAAAATCAAGTAAAGGATATCCTCCCAACTTTTCATTGTTCTGCGTATAAAATTCTCCTAGAACGGGATTATAACCGTCCATATTATAGGAAGAAAAGTACTTGAAGGTGATACCTGTTTGGAGGTACATGGCTTTTTTGAATACATCCGAAGAAAAATAAAGTGTATTTCGAGTAACTAGTTGTGGAACATTCAATACGTCGCTGGACTGTGCCACTGTTTGGTACATTACAGTATTGTTAAGCGCAAACTTGCCCAATCTCAATTCTTTATTATACTTGACCTTTAAGTGGTTTACACTTTTACTTTCTTGAAAAGGCCTGATAACAGTATTATCTAGACCTTCTTCAACAGGAATGGTCGAATCCGCCGTAAAATATGCATAGTTGCCCAATCTGGAATACTTGGCCATGACATTGCCCCAAGTATGGGATTCAAAATCAAATTGTAGGCTATTCACATTTTCCTTTTCGAAAGTACCGGTGTTCTGCCAATTATAATTGGTGTAATCACTTTGGTACATCAAAAAATTAAAATCGGGCATACGATTGGACGAATGGAGCGCAACCCTAACCTTATTCTTTTCATTGAACCGATAACTGGCCGATGCATCAAGAAGACTTCCTGTTAGGCTTCCAGAAATGTTATAATTAACTCCTCCCTCTAACCTAAAACCTGCAATAGTCTTTGAATATTCAGCACCGACCGCAACCTCTTCTCCTCTTAGCCGGTTTTGAATTGTTTGTGTATCGGTAATAAGAATGCTATTGGTGAAATAGTTGTAGTTGTAAAGACTGATATTTCCTTCAAGCCTTCCTAGAGTGGCATTGTAGAATTCGGCGCTGAACTTATTCAACATGGTTTTCAAATTCATTCTATCGTTTATCGTAGTAACTAATGCGTCACCGAAATAAGCGTTTGGGGCGGTTTGCGTAAATAGGTAATACTTTGTTTCGTAATCGAATTGATGACCTATCGACAATGAAGTCTTCTCGACCCTTGAAGAATCTTTGTTCTTTCGAATCAATTTGTAGCTATGGTCCATATAGTACCGTTTTCCCAATAACTTATTATCGGCATCACCGAATCGCACGTCGATCCGCGACCGGTCCCTAAAGTTAGATTCTTCCGATTCGAACTGAAGTTCTTTGTTGGCCAAGCCGCCGTTTTCTTCAGTTTCAATATCTTGGGCAGCTATATGGGCCCTGAGGGCATAACGACCGTTTTTTGTCACATAGTTCAAGGTCGTTCTAAAATTACCTGATTGGGCTTGATTTATCTGATACTTCCCTAAAGAACGGAAACCCTTATAGGCTATGGAGTAATTAAATCTTCTAGACGTATTGAAGGTCAAAAGCGCATCTAACAATTGTCCTTCCTCAAAAGTAGTCTTAAAAAAAAGGTCCGACATTGGGGTAGCTACATTATAATACTCGATCTGTTCTTTCTCCAAATAATTGAAGTGCTTGGCTTTTGCCCCCAATTTCGGGTACATTACAACGCGCTCAAAGTTAACGCCCAATTTATTGTAGGGTTGCCCCACGTTCGCGAAGGGCATCAATTCGAAATCATCGCGACGTAAATAATTATACCTATATTCTTTTTGAATGGTCAAGGTGGTGTCTAGATACGTGGTATCTCTGGCATATGAGATTATTTTGTAATCTTTGATCGTTATTTCCTCTTCAGGTAATGGCTTGTTTTTGGGGTTTCTCTTTTTTGAAAACTGAGTCGTGTCTTTTTGTTTTCCCCTTGTCGGGGCTTCCTCTTGGGCCATGAGCGAGGTACTCATCAAAACAAAAAGCACTACGAGGAAATATCTCATGAATATTCGTTAGACGAACAAAGTTAATTTTTTTGTTCCTAACTAAATGTGAAAGTTTTATCGAGCAGATCCGAAGGTTAACAAATATCACTTTCTTCTTTGAAAGGATTTAATTTATATTCGTGAGAAATAATTACTTCAATTTTGCTCAAAAATTTTCATAGCTATATCGATGAAATCGGAACTGATGAGGCAGGCCGTGGATGCTTGGCAGGCCCTGTAACGGCCGCGGCCTTGATTTTGCCTAAAAACTTTGAAAACGCAACACTTAACGATTCCAAGTTGCTTTCGGAAAAGAAACGGGAAGTACTTCGGCCTATCATTGAAAATTCTTCGGTCTGTTTTGCCGTGGCCCACATTCTTCCTCAAAAAATAGATGAGATAAACATTTTGAACGCATCTATATTGGGCATGCACAAGGCTATTGAAAAATTGGAAATCGACCCCAAATTCATCATTGTCGATGGCAATCGTTTTAAACCTTACGGAGACACTCCTTTTGAGTGCATCATAAAAGGGGACAGCAAATATATGAGCATCGCAGCGGCTTCGGTTTTGGCCAAGACCTACCGCGACCGCTATATGGAGGAGTTGCACGAGAAATATCCCATGTACAACTGGAAAAAAAACAAAGGATACCCGACCAAAGAACATCGGGATGCCATTCGAAAATATGGCCTGACCGAACATCATCGAAAAAGTTTCAGGCAGCTGCCAGTGCAAACGAGTCTTAATTTATAAGTAATTTCGAAAAGACTTTATACAAGAATCTATCTTTTTAGAACAAGTTTGTCCCCTAGTGTATGCATCTGAAGTGCTTTATGTCATAAATTTGCAACAAAGTACCTACCATGAGGCTTAAAGGCTTTCTTATTCTGCTCATGATATTGATTTTGAGTTGTGGAAGTGAGGATAAAAAAAACATCCCTTTGTCGGATTATGTTCCGCATAATGCTTTGGCTGCAATACAGATCAACAATCTCTCTTCACTTGTCGACAGTCTCGAAAACAACGAATTTATTTCCCGATTGGAAAATCTGGAGCCTTATAAGGCCATCATTGATAAAATCGCTTTTTTGGAGCAAATAGATAGAGAATCTAACGGTATGTTGATATTCTCAAAATCTGAAAGAGACAGTGTCGAAGTACTATTTATTTCTGATACGTTGTCGAATATGTTCCATATTGACAGTCTGAGAAACAAATATGCCGAACTTATCTCGTTTGACAACCACACATTCGATAGGTACGTCGTAAATGACAAAGCCGTTTACAGTAGTGTTGTAGACAATAGGTTATTTATAAGCACCTCGGCGGAATTGTTGGATGAAAATTTACAACTGACTGAAGGAGATACTTCTGTTCTTTTCCAACGTCTGTATGCTATTGCCGATAAAAAAAAACCGGCAAACCTATTTTTAAATCTTAAGGAGAATGAATCCCTACTTTCCCAAATTACTTCCGATTCTTTGCATATATCCATTTCAAAATTCTCTGACTGGGTCTATTTCGATACAGAAATTAGAACCGACTTTTTGGCCCTAAGCGGTCTTGCCGTGTCAAATGACTCGACTACCAACTACCTGAACCTTTTTAAGGATACCGAGCCTCTTCCCAATGCAACTCCCTTTTTTGCCCCTTTGGAATCAGAGGCGTTATTGACCTATACCTTTAATGACCAACGTGTATTTAAAAAAAATCAAAAACACTTTCTTAGCAAAGTGCCCAAAAACGATTCGATTTTTAATACGGTGGAAGAAATCGGAATCGTACGTGTAAACCGAAAAAAGGCCGTGCTAGTCAAAACCTATGGGTCTGAAGGTTTATTGGATTTTTTGGCCCTCCACCAAAAAAGCACTTCTAATTATCAAGGCAATAGCATACGAGAACTTGGCGACACCAATTTTCTGAACGCCAACTTTGAGCCTCTCGTACAAAATTTCGTTGCGAACTATAGTACCGTTCTTGAGAATGTCTTCGTTTTTACGGAGAACAAAGAGACCGTTCAAACGATAATTTCCAATTATAAGAATGGAAATACCTTCGGCAAGAATCCGGTATATGGCTTTGCCAGCAAAAATGTGGGGTCATCGGCATCAATATTATGGATATCGAATGCAAGTCATGTTGAGCAACTCGTAAAAGATAACTTCGTTGAAGGCATACATGTAAATCTAAAAGATTCTAAGTTTAATGGCTATGCCTTCGCCGGTCAGATGGTTGCAAACGGAGATTTTTTCCATATCAATCTTTCTGCCCAAAAAATGTCAACGGAAAAAGCCCTAAAAATCATTAAACCACTTTTCACAGTTTCTTTGGATGCAGAACCCGCCACCAATCCACAATTCATAACCAACCATAATACCAAGAAAAAAGAAATTATAGTTCAAGATATTACGAATAAACTCTATCTCATTTCAAACAACGGAAAAATTCTTTGGAAGAAACAACTGAAAGGGCCCGTACAAGGTAACATACATCAAGTAGATCTTTACAAGAACGGCAGATTACAGTTGGCCTTCACAACGAACAGTGAGTTTTTGATTCTAGATCGAAATGGAAAAGAAGTAAAACCATTTACAATCTCGTATGAAGGTGGTAATCTCAATTCTTTAGCGGTATTCGACTATGAAGGCAAAAAAGACTATCGATTTGTAGTAACGCAAGGTGAGAAAGTTTTCATGTACGACCGCAATGCAAAAATTGTAAAAGGATTCAAATACACCCGTGCCGACAGGCCCATCTTGGATGCACCCAAACATCTAGTAGTGGGCAATAAAGACTATTTGGCATTCAAATTGGAAAATGGAAGCCTGCATTTGCTCAATCGTGTAGGCGATGTTCGAAACAAAGTGAGCGAAAAAATCGATTTCTCTGAAAATGAGGTCTATATTTATAAGAACAAATTTATTTTGACCGATAAAAAAGGAACATTATACCAGGTAGATACTCAAGGCAAAATAACCAAGACCGCCTTCAATCTCAATGAAGACCATGGTCTTGATGCCACTGGAAATACCTTGGTATACATGAACGACAATACGCTAAGTATCAAAGGAAAAACTATAGAATTGGATCTTGGTGTATACACAAAACCAAAAATTTTCTATCTGAATGACAAGATTTACGTTAGCGTGACCGACATTCAAAATCAGCAGGTACATCTTTTCGACAGTCAGGCCAAGCCGATTCCGAATTTTCCTATTTTCGGAACCTCTACAATCGATTTGAACGATATGGACAATGACCAAAAACTAGAACTTACAGTTAAGAATCAAGATAATTCAATTATCGTCTACGCAATTAACTGATTAGATTGAAATAAGTGTATTTCACACAAAATTAATGCCCAATTACACAACAAACCCGAATCGTACTGACCTTCTTTATTATTTTACGAGCATCAACAAATTGAAACCAAGTATTATTTACTTTCATCGTGTACCCTATATTGAATTATTCAATAAATTGCTGAACAAAAGATAAAATTGCATCTTTCTTGTCTTAGTTTCATAAATAATCGAAACACCTAATTTATTTATCTTTAAGGTTCAAAAACATTATTATGAAAAAATATTTTCAACTACTAAGAATCGGCCTTCCCCTAATTTTTATGTTCGCATTTGTGCCCCAGGCGAACAGTCAGCTTCTAAAAAAATTAGGGAAGCGAGCAGAAAAGGCTGCGGAACGTGCGGTCGAACGTCGTGTTGAAAAGGAAACCACTGATAAAACAGAAGAAGTACTTGATAGCATTTTGGAACCTGGATCAAATGGAGAAAAGGGAAAAAAGAGCCCCGTGCCAAATGATGAACCCAATACTGACCGGGAATCAAGTAGTCAAAGTCCAACCATAGAAAATACATCTGACCCAAATATTTCTGTGGAACCTAGTGAGCCAAAAACTATTTCGGTATACAGTAAGTTCGATTTTGTGCCTGGCGATAAGCTTCTATTCTTTGACGATTTTAAAAATGATTTCATCGGCGACTTTCCGGCCAAGTGGAATACAAATGGTAGCGGTGAAGTGGTTACGATCGGAGATTCTTCCGAACGTTGGATCCAGATTTTACCTGGCCACAATACCTATTATATTCCAGATGTTCCCGCTCTTCCCGAAGAGTACACCATAGAATTTGATATTCTAGCTATTGGCATTGACAAAAAAACCTCATCCACAGCTGACATGAGCATTCATTTGAGTGACGATGAACTATTTAAAAGGGGAAAGAACTACGTCCGAGCCGATATTCCTTTTTGTCAATATTCACCGATAGGTATTCGCATGAAAAATTTTATCAATAATATGGGTGGCCCAATTAATAATGTGGTCGATGCCGACTTGAGGAACGCTATTTTAAATCGACCACATATCTCGATTGCGGTAAATAAACAGCGTTTCCGTATGTGGATCAACGAGAAAAAATATATTGACATACCTAGAATTATAGAGACTCCAGGCTTACTCACCACATTGAAGTTTTCATTAGCGACTTCTTTTGATGATGGTAAAGAGCGTGTCTTCATGTCCAATTTAAAAGTAGCGGAAGGCGGAGTTGACTTAAGAAGAAAGTTAATTTCAGAAGGTAAAGTCTCTACCAATGGTATTTTGTTTGATAGCGGTTCTGCCAATATACAACCACAGTCGATGGGAATAATACGTCAGATTTCTCAGGTCATGCAACAGGAAGCGGGCATCAGCTTGAAAATTGTAGGCCATACCGACTCAGATGGCGAGGATGCCAAGAATATTGAACTCTCCAAAAAAAGGGCCGAAGCTGTGAAGAATGCGCTGGTGTCAGTATACAATGTTGGTTCAGGTCGTTTGCAAATTGATGGTAAAGGAGAGTCCGAACCCGCAGGCGACAATGATACAACGGACGGTAAAGCCCAGAACAGAAGGGTGGAGTTTATCAAAATGTAATATTTAACGAAATAAGAACAAATATCATCAGGTTCCCGTCTTTGCGGGAATGACGTAATCTCAAAATAATCATGAAAAAGATAATTATACCATTTCTAGCGTTTTTAATATCCGGATTTCAATTTATCAATGCACAAGATTCGTGCAGTAAATATTACCCCATGGTCGAAGGCTCTTCCTTTCAATATACCATGACCAATAAAAAGGGGAAGACCGAGGGAGTGACCGATTACACCATTACCAATGTCAGCTCTGATGGAGATGCCACAACTGCAACCTTCGAATTTAAATTTACCGATGAAAAGGGAAAGGAAATCTTCAATTCAGATTATAATATAAGTTGTTCTGGTGATGGTATCAAAATCGATTACAATTCAATCTTACCCTCTGAAATGATGGCACAATATGAGGAAATGGGGCTCGAGATGGATGTTACCGGAACAGACATAGAAATACCTAATGACCTAAATGTGGGTGAAACCTTGGAGGATGCCAATGTTTCGGTTTCCATGAGCATGAGCGGTATTAAAATGAACATTTCAGTGGATCAAACCAATCGAAAAGTTGAAAAAATTGAAAGCATTACCACCCCGGCAGGTACCTTTGATTGCTATTTGATTACCGAAACCACCACTTCAAAGACCATGGGTGCCAAACAAGAAATGAACAATAAAATGTGGTTGGCCGAAGGTGTTGGTATGGTCAAACAAGAATCGTACAAGAAAAATGGCGATTTGATGAGCCGTATGGAGTTGACTAAGTTGAGTAAATAATCGAGGTTTTCAGTAGAATCAAAAAAACCGAGGCTTACACCTCGGTTTTTTCTTTAATGATTTCAGCCTCAAATAGCTTCTCATAATGACGAAGCAATTTCTGTTTGACTTCTTCCATGTCAACTTCCTTTTTGCCAAGTTCCACATTCAAAGAAGTGACCGCCTTACCCTTTATCCCGCAGGGTATCATCAAATCAAAATACCCTAAATCAGAATTTATATTAAGTGCAAAACCATGCATCGTGACCCAACGGGATGCTCTAACCCCCATGGCACATATCTTTCTCGCAAAGGGCGTACCTACATCCAGCCAAACACCGGTTTCACCTTTTGAGCGTTCTGCCTGCAGACCGTATTCCGCCAAGGTCAAAATCACCATTTCTTCCAGAAGTCGCAGATATTTGTGAATATCGGTAAAGAAATTGTCGAGATCGAGAATCGGATAGCCAACAATTTGACCTGGACCATGATACGTAATATCTCCGCCCCTATTTATTTTGTAGAATTTTGCCTCTTTTTCTTGAAGTTGTTTTTCATCCACCAGAAGATTTTCAATATCGCCGCTCTTGCCTAAAGTGTATACATGTGGATGCTCAACGAACAAAAAGTGATTAGGTGTTTCGAGTTGGGTTTCTTCCCTTCTATTCTTTATTTTGAGGTCAACGGTCTGTTGAAAAAGAAGTTCTTGGTAGTCCCAAGTTTCCTTGAAGTCTTTCAGTCCTAGATCCTGTACATGTACCTTCTTGTTCATTGGCGTAAAGATACAAACTGATAAAGGATTTCTAAGTTTAACCCTAATGCCTTGACTGTTACAGTTCTATTGTATCTCCCTCCTTGGGAGGGGCTAGTGGAGGTCAGTTCGGATTATTCAAAATGACCAGTGCCGCGATTACTCCGGGAACCCATCCGCAGAAAGTCAGTAGCAACACGATCAAAAAAGAACCGCAACCCTTTCCAATTACGGATAACGGTGGAAAAATAATGGCAAGCAATACTCGTAAAAAACTCATAGTAGTAGGATTTTGATTGATGATGTACTAATATGTCGCAATGTATCGTCTTTTGTTACAGAACAAAATCATACATTATTCAGATTGAAACATTCAGGCAGACTAGCTATATTTGCAGCCTTAATTAAACGCAAATGCAACTTTCGGAACAAGAGATCATTAGAAGGGAAAAACTGAACAAATTGAGGGAGATGGGCATCGATCCGTATCCCGCAGCTTTATTTCCCGTTAATTCCACTTCCAAAAGTATCAAGGAGGATTATTCCGATGGAAAAAAGGTCGTTATTTCCGGAAGGTTGATGTCTCGAAGAATTCAGGGGAAAGCTTCTTTTGCCGAGCTGCAAGATAGTACAGGTCGCATTCAGGTCTATTTCAATCGAGATGAAATTTGTCCGAGTGATGATAAGACCCTCTACAATGAGGTCTATAAAAAGTTGCTTGATATCGGTGATATAATAGGTATCGAAGGTGAGCTCTTTACGACCCAAGTAGGCGAAAAAACCGTCATGGTCAAAAAGTTCAGCATGTTGAGCAAAGCCCTGCGCCCGTTACCCCTACCTAAAAAGGATGCAGAGGGTAATGTTTATGATGAATTCAACGACCCAGAACAACGCTATCGCCAACGCTACGTTGATTTGGTGGTCAATCCGAAGGTTAAGGAAACTTTTGTCAAGCGCACTAAAATTACTAACACCATTCGTCAATTTTATAACGAACGTGGGTATTTAGAAGTCGAAACTCCCATTTTACAGCCTATTCCCGGTGGCGCTGCGGCACGACCATTTTTGACACACCATAATGCGTTGAACATTCCGCTATATCTACGTATCGCAAACGAACTTTATTTGAAGCGATTGATCGTAGGAGGATTCGATGGGGTTTATGAATTCTCAAAGGATTTTCGCAATGAGGGCATGGACAGAACCCATAACCCCGAGTTCACGGTTATGGAACTCTATGTCGCCTACAAAGATTACAATTGGATGATGGATACCACCGAACAATTGCTGGAAAAAGTAGCCATTGAAGCGACTGGAAGTACCAAAGTGACCGTCGGAAAAAACGAGATAGAATTCAAGGCACCCTATCCGCGGGTTCCGATTCTTGAGGCTATCAAAATCCACACAGGATTCGAGGTGGCCGGAATGAACGAAGACCAACTACGCGAAATTGCCAAAAAATTGCACATTGAAGTGGACGACAGTATGGGCGTCGGTAAATTGATAGATGAAATTTTCGGAGAGAAATGTGAACACCATTACATTCAACCTACCTTTATTATCGATTACCCTAAAGAGATGAGTCCGTTGACCAAAGAACATCGTAAAAACCCGGCATTGACCGAACGTTTTGAATTGATGGTGAAAGGAAAAGAAATTGCCAATGCCTATTCAGAGTTGAACGACCCTATCGATCAGCGCGAGCGTTTCGAGGAACAATTGAAACTCTCCGAGAAAGGCGATGATGAGGCCATGTTCATTGACCAAGATTTTCTGCGTGCCCTCGAGTATGGCATGCCCCCTACCTCTGGTATCGGTATCGGCATTGACCGGTTGGTCATGTTGATGACGAACAATTCTTCGATACAAGAAGTATTGTTCTTTCCGCAGATGCGTCCAGAACGCAAGCAGATTGAATTGAGCGAAGAAGCGAAACTTGTTTTTGAATCGCTAAAAAAAGTATCGAAACTTTCCCTTGACGCTTTGAGAGAACAGTCTGGCCTATCCAACAAAAAATGGGATAAATCTATCAAAGAATTGACCAAAAACAATTTAGCAAAAGTTAACAAAACAGATGAAGGACTTTTTGTGGAGGTGGTTACTTAACACGTTTCCATTAGCTTCATTTGTTTTTGGTATTATGAGAAGTTGTCATTAGTTTAGAGCATGCACATCTTTGACAAAAAAGCAATCTGCCTTTTACTTATTTTCAATGTAGTCGGCGGTCTATTCGGCCAGACACCAATCGAACTTCAAGAATCGCCTCACGACCTTCATTTTGAAAACCTTGCGAATACTTGGGACGAAGCCATTCCTCTCGGCAACGGTATTGTAGGTGCCTTGATTTGGGAGAAAGAAGGCAAACTACGTTTTTCTTTGGACAGGGCCGATCTCTGGGATCTACGTCCCATGGAAAACCTAAAAGCCCCAGAATGGAAATACAGTTGGGTCTACGAACAATGGAAAAACGACACCTACAAAGAAGTACAGGATCGTTTCGATGTGCCTTATGATAAGAGTCCGGCGCCTTCAAAAATTCCAGGGGCAGGTTTAGAATTCGATATTTCTTCTTTAGGGGAAATCGCCTCCGTTCATTTATATATTAAAAACGCAATCTGTAAAGTGAAGTGGAAAAACGGGGCACGTCTATTGACGTTCGTGCATGCCACCGAACCTATGGGATGGTATCTTTTTGAAGGGCTCAATGAACCCTTGCCCTTTGAACTCATTCCTCCTGATTACAATACACCGGGAAAAAATATCGAAGAAAGCCCCGTAACGGGCCAAGATCTTCGGAGACTGGAATATCCTGAAGGGAAACTATCAAAAAATGAAAATGCTACCACCTACCTTCAAGAAGGATGGGGCGGTTTTAAGTACCAAGTCCATGCGGAACATACTATTGATGCTCAATCCGTTATTGGCACCTGGAGTATTAGTTCAGAATTCCCGGATTGGAAAAAAACTCCTAGAGCCATGGACTTCGTCAAAGAACAGAGGCAAAAAGGCTTATCGGAGGCTTTCAAATCTCATTCGAAATGGTGGGACGAATTCTGGTCAAAATCGTCATTGGAAATTCCAGATTCGGTCTTGGAAAAACAATGGTATTTAGAACAATACAAATTCGGTTCGGTAGCAAGAGCATCTGGCCCTCCAATCTCACTACAAGCGGTTTGGACAGCCGACAATGGAAAACTCCCTCCGTGGAAAGGAGATTTTCATCATGACCTCAACACCCAACTCAGTTACTGGCCCGCATATTCTGGCAACCACTTGACGGAGGAAATGGGATTTATAAATTGGTTATGGAGATACCGGGAAACTTTTAAAAAATATACCTCGGAGTACTATGAAACGGAAGGTCTTAACGTACCGGGAGTCTCAACGCTTACCGGAGATCCCATGGGCGGTTGGATCCAGTATGCGTTCGGCCCGACGGTATCGGCATGGCTAGGCCATCATTTTTACCTGCATTGGCGCTATTCGATGGATAGGGATTTTTTAAAGGAAAAAGCATATCCATGGATCAAGGACGTTGCGATTTTTTTGGATGCCATTTCCCAAAAGGATGAAAAAGGACAACGAAAATTGCCCATCAGTTCGAGTCCGGAAATACACAACGACAGTCGGGAAGCCTGGTTTGAAAATACCACCAATTTCGATTTGGCTTTAATCCGATGGACATATGAGAAGGCCGTGGAATTGGCAAACGAACTTGGCAATAAAGAAGAAGCTGACAGATGGAATAAAATATTGTCAGAATGGCCGGCTTTGGCCGTCGAGCAAAAATCCGGATTACTATTCGCCCCCGATGCCCTATATGAAGAATCACACCGGCATTTTTCACATCAAGTTGGTTATCATCCTTTGGGAATCGTTGATTTCTCAAATGGGAAGAAAGATCAAGAAACCATAAACAATACCATAAACACTATAGATAGTCTAGGCTCGTCGCAGTTTGTGGGCTATTCCTTTAGTTGGCTGGGCAATATGAAAGCCCGTGCATTCGATGGTAAAGGGGCTGCCGAAGCATTGAAAATATTTGCGACGAGTTTTTGCTTGCCGAACAGTTTTCATGTCAATGGAGATCAATCAGGAAAAGGATATTCCAATTTCACCTATCGCCCGTTTACCTTGGAAGGAAATTTCGCTTTTGCCGCCGGCCTTCAGGAAATGCTTTTGCAAAGCCATACGGGCACCGTTCATATTCTTCCAGCAATACCCTCGGATTGGATGAATGCTTCATTTAATCAGTTAAGAGCCGAAGGAGCGTTCCTAGTTTCGGCCACCAAGGAAAAAGGAAAGGTCAAAAAAGTGACCATCCTATCCGAAAAAGGTGGAGTTTTAAAGCTTCGTAATCCTTTTGAGAGTTCGAAATTTCTATGTTCCACACAATTTGAATTGGATGAGGATAATATTATTTCCATTCAAACGAAACCTGATCAAATCATCGAACTAATTGCGAAATATTAGAATCAATCCTTTACAATAGGTAGATTTAATTGAAAAGGCCCACTTTGTCATTCCGGCACAGGAGGAATCTCCTAAAAATTATTCTTATCTTTAGGGGTCAATCACATTCGTAATGAAACGGTACGGAATACATAAAATCTTATCCACAATTATTTTAATCGTGGCTTTTCTTTTGCAATCATGTCAAAATTCAGACAAAGTCGATTTTAGCACCCAAATAAAGCCCATTCTCAACAATAAATGTATTACCTGCCACGGTGGGGTTAAAAAAAACGGTGGTTTCAGTCTGCTTTTCGAGGAAGAAGTCTTTGCCGAAACCGAATCGGGGAAACCCGCGATTATACCAAGTGATGCCTCAGGCAGTGAATTAATACGCAGACTACACGAAGACGACCCCGAACTTCGAATGCCCTATGAGAAACCAAAATTGTCCGATGAAGAAATCGACCTGCTCACGCGTTGGATAGATCAGGGTGCCAAATGGGGAGAGCATTGGGCGTATTCGCTTCCGGATAAAGTTGAAGTTCCGGTCATGACCACTGAAGCTGGTTTTGCGCCCGAAAGTGCTTCTGAATTCTTAAAAAATAACATTGATAATTTTGTTTTGGCGCGATTGGAAAGTGAACAGATTGAGCCGAACCCTCCGGCCGAAAAAAATATCATTGCTCGAAGGGCGGCCTTAGATTTAACGGGATTGCCTCCCGACCAAGAATTATTGCAAAGTTTTGAAAAGGGAAACCTTACCTATGAATCCTTGGTCGATACGTTATTGTCACAAGAAACCTATGGCGAGAAATGGGCAACCTGGTGGCTCGACTTGGCCCGATATGCCGATTCTAAAGGGTATGAAAAGGACATGGGGCGCGAGATTTGGCAATATCGCGATTGGGTCATCAAGAGTTTTAACAAAGACCTGTCTTATGATCAGTTCACCATTGAGCAATTGGCGGGTGACCTCCTGCCACAGCCCTCAACCGATCAATTGATCGCAACGGCTTTCCATAGAAATACCATGAACAACGACGAGGGCGGCACCGATGATGAAGAATATCGGGTGGCCACCGTGATCGATCGGGTGAACACTACTTTTGAAGTATGGCAAAGTACGGCCATGGGCTGCGTGCAGTGCCATAGTCATCCATACGATCCGTTCAAACATGAAGAATATTACAAGTTAATGGCCTTTTTCAACAATAGCCGTGACGAGGATACGCCCAGTGAATCCCCCGTATTGAAATTTTACACACCCGAGCAGCAAAAAGGAGTCGATAAAGTATTGGATTGGATTGCTAAATATGGCAATGAAAAACAACATACCACCTACAAAAACTTTTTGCAGTTTACCGAACCTGTATACAAATCGCATTTTTTTAAGGAATTTAAAAGTAGTGTCTATGACGATCACGCTTCGGTTGTTTTTTGGGACGATGGAAATTTAATAATTGAAAATGCCTATACCAATAATGCGAGTTATGTCTACCTAAACTACCGATCGCACTACGATGGCACAAAAATGACGATTCGCGAAAATGATTCCAATGGACCAATTTTAGGGCAGTTCACCATCAACAAATCGAAGAAAAATACCACTTCGCAATTTCCGATTAAAAAAATCGACAAGAAAACCAATATCTATATCGAAACCCAGAACAATGCGATTGCCAAAGAAGTCAACATTTTGAATTTGTACTGGGTAGGTTTTTTGGAGGATATGCCCGGAAAAGAACAGCTCGGCTGGGCGAATATCAACTCCGTTTTTATGGAAGCCCTGAATGCCGATACGCCAACGGTGCCAATACTATCGGAGAACCCTGATTATATGAAGCGTACCACACAAGTTTTTGACCGTGGCAGTTTTATGGTCAAAACTGATACGGTTCAACCCGCAACCCCAGAAAGTCTTAACGAATGGAACCCTGATTGGCCCAAAAACCGATTGGGATTTTCGAAATGGATCGTCGATAAGAAAAATCCGTTGACCGCGCGAACCTTGGTCAATCGCGTATGGCATCAGATATTCGGCAGGGGTCTGGTATCGACCATCGAGGATATCGGTTCGCAATCCGAACCGCCATCCCATCCCGCTTTGTTAGATTGGCTCGCCTTACGCTTTATGAACGAGCATAACTGGAGCGTGAAATCGCTTATTAAAGAAATTGTATTGTCAGGCACCTATCGACAAAGTTCGGAAGGCAATCCTGAAATGTATCAAATCGACCCAGATAATGAATTGTACGCCCGTGGACCGAGAATACGTCTAGGTGCCGAACAGATTCGTGATCAGGCTCTGGCCGTATCCGGATTGTTAAGTGATAAAATGTACGGACCCGGTGTCATGCCACCGCAACCTGAAGGGGTTTGGGAAACCGTTTATAATGGGGCTAAATGGATAGAGAGCAAAGGGGAGGATAGATATAGACGTGGGGTGTACACTTACTTGAAAAGAACAAGTCCGTATCCTTCATTTTTAACCTTCGATGCAGGTAGTCGAGAGGTCTGCATGATCAGAAGAACGCCCACAAATACGCCATTACAGGCCCTCGTTACCTTGAACGACCCGGTTTATCTTGAGGCTTCTTACCAATTGGCAAAAAATACAATGATTCCTGAGAATGTGGATGCGAGCATCGCTGCTGCCTACAAGAGGGCAACACTTTCCGAGATTGAGCCCACATCATTACAAACGTTGAAAGACCTCTATGAAACCTCATTGAACGAGTTTTCCGATAATCTGGAAGCGGCTGAACTATTTCTCCATTTTGAGAAAAAACCGACACCACAATTGAGTGCCATGACCGTAGTGACTAACGCCATCATGAATTTGGATGAATTTTTAACGAAAGCCTAATGGAAGATATCGTAAAAAGATTGTTAATGGAGCAGTTTGCTCGCGAAGCCCAAGCAAAAACCCGAAGGCATTTTATAAAAAACTGCGCGCAAGGCATGGGCGGACTCGCGTTGAGCTCCATTTTTATGGGGTGTGACCCTTTGGGCAAACCGGTCAAAAAATCGCAGGTGGCTTTTTCAGAACGAGATCTTAATCCGTTGGCGACTTTGGCACCCCCTTTAAGCCCTAAAGTGAAATCGGTTATTTATTTGCATATGGCGGGAGCGCCTTCTCAGCTAGAAATGTTCGATTACAAACCGGCACTTCATAAACTCGACGGTCAAGACTGTCCGCAATCGTTACTGGAAGGGAAAAAATTCGCATTTATCAAGGGTACGCCAAAATTATTGGGGCCACAGGCAGAATTTGCCCAAGAGGGCGAATCGGGCAATTGGGTATCGAACTTTTTGCCGCATTTCAAAAAAGTAATCGATGAGGTAGCTTTCCTAAAAGCGGTGAATACAGACCAATTCAATCATGGCCCTGCCCAATTGTTCATGCACACTGGTAGTGCCCGTTTAGGACGCCCCAGCATTGGATCATGGGCCACCTACGGTCTAGGTTCCGAAAATCAGAACTTACCCGGGTTCGTGGTTTTGACCTCAGGAGGTAATGCGCCCGACGCCGGAAAGAGTGTCTGGGGTAGCGGGTTTCTACCCTCGGTCTATCAAGGGGTACAATGCCGTTCGAAAGGTGACCCCGTACTCTATATCGAAGACCCTGATGGCGTCACACGAGATCTTAAAAAAAGTACTATAGACGCCATCAACAAAATCAATAAAGAAGAATACGCCAAATATGCCGATCCTGAAATTTTGGCCCGTATCAATCAATATGAAATGGCCTATCGGATGCAAATAGCAGTGCCCGAGGTCATGAACATCAACAACGAACCCGAAAATATCAAAGAAATGTACGGGGTCGAAGCAGGAAAAGAATCCTTTGCTAACAATTGCCTTTTGGCCAGAAAACTTGTCGAAGATGGTGTTCGTTTTGTACAGCTTTTTGACTGGGGTTGGGATACCCATGGGAACATTCGTGAAGGTTCCGTCGATTTAGGACTCCGAAATAAATGCCGTGAAATCGATCGCCCCATTGCGGCATTGATTTTAGATCTAAAGCAAAGAGGGCTGCTCGATGAGACCTTAATCGTTTGGGGAGGCGAATTCGGTAGAACTCCGATGCAAGAGAACAGGGGCAACAAGAAAATGGAATTTTTGGGCAGGGACCATCACGGTGACGCCTTTACCATGTGGATGGCCGGTGGCGGAATCAAAAAAGGTGCTTCCCACGGAAAAACCGATGATATAGGTTTCTCGGCAACCGAAGGCCGCGTTTCGGTACATGATGTGCATGCCACCATTTTACATCTTCTCGGTTTCGACCACGAAGAGTTTACATATGAATTTCAAGGCCGAAACTTTAGACTGACCGATGTTGAAGGCGAAATCATTAAAGAAATACTGGCATAAAATAAATACATGAGATTAGCACTACTCCTTACACTATTATCTTTTAATGTTATTGGCTTTTCCCAAGAAAAAAAACAACTCCAATTCTTCCAGACCGATTGGGGAAGAACCGACTCTTGGTTCTCCTTTTGCGAAAGAACACAGGCAGCGGGCTATGATGGCATCGAAGTTTGGTTTCCTACAGAAATGCAAAGCATGATAGATTTGAAACGGGCCTTGGAACAATACAATCTAAACGTTATTTTTTTAGCAGGAACGGATAGGTCGTTACCTTTTGAAACAAGTTTGGTGCGATATACCGAGAACCTCATGAGACTGGTGGAGTTCGGGCCGGTCGCAATTAACTGCCACACGGGAAGCGATTTTTTTACCTTCGAACAGAATAAAGCCTTTATCGATGCGGCCAATAAAATCGCCAAGGAAAATAACATCCCCATCTACCATGAGACCCATCGTGGACGATTTAGTTATAATTTGCCCGATACCAAAAAATACATTTCGGACATTCCCGATTTAAAATTGACATTGGATATCAGCCATTGGATGGTCGTACACGAATCACTTTTACAAAATCAAGATGTCGAGCTACAAGATGTAATCGACCGATCGAACCATATCCATGCCCGGATAGGCCATGCGGAAGGCCCCCAGGTAAACGACCCCGAAGCTCCGGAATGGAAAAAAGCATTGGATCGACATTTAGTCATCTGGGAAAAGGTCATCCGTCAGAAATGGGAGACCAATCCGACCTTTACGATTACCACAGAATTTGGTCCGGCCGATTATATGCCCACATTACCGTATACCCGGGTACCAGTGGCCGACCAATGGAAGGCCAATATCTTTATCATGAAGGCCCTAAAAGAAAAAATGAACATTGATTGAAGTGTAAATTTTATGGATGTTCTAAAACAACTCTTGGGCAGATTACACCCGCTTATCGTTCACCTGCCGATAGGCTTTATAGTTCTAGGGCTATTATTGCAATGGTACGACCGAAAAAGAAAGGAATATCATAAGGTCATTCCATTAGTCTATCTCTGGGCGGGCATCAGTGCCGTTCTAGCCTGCATAACCGGATATCTACAATATTTGGGAGAAGGATATGCCTTCGAGACCGTGAAATGGCATTTATGGTCGGGCATCGCAACGGCCTTGTTCGCCTTTGTGATGTATGTGAAACTCGAAGGAATAAGGGCTACCAATCTACTAGAGAAAGTTCCTATCACCGTGCTATCCGTACTATTCCTAATTTTGATTTCGTTCACCGGACATCAAGGAGGAAATATTACCCATGGTGAGGATTATCTTGTGGAACCCCTGCCCAATTCCATTAAATCGGCACTCGGTTTTCAAACCTTCGAGGAAAAGGAAATTGTCCTCAACGACGAAAATTGGGAGGAGGCGTTGCTCTATGAAGACGTTATAGAACCGATTCTGAACAACAAATGCGTGAGCTGCCACAACCCGAAGAAAACGAAGGGTGAGCTATTATTGCATTCGGAAGAAGGTATTTTGACGGGAGGTGAGAATGGAGAAGTTATTATTGCGAAAAACGCTTTAGGGAGCGAACTGTTCTCCCGCATGAACCTGCCCATGGAAGATGACGACCACATGCCGCCCGAGGGAAAGACCCAACCCTCAAAAGAAGAAATTAAGTTGATCGGTGCTTGGATCGATGCAGGGCATCCGTTCGAGGGCACTATTCAGAAAATAGGGCTGAAAAAAGAGTTGTTTCTTTCGTTTTTTCCGAAGAAACATGATTTTGATTATCCCGATATTGAGATTACGGCAGCCTCTCAGGATAGTATTAAAACCATTGAAGAAACAGGGGTGCATGTTGACCCCATTAGCAAATCTTCAAATTTTTTGAGTGTTTCCTGCATCAATAAACCGCAATTCTCCGATAGTGATTTTGACTCCTTGCTTTCCCTTGGTCTGCAAATCGCAAGATTGGATCTAGGCAGAACCCAAGTGACCGATGCCATTTTCGAAAAGTTGGCTATGCTTCCAAACTTGACGATCTTGAAATTGGATAATACTTCCGTTACCGGAAAAAATATCGAATCTCTGAAATCTTTGGAGCATTTAAAATCCATCAACCTTACGGCCTCGCAATTTGAGCAATCCCATTTACAATCACTAGAAAACTTTAAAAGTTTACAAAGCGTGTATCTCTATAGAACTAAAGCGGATTCGAAAGGGGTTCAAACATTGAACGAGGGCCAGATTGTAATCGATTATGGCAGTTATGAGTTACCGCCAATTCCGTCAGATTCGATTGTTTATTGAGATTCTTGGTGCACTTCGGCAGGCTCAGCGACCACCTCGGAACGAAAAAACTATGAGCGGGATGCCAAAACCGGACCTGCAACTTTCAAAACAAAAAGAAATAACATAGCTTAGGGCCAATAATCGACCTATATGAACCAAAGCAGTAAATGGGGACTTTTTTTAGGCCCCATCCTATTCTTTATCATCCTAAACCTGCCATTTGAAATGGTTTCCGAAAAAGGTGATGCCGTTATCGCCGTCGCCGTGTGGATGATTGTTTGGTGGATTACCGAAGCGGTATCGATTTCGGTGACCGCCTTATTACCACTTTTATTATTTCCCATACTAAAAATCATGGAAATCGGTGATGTAGGCGCAAATTATGGGAGCCCTATTATTTTTCTTTTCTTCGGCGGTTTTGTGCTCGCCCTAGCTCTTGAAAAAGTAAACCTGCATCGACGGATCGCATTGACCATCATTAAAATTACCGGTACGAGTCCGAATAAAGTGGTGCTGGGCTTTATGATCGCTACTGCCGCTTTAAGTATGTGGATAAGTAATACCGCAACAACAGTCTTGATGTTGCCCATAGCCATGTCGGTCATTAATTTATTGGTCAATGATGAAGATGGATTCACAAAAGACGATAAGAATTTTGCTTTGAGCGTTATGTTGGGTATCGCCTTTTCTGCAAATGCCGGGGGAATTGCAACAGTAATCGGCACCCCTCCTAATTCGGTCATGATCGGGCTTCTTGAAAATGAATACAATATCGAAATATCATTTTTAAAATGGATGGTAATTGGAGTTCCCTTTTCGGCCACGATGATTTGGATCAGTTATTTGGTCTTGGTCAAATGGATGTTTCCCAACAAACAATTGAAGTTTACAGCATCCAAAGATGTTATTAATGTAGAACTCCAGAAGTTAGGGCCAATGAGTGGTAAGGAAAAAATGGTACTCGCCATTTTTGGTGTCACCGTTTTTCTATGGATTTTCCGCACCGCCATCAATGGGATTTTTCCTGATTTAAAGTTGAACGATACCATTGTAAGTATCGGTGCGGCCATTGCTATGTTTTCAATTCCCTATAATCTTAAAAAAGGTGATTTTATTATTCACTGGAAAGACACCCAAAGATTGGCCTGGGGCATCTTGATATTATTCGGTGGCGGCTTGGCACTGGCGAAGGGAATGTCGGTCAGCGGCATCGTGGATATGGTTTCTTTAGCTATTGCCAATAGTGAAATTAGCGTGCTATTGACCGCGATTCTCTTAATCACCTTGATGCTTTTTATGACCGAATTGATGAGCAATGTGGCCCTAATTGCCGTTTTGGCTCCTGTGGTGGCGGGCATCGCAATTGGCTTGGAAGTTCCGATTCTTTATCTTCTGATTCCTGTGACCATGGCCAGTAGTTGTGCCTTTATGCTTCCAATGGCCACACCGCCCAATGCCATTGTCTTTGCCAGTGGTTATATCAAGGTGAGTGAAATGGCCCGGGTAGGGTTTATCTTGAACCTTATCGCCATCGGGCTCCTCATTCTGATGTTTCAATTTGTAATTCCGATATTTTTCTAAAAACAAAACCCCCATTCTTAAATGGAGGTTTTATCTAGACTAACTCAAATACGGAGTAAATTACTCCACTACCTTAATATACGGATCAAAACCCTCTGGTAGATGTTTTTCGGTATCAAAACCAAGTTCAAAAAAATCATTCTCGTCTATATAGTTAAATCCTTCGACATCTTGAGGATAGGCATACGGATTAAAATCTTCAGGAAGATATTTGACCGTGTCAAAACCTAGGTCGATTTCGGTCTCTTCTTCCATCACTTGAATAGAGTTGATATCAAAATCTTCTTCTTTCGGTGTATTGCTATTGGCAAAGGCACCAAAGACATATAGAAGTCCGATAGCCGTGCACGATATAATTTCCATTTTTTTAATCATAGTAATTAGGTTATGTATGAGCTATTATAACGCAAAATAGAGCCATTATTGTGGCTTTGATTTGTGGGGTAATTCCTGTAAAAGCTTAGAATGAATATTTCGCAAAATATATTTGCTAAAATTGTCAACTTTACAATCAGCGTATATTTTTCTTAGTGTAGTAAGAAGAAAAACGATGAATTTTTACATCGTGCAATTCAACGAATTTTTCGGAAATGGACATTTCGTATGTTCTAGGTCAACCGTTTATCGATGCTTTTCGCTTTGTAGATAAAAATTAAAGAAAGATTTAAGACCTGCCCTGATTTTGGACCATAGTATGGAATAGGGGCCGGTAAATGGTAATGTTAGCCCTTCGGCCCGTAGACAGGTTCATCTTATTAAGATGTTCTTCGTTGTGTCACTGCCCGGTGACAAAAAAATAAAGCCATCCCGCAAGGCGGAACAGCTTTATCTCGACTAATTCGCTAATTGAAAAATGAATTTCTATACTAAAGACTGTTGAAAAACGAAAATGTTACAGAAAAAATGAAAAATTTTGAAAATTACCATTAAGCCAACCAAAAAAGCTGAACTAGCCATGTATTTGACAAGCTCATTTTACCTTGATTTTTCTGGCATCCCGTTAAAATGCAGCAAAATCGGATGAAAAAAAATGCTATTCCACAACTTCGGCACTTTTGACAACACAAAGTACCCGTTTCGCAACAATCGACTTTTTTGAGTTAGGGTAATCTCTAATTTAGTCCAAGAATTAAAAAAGCAAACGTCATGTCATATAAAGCAAAAAGTGTCCTGTATTTCGCAAGTTTTATCCTTGCAGCGATAACCTACTATAATGTAAACGTATCCCAAAAACATGTGGCAGATTCGAACGAACTTGCCAAAGCTGACGTAGAACAAACGCATATAGAACAACTACAGAACGATATTCATTAAGAACTACCTACTCTACCTATCTAAAGGCCATGATTCCCCATCATGGCCTTTTTTTATGCTTAAGGTCGTAGCGTTAAAAAATTGCCAAAACTAGAATACGGGTTAAACCATTATCATCACATTATGTCATAGGTACAAATCATTAAATAGTAAAAACATGAAAAAAGCAATATGGGCCATAGCACTTTTAATCGGTGCATTAGGTATGGCACAAGAAGAAGGAAAGTCGAACCGGGGAGCAATGAAAGACTTGACCCCCGAACAAATGGCAACCCTACAAACCAAGAAAATGACCTTGGCATTGGACCTATCGGAAGCTCAACAATCGCAGATCCAAGCCTTGAACCTTGAAAATGCCAAAACACGCAAGGCAAAAATGGAAGAACGAAAGGCGAAAAAAGAGGCGGGAGAAGCTAAAAAACCTACTTCAGAAGAACGTTATGCGATACAGAACGCCCGATTGGACCAAATGATCGCCCAAAAAGCTGAAATGAAAAAAATATTGTCAGAAGAGCAATATGACAAATGGGAGAAAATGGCGCACCGACGTGGAAAACACCGAAAAGGAAAAGGCAAAAATCACAAAAGAGGTGATAATAGTTGGTTTGATTGATTGATGAAAGAAAGCCGTTCATGTATTGTGAACGGCTTTTTTAATCTTTGGGTTTGCATTGTTCAATTCAATGTTAGAACTTGATAGTTCATTATTATAAATCAATTTGAACCTATTTGAAAACAAAAATGGAACTTAAGAGCAACCCAAAAGTCAAGGATGTATTTAATACCTATCCAAAATCCGTTAAGCCAAAGATGCTTTACCTGAGGGAGTTGGTATTAGAGGCGGCTTCTGAAATCGATGGGCTTCAGACCCTTGAGGAGACCTTGAAATGGGGTGAACCCAGTTATCTCACAAAACATGGTAGCACATTACGAATGGATTGGAAAGAGAAAAGTCCTGATCAATATGCCATGTATTTCAAGTGTACCTCAAAACTAATAACCACATTCAAAACCATTTATAAAGATGTTTTCGAATTTGAAGGTAATCGGGCAATAGTCTTTAAACTAGGGAGCAAGATTCCAAAAAGGGAACTAAAACACTGTATTACATTAGCCATGACCTATCATAAGATAAAGCAGCTTCCTTTCTTGGGGGTTTAGCCAGCAAGCCATTCTCAGTATCTAAATTCGGGGCTTAGAATTGTAGTCTATTAAGAGCTTCGATAGTTTCATCCAAATCCGCATAACTCAAGGCGTCGTTCAAAAAATAACTTTCAAAGGCACTAGGCGGTAAATAAATACCCTTTTCAAGCATTCCGTGAAAGTACTTTCTAAAAGTATCATTGTTGCCTTTTGCCGAAGTCTTAAAATCGACTACCGCTTCGTCTGTAAAATGTACGGAAATCATTGATCCAAAGCGGTTAATTTGATAGGGAACCCCCTTGCGCTTCAATACACTTTCAAGACCCCTGTGTAGATGCTCTGTTTTGTCGGCCAAACTTTTGAAAACCTCTGGGCGGTCGTTCAGTTCGGTCAGCATGGCGAGTCCTGCGGCCATGGCCAAAGGGTTTCCACTTAATGTCCCCGCTTGGTAAACCGGCCCTTCAGGCGCCAAATGTGACATGATTTCTGAACGTGCCGCAAAGGCACCTACGGGAAGGCCACCACCAATGACCTTTCCGAAACAAAGTATATCGGCACTGATTCCCAAAGCTTCTTGGGCACCGCCCTTTCCTAAACGAAAACCGGTCATCACTTCATCAAAGATGAGTAGAATACCATGATGGTCGCAGAGTGCTCGAAGACCCTCCATAAAACCTTTTTGGGGTACGATACAGCCCATATTGCCCGCCACAGGTTCAATAATTATCGCGGCGATCTCGTCCTTATTGGCTTCCACCAAAGCTTGAACATGGTCAAGATTGTTGTAATCGGCCAACAAAGTATCCTTGGCCGTACCTTGCGTGACTCCCGGACTATTCGGGCTTCCAAAAGTGACCGCCCCACTACCCGCCTGAATCAAAAACGAATCTGAGTGGCCATGGTAACAACCGGCGAATTTGATGATTTTATCTTTTCCCGAAAAGCCTCTTGCCAACCGCACCGCACTCATACAGGCCTCGGTGCCACTGTTCACGAAACGTATCTTATCAATGTTCGGCACCATCGAAACGGCCAACTTTGCCAATTGGGTCTCGATTTCGGTAGGCATTCCAAAAGAAGTACCTTTTCGTGCCTTCTCAATGACCGCATTAATAACAGGTTCGTATGCATGCCCTAAAATCAATGGGCCCCATGAAGCGATATAATCGATCAGCCGATTGCCATCTTCATCATAGAGATATGCACCTTTGGCTTCTTTAACAAATATTGGGTCGCCCCCTACCGCCTTAAAAGCCCTGACAGGAGAATTGACGCCTCCGGGAATATATTTTTTTGCCTCGGCAAACAAGGCACTACTACGTTGATAAATCATGGGATTAGTTGAATTTTTTGGTCTTCACGACCAATTTTTGACCGACCGAAATGTCACTGTCGTACAGATAGTTCCAACGTTTCAAATCATCTAATGACACGGAATAGGCACGTGAAATCGAATAGAGCGTGTCACCGTACTTGACCACATGGGTCTGGTTTTGGGGAGTTCGGTTCGCGTTTTCAGCAATTTCGGTCGTCGCGGCCACTTGCCCATAACCCTGTTTTTTGATTTTGTTATCGAATCTATGGAGCTGATGTCGCTCGATAAGCGCAATCAATTTTTGAGGATATCGCTTGTCGGTGGCATAACCGGCCTTACGAAGTCCTTTTGCCCAGCCCTTGTAGTCATCATTACGCAAATCGAAAAGAAAGGCATACCGACCGCGGTTTGTCAAAAAGATACTGTGATCTCGAAACGAATACATCGGGTGATTATATTTTCTAAAACACTCACCCTTCTCGTCATCGTCATGATAATCAAAATCTCCTTCCCATCCGGTATGGCATTTTATTCCGAAATGGTTGTTGGTCTTCCTTGCCAGTTCACCTTTTCCGAAACCACTCTCGAGTAAGCCTTGTGCAAGTGTTATACTGGCCGGAATACCGTAGGCCTTCATTTCCATTTTGGCGATTTCCGAAAATGTGTCGATATATTCATCGATGGAAGACACTTCAAAATGGATAAACTCTCCGGTATCTTCCGGAAGGGTATAAAGGCCATCATCTTCATAAGTAGTACTCGATGATTTCTTTACTACCGGCTTAGGTGTATATTTATCGTGTTTCGCCAACGAAACACTTTGCTTTACTTTACAGCCTATTAGAAGCGAGCCCAGCAAAAAGCCCATGAGCAATTTTTTCATCATATGTGAATCTGTGGTAGGTTTTTCATTTTCAATCTAAGGTTTATGCCTTCATTACCTTGCAGCCCTCCGGTATGGATGGCAAGAATTTTGGTTTTTGGTGGAAAATGATCGTTTTTTATCAAATCCATAATTCCGAAAATCATCTTGCCGGTATAAATGGCATCCAAGGGAATATGGGTCTTTTCACGGAAGTCATTCATGAAATGGATAAGCGC
>CAYGPR010000054.1:0-26765 GCA_964351985.1 uncultured Maribacter sp. | reverse complement strand
CTTAAATTGGAAATTTGGCATATAAATTGTAATTTTGAAGGTAACAACAGTTTATCATGACTGTTCGTTTTTTGATTGATGAATAAACTCCGGCTGATTACCGGAGTTTTTTCATTTATACACTCCCCCTATTGATAAGAGAGTTTGTGAAACGTAATTTATATGGAAAATAAGCAGCCTAACAATCCATTACATGGTGTAAAATTATTGGACATTTTAGAACATCTTACCCAAGAATACACATGGCAAGAACTGGCTTCCGAAATAAATATCAATTGTTTTAAAAGTAATCCTTCCATAAAGTCATCCCTAAAATTCCTTCGTCGAACGCCGTGGGCGCGTAGCAAGGTGGAGCAGTTGTATCTAAAATCGATCAAAAACTAGATGGCTTTCAATATTGTACTTATCGAACCTGAAATTCCGAACAATACCGGAAATATTGGCAGGTTGGCCTTGGCCACAGGTTCTCACCTACATTTGGTAAAACCTTTTGGTTTTGAATTGGATGACAAACGCCTAAAAAGGGCAGGACTTGATTATTGGCAGCATCTTTCCCTCTCCATATATGAAAGTGCCGAAATCTTCTTCAATACACATAAGGGAAAGAACATGGTCTTTTTTTCAAGCCATGCAGAAAAAAATCACTGGTCCATTGATTATGAGGACGAGCTTTTTTTAGTTTTTGGAAAAGAGTCCGTCGGATTGCCGAAATCGTTATTGTTAGAAAAAAAAGATTGCCTTTACAAAATACCTTTATATAGCGAACATATCAGAAGTCTGAATTTGGCAAATGCCGTGGGCATAGTAGCTTATGAGGGTTTACGACAAATGGAATTGAGATAATATTTCCTAAAATTACATTAAAAATACTTCCTTTTTTAGATGATATTTTTTCTTTGGTAGTTTTTAGTACATTTATAGAATAACCCATCATTACTTCTATTATGTACAAAATCAAAACCTCGATTCTTCTTCTTACAATTGGCATTGCCCTTTTTTCCTGTAAAAAAGATGTCAAGACCGAAATGGTCGAAGCATTAAATACGGTCGAAATAGATTCGATAACGTTCGATCTTCCCGAAGGCTTTGTTCTCGAAAGCCTATATCAACCTAGCAAAAATGATCAGGGCTCATGGGTGGCCTTGGCACAAGGACCCGATGAAACGATTTATGCTTGTGATCAGTACGGCAAAATTTATCGATTTAAGGTTCCTTCGCAAGGATCGGTTCTGAGCACTCAAGATGTAACGCCCCTCGACCTTGAAATCGGGGAAGCCCACGGTCTGTTATGGGCACATAACAGTTTGTATGTAGCGGTCAATAAAGATTGGGACAACGATGTGCCCGACGAGGAGGAAAATGCCAGCGGCGTTTACAGGCTTACGGATACAGATGCGGATGGAGAATTAGACAATGTTGAAATGCTTCTAAAACTCGAAGGCTCAGGCGAACATGGGCCACATAGTTTTGTCGAGAGTCCTGATGGTCAAGAAATTTATTTCATCGCAGGAAACCATGTCTTGGTTCCTGAATCATTATTCGAGCAAAGTCGGGTACCTACCAATTGGGGAGAAGACAATCTTTTCAAGCCCTATCTAGATGCCCGTGGCCATGCCAACGACATCAAGGCCCCTGGAGGCTGGATAGCAAAATTCAAGCCTGATGGCAGTGATTGGACCTTGATTTCTGCAGGATATCGAAATCCGTTCGATATGGCATTCAACAATGATGGAGAACTTTTTGCCTATGACGCCGATATGGAATGGGATATCGGAATGCCTTGGTACCGACCGACCCGAATCTGTCATGTTACCAGTGGCAGCGAATATGGTTGGCGCACGGGATCTGGTAAATGGCCCGCATATTATCCCGATAATCTTCCGGCGGTACATAATTTGGAGCAAGGGTCTCCGACTGCTGTACTTTCGGCAGCAAATCTAAATTTTCCCTCCAAATACAAAAACGGCCTTCTAATTATGGACTGGAGTTTTGGGACTCTATATTTTATCGACCTTAAAGCAGAAGGAAGTTCCTATACCGCAGAGCGGGAAGAGTTTCTTTCTGGCACTCCCCTACCCTTGACGGACATGATTTCCGGCAGTGATGGCAACCTCTATTTTGCAACTGGTGGACGCAGGATCGACTCTCATTTGTTCAGATTACGATATACCGGAAACGATTCCGAAACCGCGGAAAACAGCACTGATACAGAGACCGAAAAACTTAGGGCACTTCGCCATAATATAGAAAAGTACCATTCACAAGTAGACTCTGAAGCCATTACTTTGGCATGGGAAAATCTTGACCATGAAGACCGATTTATTCGGTATGCCTCCCGAATCGCTTTAGAACATCAACCGGTAACACAATGGCAAGAGCGGTTTTTTTCGGAAGAAAATCCTGCTAAAGTTATCGAAGCGGGACTCGCCATGGCGCATCAGGCCGATAAAAATCTTCAGGGCAAAATACTTGAAAAATTGAATCCTTTGAACTTGGAATCGTTATCCGAATACAATCAAATTGCACTGTTACGAAATTATGCACTATTGTTCATTCGGATGGGCGAACCCGATGCAAAATATGCTACCATGACCGCTCAAAAGCTGAAAACGTATTTCCCGCATGCCAGCAATCGATTGAACAGAGAACTTGGATCGTTGTTACTGTACTTAAAGGATAAGGGAGCAACCACCGAACTAGTGAAACTCTTGGAAAAACATGCAGAGGAAAAAACGATTGCAGAAGGTGTCGAAATGCTCTCGGAGGAAGCTACCGAACGTAGCGAACAGTACGGGCCACTTATTCGCGATGTCATTGCCCAAATGCCGCCCAGCGAATCAATTTACTACGGAATGCTGCTCAGCCATGCCGAAGAAGGTTGGACCAAAGATGCTCGGGAAAAATATTTTACATGGTTCTTTGATGTCATGAATTCCAAAGGAGGTATGAGCTTTAAGGCCTATATTGAAAATGTACGTCAAAAAGCCATGGCCAACGTGCCAAAAGGTGAAAAAGAATATTTTGAAGAGTTATCAGGTATTTATTCTCCCTCCGATGTTTTGGCTGATCTACCCAAACCTATCGGTCCTGGTAAGAATTATACCATGGGCGATATTAATGAAATGTATTGGGAAAAAAGTCGGAATTACAAAGGTAGCGTTGCAGATGGCGAAAGGGCCTATAGTGCGGCATTGTGTATTTCATGTCATAGATTCAAAGGCGAAGGTGGTGCTACCGGGCCAGATTTGACCCAAGCACACTCAAAATTCAATAGCTATAATTTGACATTTGCCATGGTCAGCCCAAGTGACGAAATCTCCGATCAATATGCCAATACTATTTTTCATAAAAAAGATGGTTCACAAGTTATTGGCAGATTGCTTTCTGAGGAAGGCGATTCTTTACAGATCATGACTAATCCTTATAATCCTTCATATACTTCTAAATTGGCCAAAACAGATGTGGAAAAACAAGAACTTTCTCCTATTTCGCCTATGCCTCCGGGACTTCTGAACCGATTGAACGAAAAGGAAATCACGGATCTTTATGCCTATTTATTGTCGGGCGGGGATAAAGACCATAAGATTTATACAGGAAAGTAACTTCTACGTTTAGCGCGAGCGTTACACTCCGGCGAGCAATTGTAGTCTGAAAACTTTGAGACAATGGAAAAAATAAGGAAGTTGTCATTAGAAAAACAAGAAGAACTGATTGGCATCTTAAAAAACAGGTTCAATAAAAATATAGCCCGTCATAAAGGTCTTGAGTGGGGGCATATACAAGTCAAGCTTGAGGCAAATACCGACAAACTTTGGTCGCTCAATGAAATGGAAAGAACCGGCGGCGAACCAGACGTTGTAGGTCATGATGAAAAGATGGGCGAATATATTTTTTATGATTGCTCACCGGAAAGTCCGAAAGACCGAAGAAGTATTGCCTATGATTTGGAAGGGCAGCAATCCAGAAAAGAATTTAAACCAAAAAACAACGCCGTTGATATGGCCAATGCCATGGGCATTGAACTTTTAACGGAAGCCGAATATCGAACGCTACAAGATCTTGGAAATTTCGATACGAAAACGTCAAGCTGGTTAAAAACGCCTGCCGAAATTAGAAAATTAGGGGGAGCTATCTTTGGTGATTTTCGTTACGACCAAGTCTTTGTGTATCATAACGGTGCACAATCGTACTATGCGGCAAGAGGGTTTCGGGGTTCGCTAAGGGTCTAGTGTCGCTAACCATCTATTTGAAAATGAAAGAGCATTATCTTAGTAATTTCCTGAAAGAATCGGTTGGAAAAACACCGATTGCGCCGGCTATAAATTTCAAAATATTACTAATAATTCTCTTAATGACTTCGCTACATAGTTTTTCCCAACATAAAAGAATACGCGACTTTGGAATTGAAATCGGCGTTCTGAAGACCGGAAAGAACAATGCAATTACGGATATCGACGATGTCAGCGTAGGCCATACAACCCTTACTATTGGTGACAGCATACGAACAGGGGTTACCGCCATCATGCCTCATTCGGGCAATGTATTTCAAAAAAAGGTTCCGGCCGCAATTTATATCGCAAATGGTTTTGGCAAATTAGCGGGCTATAGTCAGGTAAAAGAATTAGGGAATATCGAAACGCCCATTATTTTGACCAATACCCTAAGTGTTCCGACGGCCTCCGATGCCTTGATTTCTTACACATTAGATCAAAAAGGGAATGAAGATGTCCGTTCGGTAAATTCCGTTGTCGGGGAGACCAACGATGGCTGGTTGAATGATATTAGAGGGCGGCATATTACCCAAGAACATGTGTTGAAGGCTATTAAAAATGCCAAAGGTGGCACCGTTGAAGAAGGAAATGTTGGTGCGGGTACAGGTACTGTTTGTTTCGGATATAAAGGAGGTATCGGTACTTCTTCCCGTGTTATACCCGACTCGTTTGGTGGCTATAAAGTCGGTGTTTTGGTACAGTCGAACTTCGGGGGCGTACTTGAAATAAATGGCGTGCCCATAGCTAAAGAACTGAATACCGTTCCTAAACAATTCAATTACGATGTCGATGGCTCTTGTATGATGGTCGTAATTACCAATGCACCCTTGGATGCCAGAAATCTGGAACGCCTTGCAAAAAGAGCCTTCATGGGGTTGGCAAAAACCGGAGGCATCGCCTCGAATGGCAGTGGAGATTACGTCTTAGCACTTTCTACGGCAAAAGAAAATTTAATACCCTATTCAAGTGATTCGCTTGTACAGCAAACTACTTTTCTTAAGAATGACGCCATGTCCCCTTTGTTTTTAGCGACCATTGAAGCAACCGAAGAGGCCATTTTAAATTCTTTGTTCGCAGCGGAAAAAATGACCGGTAGAGAGAGCCATACTGCAGAGGCCATCCCGATAGAAAAAGTCATCGATCTGATGAAAAAATACAATAGAATCAAGAAATGAAATCACTACACAAAACCAAGAAAATGAAAAAACAAATTACAATCACTTTCCTCTTTGCATTTTTAAGCTGTGCCTTTGTATTGACGGCACAACGAAATTCCAAAACGGCGACATCACAAAAAGCTACGATAGACACGAGCTTTTATGAAGGATTGGAATGGCGAAATATCGGTCCGAACCGCGGGGGGCGCTCTTTGGGGTGTGCGGGTAGCCCCGGTCGGCCCAATGAATATTATTTCGGAGCCACTGGCGGAGGACTTTGGAAAACCACCGACGGTGGTAATGAGTGGAAGCCAGTCACGGACGGACAAGTTACCAGTTCTTCGGTCGGTGCGGTAGCCGTGGCCGAAACAAATCCCGATATTGTTTATATAGGCATGGGAGAGGTTCAACTACGTGGAAGTATTACCCAGGGCGATGGTGTTTACAAGACTAAGGATGGTGGCAAAACATGGCGTCATCTCGGACTAAAAGAAACGCAGGCCGTGGCCCGGATCAGAATACATCCTACAAATCCAGATATTGTATATGTCGCGGCTTTGGGCCATCCCTATGGTGATAATGAGGAACGTGGTGTCTTTAAAAGTACCGATGGCGGAAATACATGGAAAAAAGTGCTGTATGTCAGTCCAAAAGCTGGTGCTGTCGATTTGATCATTGACCGAAATAATCCAAAAGTGCTGTATGCCAGTACTTGGGAAGTGCAACGAAAAGCATGGAAAATGTGGGGTGGCGGAGGCGATTCTAAATTATGGAAATCAACAGATGGTGGCGAAACCTGGTCCGATTTAACAAGCAACACAGGAATGCCGGCTCCCCCAATAGGAAAAATTGGGGTGACGGTTTCCCCTGCAGATTCAAATCGAGTGTGGGCCATTGTCGAGGCTAATGAAGGTGGTGTTTTTCGTTCCGACGATGGTGGGAAGACTTGGGAACGTACCAACGACGAACGTAAATTACGACAGCGTGCATTCTACTATTCACGAATTTATGCGGATCCTTGGGACAAGGAAACGGTTTACTGCCTCAACACAGGTTTTTACAAATCCACCGATGGCGGAAAGACGTTCGATACTACGATTAAAGTACCACACGGAGACAACCACGACCTCTGGATCGACCCCAATAATCCTGATCGAATGGTCAATTCCAATGATGGCGGTGGCAACGTGAGTATTAATGGTGGGAAAAGTTGGACGGAACAAGATTATACAACTACCCAGTTTTATCATGTAATGACCACTAGTGATGTTCCTTACCATGTCGCCGGAGCACAGCAAGACAATAGTACTCTAGCCATGCCAAGTGACGGTTGGGACCATATGCAGGCCCGTGGTCCGAACCATGGATGGTATTATGCAGTCGGTGGTGGAGAAAGCGGATGGATTACCCAACACCCAGTGAACAAGGATATTTTCTATGCAGGAAGCCAAGGCGCCCTATTGACGCGATACGACCGCAGCAACGGACAGTCAAGGGATATACAGGTGTACCCCAGGTTTTTCTCAGGAGAACCGGCAAGTGCGCTACCTGAAAGATGGCAGTGGACTTTCCCCATCATGTTCGCCCCGCAAGATCCCAATATCATGTATACCTGTTCGCAACATATTTGGAAAACGACCGATGATGGTCAATCTTGGGAAAAAATAAGTCCTGATCTGACCTATGCGGATCCTGAGACCTTAGGTAAAACGGGCGGAGTCATTACCATGGATATGAACGGGCCTGAAATCTATGCCACGGTATTCGCGTTGGCTCCTTCCTTTCACGATATTAATTCGATTTGGGCGGGATCCGATGATGGCAAAATTCATATTACGAGAGATGCTGGCAAAAACTGGGAAGACATTACACCCAAAGATTTACCCAAATTCTCAAGGGTGAGTATTATTGATGAATCAAAACATCGTCCGGGTACTTTGTTCGTGGCGGCGAATCGCTATCAGGTCGATGATCGTCAACCCTATGTTTTCAAAACCCATGATTATGGTAAAACTTGGACAAAGATTGTCAACGGAATCGAAGACGGTCATTTTGCAAGGGCGGTACGCGAGGATCCCGTTCGTCAAGGGTTGCTCTTTTTGGCAACGGAACATGGCGTTTACTTTTCTATGGATGACGGCGAATTATGGCAAAGTCTTCAGCTAAAACTCCCTGATACGCCGATTCGTGACTTGGTGGTCAAAGATAACGATGTGGTTTTAGGTTCCCACGGAAGAGGTTTCTGGATTTTGGACGATATTCAACCTTTACGGCAATATAAAGACGAAATGAAAAATCGATCCGCCGTACTTTTTGAACCTGCGGATGCGATTCGTGGCATAGAGGATGCCTCGATTCAATATTATTTAAAAGAGCAACAAGACACCATCACTTTTGAAATTCTTGATGCAAATGACCAAATTATCAACACTTTTACAGGAAGCAAACCCAAATACGAAAAAGACCCCGACCTACCTTGGTGGCAACAAGGCGGTTCTTCAAAACCGACTACTGCCAAGGGTCTAAACACTTTTACTTGGGATTTACGATTTCCCGGGGCCACCGAATTTGAGGGAATGATTATTTGGAGCGCACGCCCCCAAAGAGGGCCCAAAGCACCAATAGGCACCTATAAAGTCCGTATGAAAACAAAGGGCTATGAAAAAACCTATTCCTTTGATATCCAAATGGATCCTAATCTTAAGGGCATCACAGAAGCCAATTTGCAGGAACAGTTTGATTTAGCAAATAAAATTATGCAAAAAACGAGCGCTGCTAACGATGCGGTAATCCGTATTCGGGAAATCAGGAAACAACTAGAATCCGGTAGGAAAAAAATATCCAGTACCGACCTTAAGAAAACCGTATCGCCGTTTCTAGATAAAATTGCCGCGGTCGAGGAAGAATTGTACCAAGTAAAAAACCAGTCAGGTCAAGACCCTTTGAACTTTCCGATTAAGTTGAACAACCGTTTGGCCTCGCTACGCAGAAGTGTCGAAGATGGAGATGCCAAACCAACAGATGGGGCCTACAAAGTTTTCGAAGAGCTATCCGCAGAACTTGAAAAACATTTGGGAGACCTAAAAGGAATAATGCAGCGTGATTTAGCAAAAGTAAATTCGATACTAAAAAGCAGTGGAGTCGAAGCTATTAGTGAGAGTAAATAGAGCATAAACAAAATGAAAAATATAATACCATTTCTGGTTACGGCGGTACTATTTCTAAGCTGTCGGAGCGAAAAAAAGAAGGATTTGAGACCCCTCAATGAAAAATTGGATTCGGTAAAGACCGAAACTTCCATCGTCACTCCCTTGGGCAAGGAATACATAATTCCAGAACCCTCGGGAAAAGTAATGGATCAATACCAGGCCGCTAAAAATATTTTTGAACAAGACCCCGATAATCCTGAGAATATCATCTGGTATGGCAGAAGAACCGCTTATTTGGGAAACTATGAAGATGCCATTGGTATATATTCCGAAGGCATTGAGAAATTTCCAGATAATCCCCGATTCTATAGACATCGAGGGCACCGATATATATCCATACGAGCTTTTGACAAGGCCATTGCCGATCTTGAAAAAGCAAGTCAATTGATTAAAGGAACTCCAAACGAGATTGAACCTGACGGCATGCCCAATGCCTTGAACATTCCGGTAAGCACATTACACGGCAATATCTGGTACCATTTGGGTCTGGCCTATTACCTAAAACACGACTATGCAAATGCTTACGAGGCCTATTTAAAATGTCGAGAATCCGGAGACAATGATGATAATATTGTTTCAAGTACCCATTGGCTCTTCATGATCCAAAGAAGATTGGGCAACGTAGCCCTCGCCGATAAGATGTTGGAACCCATCCATAAAAATGCCGAAGTCATTGAAAACGATAGCTATTATTCACTTTGTAAATTTTATAAGGGAATGATTCCGATAGATTCCATACAGTCCGCAGAAACTGGCAGCCCATCTTCCGATGCCGTCGCCTACGGTCTGGCCAACTGGTATTTTTATAATGATGAAAAAGAGAAATCCATGGATATTATGGAAGGTTTGGTAGAAAGCAGTGCATGGAGTTCTTTCGGATATATTGCTGCGGAGAGTGACCTGATTCATTACTTTCACAAGAAGAACAATTAAATTGGTCGATTTTCAGTTCGTCGGGAAACTTCTCAATTCACTACTTTTGCATTGAACTCGTCTTGAGTTAATTTTTGGAACCGAGAATGAAGGCTTTTGTGTTCTGATGAAGTCATTTTTTGGCTGCATAGCCCTAGCTACGGAAGCTAAAAATGACTTCATCAGGACGCAAAGTGCGAAATTCGCAGGTAAAAGATTAACTCAAGACGAGTTCATTAAATCTCAAGAGTACCACCATGGGTAAAATAAAAATAGCTCCATCACTATTGGCCGCAGATTTCGGAAATCTTCAACGCGATGTTGAAATGGTCAACAACAGTGATGCGGACTGGCATCATATCGATGTGATGGATGGAGTGTTCGTTCCGAACATTTCATACGGAATGCCCGTGATCAAGGCGATACAAAAACATGCCACAAAACCTTTAGACGTACATTTGATGATTATCGACCCCAGTCGCTACATAGATACCTTTGCCGAATTGGGGGCTGCAATTCTAACGGTACACTATGAGGCCTGCACACATCTTCATAGAACCTTACAAGCGATAAAAGCTACCGGAATGCAAGCTGGCGTCGCGCTGAATCCGCATACGAACATCAACGTTCTGGAAGATACCATCAAAGATATCGACCTCGTCTGTATGATGAGTGTCAATCCGGGGTTCGGTGGGCAGTCGTTTATTGAAAACACGTACAATAAAGTACGTGACCTTAAGGCGTTGATCCAGCACAAAAGGGCCAAGACGCTTATTGAGGTCGACGGTGGTGTAACCTCACAAAATGCAAAGGCCCTGATCAATGCGGGCGCCGACGTACTCGTTGCCGGAAGTTTTGTTTTCAAATCCGAAAATCCCACGGCCACAATCGCTGAACTGGCCGATTTGGCCAGCACCTAATATTGATCCAACAGGTATTTGATTAAATCTGTAGTGGTTACGATTCCCACTAATTTTTCGTCTTGAACGACCGGCAATGCGTGGTACTCCTTTTTGGCCAAAATTTCTGCCACCTCTTTGATAGTAGCATCTACCGGGACACTCTGAATATTCTTTGCCATTACCTGAGGTACCGTGAACATGTTATAAACGACGGTTTCCACATCTTCCTCATCTTCATAGGCACCATCTGCAAAACTTATTCTGAGCAAGTCGGTAAGGCTCAGCATACCCATAATTTTTTCACCGTCAACAACGGGAATATGACGAATTTTATTTTCCTTAAAAAGGCGTTCGGCGGTATCAAGTCCGTCGGTTTTGTTCAGCACTACTAGATTGGTAGTCATGATAGTGGAAATCGGAGTTCTTTGTCTAAGACTCATAATCGATCATTTTAAAATTAGTATAGCCTAAAGGTCTCCCTTTTCAAAAGGGTTAAATATGATATTTGTCATCATTGCCCCTAAATTTATAATACCCATAACACAGCCAAGTCTTTTCAATGGGTATGCTTAGTTTTTCCCTCCTAAATCCAGTATTTTTGCCTTCTATTCGTTATTCATAATGGACAAACAAGAAGTATTCGATATACTCATTGTAGGCGGTGGACCTATCGGGATTGCCTGCGGACTGGAAGCAAAAAAAAAGGGACTCAATTATCTCATTTTAGAAAAAGGCCCAATAGTCAACTCGCTTTTCAATTACCCCGTGAACATGCAGTTTTTCTCGTCTTCGGAACGATTGGAGATTGACAATGTTCCCTTTATCAGCAATGAGGCCAAGCCAAAACGAAACGAGGCACTGGAGTATTATCGTAGAATCGTAACGAGCAATGACCTCAACATCCATCTATTTGAAAAAGTACTAGGGGTCGATAAGTTGGATGGGGTATTTTCAATCGACACGAATAAATCAAGTTATACAGCGAAAAACGTAATCATCGCCACTGGTTTTTATGACCTTCCCAACCTATTGAACATTCCTGGTGAGGATTTGCCCAAAGTATCCCATTATTACAAAGATCCCCATTTTTATGCCAGTCAGAAATTGGCCGTTGTGGGCGCTAGCAATTCTGCCATCGACGCAGCTCTGGAATGTTGGAGAAAGGGGTCGGAAGTATCGTTGATTATAAGAGGCCCAGAAGTCGGCCAGCGTGTTAAATATTGGGTACGACCCGATATCATTAACCGTATCGAAGAAGGTAGTATTAAGGCATATTATAATTCGGAAGTTAAAGAGATAACCGAAAATGAGATTACTATTGGTACTCCTGAAGGGGTAATCTCCATTGAAAATGATTTCGTTTTAGCGCTGACCGGATACATGCCAAATTTTGAGTTTTTGGAAAATATGGGCATCGAACTTTCGGCAGATGCGAAAAGACTTCCAAATTACGATCCGAAAACCATGGAAACCAATATTGAAGGGCTTTATCTAGCCGGAGTTATTTGCGGAGGTATGGAGACTCACAAATGGTTTATCGAAAATTCTCGAATTCACGCGCCTATTATCATCGATAATATTTTATCCAAAAAAACGTAACTAACCTAGGTACATCCCTATTTTCAGGGAGTACAGATTCACCCTATAAAGGTTATTTCAAGGCCTTCATTTTCAAGAACTTTGTATTGTCAAAACTAGTTCTTATGAAAATCCAATACCCCTTAGCCCTACTTATTTGTATTGCGCTCGCTAAATATTACGATAGAAACCCGAACGTTTCAACGGTAGATGTAAACGAGAAGAATTATAAATCGTACAAACTCTTCGTTGAAAGAGGAGCCTTTCATGATGACTCGTTTCGATTGACCTTTGATTCAATAGCGTTCGTTCCAAGTCGAAATTCACTTCATGATGTCGAGAAATATAATCTTTACAACACTGTATCTTTGAACAGTACTCTCTCAATCAACCTCTTCAAAGAACTGGAATATGAAGGGTTTTGGAGGCTTAAGGACAATTATGAAACGGAATCTTTGTGTACCAGTCAACTGCGGGTTACCCTGACGACAGGTCAAAAATCAAAAACAGTAAATTGCGAGGATTTTGAACGGGATTGTCCCGATTTGATGAAATATATCGATAAAAAAGTAGTTGAACTGGAAGGAAACGATTTAAAACGAATTTATCTACCTGGTTAAAAATTTAGAAATGAGGAAAATACGTCCTGTTTTTCTTTATGGTTCAATCCGAAGATTTTTTAAAAGTCTTTGGATTGTATTCTGTTTACAGGGTTTTCATCTTTCTGCCCAAAACGATTCAATCGTACCGGCTTCTAATGGTGATAAAATTTGGTTTTCTACAATCCCCAACACCAAACAAAAATCCTTAGAGCCTTATTACAAAGCACTAAAAAATGCCGAGTACGGAGTACAGAGGTTCTCAGTGATAGATCAATTGGCCGGCTACCATATAGACCAGGCAAATACGGACTCCATTTTGTATTACGGAAACCTCTACAAAAAAGAAATAGCACTTTGGGATGCTCTAGAAAATACCAAAAAACTACATTTCTCCAAAGCTTACTATATGCTCGGGGTCGGTAACCGTTTTAACGGGCTATTGGATAATAGTATTAAATGGCACATAAACGGTATAACAAGTGGAGAGGAAGGTAATAGCTCTGAAGGCGTGTATAGAAACAAGATAGGATTGGCAAAAATATACATTCTTAAAGAGGAGCACGATAAAGCAATTTCGGTTTTAGAAGAGGGTTTATCCGCTTTTGAAGATGAACTACCCTCAATCACCAATGATGCCCTTATTTGTCTCGGGGATGCATTCTTTAATCTAAAGGAATATACCGAGGCAAAGTCACTTTATGAAAAGGCATTTACCGGAGCCAAAAATTTCGGAGACCTGACCCAAGAACTAGAAGTCAATTTAAAACTAGGCCGACTGGCGGAGACCGAAAGTGATTTTGACAGCGCTTTCGAATTATATAATGAAACTAGGGAAAAAGGACTCAAAGCGGGTATCACCGTGTTTTATTTTGAAGGAACAATTAGAGTGGCGCATCTTTTCTATAAGGAAAAAAATTATGAGGCAGCCACAGCGGCCCTAAGCACCGCATATGTCAACGCAATTGAACGCGAAAACCTGAATTACCAAAAGGAGGTTCTTGAAATTCAAAGAAGAACTTTCGCCGCTACTGGCGATTATCAAAATGCGTACGCCGTGATGACGCAACTCGATGGTGTAACTTCCCATATTCGTGCCCAACAACAGCAAAGACTGAACAAGGAACTCGAAGTACAGTATGAAACCCTGCAAAAGGAAAAAGAAATTGACTCGTTACATGAAGACCAAATTTTAAAGGCTGCCGAACTTAAGCGGCAAAAGACCATTAAAAATGCTTTCCTGATCGGTTTCTTGATTATCTTGATTCCAATATTCGCCCTATTATATGTCTACTATCAAAAGCTTCAGGCGCAAAGTCAATTATCAAGGCAGCAAGAAGAGCTGAACACGCAAAAAATGGCCGCGTTAAAACAAGAACAAGAATTGAATTTAATTAAGGCTTCTATCGAAGGTCAGGATGAAGAGCGTAAACGAATCGCACAAGAACTGCACGATAGTATCGGGGGCAATTTGGCAGGCATCAAATTACAGTTGGCGAGTTTGGATGGCTCCGCAAAAAGGCTCGGACCCATCTCGGATCAATTGGATGAAACGTATCAGCTTGTAAGAGATATATCACATACTTTGATTCCCAAAAAATTCAGGGAACACGAATTTACCGGACTAGTACAGGAATATTTGAACTCCATATCCGGTACCGGTCAAATTCAAATCGGTTTTCACCCGCATCCGAAGGAAAAAATAAATACCGTTGGCGAAAAAGAGCAATTAGAACTTTTCAATATCGTTAAAGAACTAATGACGAATACCTTAAAACATGCCGAAGCAACAAAGGTTGATATTCATTTGAGTTTGATCGATGGTGAACTATCGCTTTTGTTCGAAGACAATGGAAACGGATTCGATGCCACGGTAATGACCGATGGAATAGGTTTTCAAAATATAAAAGACCGTGTGACAGAATTAAAAGGAAAATTGCATATTGATTCTACTTTAAAAAGGGGAACCATTATCTCTATAGAAATACCAATACATAAAACACCATGAAATATAAACTGATCATAGCCGACGACCATCAAATGTTCATCGATGGATTAATGAGTATTCTGAAGGATGCTCCTGAGTTCGATGTCATCACAACGTTCAAAAATGGAGCACAGGTAATCAAATATTTAGATATCAACGGGGCTGATGACCTACATCTTTTGGTTACCGACCTTACGATGCCCGAAATCGATGGTATCGAACTGAATAGTATCGTAAAAAATAACTACCCCACTTTAAAAACTTTGGTAGTGAGTATGCATATTGATGGTGGAATGATCGACACGTTGATTCGAAACAATGTGGATGGTTATGTTCCGAAGAATGCGGAAAAAGAAGAACTTCTAGAAGCCATACACACCATTATCAAGGGAGAAAAATATTTCTCAACGGAAATCAAGCGCGCCTATACCGATGCCATGTTCGAAAATAAAAAACAAGCTGAAATTTCATTGACCGATCGTGAAAAAGAAGTACTGAAACTTATTGCCGAAGAAAATACGACCCAAGAAATCGCCGATACTTTGTTCTTAAGCAAACATACAATTGAAAGCTATCGTAAAAACCTGATCTCAAAATTGCAGGTCAAGAATCTTGCTGGTTTGACCAAGCATGCCATTAAAATGGGATTGTTGGATTCTTAGAATTTTCAATAGTTTTACTGAATATCAATTTTGCCTATATAAACCACGAAAAACTAAAAAAGGTCTTGCATTGCAAGACCTTTTATTAGTGACCGCGGAGGGATTCAAACCCCCAACCCTCAGAGCCGAAATCTGATGCGCTATTCAGTTGCGCCACGCGGCCTTCTCAGTAAGTGGTTGTCAGTAGCAGTAGGCAGTTCTATAAACCGCTTACTGCCACTTCCAACTAAATACTAGATTAATTTACTCTTTACAATATTCGAGATAGTCTTCCCATCGGCCTGACCCGCCAATTCTTTTGAGACCATGCCCATAACTTTACCCATATCCTTCATTCCCTCAGCACCTGTTGCCTCTATAGTACGAACGACCACTTTTTCGATTTCATCTTCGCTCAACTGTTCTGGTAGAAACTTTTCGATGATTGCGATCTGCGCCAATTCGGGTTCCGCTAAATCTGTCCTACCTTGTTCGGTAAAAATTGCGGCACTATCCTTTCGCTGCTTTACCAATCGCTGCACCAATTTAATTTCATCATCTTCACTCATCTCCGTTCCAGAACCCTTTTCGGTCTGTGCCAACAGCAATGCGGACTTGATAGCTCTGAGCGATTCAAGGGCAACTTTGTCCTTGGCCTTCATAGCTTCTTTCATCTGTTCCATTACTTGCTGTTGTAAGCTCATCTTTGGATAATTTTGGACTGCGAAGATAAAAAATAAACCCGAAAATGATACTCAATTTTCGGGTTTAATAGTATTGGGGAAACGTATCTTAAATACGTTTAATCTACATTGTCGTTCAAGAATGAATTGTTAGATCGCAACTGAGCCTCTCCATTGCTATCTTCACCGAGCGTAGTTCGTGATACCCTATTCTCCCTAGGGGTCTCGTTCAAATTTACGCCTTGTCTCTTGTAGGCCGGCTCTTTTTCGATTTCATCGATATTGTTCGCGTTGTTATGGAACTTATAGTTGAAATCCTTCAGCTTTTTTCGACGTTCGTCCGCTCTTTCTTTTAGCAATACTTCTAGAGGGGTATCCATTGGGTCTATTTCCGTTGATTCAGAAACAACTTCTTCTTTTTCAACTTTGATTACCTTTCGCTCGAATACCAACTCGTCTTCAACAATTTTCGGTTCAAATTCTTCTGCCTTTGACTTGGCACCTGTAAGGCTATTTTCCAACTCCATATAATCATCAAGGCTGTAACGGGTCTCACCTTCTTTATTATACTCCAGTACAGGTATAACTTCAATGTGGTCCGTTACATCGATTTCCTTTACTTCTTCATCTAAACTGAAAGTGATGATATTATCTTTGGATTCCTCATCCTCATCTTCTGAGCTTGATAGAGGCATGTCGAAGCTCATCGCGAACTGATCCTCCTCTTCCTCTATTGAGGATAACTCTTGTGGATCGACCACATCGATATGCTCGACTTCATCCCTTGATTCGATAATTACAAAATCATCCTCAGAAACATTTTCTGCAATAACCTCTTCATAGAAAACATTGAAGTTCTTTATGTAATTCGTTGTCGGAATCAATTCCATTTCCTCTTCCAGAACATTTTTAAGAATTGGCTCGTCAAAAACTTCTTCGGCTTCAAGGTGATGGACAATATTTTGTGAGGTCAGGTTTTGTACTGCCCTTTGTTCATCCTCTAGGGTATGAATTATTTTTTTTGACTCTGTATTTACAATGTCGTCTTGCTGATCGATATTGAAGCCCGTAGCAATAACGGTAACGGCAATAGCATCTCCTAATTCTTCGTCTTCACCAACGCCCATAATGATGTTAGCGCCATGACCTGCCTCTATCTGTATATGATCGTTGATCTCACCTATTTCATCTATTGTAATTTCAGACGAACCGGAAACGATTAACAATAGTACATTCTTAGCTCCGGTGATCTTGTTGTCGTTCAGCAATGGGGAATCAAGTGCCTTCATAATAGCCTCATTGGCCCGAGCCGAACCTGATGCCATGGCAGACCCCATAATGGCCGTACCACTATTGGAAAGTACGGTCTTGGCATCGCGTAAATCGATGTTCTGGGTGTAGTGATGTGTAATTACTTCGGCAATACCACGGGCCGCGGTCGCCAGAACTTCATCCGCTTTTGAAAAACCTGCTTTGAAGCCTAAATTTCCATAGACTTCCCTTAATTTATTGTTATTGATGACTATGAGCGAGTCAACGTTATTTCGCAGTTTTTCAATTCCGAGTTGTGCTTGTTGGCAACGCATTTTACCCTCGAATTGAAACGGCATGGTAACGATACCAACGGTAAGAATATCCATTTCTTTGGCCTGTTTGGCGATTACGGGAGCAGCACCAGTACCTGTTCCCCCGCCCATGCCAGCGGTAATAAAGACCATTTTCGTCGTATGGTCCAACATACCTTTGATATCTTCCATACTTTCAATGGCCGCTTGTTCGCCAACTTCAGGATTTGCACCTGCCCCAAGACCTTCGGTCAATGAAACGCCCAATTGTATTTTATTTGGCACGGTACTATTGGTAAGTGCTTGCTGATCTGTGTTCAAGATGACAAAATCGACCCCATTGATTCCGGCCTGGAACATGTGGTTGATAGCATTGCTTCCGCCACCGCCAACACCGATCACCTTGATTACATTACTTTGGTTCTTGGGAAGGTCAAAAGCGATTCCCTCAAATTCCGTTTCGTTGCTCATAGTATTATATATTACTGGTTATAGTTTTATTCGTATTCAATGCTTACTCCGCGTTGTCCAAAAAGTCCTTCAATTTTTCAGACCATTTGTCAAAAACCGATTTACGTTCTCTTATGGATCGATTCGAAGTGGCGATATCCTCATCATGGCCCGCATAGACCAATTCTTCCTCCTCGGTGGATTCTGATTCACCAGGGGAGTTTTGGTTCTTTCCATCATTCTTGACCGCATTCATCAAGAGACCAACTGCGGTAGCATACAACGGACTTGCCACCTCTTCATCGGAATCACCGGCCAAATGTTCATTGGGATATCCGATTCGTGTATCCATGCCTGTGATATACTCCACCAATTGCTTGAGATGCTTTAATTGGCTTCCACCTCCGGTAAGAACGATTCCCGCAATCAATTTCTTTTTCTGTTCTTCGTGCCCGTAATTTTTTATCTCGACATAGACTTGTTCTATAATTTCCACCACCCGTGCATGAATGATTTTCGACAAGTTTTTTAGGGTAATTTCTTTAGGTTCTCGCCCGCGTAGTCCAGGAATGGAAACAATCTCATTGTCTTTATTCTCCCCAGGCCATGCCGATCCGAACTTCATTTTTAATAGTTCAGCTTGCTTTTCAATTATAGAACAGCCTTCCTTAATATCTTCGGTAATGACACCACCTCCAAAAGGAATAACCGCGGTATGCCGGATGATACCATCCTTAAATATGGCGAGATCCGTAGTACCGCCACCTATATCAATCAGGGCAACACCCGCTTCTTTTTCTTCTTGGCTCAGCACGGCTTCGGAGGATGCCAAAGGTTCCAAGGTAATATTACCTAAATTCAGACCTGCACTTTTAATACATCTTCCTACATTCTTAATAGAGGATACTTGGCCGACAACAACATGAAAATTTGCTTCCAAACGACCACCGTACATTCCGATAGGCTGTTTTATTTCTGCCTGTCCGTCAACTTTGTACTCTTGTGGAAGCACGTGGATAATTTCCTCTCCGGGAAGCATGACCAGCTTGTACACCTGGTTCACCAATTTATCAAGATCATCTTCGTTTATAACCTCTTCCGAATCTGGACGTGTAATGTAGTCACTGTGTTGAAGACTTCGAATATGCTGACCTGCAATACCAACGACGACAGAGCCGATTTTAAGGCCCGAATTCGCTTCGGCCTCCTCGACCGCCTGTTGAATCGATTTAATGGTCTGGGTAATATTGTTTACAACCCCTCGATGTACCCCAAGGCTTTTGGATCTTCCGATACCCAAAACTTCGATTTTTCCGTATTCGTTTTCCTTACCGATTATGGCAACGATTTTGGTGGTTCCTATGTCTAGCCCGACTGAATAATTACCTTGTTCCATTTGATTGATTTAAATTTTGGTGCACACTACTTGATTATTGAACTCAAGACTCACGATTGCAAAGTCTTCTAGGGTCTTATCTTTGTTTGCCTTTGCATAAAAGGCCTTGAAATTTTTAAATTTCTCTTCAAGATTATCTATCCCGCCCAGATTCACTACAAATTCTTCCATTCTGAACTTGAGCTGATACTTTTCTTCTTCTTCTACATGTATGCCTATGACATTTTTTCTAAGAAAATCATCGGCGTTAATAAATTCCAGAATCTTATAGACGTCTTCCAAACTTTTGCCCGTAATTTTCCCTGTGATGATGGGTACTCTTGCGGAGTGGCTCATGGATAACGGCATGCGTTTTCCTTCATCATCAAGATAAAATTTAGTATTCCCCTCTATTCTCCCGATTGGCCTTCGCTGTACGATTTTTGACGTAAGCTCCCCATTTACAGTAAGATACACTTGGGCATTTTTCACCATGTCATTGGTCTCAATGACCTCTTCTATAGTATTCAAAACTAATTTTTCTTTGGGCACATTTGTGAGCCTACCATAATTTTGTATTAACAATTTATTAACCATACCCTCTGTTATGTAAAGGTTCTGATCCCCAACGAATTGTATGTTCAAACCGTTTATAGTCTTCTTTTTACTTCTTTCGTTCGAGAATGCGAACAGCCCTGAAACAACAAGCAAAAGGGCTATCATCTTCATATAGTTCCAATTAATGTGCATAATTCAATTCTTTTTTAATTCTTGACACCTCTAACCCGATATCGCCGGCACCCATGGTCACCAATACATCGGGACTTTGATTTTTTATTTCTTGGATCAACTCGGATTTATCGATTCTTTTTTTATTCGGATTTTCAATTTTTTCAAGCAGCCATTGTGAGGTGATTCCTTCCATTGGTTTTTCCCTAGCGGGATAGATATCCAACAACAAAATGCTATCGAATTTGGACAAGCTTTCAGCAAAGGCATCGGCAAAATCCCGTGTTCTCGAAAATAAATGGGGTTGAAAAATAGCCAGTACTTTTTTACCCGGATGCATTTCGAAAATTGCATCGTACACCGCATCAATCTCGGTCGGATGATGGGCATAATCGTCGATAAAGACAAAATCAGCTTCTTTAATATTGTAGGAGAACCGGCGTTGTACGCCTCTAAAAGTTTCCATTGCTTTCGCAAGACGAGGCTGGGGAGAACCTGTTTGCACCGCCATGGCAAAAGCGACCAATCCATTAAGCAGATTATGCCGTCCGGGTTTGTTGAATTTGACTCCCGATAGGGTAGCTTCGGGAGTCGTCAAGTCAAATATGTAGGAGCCATGTTCTATTTTCAAGTTTCTGATACAGTAATCAGAATCGTCTTCTATGCCATATGTGATTCCCTTTAACGGGAGTCCTTTCCTTATAAAAAGTTTCCCGTCCGAAGCAATACGAGCAACGAATTCTTCGAACGATTTTTTAAGTTCGTCGTGGTTTCCATAAATGTCCAAATGATCCGCATCCATCGAGGTGACACAAGCTACGTTAGGAAACAATCTTAAAAAAGAACGATCGAACTCATCGGCCTCGACCACTGAATAATCAGTTCCGGAAAAAAAGAAGTTGCTGTTGAAGTCTTCCGATATCCCTCCTAAAAATGCAGTGAACGGCGTGTCCGTTTCTTTGAGCAAGTGGGCCAGAATACTCGAGGTCGTCGTTTTGCCATGTGTACCTGCAACCGCAAAACAAAAAGTGTCCTTCGTAATCAATCCCAAAACCTCAGAGCGCTTTTTAATCTCAAAATCCCTATCCAAAAAATATTGATATTCTGAATGTTCGGCAGGTACCGCAGGGGTATACACCACCAATGTGGTATCTTTTTCGGTATATTTTTCAGGAATTGAATTCACATGGTCTTCGTAATGGATTTCTATTCCGAGTTCACTCAATTCTTGCGTTAAAGGAGTTTCGGTCTTGTCATACCCTGCGACGTTTTTATCGATGAACTTAAAATAACGTGCCAGGGCGGACATGCCAATGCCTCCGATGCCGATGAAGTAGACGTTATGTATTTTATTCAAGTTCATTTCTCTTATTATGTCATTAAAGACAACTGTACTTTTTTACGGTGCTTTATTACTGGCTTGCGTTTTCAACCCCTTCGAACACGCCAAAGGCCTGGCCTTCTAACCTCGTCTGAGGGGAGGAGCCGCTGATTAGATTGTTTTATTTTCAGCACATCCATAATTACTGCTTACTTCTTAAAAGTTTTTCTATTTCGTCGACAATGTGTTTTGTTGCATTGGGTAATGCCAAACTTTTAATGTTTGTTCCCAAGGTGTCTTGACTTTCTTTTGATCGAACCAATTCTGAAAAAATCTTCTCAAAATCGGAATCCAAATCTTTTTCTTTTATCAAGATCGCCGCATCTTCATGTACCAGTGCCTCGGCATTCTTGGTCTGATGGTCTTCTGCCACGTTAGGTGAAGGAATGAAAATAACAGGCTTACCAACAATACAGAGTTCAGAGACCGATCCTGCGCCTGCTCGGGATATTATGATATCGGCTGCTATATAGGTGAAATCCATACGGTTTAAAAAATCAAAGACCTTTACACTATCAGAAGCATATTTTTTATATTCTTCGAAATACAGTTTTCCACATTGCCATATAATCTGTAGGTTGTTCTGCCTGAAAAATTCAAGTTTGGATTCGACCAATTGATTAATGCGCCTTGCCCCTAGGCTGCCACCCAAAATCAAAAGGGTCGGTTTATCGACTTCTAATCCAAAGAATTCTAAAGCCTCATTTTTATTTTTTTGTATTTCTACCAGATCTCCACGTACGGGGTTTCCGGTCTTTACTATTTTTTTCTGCGGAAAGAATTTTTCCATTCCATCATAGGCCACACAGATTTTGTCAACCTTATCTTTTAACAACTTGTTCGTAATTCCGGCAAAAGAATTCTGTTCTTGCAATACACAGGGTATTCCCCTGCCACTCGCCACCTTCAACAAAGGCCCACTGGCAAAGCCACCGGTGCCTACTACGGCATCGGGCTTAAATCGGGACACTATTTTGCCAGACTTCAACAAACTACTTATCAATTTAAAGGGAAACATCAAATTTTTAAGGGTCAGTTTCCGTTGCAACCCTGTAATCCATAATCCTTCTATTTCGTACCCCGCTTGTGGTACTTTTTCCATTTCCATTCGATCCTTTGCGCCGACGAATAGAAATTTAGCATCAGGATATCTTCTTTTCAATTCATTGGCGATGGCGATTGCCGGATATATATGGCCACCCGTACCACCACCTGATAATATAAATCTATAACTGCCCACTCAACACCTCTAAAGGGTTCGTACTATTTATATCGACAGTCTCTTTTTCGGTCGCTAGATTTTTATTGCTAACGCTCAATATGATACCAATGGCCAAACAGGTCATCCAGCCCGATGTTCCACCGCTACTTATCAATGGCAGGTTCTGCCCCGTTACGGGGAACAATTCTACCGCCACTGCCATATTGATCAGGGCCTGAAAAATTATCGGAAGGCCGACCCCCAATGCCAGTAGCTTTCCAAAAATGGTCGTAGCCCCATTGGCAATTACAACTATTCTAAATAAAAGGAACAGATAGAATAACATCAGGCCAAAACCTCCGACCAGTCCATATTCCTCAACGATTATGGCATATATAAAATCGGAAGAACTCTGCGGAAGGAAATTCTTCTGAATACTTTTTCCCGCTCCTTTACCCACAATACCTCCAGTAGCAATGGCAATCTTTGCCCTCTCTATTTGGTAATCAGCCTCGGAGTCGCCAGGGTTCCAAAAACTCTCTATCCTGCTGGTCCATGTATCGACACGGTTGGGGAACATATCGGGAAAGGCTTTTGCCACGAGAATGAACAGGGTAAGACATAAAATACCGGTACCCACGATTCCCATTAAATATTTTATAGGATATCCACCAATAAAACATAGTAATAGCACCATAGAAAAAATAATGGCCGCCGTGGAAAAGTTGGCCGGTAAAATCAGGATTACCGTCAGAAACACCGGAATCCATAAGGGCAATATACTTTCTTGAAACCTTACCACCTTATCCTTGATCTTGGTAAGATATCGCGCCACATAGATCATCAAGACAACAGCCGCCAACGTGGAAGCCTGAAACTTGATCCCAATAAAAGGCAGTTGAATCCAACGACTTGCATTGGCGCCTTCCATCGTAGTGCCCTGTGCCAAGGTCAATGCCAAAAGCACGATTACGATCGGCATGGCAATCAACGAAAGTCCCTTGAAAAAATGGGTGGGAATGCGATGTACCCCGTAAATAATTCCGAATCCTAAAAGTAAAAGCACGGCATGTTTTACCAACCAACCGATAGGTGTGCCACTCCCAACCACATAGACTAGGTTGCTACTGGCGCTATATACCGGTAAAAATGAGAAGAGCCCCAAGAGCGCTACTACGGCCCAAAGTGCTTTATCTCCCTTTATATTTTTAAAAACATCACCCACTTTATAGGTTTTTTATTGCTTCCTTAAATTGATTTCCCCTATCCTCATAATTTTCAAAAAGGTCAAAACTGGCGCAGGCCGGTGAGAGTAATACAGTGTCTCCCCTTTGTGCTATTTTATAGGCAACCTTCACAGCCTCTTCCATCGCGAAAGTCTCCACCATCAAATCGACCACGTTGCCAAAAAAGTCCTTTATTTTAGAATTATCGGCGCCCAAGCAAACAATGGCCTTGACCTTTTCACGAACCAACGGCATCAATTCTCGATAATCGTTTCCTTTGTCAACACCACCCACGATCCAAACTATGGGGGTTTTCACACTGTCCAAGGCATAGAACACTGAATTGACATTGGTCGCCTTAGAATCGTTGATGTACTGCACGTGCTGAATCTTAAGTACTTTTTCAAGCCGATGTGGCGCACCTTGAAAATTCTCGATGCTCTGGCGAATCGTCTCTTTTCGGATACCTATAAGTTTCGCCACCATCGCCGCAGCCATAGTATTCTTTACATTATGCTGGCCTTCCAAAGCTAGTGCGTCTGTTGTCATTTCAATAGTGTTGTTAGTTGTCGTTATTCGTATTTTATTATTCTTAAGGCATGCCCCCTCTTCCAATTGATAATTGAGCGAAAAAGGAAGCGCTTTGGATTTGATGGGGTGAGACTTTAACCAGTCTACAATGACTTCATCGTCGGCATCGTAGATGAAGTAATCTTCCTCGGTCTGGTTTTCGGCAATCCGGAATTTCGAGGCGATATAATTTTCAAAAGTATAATCATACCGATCCAGATGATCCGGGGTTATGTTGGTCAAAATGGCTATATGAGGTTTGAAATCAGTAATTCCGTCCAACTGAAAACTGCTGATCTCTAACACATAATAATCAAAGTTGCTCTCCGCTACCATTTTCGCAAAACTGTCACCGATGTTTCCGGCCATACCTACGTTGAGGTTTCCTTCGCTCAGAATATGGTTTGTGAGCATGGTAGTTGTGGTCTTGCCATTGCTTCCCGTAATACCAATAATCTTGGCATCGGTATAGCGCGAGGCGAACTCTATTTCGGAGATCACCGGAATACCTTTTCCAGTCAATTTCACAACCAAAGCCACTTTATCCGGTATCCCCGGACTCTTCATGACCACATCGGCATTCAGGATTTTATCCTCGGTATGCTTCTCTTCTTCCCAATCAATTCCAAAATGTTCAAGAACGTCTTTGTACTTTCTTTTAATCTTTCCTTTATCCGAAACAAAAACCTCGTATCCCTTTTGTTTCCCCAAGATAGCCGTGCCTACGCCGCTTTCGCCCGCTCCTAAGACTACTAGCCTTTTCATCTTATCTGATTTTCAGGGTCACAAAAGTCAAAATGGCCAATAGAATACCTATAATCCAGAATCGGGTCACTATTTTACTTTCGTGATACCCTTTCTTTTGATAATGATGGTGCAAGGGCGCCATCAAAAAAATGCGCTTACCCTCGCCCAATCTTTTCTTTGTGTATTTGAAATAACCGACCTGTGCCATTACGGATAGCGATTCGGCGAAGAAAACGCCACACAATAACGGTATAAGCAGTTCTTTGCGCACAATAATGGCAATTACGGCGATTACCCCGCCAATTGTCAGACTGCCCGTATCGCCCATAAAAACTTGGGCGGGATACGCGTTGTACCATAGAAATCCGACCAGCGCACCCGTAAAGGCAGTTATGAAAACCAACAGCTCCCCCGCCCTCGGTATGTACATGATGTTCAAATATTCGGAAACGATCGTATTACCCGAGACCCATGCGAAAATTCCCAGGGTCAAAACTATTATTGCAGACGTACCACCCGCAAGTCCATCGATACCATCGGTAAGGTTCGCACCATTGGAAACCGCGGTCACAATGAAAATTACAATGGGGATAAAAATCAACCAAGCGTATTTCTCCAGACCTTCGCCGGCCCATGATATCAAGCCGGAATAGTCAAATTCGTTGTTCTTAAAAAATGGCACTGTAGTCATTGTAGATTTGATTTCTTTACCCTGAACCGGTTCCACAGTATACTGCTCCGTAATCATGGTACTATCTGAATCTTTCATGGTAACTTCAGGATGGAAGTACAGCGTGGCACCCACTCCAAGCCCTAAAACGACCTGTCCCATAACCTTGAATCTTCCCTTAAGTCCTTTTTTATCTTTCTTAAAAATTTTGATATAATCATCCGCAAAGCCAATTATACCCATCCATATAGTTGTTACTATAAGGAGTATTACGTAGATGTTATCAAGCCATCTGGCAAATAGTAAAACGGGGATCAATGTCGACATGATAATAATCAGACCACCCATAGTGGGGGTTCCGGCCTTTTGTTTCTGCCCATCCAAACCTAGATCTCGAATGGTCTCCCCGATTTGCTTTCGCTGTAGAAACAGAATTACCCGCTTACCATAGGCCGTGGCAATAACCAAGGATAGTAATATGGCCATGGCCGCCCTGAACGTAAGAAACTGGAACAACCCCGCCCCCGGCACCTGATATTCATTTTCCAAATATTCAAACAGATAATAAAGCATCTATCGATTTCTTGTTTCTACTTGTTCAAACTATTCAATACTCCCTTTACTATTTCGAAATCGTCAAAATCGATTCGCTTACCATTGGTCTCTTGGTACGTTTCATGACCCTTGCCCGCAACTAGGATGATATCGTTCGATACCGCCAGTTGACATGCCGTTTTAATGGCCTGTTCACGATTTTCAATGGACAAAATTTTTTTTGCATTTTGAGGTTCAACACCGGCCTCCATTTCTTCGATAATGATATTGGGGGATTCTGACCGAGGATTATCGGAAGTAAAAATGGCGGTATTGCTCATTTCTGAAGCGATATGACCCATAACCGGACGCTTAGAC
>CAYGPR010000053.1:0-27337 GCA_964351985.1 uncultured Maribacter sp. | reverse complement strand
TCAAGAAGTGAAAAACGAATTCATACAGTGGTTGGAAACACGAAAGTTCGCTCCGGTCATCAAGGCCTTGAAGAAGAAACTGAAGACCATGAAGGAAGAAGAGCTCGATTACCAATCCAAGAAACTTAGTGATTTTAATCCGGAACAAGCCGATGTCATCTCGGATCGCATTATCCAAAAAATCACCAAACAATTCGCCAATCATTTAAAAGATTCGAACACGGATGCGGATGATAGCCTCGAACTCATTCAAAAGGTCTTTCAACTTGAAGTGAATACCCGATGAGCAAGGTCATTCGCATAGGTACCCGCGATAGCGAATTGGCGTTATGGCAAGCGAACACCGTTAAATCGCAATTGGAAGCGCTTGGTCATAAGACCGTGCTTGTTCCCGTAAAAGCTACCGGAGACCTTGTACTCGACAAACCCCTTTATGAGCTAGGCATAACCGGCATTTTTACCAAAACCTTGGATGTCGCCATGCTCAAAGGCGAAATCGATATTGCCGTGCATTCTATGAAAGATGTACCGACGGCACTTCCCCAAGGTATCGTTCAGGCCGCAGTCTTGGAGCGCGCGAACTATTGGGACATTCTGGCCTTCAAAAAAAACGAGGAATTTTTGGCGCAACGTGAAGCCTTTATTGCTACCGGAAGCCTTCGTCGTAAAGCACAATGGCTCAACCGTTACCCAACCCATACCGTTGTCGATTTGCGGGGTAATGTGAACAGCCGATACGAAAAATTAAAAAATAACGATTGGAACGGTGCCATTTTTGCCGCTGCCGGACTCGAACGTATCGGCCTTGAACCTGAGAATACCATCGGACTCACCTGGATGGTGCCCGCACCCGCACAAGGTGCAATCATGGTCGTAGCCATGGAGAACGATGATTTTGTTCGAGATGCCTGCTCAGAACTCAATCACGAACCGACGGCCATCTGTACCAAACTAGAGCGTGAATTTTTGCGTATTTTGGAAGGAGGATGTACCGCTCCCATCGGTGCCCTTGCGACCATCGACAAAGAAGACGAAATAACCTTAAAGGGTGTGCTTTTAACCGTTGACGGAAGCAAAAAATTGGAAGCCGAATTTAAAGCTCCTATCGGAAAGCACGAAAATCTCGGCCGTGACTGCGCAAACAGTATGCTAAGTCGTGGTGGGAAGGCCTTGATGAACAAATTGGTCGGAGTGAACATCGGCGCCCAAATTTTTTCGACCAAAAAACTGACTTCCGATCAGCTACAGACATTCAATAATGGTATTCGGGTCAAATCCGACGACTTTATCAAGATAAGTCCGAACCGTATTTCCACCGCCGTGTTGAAACGAGAAATGACGAACGTGATTATTACCAGTCAAAATGCGGTCGAGGCCATCTTATCGAACGTAAGCGCTGATCAATTGAACTTCAAAAATATCTATTGCGTTGGGCGAAAGACCAAACGCTTGATAGAACGCCGTATAGGTCCGGTAAAACATCAAGAAAAAAATGCAAAAAAACTGGCCGAATATTTAGTCGAATATATAGAAGGATTGGAGGTAACCTATTTTTGCAGCAATTTGCGAATGGAGGATTTACCAAATATCTTGACAGAAAATAATATTGAGGTAACTGAAATCGAGGCGTACGAGACCAAACATTCCCCTTCAAAAATCGATGATACCGTAAAAGGGGTTCTATTTTTTAGTCCGTCTACCGTCGAGAGTTATTTGTTAAAGAATAAGCCTGATAAGATCGCCTACTGTATCGGGGAGACCACCGCCAACGAGGCGCGAAAGCATTTTGATGATGTTCGAGTGGCGAAAATTCCCGATGTGGAAAGTTTGATCGAGTTGGTTAATGAAAGTTATAGAAGTTAGCTGTTGGCTGTTGGCTGTTGGCTGTTGGCTGTTGGCTGTTGGTAAATAAAGTATGAGAGATTTTAGAAAACTCGATATCTGGAAGAACGGCATTCAAATCGTTAAAGAAATTTATAAATTATCTGATAAGCTGCCTGCTCAAGAAAAATTCGGCCTTCGTAGTCAAGTTACACGAGCGGCCGTGTCCATTTCCTCAAATATTGCCGAAGGGTGTAGCAGAAATAGTGAAATAGAATTCAAACGTTTTTTGGAAATTGCAATAGGTTCTCTTTTTGAAGTAGAAACCCAACTTATTATAGCAGTTGAATTGGGTTTTATTTCTGAAGAAGGTTTGAAAAGTGCATTTGACCTTCTCGATAAAGAGGCAAAAATGCTAAATAGTCTAATTCGTAAAATCAAAAATAGCCAATAGCCAAAGGCTAAAAGCTATCTGCCAAGTATGATAAAAAACGACCTATTCCTAAGAGCCCTAAAAGGCGAAACCGTAGACCGCCCACCAGTTTGGATGATGCGCCAAGCTGGCCGCTATCTTCCTGAATTTATGGAAATCAAGGAGAAATATGATTTTTTTACACGATGTCAAACTCCTGAACTGGCTTCCGAAATTACGGTACAGCCCATTCGCAGATACGGCATGGATGCCGCTATTCTTTTTTCCGATATTCTGGTAATTCCCCAAGCAATGGGCATCGAGGTACAGATGAAACCCAACTTCGGACCGTATTTGCCAAATCCTGTTCGGGATAAAAAAGGAGTGGATCGCGTTATCGTTCCCAATGTCAATGAAGAACTTGATTATGTGATGCAGGCCATTAAGGCCGCCAAAGAAAAGTTGAACGATGAAGTGCCGCTTATTGGCTTTGCCGGTTCACCGTGGACCATTTTGTGCTATACAACCCAGGGGCAAGGCAGTAAGACTTTTGACAAGGCCAAGGAGTTTTGTTTCACACAACCTTTGGTTGCCCATGAGATGTTGCAAAAGATTACCGATACGACAATTGCCTATCTAAAGGCCAAGGTCAAAGCTGGTGTCAATGCGGTACAGGTTTTCGATTCGTGGGGCGGTATGTTATCCCCAAGCGATTATAAAGAGTTCTCTTGGCAGTACATTCAACAGATTATCGATGCTTTAAAAGACGAATCCCCAGTTATCGTTTTCGGAAAAGGCTGCTGGTTCGCCTTGGGCGATATGGCAAAATCAGGGGCTGCGGCCCTTGGGGTCGATTGGACATGCTCCGCTCGCAATGCTCGGTATTTGTCGGGAGGTAATATTACACTTCAGGGTAATTTCGATCCAGCGAGGCTTTTGTCACCTCCTTCCGAAATCAAAAAGATGGTTACCCAAATGATCCATGAATTTGGGAAGGATAAGTATGTGGTAAACCTAGGGCACGGTATCTTACCCAATATTCCTGTTGAAAATGCGAAGGCTTTTATCGATGCCGTGAAGGAATATAAGAGTCCCTCTTAAAACTAAAAGGTGATTACTGAATTCGAACATTATACCATCGATCCGATCCATGAAAAATATGCATGGCGCATCTGCGATTTTGTAACGGTAAACTCCGATCGTCTGAAACGGTTTTTCCCCAACACTTTGGAGCAAAACCTGACCCCTGATCTTTCAAAATACTTCGTCGAGAAGAAGGTCAAGCAATTTTTGAACAAAGAGGAATTCCTTTTTGTTCTCAAGGAAAAGGAAAACCGAACCGTAATTGGCCTGGTATATATCAAAAAATTGGATTGGAAGCGACAACAAGCCGAGCTGGCCTACTGCATAGGTTATCAATATGAAGGAAAAGGTTGGATGACCCGATCCGCTAAGGCACTATCAAACTATGCGTTTGAAAAACTTGGATTGAAAACTATTCAAATCATTGTTCACGAAAGCAATTTAGCGAGCATTAAAGTTGCTGAAAAATGTGGTTATATTTGGAATTCCACTTTGCTCAAAGAACATACCCCGCCCCATGAACCCCCTTTGGATATGGAGCTTTATGAGTTATACGCATGAAAGACAAATTCTACCGATACATACAAACCCTTCAAGAGACCATAACCTCGAAACTCGAGGAAGTAGATGGAAAGGCCAAATTCCGTGAAGATATTTGGGCGCGTCCGGAAGGCGGTGGCGGCCGTTCGCGGGTCATCGAAAACGGAGCAGTTTTCGAAAAAGGCGGAGTCAATATTTCTGCCGTTCATGGCGAACTGCCCACGAGTATGCAAACCTATTTTGGGGTCAAGGATGCCGATTTCTTCGCCTGTGGATTGAGTCTGGTTTTACATCCCAAAAGTCCAATGGTTCCAACCGTACATGCGAATTGGCGCTATTTCGAGATGTACGACAAAGCAGGAAATATTGTCGATCAATGGTTCGGTGGCGGACAAGATCTGACTCCCTATTATCTGTTCGATGAAGATGCAGTACATTTTCACTCCGTTTGTAAAAGGGCTTGTGATAACCATCGTCCTGATTTTTATCCTACGTATAAAAAGAGGTGTGACGAATACTTTTGGAATAGCCATAGGAATGAAGCCCGAGGCATAGGCGGACTTTTTTTTGATTACTGCAAGGCATCCGGAGAAATGTCGATGCAAGCTTGGTACGATTTCGTAACCGAGGTGGGCGATAGTTTTTTGGAAGCTTACGTTACGATCGTGGAAAAACGAAAGCATTTGGATTATTCCCAAGAACAGCGAGATTGGCAAGAAATACGTAGGGGTCGCTACGTGGAATTCAATTTGGTACATGATAAGGGTACCTTGTTCGGTCTCAAGACAAATGGTCGAATCGAAAGTATTTTAATGAGCCTTCCGCCACATGTGCAATGGCGGTACGACCATCATCCAGAGAAGGGAAGTGAAGAAGCTCGTCTCGTCGAAATTCTACAAAATCCGAGGGAATGGGCTTAAGAACGTTCTTTTGTTTATTATTGGTTTTATGCTGTACGATGATATCACTGGTTTCGTGCAATACCGAAAAATCAAAAAGTGATATCGATATCATCTTCACCCAAGATACCTTACATGTTGGTTATACCTATTGGTGGCCACAAGATGGGCCTTTTATCGGCAATTGTGGCGAGGAGTTTTCCCTGGTTTTTGCCGGAACTTTAAAAACCTTAGAAGAACCTACTGACGACCCGGGGCCCTTATACACTTCGCAAAAAGGGATTATAGAGCTAGAACAAGTATTCAAGATCAAGTATTTGCCTGAAAACACCTTTGCCAATCAAAAATTCTTCTCAACCGATTGCTTTTATGGATCCGGATTATCAACGGGTGACCAAGTATTGGTCTTTTCTTACGATTATGAAGGTGATTATAGTATTCCGGGTAGAAAATCTATTGTAAAGATCAATGGTTTCGACGACCCTTTAATTGATTCGATTCGAAAATATATCGATGCCGATCAAAACCCCGACCAAATTAAAGATGATATCGGTCTATGGGCAGAACACGGATTTGGCCCGGACTTGGAAAGAATTTTAACGTGCAAAAAAGAAATGGACAGCATTCGATAATATCGATCTCTCCTCATAAACTGTACAATAATCCATAACTTTAACTTGGTAATTCAAGATGGAATCATGAAACTGACCTTATATCAAGTTGATGCTTTTACGGAAAAACTATTTTCCGGAAACCCGGCCGCGGTCTGCGTTTTAAACAATTGGTTGGATGATAAGATTATGCAACAGATTGCCATGGAAAACAATTTAGCGGAGACCGCATTTTTGGTCAAAAAATCCGAGCATTATGAAATTCGATGGTTCACCCCTGAACTTGAGGTAGACCTTTGTGGTCATGCGACATTGGCCTCGGCCTATGTATTATTTCGATTTTATGAAAAATTTGCTGCGAAACTCGATTTCTATTCTCCCAGAAGTGGGGCATTGAATGTTGAAAAAAGTGCCGATGGGTTTTTGATCTTGGATTTTCCAAGGGACGAAACAACAGAAGTAGCCGAGGTAAACGAGATAACAAAGGCAATAGGTACAGAACCCATTAAAACCATACAGGGAAAAACGGACTATCTTTTAATTTATGGTTCGCAAAAGGAAATCGAAGAAATTTCACCAAATTTCCATTTACTCGATCAATTGAACTGTCGCGGAGTCATTGTTTCCGCACCGGGTGAGGGAGTGGATTTTGTTTCCCGTTTTTTTGCCCCACAATGTGGTATTCCCGAAGATCCGGTGACCGGATCGGCACATACCACATTAATACCCTATTGGTCGGGAGTTTTGGGCAAAAGTAAGATGACGGCAAAACAATTATCGCCGAGAGGTGGCGAACTGCTTTGCGAAAATTGGGGAGAACGGGTAAAAATTGCCGGAAAGGCCGTTCTTTATCTGGTAGGCGAAATCAGAATTTAAAATATAACAACTTATGTATCCACTACGAAGAAATAGAAGACTCCGCTCCAATAATGCTATTCGACATTTGGTTCGTGAGACCATTATAACGCCCAGTGATTTTTTGGTTCCGCTTTTTGTAGTGGAAGGAAAAGGGGTGAAGGAAGAAATTCCCTCAATGCCCGATTACTACCGATTAAGTCTCGACAACCTTGAGAAAGAGGTTAAAGAACTTTGGAACCTTGGACTTTGCGCCGTACTTCTTTTTGTGAAAGTACCCGATAATCTAAAGGATAACAAAGGTTCGGAAGCCCTTAACCCAAACGGATTGATGCAATTGGCCATCAAAACCGTCAAGAATGCATGCCCCGATATGTTGGTCATGACCGATGTAGCCTTGGATCCCTATTCTTCTTTTGGTCACGACGGTATAGTGCAAGACGGAAAAATATTGAACGACGAGACTTCAGAAATCTTGGCAGAGATGAGTATTTCGCATGCCCATGCCGGTGCGGATTTCGTGGCTCCAAGCGATATGATGGATGGCCGAATTCTTACCATTCGCGAAGCTCTGGAAGAAGTAGAACTTTACGATACGGGTATCATGGCTTATAGTGCCAAGTATGCCAGTGCTTTTTATGGACCGTTTCGTGATGCGCTGGATTCCGCTCCCGTGGATATGAAAAATGTGCCCAAAGACAAAAAGACCTACCAAATGGACTCGGCCAATCGTTTCGAGGCAATCAAAGAAACCCAAATGGACATCGAGGAAGGTGCCGATATCATCATGGTAAAACCCGGACTCTGTTATTTGGATATCGTTCGTGAAATCAAAAACAAGGTCGACGTACCCGTTGCCGTCTACCAAGTAAGCGGTGAATATGCCATGCTCAAGGCCGCCGCCGAAAAAGGATGGCTCGACCATGATGCCGTGATGATGGAACAGTTACTTGCTATAAAAAGGGCCGGGGCGAATATTATCGCGAGTTATTTTGCGAAGGATGCGGTGAAGTTGATGGGATAATTCTATTATTTGTCATTCCGACGCAGGAGGAATCCCACACAACGGGCATCGGCCAAGTGGTACGCTGAGATTCCTCGTTCCTCGAAATGACATAATAGTTGGAATGACAAACGAAACAATTATTATATGTTTAAAATAAATTCCATACTAATTTGCTTGTTTTCTTTCGTTATCAAGGCCCAAGAAAATGCATCGATAGACCTCAACCTATCAATGGCCGACGAATTGATTTACGCTCAACCATCGTCCGTGGGTCTAGACTCCGTTTATATCCATACCAAAGTTGACTCCATCATAACGAACGGTATAATTAAGGAGGCTTTTCCTGGAGCGCAAATCTTGGTGGCGAAGGAAGGCAAGATCATTTTTCATAAAGCCTACGGATTTCACACCTACGACTCCCTTCAACCAGTCGGTTTGGACGATATCTACGATTTGGCTTCGGTAACCAAGATCACCGGGCCATTACCAGCTATCATGAAGTTGGTCGATGAAGGAAAACTTGATCTGGACAAACCTTTTAGTGCCTATTGGAAGCCTTGGCAAAATATAGCGGACAAAAAAGACCTTACCCTTCGTGAAATCTTGGCACATCAGGCTGGGTTGACACCGTATATTGTATTTCTCAACGAAGTGCTGAAGAAAAATGGCAGGTTGAAAAGACGTTTTATAAGATCGAACCCAAATAGTCGTTTTAAAAACAAGGCCTATGAAGGCATTTTTGTCAAAAACAAGTTCAATCGTAGAATATATCGTATCATCAACAAGTCGAAAGTAAAGGAGGAAAAAAAATATACCTATTCAGGACTCACGTTTTTAATATTTCCGGAACTGATCCAGCAGTTGACAGGACAATCTTATGAATATTATCTCGAAAAGAATTTCTATCTCCCCTTGGGTGCAACGACCCTAGGGTTTCGGCCCATGACCAAGAACTATCCTAATAATATAGTGCCTACCGAAATCGACACCTTATTTCGGCATACATTGACCCGAGGTTGGGTACATGATGAAAACGCATCGCTTTTGGGTGGAGTTTCCGGTAATGCGGGACTCTTCGCCACCGCCAACGACCTTGCCAAAATTATACAAATGTATATGCAGTATGGTAGTTATGGAGGAAAACGGTATATCTCCGAAAGCACTTTAAAAGAATTTACGCAAGTTCAATATCCTGAAAATGATAATCGGAGGGGCTTGGGGTTTGATAAACCTTCCCTGAACAATTCAGAATTATCCCTGAAAGATTCGTATCCCGCTCCCGAGGTAGGTACTAACAGTTTCGGACATAGTGGATTTACCGGCACCTTCGTTTGGGCAGATCCTGAAAACCAATTGGTATATATTTTTCTTTCTAATCGTGTATATCCCAGCAGGGCGCATTCCAATATCTATAAATTGAATATTCGGTCCGCCGTGCAACAGGTATTTTATCAAGCTGATCGGACTTCTGATTAGTCTCATTTGGTTCTTGTCGAATTCGTATCTTAGCGCCACAAAAACCGATATATGGGGTTACTTGTATTCTACGCACTTATTTCAATCTTTTTTTCTTTTCTCTGTTCCATTCTAGAAGCAGTGCTTTTGAGCATAAATCCTACGTTTATCAATATCAAGAAAAAGGAAGGAAAAGGGTATGCAGAAACTTTGGAGGAACTCAAAAAAGATGTCGACAAGCCCTTAATCGCCATACTGACCCTGAATACGGTCGCCCATACCGTGGGTGCCATTCTTGTCGGTGTGCAGGCGAAAGTAGCCTATGCCCAAATGTACGGTACTTCTACCCGATCTATTTTGGGTATTGAATTTACCGAAGACCTTATGGTCGGCGTGGTTTCAACATTGATGACCATTCTTATTCTAGTCGCTTCCGAGATTATTCCAAAAACCATAGGGGCGACATATTGGCGTCAATTGGCGAACTTCACCGCAAAGACACTCAAGATCATGGTCTTGATACTCAAATGGACGGGGCTTCTTTGGATATTGCAGCTTTTTACCAAACTGGTAGGTGGAAAAGGACATCATGGAAGTGTACTGAGCCGTGAAGACTTTACGGCCATGACAGATATCGCCCATGAAGAAGGGGTGTTCGAAAAATCGGAATCGACCATTATTAAGAATCTACTGCGGTTTGAAGAAGTTTTGGTGAAGGACGTGATGACTCCCCGGGCGGTCATGAAAATAGCCTCCGAGAAAAAGACGATAAGCGAATTTTTTGAAGACAATCCTAAAATGCGTTTTTCCCGCATTCCAGTACACGGAGAAAAGATGGACCATATCGAGGGATTTGTACTCAAGGACAATATTCTGGAGGAAATGGTCAACGGCAATGGAGAACTCCCGCTCTCCGAGATCAAACGCGAGATTCTGGTCACAGAACGAAATACGCCGATTCCCAAACTTTTTGACACCTTGATCAGCAAGCGAGAGCACATAGCACTAGTGGTCGATGAATATGGATCGGTAAGCGGATTGGTTACCATGGAAGATATTATCGAGACCTTATTAGGTCTTGAAATCATGGATGAAAGCGACAGCGTCGCCGACCTTCAGGAACTGGCCCGAAAAAATTGGGAGACCAGGGCACAACGCTCTGGGGTTTTAGAAAAGAACAACAATAAAGAGTAATGGAAAAGGCCTTCATACAAACCCCCTTGGGCATCGCTAAGATCGAGGGCGATGAAAATGGCCTAAGTACCATTACGGTTCTTGATACTTCGGAGGAAATCACTGAAATAGTTCCCGAAGTGCTGGAAGAGGCCGTATATCAGCTTCGAGAGTATTTTGAGGAAAAAAGAAAAGTCTTCGACCTTGCCCTTAACCCGGAAGGTACCGATTTTCAAAAACGTGTTTGGCAAGCTTTGTTGGATATTCCATTCGGAAAGACGGTTTCTTACCTAGAATTATCCAAAACCCTGGGCGATGTCAAAGCCATTCGAGCTGTCGCGTCAGCTAATGGAAAGAATCCGTTATGGATTATTGTTCCGTGCCATCGAGTAATTGGTAGTGACGGTTCGTTAACGGGCTATGCCGGTGGATTGCACCGTAAAAAATGGCTTTTGGAGCATGAGAGTCCGGTAAAACAGCAATCCTTGTTCTGATTTTTTCCGACCAAGCGGTCTGTTCCAGTGCTTATCGATCCTATGTTGTTCCAATTCTTTGCATTTCGTCGATAAAGGGCTATAAATTATAGGTATTTTAAGTAAAAAGCTCTTTTTCTCCACATCAAAAACCGACCAAGCAGTTGGTTACTTGGTAATTGGACATTTTGCCTTTAGGATAAAAAAATCCCCGTAAACAGGGTAGGATCCAGTCGCTTTCATAAGTACATTTGTTGTACTGATTCTTAAAAAAGATACTATGGCCTTCCCTTCCATCAAAGAAATTTCCGATAAGGCACAGGGTGCTTTTAAGCGTTTTCCGGTCACGTTGATCTGGGTCGTTTTGGGTAGTTTTTATTGCATATATCACATCGGAAACAATGCAAACAATTTTTTTGATGATTATCTCGATGTCTTCTTGACATTGATTTTAGGGGTCAGCTGGCTTATCGGAATCCAATTCTATATCGAGCAGCGCAGCGATATTAAAAAATGGCAGTTCTCGAAGTTGGCGGTGTTGGTACTTCTTTTCCTTTTTTATTGGTACTTGTCAGATGTAGAGCATATTGAGGACAATCCCCTATTTTTTGGTCGTTTCTTTCTCTATTTCATCGCCGGACATCTATTTGTGCTTTTTGCGCCCTTTATAGCAAAATGGGACAAAGCCTCGTATTGGAACTATCTCAAGTCCATAGCTTTCGCCATTGTTCGTAGTGCCCTTTTTTCAGGGGTACTTTACCTCGGTCTCGTTTTCGCACTATTGGCCATCGATTCATTGTTTAATGTGCATATTCCTGGTGAGCGGTATGGCCAACTCTTTATTTTTTGCTTGGGTGTCGTGAATACGTGGATCTATCTCTCCGATTTTCCAAAAAATATACTGGAGAACACGACCATTCACTTTGACAAGGCCCTAGAAGTATTTGTAAAATATATCTTGATTCCCTTGGTAATGCTTTACATCGTCATCCTCTATGCGTACGGCATCAAGATTCTTTTGCAATGGGAGCTTCCCCAAGGGTGGGTCTCCTATATGGTAACTGCCCTGGCGATTCTAGGTTTTGTGGTTCAGGTCATTATAAATCCTGTACAAAAAACCATAAAATCGTGGACAATAAACAGTTTTTATCCTTGGTTCTATATTTTATTGTTGCCACTGGTTATATTACTGTTTACGGCCATCTTTAGACGTATCTCGGACTATGGCATTACCGAAAACCGATATTTCGTATTGATTATCGCATTCTGGATCTTAGGTATTTCGCTCTACCTCTTATTTTCCAAAAGCAAAAGTCTAAAAGTGTTGCCCATATCTTTGTTTATACTGGCACTAGTGTCAAGTTTCGGGCCTTGGGGGGCATTTACTGTATCTAAGAACAGTCAGGTTAGCCAATTTAAAAAAGTGTATGAACACGTAAAATCGAATAACGAGATGGCGACCTTTAAAGAATATGACCAACTGAGGTCCATTTTGACCTATCTCGACGATCGGAAGGCACTTTCCCGATTGGATGAAACCACACAGATTTCCCTGGAAAATGCCATAAAAGATACGGTCAACGCAAAATTCAAGGATTACGGTTATCTCGACACCGAAAAAATATTGGATTCATTGGGGATCTCTATAAGTGCCGAAGAGCTGAGCCATAATAATCCCAATGGCACCTATTACAATTATTATGGAGACCAGTATTCAAATATGACCTATGATATTAGTTCATATCAGTATCTATCGACCATTACTTTCAGTAGCCATGCCAAGGATAACATGAAAATAGGGGATTATACCGTTGCATTTGATGCGGAAGCGGTCTCACTTTCCTTGAGGGCAAATCAGGACAGCTCAAAAGTTCTGGATATGCCTCTTAAGAAAAAAATGCTCGAATTGACCCAGTACGGACCTGACCTCGGTCAATTAGATGTCGAAGAAATGACCTTGCAATTCAAAAATGATAGTATTTTAGTACAACTGATCTTTACTGAACTAGGGTTCAATAGAAGTAAAGATTCGATTACTGTTAACCAATCACGAGCCTATATGCTGTTGAAGGAAGAATAATAAATTTCTTACCTTGAACCCATACTTCTGATAATTATTTGGACTGAGATGTTGCAAAAAATAAATCTAGAGGATATTCTTTTTCTCGACATCGAGACCGTACCCGAACATGCCGATTTTGGGGAACTGGACGACTCAAAAAAAGAACTTTGGGAACAGAAATCGCAATATCAGCGCAAAGAGGACGTGAGCGCCCAAGAATTCTACGAGCGTGCGGGGATCTGGGCCGAATTCGGAAAAATCATCTGTATCTCGGTCGGTTATTTCAATATCAAAGGCGACAATCGCGAATTTAGAGTGACCACTTTTCATGGTGAGGAGGCCAAATTACTGAAGGAATTCAAAAACCTCTTGAACTCACATTTCAGCCATCCCAAAAAATTGCTCTGTGGGCATAATGCCAAGGAGTTCGACTTTCCGTACATCGCACGTCGTATGCTGATCCATCGTATCGACCTACCTTATAAACTGAACCTATTCGGTAAAAAGCCTTGGGAAATTCCACATCTCGATACCATGGAGCTCTGGAAATTCGGTGATTATAAACATTATACTTCCTTAAAATTGATGGCCAACGTTTTGGGCATACCCTCCCCTAAACAAGATATCGATGGTAGTATGGTTCGTGAAGTATACTATAAAGAAAAAGACCTCGACCGCATCATTACGTATTGCGAATTGGATGTTGCCACAACCGCCCAAGTATTTCTGCGCTTACGTAATGAGGAGTTATTGGATGACTCGGAGATTAAAAAAGTGTAGACTAATAACTCACCCATTAAACTTCAACTGAATATACACCGGAAAGTGGTCGCTATACCCGCCTAAATATTTTTTACCCACAAACGTGCGAAAGGGGCTGCCCTTGTATTTTCCCTTGAATTCCGTCAAAAACTGGTCATCGAAAATATTGGCATGGGTAAAACTATGGGTGCCTTTTTCGTAGTTGAAAAAGTTATGCGAGACCATGATCTGGTCGAACAGGCTCCAGCTTCGTCTATGAGTAGTACTTCCACGTTCAAACGGTGCATGTAGTTTTTCCATAGGGTTATACAGCGCGCCTGATTTCATCAAGGTCTGAATGCTGGTCGAAGAAGGATTGTCATTAAAATCACCCATGACGATATAATTGGGCGTTTCTTGATGCTCTTCGATTTTTTTCATGAAATCTTGAATGGTGTGGGCGGCAACAATTCTTTTATAATCGGTTTCTTCCGCACCATCTCTCCTAGATGGCCAATGGTTTACGAAAATATGTACTTCTTCACCATTCAACCTTCCGTGTACATATAAAATATCACGGGTCGTATCACGTTCACCGTTCAAGTTCTCTACATATAAGGGTATAGGTTCGGAATAGAGCACTTCAAAAAAATCTTTATGATAGAGCAATGCAGTATCGATGCCTCGTTCGTCGGGAGAGTCATAATGCACATATCCGTAGTCAACGGCACGTAGCGGCTCGGCACCTATCAGGTCGCGAATCACGGTTTCATTCTCCACTTCAGCAATCCCCACAAGAACCGGTACTTTTTGCGTCGATTTCTGCCCGATTTCGGAAATAGTTTTCGCCAGTTTGTACAATTTTCGTTTGTATCGTTTTTTTGTCCATTTCTTAAAACCAGTGGGCGTGAAGTCATCATCCAAGGTCTCGGGGTCATCTTCGGTATCGAACAGATTTTCCAGATTATAAAAGGCTACCGTGAATAGCTGTTTGCCTTTCTTCCGCTTTAAAAATGAAAAAATCATGTGTTTGTGGGATAAGGACACTAAAATTACGAAATAAGCTAGCTTGGTATTGATTAAATTTGCACTTTAATCCACTACATGCTAGAGAAGAAAGACATAGACTATGAAAAAGCGGTCTTGATCGGGGTGATCAATCGCATACAGAACGAGGAAAAGGTAACTGAATACCTTGATGAACTTGAATTCTTGACCTACACCGCTGGGGGCGAAGTCGTTAAACGCTTTGTTCAGCGCATGGATCCGCCAGACCCCAAAACCTTTATAGGTAGCGGAAAAATGAAAGAGGTGGAGACGTTTGTGGAAGAAAATGAAATAGGGTCCGTCATCTTCGATGATGAACTGACCCCGGCACAACAACGAAATATCGAAAAACAACTGCGTTGTAAAATCATCGACCGAACGAGTTTGATCCTTGATATTTTTGCCCAGCGTGCACAGACCAGCTATGCAAGAACCCAAGTTGAACTGGCCCAATACGAATATCTTCTGCCCCGATTGACCGGACTCTGGACACACTTGGAACGCCAGCGCGGAGGCATCGGAATGCGTGGCCCCGGTGAAACCGAAATAGAAACGGATAGACGAATCGTACGTGACCGTATTTCTTTACTCAAAAAGAAACTGCTAAAAATCGACCGACAAATGGAGACACAGCGCGGCAATCGTGGGGCATTGGTACGTGTGGCCTTGGTTGGATATACCAATGTCGGAAAGTCTACCTTAATGAACGTCATCAGCAAAAGTGATGTCTTTGCCGAGAACAAACTCTTTGCTACCCTCGATACTACGGTACGCAAGGTGGTCATTGGAAACCTTCCGTTCTTACTTAGTGACACTGTAGGTTTTATTCGCAAGCTGCCCACGCAATTGGTCGAAAGTTTTAAAAGTACGCTGGATGAGGTAAGGGAAGCCGATATGTTACTTCATGTGGTCGATATCTCACACCCACAGTTCGAAGAGCAAATAGATTCTGTCAATAAAATTTTGGGGGAAATCGAAAGTGCCGATAAAAAAATCGTCATGGTCTTCAATAAAATCGATCAATACGAACATGAGACCATCGATAATGATGATCTTACCACTGAAAAGACCGAAAAACATTTTACTATAGAAGAATGGAAACGGACATGGATGCAACGTGTCGGCAAGGACGCCATTTTTATATCCGCGCTCAATAAAGAGAACATGGGCGAGTTTCGCAAACGGGTCTACGATGAGGTGCGTGAGATTCATGTGACTCGCTTTCCATACAATAACTTCTTGTATCCAGAGCATTTGGATCAGTATTGAAGAAAATTCCAAACCTACCCTGTCGGCAGAAACGTTCCATAAAAAATAAAACAAGATAGAAGGGCCGAATTGAACTTGAGATCAAATCTACTTTTTCTAAATCCAATTGTAGTTCATCGGCGAAATCGAACCACTTATATTTTTCACAACATTATTAGGTCGGTTCACAACAATAATTTAGATACTTCTCAAAACCGATGTAGATTTACCTTGTAATTAAGTGATAGTGTTGACCCCAAATCACCTTGAGCTTGACCGAAAATCTAAAAGCAGGTTTCCCCAAAACCAATTTTTAGAACCTACAAAAGCTTAGACCAAATTTTACGAATAGACCTACTTAACTAAAAAATTGCCCCGAGAACTCGGGGCTTTTTTATTTACTCAAAACCTTCAATACCATAGTATTTCATCGATCATACCACACACTTTAACGCACTTCACAACAGCTTTTGATATGTTCACAACAAAAATTTAGCAATGCGGATCGGTACATATACATTCGCCATGTATTTATTATTTGATGTTTTGTCTCAAACAAACCTCAGCTTAACCAATAACTAATATTTGGATTTGCCCAAATCTGAGCTTGACCTAAGGGTTTAATTTTTTTGACTGTTTAACCAAATTTAACGATCCTACTTAACGAAAACGCCCCGACAGTTGACGGGGCGTTTTTTATTTCGAAGAGGTTATAATATAATAGTTGCTAAAAAGAATAGTTCAGACCGAACAACCAATAGCTCTGCGTCTTCACATCGATATTATCAAAAGTGGGTGCCGGTGTCGGTACCGGTGTTTGCGCTAAGGCATTTGCCAGTTCTTCCTGTTTGTTGTTACGCAAGCCGAATTCAAATCCGAGTCCGATACCTTTCCATAAGGTATAACCAAAAGAGTTGATCCACGTCCAGTTTGAAAGATTACTCGTTTCATAGCTCTGGAAGGTAGAGAAATTGGTCTTGAAATTTATCGCGCCAATCTGTCTGGTATAATCTACTACAATTTTCGCTCCTAAAGAAGATTGATAGGTCGCATCGTCCTCAGCAAAAACAAAGTTGTAGTTCAATGGATGTATCACAACGACCATATCGGTAATGGGTGTCCAGGTGGCACCGACCCCTATGTCCAAATACCCGGGGTCGTTAAAATTATTGATGATAGAGGTGCGATATTCCCCGAGTGCCGAAATGGCGAAGTTCTTACTCAACTTATACCCATAAAGCGAGGTAATATTGAAAACATCGGTCGTACCGTTAAAACTATCGTTATCGGTTGCAATATCCTTATTATCCAGTTTTACCCATTGTAGGTTTATGTTTCCTGAATTTCTCCAGAAAAACTTGTCGCGGTCCAAATTCGCAAAACCGTTTACCGAAACCCCTATGTTTCCTGAAGAGTTATTGGGTATGCCCTGTGCATACCAGTTCTTTGATCCAGAAAGATTGGCCCCGATGGTACCGAAAACCCCTTTTTTCCATCCCGGAAAAGCATCGATTTGACCTTGTAGGGCATCGACCCTACCTTGAATGTCGGCAATCGAGTCTTTTTTAGTGGCTTGTTCAGCCTTTAATTCGTCTATAGTCTGTGCAAAAGTTGCGCTAATACTAAACGCAAAAATAATTGCGAGGGCAATTTTTTTCATAATGAATAGTGTTTAAATTGTAGTTAATGAAGGGCAAATGTAAGAATTGTTAACAATAAACAACAACCGTTATTAACAATTATTTGTTCTTGAACAATGGCACCGAGGAGCATGCCTCGCCATACATAAGGCTTTTTACGACGGGTTGTAGCCTTGAGGTTATTAACAAATATGCATTTAGAGGAACCGGTTTTTTACTACAGCCCTTGATAATGACCATTTTATCCTTGAATTCCGAAAGGTCCAAGTTTTCAAGTATAGATTGATACACCGAAGTCTCAAGGTCTTGAAGATTTCCTTGTACGATTTTAGAAGCATACGCCTGTAGTTTTGCGGTAACTAGCATGTACGCCCAACCGGGCACGATTGCGTCGGTAGAACAGTGTAATGCCACATACGCATTTTGATATTGTTCCCAATCATGTGATAAAACGAAAGCCCTGAATTCTTTTTCTTTGAGAACCTGGCCTTCGTGAAGCCAATGCTTAATATCTAAAAGCACTCTATTTCCTTCTGGATAGTAATCCTCGAGGTCGAAGGTAATGAGTTTGCTATGGGCTACGCGGTTTATGATTTCTTCAGGCATGGTATTATTCAAAAGATTGCCGCCTACGCGGGAATGACAAACTAGATTATAACAGGCCGAGTTCCAATTTTGCTTCTTCGCTCATCAAATCTTGGGTCCATGGCGGGTCAAAGGTAATTTCTACCTCGGCATCGGAAACGGCGTTCAAAGACTTTACCTTCTCCTCGACCTCGACCGGTAGTGTTTCCGCAACCGGACAATTAGGGGATGTCAAGGTCATTAAAATCTTGACCTCGTTGTCTTCGTTTACAAATACATCATATATCAGGCCCAGTTCATATATGTCGACCGGAATTTCAGGATCGTATATGGTCTTCAATACACTAACTATTTTCTCACCCAGTTCTTGGGTATCTATCGTTGTAGTTTCTTCGCTCATCTTCTATTGTTTAATGTTCGCGTTGATTATTCTTTCAACTTGTAATTACAAACATTCGAGATTATTAATTTAATTGTGTTTGGTACGCTACCGCATATAACTTCAATTGCTTGATCATGCTCACCAATCCGTTGGCCCGGGTCGGGGATAAATGTTCCTTGAGTCCGATTTCATCGATAAATTCGGTATCGGCCTCAATAATATCTTGGGGCTTTTGGTTGCTAAAGGCACGAATCAAGATTGCAATGATTCCTTTGGTAATAATGGCATCGCTATCGGCGGTAAAAATCAATTTATCGTCTTCGAGCTCGGCATGTACCCATACCTTACTTTGGCATCCTTTGATTATGTTGTCATCGGTTTTATAGTTGGAATCGATCAACGGTAGTGACTTTCCGAGTTCTATCATATATTCATACCGCTGCATCCAATCTTCGAACATCGAAAACTCATCTACTATTTCTTCTTGTATTTCTTTAATCTTCATGCATTGATTTTAAACAAAAATACGATAAGTACGGCTGGAATTCAACACTTTAAGGGAATGATAACAAAAGGTTACAGTAGCATATTTTTCGCCCTTTTCACCCCTTCGACCAAGATATCGACTTCCTCTTTCGTATTGTAAAAGGAAAAACTAGCCCGTACCGTACCGGGAATTTTATAGAAATCCATGATTGGTTGCGCACAATGGTGGCCCGTTCTTACTGCTACCCCCAATTTGTCTAGAATAGTGCCGATATCATAGGGATGAATGCCATCGATATTGAACGAAATGACCGAAGTCTTGTTTTTAGCCGTACCGTAGATTCTTAGCCCTTCTATTTCCAATAGTTCTTTGGTCGCATAATTTAAAAGTTCATTTTCATATTCCGCGATGGCCTCGAAACCTATAGCATTCATATAATCTAATGCAGCGCCAAAAGCGATTCCTCCACAGATATTCGGAGTACCCGCCTCGAATTTATGGGGTAGGTCGGCATAGGTGGTCTTTTCAAACGTCACTTCATCTATCATTTCACCTCCGCCTTGATATGGTGGAAGCTTATTGAGCCACTCCTCTTTTCCGTACAGCATTCCCTCACCTGTAGGCCCACATATTTTGTGGGCGGATACGGTATAGAAATCAACATCTAATTTTTGCATATCGGCCTTGATATGTGGAGCGGCCTGCGCACCATCGATTAAGATAGCGGCACCAACACCATGGGCCATATTGATTATTTTTTCAATGGGGTTGATGGTTCCCAAAGCATTGGAAACATGATTACAGAAAACCAATTTCGTTTTCTCGGACAGCAGTTCTTGATAAGTATTCATTAATAATTCCCCTTCCTGATTCATCGGGATCACTTTCAAAACGGCTTCGGTTCGTTCACATAACATCTGCCACGGTACAATATTGGAATGATGTTCCATGGCCGAAACCAATATTTCATCGCCTTTCTTTAGGATCGATGAAAATCCGTTTGCCACCAAATTGATGGCTTGCGTCGTGCCTGAAGTAAAAATGACTTCATGCGACTTGGCTATGTTGAAGTGTTTTTGAATTTTCTGCCGGGCTTGTTCATATTTATCCGTAGCTTCTTGTGAAAGTGCATGAACGCCACGATGGATGTTGGCATTGTAATTCGAGTAATAATCTACAATAACATCAATGACCTGTTTCGGAGTTTGGGAGGTAGCGGCATTGTCGAGATACACCAAAGGTTTACCGTTGACCTGACGGTTCAGAATAGGAAAGTCTTTTCGGATTTTAGCAACGTCGAACATAGCAATTCAAATGAACTGCAAAGATACCGAGTATGGTGTAAAGATTAGAAAGAATGTATTCTTAATCCTTAAAAAAATACGTAGCCTACCGAGAGTTGTAATAAGGCAAAATAGGTTTTATCACCTAGCTTTTCATTTTCAATGATTGATTTTCTAAAGACATCTGATATTCCTAGATAAGACCGCAATTGAATTTTGAACTTATCTTGAATATCAAATCCGACTCCCAGTGTTGGGCCATAATCTATGTAAGAGCCTTCAGAGACCAAAAATCCTACTTGTGGGCCTACTTCCAGTGAAATCAATTCATTGAAATTAAATTTTGTGATTAGGGGAATTAGTAGAAAATTGGCTTTATCAACAATTATGTCTTCATTATTATTGAAGAATGGGTCATTAAAACTTTGAATCCTACTTAAATCGAACCTGCTCCCTTGTGAAGAATACATGATTTCTGGATGAAAACTCCATTTGCCTTTGAGTGGTATTTCTGCAAAAATTCCGGCATGAAACGAAGTTCTTGCCATAAATGCATCATCGCCAGGGACTAAAGTTTTGGCGTAATTTAGTCCTCCTTTGAAACCAAAATCAACGTCTTGGGCTTTAAGGTCGCTCCATGATATTATAATCAGGAGTATATAGATTGACTTTTTTATTTTCAAAACAATCAATTTTAGGGTTGGATTATATTGAACGAAAGCAAAAAGGTTTTATTCTATCGGGAAGATAGATCGATAAAATCACTTATAAAGTATCACCACAGATTCCGTCAGAAAACGACATACCCGACCGAAAATTGAAATGTACTGGGCAATCGGTCTCTATTCATTTCGTATCCGGCAATATTTTCTTTTCTAAACACATCGGAAAGACCGATAAAGTATCGAAACTGTAGTTTAAACCGATTATTAATGTCCTAGCCGACACCTAAAGTCGGGCCAATATCGAATGAAATCTCATCATCATCTTCAAATTCCATACCCGAAGACTTGCCCTCCGCCCTGAGAAGAAAATTCAGCTGAGGCCCGAATTCAATACTGAAAGAATCGTATATATTGAATTTTGTAATCAGGGGAACTGCCAAAAGCTGTGAATGGAAATCCACTTTTCTATCGACCACAAATTCTTGAAAATTGCGGGGATCCAAAAAATCCACTGATGTGCGCCTAGACACGTACAGTACTTCCGGATGAAAAGACCATTTGCCACTTACTGGAAATTCGGCAAAAATTCCGGCTTCATAAGAAGGTTTGGCCTTGACATTTTCGTAAAAATAATCTCCAAGCACATCGGTGTAGTTGATGGCCGCCTTAACGCCCAAATGAATTTCTTGGCCATGCAGATTCGACCTATAGAGGAACAAACCAAAAAACAAAAGAATCAAAGATTTTTGATGCATCGGAATATCCTTTAGGAAGTTATGCGATAAAGATGCGAAAACGCTATGTGGGTTGCGCTGAAATCAGAAATATACAATTATGGCCTTACAAAATATAGCATAGTACTCCACTTTATAATTTACCTTTCAGGGTAACACATAATTCACGGAAAGCTGAATAGCGACATTGTAATTCTGCACGGTATCGGACAATCCGTTGAGTCTATTGCGCAAACTGAGGTAAAACCTTGGAGACACCGAAAATTGTTCATTGATCTTAAATCCGAGGCCGATGGCCGCCCCGTAATCCAATTGAAAATCACCTGATACCGAACTGCGTTCACCGGTATTCGTGCCTTCAAGTTCATCGAGGTTCTTGATTTTCGTTACTTGGTTCAACAAAAACCCAAATTGGGGACCAAAATCGAGGGTAACTTTCTCACCAAGCGTGAATTTTCCCAAAATCGGTACGGTCAGGTAATTCAATTGTACATTGGTCCGAAAATCGTTATCCCCCGCAATTACACCCTCGTTCTGAACAGCGGCCAGATCCGAACTAAACTGAAACCCTTGTGATGAGTATAAGACTTCGGGTTGTAAAGCGAATTTATTGGAAAACCCTATTTGTAAAAAAACACCTCCATGACCTGAAAACCGAAACTTAAGCCCTTCGGTCAAATTACCGACTATTGAAGAATAGTTCAATCCGCCTTTAACCCCAAAGCGCATATCTTGAGCAAAGATGCTTGATGTTACCATAAAAAAGAAAAGCGAAAGCAACAAGATTGCCTTCGCTCCATTATTTTTTATTGAATTCAATTTACAAATCAAAGCCAAGGTTTACGCCTAATTTATTAGCAATCAATTTGTTGATACGGGTCTTTAGTTCAGGAATACGTACGCTCTGCAATACGTTATTGGCAAAAGCGTACATCAACAAGGCACGGGCCTCCTTTTTTGGAATTCCCCTTGATTGGAGGTAGAAAAGGGCTTCTTCATCCAATTGGCCAATGGTACAGCCATGGGAACATTTTACGTCATCCGCAAAAATTTCCAATTGAGGCTTGGTGTTGATGGTGGCCTTGTCGCTGATCAGAATATTGTTGTTCTGTTGAAAAGCATTTGTCTTTTGGGCAATTTTGTCCACGATGATTTTGCCGTTGAAAACACCTGTGGAATTCTCGCCATAAATGCCCTTATAATCTTGATGGCTTTCGCAGTTGGGTTCAATATGATGTACTAAGGTATGGTGGTCTACATGTTGTTTTTCTCCTAAAATGGTAATCCCTTTCATGGTCGAATCAATATATTGACCATTCTGATAAAAATTCAGGTTGTTACGTGTCAGTTTTCCCCCAAAAGAAAAGGTATGCACTTTTACAACACTTTTATCTTTTTGGTCGATGTAGGTATTGTCTATCAGGGAGGCCGAACCCACATTGTTCTGAACCTTATAATAATCCACAATGGCATTCTTGGCAGCAAAAATCTCCGTAACCGAATTGGTCAATACTTCATTGCCCGTCAAACTTTGATGCCTTTCGATTACCTGAAGTTCGGCATTTTCTTCTACAATAATGAGATTGCGGGGCTGTAACATCAATGTCGATTCGTTACCCGTCGCAAAGTGCAAGATTTCAACGGGCTTTTTCGGCATTTTATTCTTCGGGATGTAGATATAGGCTCCTTCGCGGCTAAATGCCGTATTCAAGGTAGTCAACGATTCGTCTTTTGACGCCACTTTATTGAAATACACATCGATAACGGGCTTGTACATCGGTTTTGTCAGAGCAGAGCTCATCAAACAAATATCGACCCCATCATGGGTAGTCTCAGAAAGATAGGAACTGTAGATTCCATCTATAAATACAATTTTGTAGGTATCTATCTCATGGATGAAATACTTTTTGACATCCTTATATTCAAGCGCGTTGACTTCTTTTGGGAAAATACTAAAATCGACTTTTTGAATGTTGTTCAGTGAAGTATACTTCCAAGCCTCTTCTTTTTTGGAGGGAAAGCCTTTAAGTTCGAAATTCTTCATGGCATCTACGCGAACATCGTGTACCGGATGTTCGATGTCTATGTTATTCTCGAACATCATGAAGGATGATATTAATTTGTCTTTTAAATCCATCTTTTTCAATATTCAATTAACAGTTGCAATATGCAGTTCACATTTTCTGCCAACTGCAACTGCCTACTGTTTACTTATTAAACCGTAGCTTCTTGTTTTATCCAATCGTACCCTTTTTCCTCTAGTTCAAAGGCAAGTTCCTTACCTCCAGACTTTACGATTTTACCATCATGTAGAACATGTACAAAATCGGGGACAATGTATTCCAAGAGCCTTTGATAATGGGTAATAACGATGACTGCATTCTCTTTGCTTTTCAGTTTGTTGACCCCATTGGCAACGATTCTTAAGGCGTCGATATCGAGTCCGGAATCTGTTTCGTCCAAGATCGCCAGCTTTGGCTCCAACATGGCCAATTGAAAAATTTCGTTCCGTTTCTTTTCCCCACCTGAAAAACCTTCGTTCAACGAACGGGATAAGAATTTACGATCGATATCCAACATCTCCGATTTCTCACGGATGAGCTTTAACATCTGATTGGCAGGCATATCTTCGAGCCCCTTTGCCTTTCGGGTTTCGTTGATGGCGGTTTTCATAAAATTGGTAACGGAGACCCCAGGAATTTCTACGGGATACTGAAATGACAAGAATATTCCCTTGTGAGCACGTTCGTCGGGAGCGGTATCCTCTAAATCCTCACCTTCAAGTTCCACAGACCCTTTGGTGACCTCGAATTCTTCTTTTCCTGCAATTACTGCCGCCAACGTACTTTTTCCGGAACCGTTAGGACCCATTATAGCATGTACCTCGCCTGCATTTACTTCAAGGTTGATTCCCTTTAATATTTCCTTATCTTCTACACTGGCGTGCAGGTTTTTTATTTTAAGCATTTTATTTAGTGTTTGTTCTACTTATTTTATCCCACCGAACCTTCAAGGCTTATTTCCAACAGTTTTTGGGCTTCAACTGCAAATTCCATCGGCAGTTTGTTCAGTACTTCTTTACTAAAACCGTTTACGATCAAGGCGATTGCTTTTTCGGTATCGATTCCTCTTTGGTTACAATAGAAAATCTGGTCTTCCCCGATTTTGCTGGTCGTTGCCTCATGTTCGATTTGAGCCGTCTTGTTCTTCACCTCAATATACGGAAAGGTATGCGCCCCACATTCGTTACCCATCAAAAGGGAATCACATTGTGAAAAATTACGTGCATTTTCGGCACGGCTATTCACCTGAACCAGACCTCGGTAACTGTTCTGTGATTTTCCGGCAGATATTCCTTTGGAAATGATCGTACTTCGCGTATTCTTGCCCAAATGAATCATCTTCGTGCCGGTATCGGCCTGCTGATAATTGTTGGTCACGGCAATGGAATAGAATTCTCCAATAGAATTATCCCCTTTAAGAATGCAGGATGGATATTTCCAGGTCACGGCCGAACCGGTTTCTACCTGTGTCCAAGATATTTTGGCGTTTTTCTCGCACAGTCCTCTTTTGGTCACAAAATTGAAAACGCCGCCAACGCCGTCCTTACCACCAGGAAACCAGTTTTGTACCGTTGAGTATTTTATCTCCGCGCCATCTAACGCAATTAGCTCCACAACCGCGGCATGCAGTTGATTTTCATCCCGTGATGGAGCGGTACAACCCTCTAAATAACTAACATAACTATCCTCGTCGGCAATGACCAAAGTTCTTTCGAACTGTCCTGTACCGGCTTGATTGATCCTAAAATAGGTGGAGAGTTCCATGGGGCATCGAACACCTTTCGGGATGTAGCAAAAACTTCCGTCGGAAAACACTGCGGAATTCAAAGCTGCATAAAAATTATCCTTTTGTGGCACCACGGACCCAATATATTTTTTCACCAATTCAGGATGCTCTCTTATGGCTTCTGAAATGGAGCAAAATATGATTCCTTTTTCGGCCAAGGTCTTTTTGAACGTGGTGGCGACGGAAACTGAATCCATAACGATATCAACCGCGACCCCTGCCAGTTTTTTCTGTTCGTCAAGTGAGATTCCCAATTTCTTGAAGGTATCCAACAATTCGGGATCTACCTCATCCAAACTGTCGTATTTCGGTTTACTGTTCGGCGCCGAATAATAGGAAATCGCCTGAAAATCGGGTTTCTTATAATTCACATTGGCCCATTCGGGCTCGACCATTTCCTTCCAATATTTAAAGGATTCCAATCGCCATAAGGTCATCCATTCAGGTTCTTCCTTTTTTTTCGAAATGGCAATAACAATCTCTTCGTTCAATCCATTAGGAAAGGTATCGGACTCAATATCGGTATAGAAACCATATTCATATTCCTTGGTTTCCAGTTCTTTTTTTAATTCTTCTTCTGTGTATGCCATGTTCTCTTTTTACAGTGAAAAACTTTCTCCACATCCGCAAGTGCGTTGCGCGTTGGGATTATTGAATACAAAACCTTTTCCATTAAGGCCTCCTGAATATTCAAGAACCGTTCCTACTAAGTACAAAAAACTCTTTTTGTCGACAATGATTCGTACGTCGTTATCTTCGAAAACCTTGTCCGATTCATCCACTTTATTATCGAAATTGAGTTCATACGAGAGTCCACTGCACCCGCCACTCTTGACCCCTACACGCACATAGTCTTTGGTAGCGTCAAAACCCTCTTCGGTCATCAACCCGACAACCCTTTGCTTTGCTGTTTCCGAAACCTGTATCATAACTACTTTTGTTATTTGGTACGATTCTAAATAGTTTACAAATATAGAGGTTTAGTAGGGTTTTACCTCATATCCTAACATTATTATAACGTATAGGTAGATAAGGCTTTTTTATGGGGAGAAGGATAAAGAACTTAACGAATCTAATGATTAATGAAAAGCATAAGTCCTTTTACATGAAGCGACTTGGTTATGTGTTTAGCAAAACCTCTTGAGAAAAGTCAAAGCGGAATATTCGCATTTTATTTGAGGTCAATAGTATTAGACTACGAACTCTTTTTCTGCTTGAAGAATTTCGGAAAATATCTCGCGGTCAAACTCAAACTTCTATTCTTTATTATAAATCTGTCGTTACATAAACAGACATTCGACAGACCTAGGTCATAGGTGATTTCAAACCAGACTTGATTAGCTCTTAGACCGGTGCCGAATTTTATTCCAAAATCATTTTTATTAAAGAGTTCCCAAGCATCCAATCTGGAGGGAGGCGCAAGTTGACTTGAAATCAAAAATGATAAATACGATCCAACTGAAATGTAAGGGGTCGTTTTTTTATTTGAATTATGATAGATTAGAGAAATTGGTACTTCAATATAATTTAAAGTACTTCTTATTTTGTATATGAAAGTCGTTTCGGTGAAATCCCAATCTCGGTTAGCTCCTCGTTGACTAAAGCCAACCCCAAGGCTATAATTCAAATTTTTCGAAATGGTCTCTGTTAAATCTACGCCTATGCGAATACCCTCAACACTTTTGTAATCCGGTAACCTTTCAGGAACTTTTTTTTGTGTTTGATTCGCAAAATTGACCCCGAGATGAAAACCTATGTCTTGGCTAAAGGAGAGTTTATGGAAGAGAATTAATATAAATAGAGCTAAAAATTTCTTCATCTCTCGGTTTTAGATATAACGACCAATACCTGAAAAAATTACACATCACTTGATTTTAAGAATAACAACATCAGACTTTCCTTTATTTTGAAATTCAAGAAATTCGCTACTTGAAGTTTCACCGACCAGTATGATACTATGACGCTTATTTTCTATGGCATCGAAGCCAAATTCTATGGCATCGCCCCCGAAACTTTTTTGCCACACCATATTGCCTAAAGCATCGGTCTTGATAAGCCATAGGTCGTTCTCCCCAACATTGGCCACCAAATCCACATCGGTGCTTTTCGAGTTACCAACAATAATGAATCCGCCGTCTGCACTCTCTTGAACACTTTGAGCGGCATCAAACTGAGTACCTCCGTATGTTTTTTCCCAAAGCAAATTTCCTTGGTCGTCTATTTTGATAAGCCAAATATCCGATTCTCCCTTGCTTTTCGAAACATCTCCATCATCACTAAAAGTGT
>CAYGPR010000052.1:16164-29567 GCA_964351985.1 uncultured Maribacter sp. | reverse complement strand
AGTGTAGATCTTCTTTAGAATCGATAGTAATCTCAAGTCCGTTTACCTTCACCGTATACGGAAAACGGATATTAAAACAACTGGCGCCATCTACAATATTATCATACGAACCATCATTCGAAACCGTACGCTCCATTAACTTTGCGGTAGCTGAATTTGCGGTCAGGGACTCCCCATTTTCTGCAGGGTCGGGCACATCATATTCCTCTTTTTGACACCCTGTAAAGACCATAGCTGCAGCGAGTAGGCCGACGTACAGCGAAGATTTAAATAACTTTTTCATAACGATTTGGATTTTTTTGTTAATACATTCCTAAAACAACGTCGTTTGCAAATACCCTACTTTTGAACTCAATTTAAACCTTTTCAAATGAGACCGTAATTCAATTTTTTCAAATATCTTTGAGGTAAAACCAACCCATTTTGAACAACGAAACTACCGATAATATATGTGAGGAACAGATATTTAGCCAAATCTTCAAGGCTAATTCTAAAACGGTTTTTAATTACATTTATTATAAATTCGGTAACGAAGAAAAGGCCTATGACGCTGTACAAGAGGCTTTTATGAAACTATGGGAGAATTGCGCCAAGGTGGCCCCTGCAAAGGCCAAATCATACGTGTATACGGTTGCCAATAATCTTTACCTCAACGTAATCAAGGCGGAAAAAGTACGGTTGAAATATGCCGATAAGACATTGAAGACTACCCATGAATCTCCTGAGTTCGTTATGGAAGAAAACGAGTTCAAAGAAAAGTTGGATAAAGCCCTGAACGACCTACCCGAAAACCAACGTACCACTTTTCTATTGAATCGGATAGATGGAAAGAAATATGCCGAGATCGCCGAGATGGAAGGGGTAAGTGTAAAAGCTATTGAAAAAAGAATGCATTTGGCCCTAAAAACTTTGAGGGAGCAGATTGATGGAATATAGTTATTCAAGGTTTAATGTTGACCATACCTATAACCTTGAACCTTAAACTTTGAAGCCGTTCAGGTAGGGTTTTTTGATAAATAGTTGTTATTAAGGTATAAAGCTAGAAATCATGCAAGAAAATTACTTGGCAAAATGGCTGAATGACGAACTCACTGAAGCGGAGCTCGCGGAATTCAAATTGTCCGATGAGTATGCTTCGTGCCAACGTATTCTTGAAGCCTCGAATAGCTTGGAAGCCCCGGTATTCAATGTTGACGAGGCATTGATGGCCTTAAAGAACAAGCAGACCTTGAACAGTACCAAGGTTGTGCAATTGCAACCATTCAAGAAGTTCTTGCGGGTTGCGGCGGCTATCGCCGTGCTCTTGACCGGTTCGTATTTCTATCTCAATTCTTTGGACGAGAACATTTCTACCCAATATGCGGAAAATAAAGAAGTGGTACTTCCGGATGCCTCTACCATCATATTAAATGCAGATTCTGAAATATCATATAGTGAAAAGGAATGGGACGAAAAACGAAACATTGCCCTTGAAGGCGAGGCCTTTTTTAAAGTAGCTAAAGGAAAACGATTTACTGTCGCCACGGAAAATGGTACCGTTGCCGTTTTAGGCACCCAATTCAATGTAGAGAATCGTGCGGACTTTTTCGAGGTTACTTGTTATGAAGGTCTGGTAAGTGTCACCTTTGATGCAAAGGAGACTAAATTACCCGCAGGCACTTCATTTATGGTAATTCATGGAAAAATTGTTGATGCCGAAGTCCCAAATACGAATGTACCGGCATGGATAAACGATGAAAGTTCATTCAAGAGCATTCCCCTGAAATATGTTTTAAACGAGTTTGAAAGACAACATAACATTAAGGTGGAAACCCAAAATATAGATACAGATCAGCTTTTCACAGGTACTTTCAGCAATACCGAGACCGAATTGGCATTGCAAAGTATTAGTGTTCCTTCCCGAATAAAGTTTAATTTAGAGGGGAATAAAGTGCTGTTCTATGCCGAAAACGCGCCTTAAACGCTTTGCATACCTTCTTATTTTTCTATCACTGCTGCTTTTCGTAAAGACTGGCAACGCACAGGAAACAGCCGTACCCAAACTACTCATCACCTATATTCAAGAACTTGAACAGCAATTCGATGTAAAGTTTTCCTATGTCGATGAGGATATTCGACCGGTAGAGATTCGCATAACAAAAAGTGATACGCTCGAAGCCATTCTGAACGACCTAGAAAAACAGACCCAGATAAAGATTAGAAAACTCAACGAACGGTATTATACCCTTTCAAAAAGTACTAGCGTAACTATCTGTGGTGTGGTCCTTGATAATTTCGAACAAAACACCATTCCCGGTGCGACGGTTCAGGTCTTGGATACCGAAATTGCCCTAATTACCGATTTCGACGGAAAGTTCAGCCTTGAGAATATTCCTAGAAAGGCCGTGCTTCAAATTCAGCACTTAGGGTTCAAACCATTATTTGTCATAGCCGAAAAATTGGTAAATCTTGAATCTTGCGCTGAGTTGGTATTGGCCCAGAACGTACAACAATTAGATGAAGTCGTGGTCATCGAGCTATTGACATCGGGCCTCGTAAAGCAGACCGATGCGAGTATTGAATTGAATACCGGCGCCTTCGGAATTCTACCCGGTTCCATAGAACCCGATGTACTACAGACCATACAGGCCCTCCCCGGTATCAAGAGTATCGACGAAACAGTTTCCGATATTAACATCAGGGGCGGTACGAACGACCAAAACCTTATTCTATGGGACGGTATCAAAATGTATCAATCCGGACACTTTTTCGGTTTGATTTCGGCGTTTAATCCGTATCTCACTGATAAGGTGACCATCATCAAAAACGGAACCAGTGCCGAATACGGTGACGGGGTCAGCGGGGTCATAAGTATGGAAACGAAGAATGAACTGACCGACACCTATTTTGGTGGTGCAGGGGCCAACTTTATCAGTGCCGATGGATTCGGACAAATTCCCATAGGAGAAAAATTGGCCTTTCAGTTTTCCGCCCGACGATCCTTGACCGATTTTTTAAATACGCCCGCCTATAATCAGTTTTCTGAAAGAGCATTTCGAAATTCGGAAGTTTCACAGAGTAGTAGCTTTTTCTTTTATGATTTCACCGGAAAACTGTTATATGATATCAATGAAAAGCACAAGGTCAGGTTAAGCTTTATCAACATCAACAATAACCTTGATTATAGCGAAACGAACGAAGATGCTTCAAGAAGTTCGCAAAGTATGTTGGATCAGACCAATCTCTCGCTAGACGGAAGCCTTAAAAGTAATTGGAACGATTCTTTTTCTACTCATCTCAATGTATATTCCTCGCGATATGAATTGAACTCCAAAAATACTACGGTAAATGGCCAACAAAGTCTAACGCAGACCAATAGCGTATTGGAACGAGGCGCTAAATTGAATACGCATTATAAAATTTCTCCCAAATTACATTGGCTCAATGGTTATCAATTCAGTGAAACCGGAATATTGAATTTTACCGATGTCGACCAACCCCCTTTTGAAAGTGATATTCTTGAAGTAATGCACACCCATTCTATATTTTCTGAAATAGGATATGAATCTACTAACCAAAAGTTTGTGGCAAGGGTCGGCGGGCGTCTGAATTATTTCAACAATTTAGAAACCTTCGATGAAATCGTCGTAGAACCTCGATTGAACATGAACTATGCTTTAACCGATAATCTCAAAGTGGAGTTTTTGGGAGAATTTAAAAGTCAGGCGACCAACCAGATCGTAGATCTTGAACAGAATTTCCTGGGCATAGAAAAAAGACGTTGGATATTGTCGGATGGCAACCAACTACCCATTACAAAAAGCAAACAGGGCTCATTGGGCTTAAACTATAACCTTCGAGATCTTTATGTGAGTCTAGAAGGCTTTTATAAAGAAGTCAACGGAATCAGTACAGAGACCCAAGGTTTTCAGAACCCTTTTCAATTTGGTGGAGAAATTGGAAAGTATGAGGTCAAAGGAGTCGAATTTCTGATCAATAAAAAAACGATAGACTATAGCCTTTGGTTCAGTTATGCCTTTAATTTGAACGATTATTATTTTGAGGATGTCGTACCCAATACCTTTCCGAATAATTTGGACATAAGACATACCTTTACCCTCGCCGGCACCTATACCTACAACAATTTCAGGTTCGGTATTGGACTCAATTACCGCACCGGAAAGCCCTTTACCGAGCCTTTGGAAGAAAACCCAATCAACACAACATTTTTTCCTAGCCGAATCAACTATTCGGAAGCCAATAGTAGCCGATTACCAGAATACCTGAGAGCCGATGTATCGGCTATTTATGATTTCGACTTGAGCGCGGAAGTTGGCGCCTCCGTTGGGATATCGGTATTGAATTTTACCGATCGAACCAACATTTTGGATACCTACCATCGTCTTAACGAAAATGATGAAATAGAAACTGTCAATAGTGAATCACTTGGTCTGACTCCCAACTTCAGCTTCCGGGTATCTTTCTAGACGGATCAAAAACGCAGGAAATTTCATAATCAAAATTGAGCATACGCTGAATGATGTAAAAAAGCTTGGGAAAATCATTATGAAAACTACTCGGGGTCTCAAAATAGTTCTCCACGGCCACCGAAAAGAATTCCTGCAGATTGGTCATTCCATAGTCCCGAAAGTATTGTGATGCTACCAACTTTCTTCTAAAACCCTCTACCTCAAAAAGCTCTTTGATTTTCATTAACCCCACCCTGAACCTTCGTGCCTCCCAAGAACGCTTTCTGAGCATTTCGAAACTTAGGGCATGTGCGAATTCGTGAACCGCAAGATTGATATTGTCATCGGGTATGGCAAACCCTTCCCATATTTTATCGGCCGAAAAAATAGCCGTTTTAAATCTGGGGTTATATTCGCCCAAATGATGTCTGCGCCTGATTCTAGAATAGTACTGGGTCGGGTAGATAATAATTCGAAGCAAGGCACCGACCATTTTATACTGCCGTAGTCCCAGGGTCATGAAAACCAACGTTGCACAGAGTACCAGTTGTAATTCTTGCTTCTTGGCCACATCACCATAGAACACAAATTTTTTCTTACTTCTGAACCAAACGATACGCTCATCGCACTTCTTAATATACTGTTTCGGCAGTCTACTGTACATAGGAAAGTTTGCCTTCAAAAGCACCTTCTCTTTTGAGGTAAGCGGTTTTGGTCTCACAAGAGGATTCCACTGATAGAGTCCAATCGCGTAGTAAACGATATACCCAAGATAGCCGACTATGAAAATGAGCGCGGCAATTCCTATATTTTCAGGGACAAGCATGTAGATTAAAACTAGTAAAAGCGTAAATAATTGTCCGGGCATGACTTACATACGCTCAGGGACTTCTATGCCCAGAAGTCTAAAAGCGGATCGTATTACTTCGCTCACTTTCCGGGAAAGCTGAATTCGAAGTAGTCTTTTTTGTTCATCGGTCTCTCCTAAAATGGAAACTTGCTGGTAGAACGAGTTGAATTCTTTGACCAGGTCGTAGGTGTAGTTGGCGACCAATGCCGGACTATAATTCTCAGCGGCCAATTGTATGGTTTCAGGGAATAGCTGAAGTTGTTTGATGAGTTCTTTTTCCTTTTCGTGAAGCTTCAAAGAGGTGTCGATGGAACTCTTCTCTAGCGAAGTCGAGAGGCTCGAGCGGACAATTCCTAATTCTTCGGCCTTTCGAAGTATAGATTGTATTCGCGCATACGTATACTGAATGAAAGGTCCTGTATTCCCCTGAAAATCGACCGACTCCTCAGGGTTGAATAAGATTCTCTTTTTGGGATCTACTTTAAGAATGTAGTATTTTAAAGCCCCTAGCCCTATCATTTTATAAAGCTCTTGTTTTTCTTCTTCGGAATAGCTTTCCAATTTCCCTAATTCTTCAGAAATTTCGGCAGCCGTTCGTGTCATGTCTTCCATAAGGTCATCGGCATCGACCACCGTACCTTCACGACTTTTCATCTTCCCGCTGGGCAAATCTACCATGCCATAACTCAAATGATATAGGTTTTCGGCCCAAGCAAATCCCAATTTTTTCAGGATGAGAAATAGCACTTTAAAATGATAGTCCTGTTCGTTGCCTACCGTATATACCATTCCACCGATATCGGGATAATCTTTTACACGCTGGATAGCTGTACCGATATCTTGCGTCATATATACTGCGGTACCATCAGAGCGAAGTACGATTTTTTCGTCCAGCCCCTCATCGGTCAGGTCAATCCATACACTACTATCGTTCTTTTTATAGAAAATACCTTTTCTCAGTCCATCAGCAACAACATCTTTTCCCAATAAATAAGTCTCACTTTCGTAATAGAGCTTGTCAAAATCGACTCCAAGATTTTTATAGGTTTCTTCAAAACCTGCATACACCCAGCCGTTCATCTTTTTCCAAAGGGAAACTACTTCGGTATCGCCAGCTTCCCATTTTTGGAGCATTTCTTGGGCTTCCAAAAGGGAGGGTGCCTCTTTTTCAGCTAATTTCCTATCTGTCCCTTTTGAAACTAGATCTTGGATTTCCCTTTGATAAAGTTCGTTGAACTTTACGTAGTAATTACCTACTAGCTTATCTCCTTTCAAACCTGTGCTTTCAGGAGTCTCCCCGTTCCCAAATTTCTGCCAGGCCAACATGCTCTTGCAGATATGTATACCGCGATCATTGATAATCTGGGTTTTGTATACTTTCTTTCCTGAGGCCTTTAAAATTTCCGCCACGGAATAACCTAATAGATTATTTCGAATGTGCCCCAAATGCAAGGGTTTGTTCGTATTGGGAGAGGAATACTCGACCATTACGGCTTCTGTATCCTTTTGTTTTACATATCCATAATCGGAAATAGCACTGATCGTATTAAAAAACTCAAGATAGAACGAATCGTCGATGACGATATTCAGAAATCCTTTGACGACATTAAAATTAGATACAGCATCGACTTCCTTTTGCAGATATTCACCGATCTGTTCGCCGATTTGAACAGGATTTCCTTTTACAAATCGAAGCATCGGAAAAATAACCGCCGTAATGTCACCTTTGAAATCCTTTCGGGTCGGTTGAAATTCAACGGAAGGTAGTTCCACCTCAAAAATGGACTGAACCGCTTCTTTCACCTTTTTATCCAACACTTCTTGCATATTCATAAATGACGGCATTTAAAGCTGCAAAACTACGTATTTTTTACGCTTTTATGCCGAAGTATTTCTAGAATGAAAAGGGTTTGGTTAACTTTATAGGTGCTAATGAAAAAGAAATTTTATGCTTCTCAATGTTTCCTACAACAATAAGGAAATCACAAGAAAAATAGATGCCGAGGTCGGTAAACCGTTTACGTTGAAAGAACGGTGGGCCATGGGCGGCATAGGCTCTCCGCGATTGTTCATTACCGAAACAAGTATCGAAATCCGCAATCTTCTGATTCTCGATAATAATCGAGACCAATGTAATATCGAAATTCGGCCAAAGGGTATCGTGGTTCGATTTAGATCGTTATTGGAGACTTTTGCACTCATAATTCCATTTTATAAACTGACAGTTTATAAAGGTGATCTTGCAATTTATTCGATTTATCGTGACCATTATTTTATTAAGGTAAAATCGGATACCAAAGCCGTTCAGAAGTTCTTCAAAAAAATGCTGGACTACAAGGCCGACAACGCACCGACATCAATTGAAGATCTATGAAGATATTATTGACAGGTGCCAACGGTTATATAGGTATGCGATTACTACCTCAATTATTGGAGTTGGGCCATGAAGTCGTCTGTACGGTTCGGAACGAATCTCGTTTTTCTATTGAAAAAGAAATACGGGATCAAATCGAGGTCGTTGAAATCGATTTCTTAAAGGAGGTTGAAAGAGGGAAAATTCCGAAGGATATCGAAGCTGCTTATTTTTTGATTCATTCCATGAGTGCCTCAATTGATGATTTTGATGAAATGGAAGCAGAAACCGCCAAGAATTTCAATCTTTACCTTGAGTGTACCCAGGTAAAACAAGTGATTTATCTGAGTGGCATCGTCAATGAAGAAAACCTTTCTAAACATCTGTGGTCTCGAAAAAATGTAGAGCGAATTTTATACGAAGGACCTTTTAAATTGACCGTATTACGTGCCGGTATTATCGTTGGGTCAGGAAGCTCTTCTTTCGAAATAATACGAGATTTATGTGAAAAGCTTCCGATTATGATTACCCCGAAATGGGTGCTGACCAAAACACAGCCCATCGCCATTCGCGATATCATTATCTTTCTGACGGGGGTATTGGGCAATGAAAAAACATTCGATGATTCTTTTGATATTGCGGGTCCTGATGTGCTAACCTATAAAGAGATGTTGCACCAGTATGCCAAAGCGCGGGGTTTTAAGAATTGGATTCTTACGGTACCCGTGATGACCCCAAAACTTTCGAGCTATTGGTTGTATTTCGTTACCTCGACCTCGTACAAACTTGCCCTCAACCTTGTCGACAGTATGAAAATCGAGGTTATTGCCAGAGATACCCGACTTCAAGAAATCTTGAATATCAAACCACACACATACAGTGAAGCCATCGATATGGCGTTCAAGAAAATAGAGCAAAATTTAGTCGTTAGTAGTTGGAAGGATAGTATGATAAGCGGCCGTTTCAAAAAAAACCTTGAAAAGTATATTCAAGTTCCAAAGTTTGGCGTACTAAAGGACGAACAAAAACTAAAAATATCAGACCCTAAAAGGGTCTTGAACAATATTTGGAAAATTGGTGGTGACAACGGTTGGTATTATGGCAACTGGCTTTGGAAAATAAGAGGGTTTCTAGACAAGTTGAGCGGCGGGGTCGGACTACGAAGAGGGCGTACACACCCTGATAAAATCTATCCTGGCGACTCATTGGATTTTTGGCGAGTACTTCTTGCCGACAAAAAGGCAAAACGTTTACTTCTTTTTGCCGAAATGCGTTTACCTGGCGAAGCTTGGCTAGAATTTAAAATCGATGAGAACAATGTATTGCATCAAACCGCGACCTTTCGACCTAGAGGTTTAAAGGGAAGGCTATACTGGTACAGTATTGTACCATTTCATTATTTTATTTTCGGAGGAATGATCCGGAATATTGCCAAAAGATAGGCTACAAGGAAAAAAGACTATCTTTTTGTACGGCCCAACCACTCTTGCCAAGTAGCATATGCCGGTCTTTTGTTTCCATCTCCGTCCAATAGGCCATTATCCCTCCATACCTTAAAAATGTCAGGAGGATTGGGAGTAGCATTGTATAAGTTGTCATAGTCACGATATACAAACCAAGACACAAACTCGGCATCAAGATTATTTGCCTGCTTAAAAAGTTTGGTTACATAATCGGCCTGCCATTCCGAAGTCGCCCTAATACTAATACCTAAGTTGTCAATAACCAGATCTTCGGCACAAAAACCTGTCTCAGAGATCGCAAAGGGTTTCGTAATATCTAGATTTCTAAAATCATCTAACCAAGTATCTGAGAAAAGGGCTGGGTCAGCTTCCCTATTTAAATTCTGATAATCTAAAAATGGGTACGTACTAAGGGCAATGTAATCCGAGTATGGAAGAAACATTTCTGTGACTTCCAATAACTCTTTACGACTATTGTTGAACGACCTATCTTGAAAAGTCAAAAAAATCGGCAAATTCTGATAATCTGTCTTTAGACTCGAATAAACAGCCTCCGACAGGGTCAAAAATTGAAGAAATGCGGTATCACCCTTTTTAAAAGCTGCGGTCACTTCTATTCCATATGCAAAATAATCAGGTTGGACCTCATCAATAATCCGTTTACAGTACTTTGTATACGCACTAATTACATCTGGGTCATCAAAGGTCTTGCCCTGCCAAAATTGGGGCAGCGGTTGATGACTTCCATCATTGTTCCAATATTCGGCGAGATTTTCACGGGTCTGATTCGCCGGAGTGGCAGTAAGCAAAATTTTAGTATTTGGATGTAGACCCGATTTAGTAGCCTCAAGTGTTCCTTGAACCTCGGAAGGAAACGGCAAATCGTTCAGGGCTTCATCCCACGGTACTCCGTGGTCTAAATGATTTAGAAAAATATCGCCGTTCTCATTTACTTCTTGAAAGGTGTCTAATTGTGCATCGACGGTATTGTCATAGGGGAACGCTGTAAAGCCCATATAAAATGACCTAGTAAGCTCAGGATTTTGAGACTGGGCCTCGTCGTTTGAGCAAGCACTGCAAACCAATACTAGGGCGAACAAATAGTAAAATCTCATAGCAATTGCCTTTATTCGTAAACGAAGAAAAGCATCCGGTTAGTATTCAAGCGAAGCCTTGGGTAAGAATACCTCGGCCATCATACACCTTGCACTTCCCCCACCACAGGTCTCGATGGTCTCTAACGAGCTATGCAAAATTTCGCAATGTGATTCGATACGTTCTATCTGTTCGGGTCTCAAACTATGGTAAGCGGCAGAACTCATAACCAAATATCGTTTATCATCTTTGCCCAAGACTTGTAGCATATTGCCCGCAAAATGGTGCATTTGTTCTTCGGTAATGGCAATAATCTCCTTACCATCCTTTTTTAGGTGATCGATAACATTTTTACGTTCTTTTTTATCATCGATCGTATCGAGACAGATAACCGCAAAGCCTTCGGCAAGACACATCATCACATTGGTGTGGTAGATAGGCATACGGTTACCGTCAACGGATTGATATGCAGTAAAAACCACAGGGAAAACATCAAGGTCTTCACAAAATTCGATAAAAAGTTCTTCATCGGCCCTAGGAGAAAGCGCACAATAGGCTTTTTGATTCGGGCGATCCATGATAATGCTACCTGTACCCTCTAAAAAAAGGTTCGCTTCTTCGGCAGAAGTATAATCCATTATGGAATCAATATGAAACCCCTGCTCTTCCAAAATATCGAAAATATCCTCTCTTCTTTCTTGGCGCCTATTTTCTGCGAACATGGGGTATAGCCCAACTGTTCCATTGGCGTGAAACGAAATCCAGTTGTTGGGAAATATAGAATCGGGTGTATCGGGTTCTTTTGTATCATCGACCACAATAACATTTACACCTTTGTTTGTCAAAACAGCGACAAACGCATCGAACTCATTTTGAGCTTTGGCATTTATGGTTTGGTTCTGAACATCTAGATCTTCCATGAAATAGTTGTTAACCGCCGTTTGCTCGTTCATACGAAAATTGACCGGGCGGATCATTAGGATAGTGTTTGTAATCTGGGACATGATATTCTTTTTTAAATCATTTCATTTTTTCTAGGGAAAGGCACTAAGCTAAAAAACATTCCTACTTAACTTTAGGAAGTTTTCAATCAAATTTATTATACTAGGCCCTAACCAATGGCAAGGTACTACAACGCAATAGACCGCCTTGTTTTGAAACTTCAGCATACGGAATTTCCTCAACGGTGAATCCTTGGCTTCTTAACCATTCATTTAGCCTTGTGAAATTTTGTTCCGATACCACGATTTCGGGAGAAATCGAAAAGACATTGCTGAACATTTGGTACATTTCATCCGAAGTAATCTCAAAAATATTTTCCCTTCCGAAGAAATCGACCAGCCATTGATATTCCTCTTCAATCAAAAAACCATTTTTATGAAGTATGGCCTTACCTTTTCCTATGGGTTGAAAACAGCAATCTAAATGAAGGGCATTCTCTTTAGGGTTGATTATCGACTTTCGCAGTTCAAATGATTTCACCGTCTTATCAGGAAACATTTTCTGAATATAATCCACTCCCTCTTTGTTCGTTCGGGCGGTTATATAATCAGGATAATCATGACCCGTATAGGTGCCTATAAAAATATGTTCATCCCATGGCATGACATCGCCTCCTTCAATATGGACTTCTTCCGGAGGATAGAGTATATTTTCAGGAGCGATATACTCCAATACATGTAAAATCGCCTCGAACTCTTCTTCACGGTCAGGAAGTATGTTCGCCTTAACGAGTTTGTCATCGATGACAAAGGCAATATCCCGAGAAAAAATCTGGTTGCAATCTTCCAAAACTTCGGGTCGAAATAATTTTACACCGTATTTTTCAAAAACCTTGGCAAAAGCATCCATTTCCTTAACCATATCGGCTTCCTTTGGATATGTGCCCGCCAAGATATGCTCCAAAGATTTAGGATCATAGGCCTCTTCGGGAGCCGGTATTGGCCCGCAACTTTTTGCTGTGCCCAATACTACCGCTTTCAACGGAGAAACCTCATCTTTAATATTCAATTTCAACATGGCTCAGAATTTATTTCAAATCGCATTAAAAAAGCCCTTTTAAAAAATTAAAAGAGCTTTGTTGTTTTTTTATAAGGTAGCAATCTACCTTAGGTCAACGTCAACAAATGGTCTACTATTTTCTCCAATATATATTTGCCGCGGGCGACCGATAGGCTCGTTTCTTAATCTCATCTCCCTCCATTGTGCAATCCAACCTGGTAATCGGCCTAAAGCGAACATAACGGTAAACATTTCCGTGGGTATGCCCAAAGCTCTATAAATGATACCAGAATAGAAATCCACGTTTGGATATAACTTGCGATCGATAAAATATTGATCTTCCAATGCCTCTTTTGCGAGTCCTTTGGCAATTTCCAAAATGGGATCTTCGATGCCAAGGTCTGCCAATACCTCATCGGCGGCCTTTTTGATAATTTTAGCTCTTGGGTCAAAATTTTTATACACCCGATGCCCAAAGCCCATCAATCTAAATGGGTCTTCTTTATCTTTTGCTTTGGCCATGTATTTTTTGGTATCGCCCCCATCGGCTTCAATGGCCTCGAGCATTTCTAGAACTGCTTGATTCGCACCACCGTGCAAAGGACCCCACAAAGCGGAAATACCCGCAGAAAGGGAGGCGAACAGACCGGCATGGGAAGAACCAACGATACGTACCGTAGATGTGGAACAATTCTGTTCATGATCACCATGTAAAATCAATAGCTTGTCCAATGCTTCAATTACTATTTTATTCTTCACATATTCTTTGCTAGGTTTCTTGAACATCATTTTATGGATGTTCTCCACATAGCCCAACTCATCATCACCATATTCGAGCGGCAACCCCTTTTTCTTTCTAAGTGTCCAAGCTACCAGCACAGGGAATTTAGCCAATATGCGAACAATAGCACCGTACATATCATCCTTCGAGGTCACGTTCACTGACACAGGGTTAAAAGCAATCAAGGCACTAGTCAACGAAGAAAGCACACCCATTGGATGCGCCGATTTCGGAAAGGCGTCTATAATCTTCTTCATCTCCTCATCAACATGCGACTCATTTTTGATATCGATATGAAAAGCGGCTAATTGCTCTTTATTTGGTAATTCACCGAATATCAAAAGATAAGCGACTTCCAAAAAATCTGCTTTCTCGGCCAATTCTTCGATAGCGTAACCACGATATCTTAAAA
>CAYGPR010000052.1:0-16154 GCA_964351985.1 uncultured Maribacter sp. | reverse complement strand
CTTTCACAACTTCCTGTGTTTTTATAACCTGGGTCTATGGTTATAATACCGTTCGTAGCCGAACGTAAAGTTTTTATATCAATTGCCAGTTCATCTTCAGTTCCTTTAATTACGGGAAATTCATACTTTTCCCCTTTGTATTCTAGTATAGCTGTGTCTGACATTCTATTGATTTTCGAATTAATTATTCTCCTGTAAATTTACAAAAAAGGACTTATGTTAACAACATACGAATTTCATTTATAGTATTATTAACAGAACGGTTCTTTGAAATTTAACAGGAATTATTTGCTTGAAATTAATCGGTTTTCAACACGTATCGAATAAAGATCCCTATAGTATTCATCCAACGATTTTTCCCAGGTAAAACGCATTTTACCAGCATTTTCTTGAATCTTCTTCCATTTTTCAGGTTGGGTACGATACATCTTCAGTGCCTGATCGAAAACTTTTACCATGTTCTTTATCTTTTCGTCATACGTCGCTCCATCAAAACAAAAGCCGGTTTTCAAATGTTGAACGGTATCCTTTAGGCCACCCGTTTTGTGAACCAAACACAGATTTCCGTTGCGCATCGCCAGCATTTGGCTGATACCACAAGGTTCGAACAAACTAGGCATGAAGTAAATATTAGTTTCCAAATAGAGGGAGTCCACAAGGTCTTCTGACTGGCCGTTTGTGAAGATAAAATTCTTATACTTATAACTCATATCGCGAAAAAGTTCTTCATAATCAGGATCACCGGTACCCAACAACATGAATACTCCGTTTACTTTTTCCAATTTTTTTAGAATCGAAACCAATGCTTCGGGGGAACGTTTAAAGAAATAAAACTTCTGCTCGGTGAGTCTGGCCACACTCGACATAATAAATTCTGGAGGGTGGTTGACATATTCCATTACTTTTTCTCCCGTATGAGCAAGAAAATCTGCCTTATATTTTTTTGATTCATCTTGCAACCAATTGAAAAGAGCCTTCACAATATTGCGATATATTTTCCCTTTTTCGGCAATACGTATATTCTTATAATTCGAACCGTTTAAAATACCGAACAAGCGGCCTTCATTATCAGCAGCTTGCAAATCTTTCTCTAAGCTTTCTCCACCGATAAACTCGGGTGGAGCACTGGGTTTTAGCACATCCTCTTTATAAGATGGTGAAACCGTATGTACCGCATCGGCCAAGCGTATACCAACTGCCATAAGATTTATACAGTCTTGGTATCGATAATCCATTAATTTTTTCACATCAAAAGGTACGTTCGGAAACCAATTCGAAATCGAAGAATAATTATTAGAAAAAGGCCGTATACCCTGAATCGCCAAATTATGAATGGTATACACGTACCTCATTTTTTTGAGTGATTTATACTCAGGATGGAAAGTCTTGAGGAACAAAAGCATACTCGAATGCCAATCGTGCATATGTACAATATCCAATTCGCCAAAAGCACCTTTTTTAATTGCCTCGGCCACGGCAGTACAAAAAATAGTGAATTTTATATTATCGGTGTAAAAAGGCTCTTCAGGATCATCATGATAGATGTGACCGATTTGGCCAGCCGTTATCTCAGGGTGATGGATCACGTAGTGATGAACATTCTTAAACTCTTTTTTGGGAGCTACCTCATACAGTTCTGCAACATAAACCGTGTCTCTTAGTTGAAAATTAAGCTCTGTCTTTAACGTACCATTTTGGTGTAATCGTGAATAGGACGGTACGACGACATGCGCCTTATCACCACGTTCGGAAATCTGTCTGGGAACATCGCGTACTACGTCGCCCATTCCTCCTGCCTTACATTTCGGTATGGCATCGTTTTCAGCTGCAACAAAAAGAATTTTATTCATTGATTGAACTTAAGCTTTGAAATTGTCTTGAGTTAATGTTTGGAACCGGGAATGAAGGCTTTTGTGGTCTTATGAAGTCATTTTTTTGTTGCATAGCCATAGCCACGGAAGCTAAAAATGACTTCATCAGGTCGCAAAATGCGTGGTTCGTAGGTAAAAGATTAACTCAAGACAAGTTCTATTTGTACAAGATATACAATTAGGGCAAAACAACGTATGACACCGGTCATAAAAAATCCTCTCGACCAAATTATATTCGGAAGAAAGGATTCTTATAAAATTCGATAAACTCTATTTTACCTTAAAGGCATTCTGCTGTGGGTAATAGGCCATGTTGCCAAGCTCTTCCTCAATACGCAGTAATTGGTTGTACTTTGCCATACGATCTGATCGAGAAGCCGAACCGGTCTTAATCTGGCCTGTATTCAAGGCAACTGCCAAATCAGCGATCGTATTATCTTCCGTTTCTCCTGAGCGGTGTGACATTACGGAGGTATAGCCCGCATTCTTCGCCATGTTCACCGCTGCGATGGTCTCGGTAAGCGTACCTATTTGATTAACCTTGATAAGAATTGAATTGGCGATACCTTCTTTTATTCCCCTTGAAAGACGTTCTACATTCGTCACAAAAAGATCGTCGCCGACCAACTGGACTTTATCACCTACTTTTTCCGTCAATGCCTTCCAGCCTTTCCAGTCGTTCTCGTCCATGCCATCCTCAATAGATATAATCGGGTATTTTGCACTGAGATCCGCCAAATACTGTGCTTGCTCTTCAGATGTTCTGACCACACCACTATCCCCTTCGAATTTTGTGTAGTCATATTTTCCATCCACATAAAACTCCGCAGAAGCACAATCTAAAGCGATCATAACATCATCGCCCAATGTGTAACCTGCTTTCTCAACAGCTTTTGCAATCGTGTCGAGCGCATCTTCGGTACCACCTGCCAGATTAGGCGCAAATCCGCCCTCATCACCAACCGCCGTGCTCAATCCTCTATCATGTAAGACTTTTTTGAGATTATGGAATATCTCGGTACCCATCTGCATGGCATGTGAAAAACTTTTTGCCTTGACCGGCATAACCATAAATTCTTGGAACGCAATAGGGGCATCGGAATGCGAACCTCCATTGATAATGTTCATCATAGGTACCGGAAGCGTATTGGCACTTACGCCACCCACATATCTGTACAATGACATTCCCAACTCATTGGCGGCAGCTTTGGCGACTGCCAAGGAAACACCTAAAATGGCATTGGCACCCAATTTCGATTTGTTAGCTGTACCATCTAGGTCTATCATCGTTTGGTCTATCAGATTCTGTTCAAAAACGGACATTCCTAAAATCTCTTCTGCAATTTCATTGTTCACGTTCGAAACTGCCTTGCTTACTCCCTTGCCCATAAAAGTGTTACCGCCATCACGTAACTCAACGGCTTCGTGTTCACCTGTAGATGCGCCGGAAGGAACGGCGGCCCTGCCCATGACCCCGTTTTCTGTTATAACGTCAACTTCAACGGTCGGGTTTCCCCTAGAATCTAAAATTTGTCTTGCGTGAACACTTAGTATGATACTCATTTGCTGTTTTTTTGTTGATTAAGATTTGATTTTTTGTCAAAAACAAATATACAAAACGACCTTTGCAATTGTGCAAAGGTCGTCTCATATTACCGAGGAAATAACATATTCTTAAACAATGGTCATTAGGTTTGAGGAACCGATTTTATCATCTCAAAAAACTGATCAAAAAGATAATCGGCATCATGTGGACCAGGACTGGCTTCTGGATGGTACTGCACCGAAAATACATTCTTGTCTTTCATTCGTATGCCCGCAACCGTTTTATCATTAAGATGAACGTGGGTTATTTCTAGGTTTGGATTGGCCTCTGTTTCTTCCCTATTGATAGCGAAACCATGATTTTGCGAGGTAATTTCTCCTTTACCAGTCAAAAGGTTCATTATAGGATGGTTGATTCCCCTATGCCCGTTGTGCATTTTATAGGTTGATACCCCATTGGCCAAGGCAATAACCTGATGTCCTAAACAAATACCAAAGAGCGGTTTGTCACTTGCGATGATATTTCTTGCAGTTTCGATAGCTTTGTTCAACGGCTCTGGATCCCCGGGACCGTTAGATATGAAGTAAGCATCGGGATTCCATTCGGCCATTTCTTCAAAAGAGGCATTATAGGGGAATACTTTTATATAGGCATCCCTTTTTGCTAAATTTCGAAGAATGTTCTTTTTGATACCGATATCCAAAGCGGCGATCTTGAAGGTTGTGTTTTCTTCACCATAAAAATAAGGTTCTTGGGTACTCACCTTCGAGGCGAGTTCCAAACCTTTCATACTCGGTACTTTGGCCAGTTCTTCTTTTAACCTCGCAATATTATCAACGTCGGTGGAGATAACTGCATTCATTGCACCATTATCGCGAATGTAGCTGACAAGGGCCCTAGTATCGACGTCGGAGATGGCAAAGAGATTATTTTTATCCAAAAATTCCTGAAGGCTCGCATCGGCATCAGGTCTCGAGTAGGTATAACTAAAATTCCTACAAATGAGTCCTGCAATTTTTACCGATTCCGATTCAACCTCATCCTCATTAGTGCCATAATTTCCGATATGGGCATTGGTCGTAACCATGAGCTGACCAAAATAAGACGGGTCGGTAAAAATCTCTTGATACCCAGTCATACCGGTATTGAAACAAACCTCGCCAAAAGCTGTTCCATCTTTGTCTCCTACGGCTTTACCATGAAAGATGGTTCCATCCGCTAATAGTATTAATGCCTTTTTTTTTGTCTGATACTTCATCCTATCTTAAAATTTAGTTACACAAAAAAACATAAAAAAAGGATAAACCGTTGAGTTTATCCTTTTTAAATTGTTGAAAATAATATCATACTACTCTTCTGAATCGTCAGCTTTAGTTTCTACCTCACCTTGAGTATCCGCCTTTTTGGCTTCTACGGGCACCGGTGGTGTCTCGGTTTTTGATCCGCCTCCTCTTCTACTTCTTCTGGTAGACTTCTTCTTAGGCTTACCTGCATTGTAGAGTTCGTTGAAGTCAACAAGCTCGATCATGGCCATATCTGCGTTGTCACCCAGACGACTACCCAACTTGATGATACGCGTGTATCCTCCAGGCCGGTCGGCCACCTTCTCTGCTACGGTACTGAACAACTCGGTTACGGCGTACTTGTCACGAAGGTTCTTAAAAACGATTCTTCTATTGTGAGTACCTTTTTCAGCGGTCAAATTGTTCTCTGCCTTTGATTTTGTGATCAAAGGTTCTACAAATTGTTTCAAGGCCTTCGCCTTCGCCACTGTAGTATTAATACGTTTATGTTCAATTAGAGAACAGGCCATATTGGCCAACATCGCCTTTCTATGCGCTGTTTTTCTTCCTAAATGGTTAATTTTTTTACCGTGTCTCATTTTTAGTGTTTTATCATCTTGCTACCAAATCCGTCAAATTGCGGAGAGCAAAATATGATTACTTAGTCTTTATCTAATTTGTACTTTGAAAGATCCATTCCGAAGCTCAATCCTTTATTGATGACCAATTCTTCTAATTCGGTTAGAGATTTCTTTCCGAAATTCCTGAACTTCATCAAATCGTTTTTATTGAAGGAAACCAAATCACCTAAAGTGTCTACCTCCGCAGCCTTTAAACAATTTAAGGCACGAACCGATAGGTCCATGTCGACCAATTTTGTTTTCAATAATTGACGCATGTGCAATGACTCCTCATCATAAGTCTCCGTTTGGGCAATCTCATCGGCCTCTAAAGTTATTCGCTCATCGGAGAACAACATGAAGTGGTGTATCAATACCTTGGCACCTTCTGTAAGCGCATCTTTCGGATGGATAGAACCATCGGTTACTATTTCGAAAACCAATTTCTCATAATCGGTCTTTTGCTCTACACGAAAGTTTTCGATACTGTATTTTACATTTTTAATGGGGGTAAAAATAGAATCGATGGCGATTGTCCCTAAAGCGGTACCTGATTTCTTATTCTCCTCGGCAGGAACATAGCCCCTACCTTTGTCGATTACGACTTCCATATTGATGCTAACTTTGGAATCCATATTACAGATTACCAAATCAGGGTTTAAAACCTGATATCCCGAGATAAATTTTTGAAAATCGCCAGCGGTCAATTGATTCTTACCATTTACGGAAATAGAAACCACCTCGACCTCTGAATCGTCAATCTGTTTTTTAAAGCGTATCTGCTTTAAATTCAATATAATTTCGGTTACATCCTCAACAACGCCAGGAATCACCGAAAACTCGTGCTCCACCCCATCAATTCGTACCGATGTAATGGCATGACCTTCCAACGAAGAAAGCAATACCCTTCTTAATGCGTTCCCAACAGTTAATCCATAACCAGGCTCCAAAGGGCGGAATTCAAACTTCCCTTCGAAATCTGAGGAATCGATCATTATTACTTTATCGGGTTTCTGAAAATTAAATAATGCCATATGAATTAGTGTTCTTGGTTATTTAGAGTAAAGCTCGACTATTAATTGTTCTTTGATATTTTCTGGAATCTGCATTCTTTCGGGCACCGCAACGAAGGTACCTTCCATTTTATCAGTATTCCATGTCATCCATTCGTAAACGCTGCTGTTCGCGGAAAGCGCATCATTAATGGTTTGCAACGACTTTGACTTTTCGCGTACCCCGACAACATCACCGGGCTTTAAGGAATACGATGGAATGTTCACCAACTCACCGTTTACCGTAATGTGTCTGTGCGAAACCAACTGTCTTGCACCTCGTCTAGAATTTGAGATTCCCATGCGGTACACCACGTTGTCCAAACGCGATTCACACAATTGAAGTAAAATTTCGCCGGTAACGCCTTCTTTTCTTTTGGCATTGGCAAAAATATTTCGAAACTGGCGTTCCAATATACCATAGGTATATTTTGCCTTTTGTTTCTCCATCAATTGAACGGAATATTCCGATTTTTTACCACGGCGCCTATTCTGTCCGTGCATCCCCGGAGGGTAATTTTTCTTTTCGAACGACTTATCGTCTCCGAAAATCGCTTCGCCAAATTTACGGGCGATCTTACTTTTGGGTCCTGTGTATCTTGCCATTTTCTTTTAGTTTGAAGTGTGATTATGAATTAAGGCTTATCCTTCGATAATCGTTCTCTACACTTCGATGAAATATTAGTGAAATTGATTAAACTCTTCTTCTTTTAGGAGGTCTGCAACCGTTGTGTGGCATTGGTGTTACATCGATGATCTCCGTTACTTCGATACCTGAATTATGAATCGACCTTATAGCGGACTCTCTACCGTTACCGGGTCCTTTGACATAAACCTTTACCTTACGCAAACCAGCTTCATGAGCTACCTTACAACAATCTTCGGCTGCCACCTGTGCAGCGTATGGAGTATTCTTTTTTGAACCTCGAAAGCCCATTTTTCCAGCAGACGACCATGAGATTACATCTCCTTTCTTGTTCGTGAGCGAGATAATGATATTGTTGAAAGATGCTGTAACATGGGCCTCGCCAACAGAATCGACTATAACCTTTCTTTTCTTAGCAGTCTTAGTACTTGCCTTTGCCATAATACCCTACTTATTATTTAGTTGCCTTTTTCTTATTGGCAACAGTTTTTCTTTTTCCTTTTCGTGTCCTAGAGTTATTCTTGGTACGCTGACCGCGCAATGGCAAACCAGATCTGTGACGAATTCCCCGATAACATCCGATATCCATCAAACGTTTGATATTCAATTGGGTTTCAGAGCGCAATTCACCTTCAATAGTATATGAAGAGGCAGCCTCCCTAATACGTCCAATCTCATCATCGTTCCAATCGGAAACTTTAGTGTCTTCGCTAACTTGGGCCTTTTCCAAAATTTCTTGGGCCCTACTTTTACCAATTCCGAAAATATAGGTAAGTGCAATTACCCCTCGTTTCTGTTTTGGAATGTCAATACCTGCAATTCTTGCCATAACTACCCTTGTCTTTGTTTAAATCTAGGATTCTTTTTGTTGATTACATACAACCTGCCCTTTCGACGTACAATCTTGCACTCGGCACTTCTCTTCTTAACTGATGCTCTTACTTTCATCTTGTTGTTATCTTAATATCTATACGTAATTCTTGCTTTGGTCAAATCGTAAGGGCTCATTTCTAATTTTACTTTATCACCCGGAAGTAATTTTATATAATGCATGCGCATTTTTCCCGAGATGTGTGCCGTTACTACGTGACCGTTCTCCAACTCAACTCGAAACATCGCGTTGGACAATGCTTCGATTATGGATCCGTCTTGCTCAATTGCCGCCTGTTTAGCCATTTTCTTTCTTAGTTGTTCGTTGTTCGTTGTTCGTTGTTGGTTTCTTCTTCATATTTTCTTTTGCTATTAACCGACAACCTTCAACCATGAACTAATTTTATGCTACTTTTCTGTTTTTACCTGTTTTCATTAAACCGTCATAATGCCTGTTCAGCAAATATGAGTTTACTTGTTGTACCGTGTCTATGGCAACACCTACCATAATTAGCAGTGAGGTACCCCCATAAAAGAGAGCCCATCCTGCCTGAACATCCATCAACTTGACCACGAAGGCCGGAAAAACGGCCAAGAACGCCAAGAAAATTGATCCAGGAAGGGTTATCAAAGACATTATCTTGTCCAAGAAATCACCAGTTTCCTTACCCGGACGTATCCCCGGTATAAAACCTCCGCTTCTTTTCAAATCATCTGCCATCTTATTCGTTGGTACGGTAATCGCCGTATAGAAAAAGGTGAATACGATTATTAGGAAGGCGAACAATATATTATACGCCCACCCGAACATGTCGGCAAAATTTATTTGTATCCATTGGCCCGCAGCAGTATCATCAAACGCCCCTCCTATTAAACCGGGAACGAACATAATCGCTTGGGCAAAAATAATCGGCATCACACCTGAAGCGTTCAACTTCAAAGGAATATACTGCCTCGATCCCATTATATTTTTTTCATAACCACCAGAAGCCGTTCTTCTTGCATATTGAACCGGTATTTGACGTGTCGCCATGACCAATAATACACAGGCAAGGATGACCAAGAACCAAATGATAACCTCAATTAAAACAAACATTAGACCTCCGTTGTTCTGCGCTGTTCTCGAAACGAATTCTTGAACAAAAGACTGGGGCATAGTCGCAATAATACCTATCATTATCAATAATGAGATACCATTACCTATTCCTTTGTCCGTAATCTTTTCACCTAACCACATCGCAAATACACAGCCTGTGACCAATATAATCACTGCGGGCACCATAAAGTCGAGACCTTTCCCTAAAATAAAAGCACTGTCGGGTACACCGAACATGGTTCCTAAACTGTAGAGATATGCCGGTGCCTGTACAATACAGATACCAATTGTCAACCATCGTGTTATTTGGTTCTTGGTTTTTCTACCGCTCTCGCCCTCTTTATCCAACTTTTGTAAATATGGAATTGCAATACTCATCAACTGCACTACAATCGAGGCCGAAATATAGGGCATGATGCCGAGCGCAAATATTGAGGCATTCGAGAATGCACCACCTGTAAAAGCGTTCAACAGACCGAATATTCCACTGTCGGTACTAGATGCCAACTGTGATAATTGGGTAGAATCAATACCCGGAAGCACAATCTGACACCCAAAACGGTAAACGAGAAGAAGACCCAAGGTAATGATAATACGATTCCTCAGTTCTTCAATCTTCCAAATATTCGATATGGTCTCGAAAAATTTCTTCATAGTGTATGCTTACAAACTTATCGCCTCGCCACCAGCAGCTTCAATAGCCTTTTGGGCCGTGGCAGTAAATTTATGTGCCGATACTTTTAGGGACGCCTTCAATTCTCCACCTCCTAATATTTTAACCAAATCTTTTCTTTTGGTCAAGCCGTTCTCGACAAGAGTATCTAATGTAATGGTATCTTTTACGATTTTATTATCTACCAATGCTTGTAATTTATCAAGGTTGACACCTTGATATTCCTTTCGGTTGATGTTCGTAAAACCAAACTTCGGAACACGTCTTTGCAATGGCATTTGACCCCCTTCAAAACCGATTTTCTTAGAATAACCGGATCTTGACTTGGCACCTTTATGTCCTCGGGTGGCTGTTCCGCCTTTACCCGAACCTTGGCCCCGACCTATTCTTTTGCCATCTCTGTTCACAGAACCCTCGGCCGGTTTTAGATTATTTAAATTCATCTTACCTTCTTCTATATTAAGCTTCTTCGGTAGAAACCAAATGTTTAACTTTATTAATCATTCCGATGATGTTCGGAGTATCCTCATGCTCGACCACTTGGCCAATTTTACGCAGACCGAGCGCCGTCAAGGTTCTCTTTTGGTTCTGCGGCCTTTTGATAGCGCTTTTTACCTGTTTTACTTTTATCTTCGCCATAATATCCTTAATTATCCTTTAAAAACTTTTTCTAAGGAAATTCCTCTTTGCTGTGCTATGGTCTGAGCCCCCCTAAGCTGTAAAAGTGCATCAAAAGTAGCTTTTACAACGTTGTGCGGGTTAGATGAACCTTGAGATTTCGAAAGTACATCTTGTACACCGACCGCTTCCAATACGGCCCTTACCGCTCCACCTGCAATAACTCCTGTACCATGTGATGCAGGTTGAATATAGACTCGGGCACCACCGAACTTTCCTTTTTGTTCATGAGGAAGCGTCGCCTTATTCAAAGGAATACGAATCAAGTTCTTCTTGGCATCTTCGATTGCCTTGGCGATTGCTGTAGCGACTTCTTTAGATTTACCAAGACCATGACCTACCACACCATTCTCGTCACCCACTACTACAATAGCGGAAAATCCAAAGGCACGTCCACCTTTGGTAACTTTGGTCACCCTTTGTACTCCTACCAATCTGTCTTTTAATTCTAAACCTCCCGGCTTAACGGTTTCTACGTTCTTGTATTTCTGGTACATACTGTTATTTTAGAATTTTAAACCTGCTTCCCTTGCACCTTCTGCCAAAGCTTTCACTCTACCATGATACAAATTTCCACCTCTGTCAAAAGCTACCTTATCAACACCGGCTTTCTTGGCTTTCTCAGCTATGGCCTTGCCCACCTCAGCGGCAACTTCGGTCTTTGTTCCCTTTACTTTTGATAAATCTTTATCACGAGATGATACAGCGGCCAAAGTTTTACCCTCGGTATCATCTATAACTTGAACGTAAATTTCATTATTGCTCCTGAAAACAGATAGTCTGGGACGCTCAGCAGTTCCGGAAGAAACCTTACGAATTCTTCTTCTGATTCTATGTTTACGCTGTATCTTAGATAGTTTCATAATACTATACTCTATTATTATTAAGCCGACTTACCAGCTTTTCTTCTTAATTGTTCACCAACGAATTTGACTCCTTTTCCTTTGTAGGGTTCCGGTTTACGGAAAGACCTGATCTTCGCCGCAATATGACCCACTAACTGTTTATCGTGTGATGTCAGTTTTATAGTAGGATTTTTTCCTTTTTCAGAAGTCGTTTCCACTTTAACCTCAGGTGCGATTTCGAATACGATGTTGTGCGAAAACCCAAGGGCAAGATCCAATTTCTGACCCTGGTTACTGGCACGATATCCTACACCTACCAATTCCAACTCTTTCGTCCATCCTTTGGATACACCTTCCACCATATTCAAAACTAGAGATCTATAAAGACCATGTTTTGCTTTGTGTTCCTTTGAATCGGAAGGTCTGGTCACCCACGCCTGTCCATCTTCAATTTTAACCGAAACTCCTGAAAATTCTTGGGTAAGTTCCCCAAGTTTTCCTTTTACCGTAATCAGGTTATCCTTTATATCGATGGTCACACCATCAGGAATCGCTATCGGATTATTACCTATTCTAGACATTTTCTATCGCTTTATTATATTAATAGACGTAGCACAAAACCTCGCCACCAACATTCTCATTCTTAGCCTGCTTACTGGTCATCACCCCGTGTGAGGTTGAGACAATCGCAATTCCAAGACCATTTAAAACCCTTGGCAAATCGCCAGATCCGGCATACTTACGCAATCCTGGTTTACTGACACGCTGTAATTTCTTTATTACCGGCTCTTTAGTTACCTTGTCGTACTTAAGAGCTATCTTAATTCGATCTTGTACCTTATCTTCTTCAAATTTGTAACTTAAAATATAACCTTGATCGAACAATATTTTAGTTATTTCTTTTTTAACACTTGAGGCCGGAATTTCAACTACCCTATGGCCCGCACGGCTTGCGTTTCGAACCCTTGTTAAATAATCTGCTATAGTATCTGTAACCATTTTTATTTTATTCGGTAACGGTTTTCGGATTTTTCGCCGAACCTGAAACCAGTTTTTAATTATTATTAATCGGTGATTACTAATTATTGATTTTTACCAGCTGGCTTTTTTTACTCCTGGAATCAATCCTTTATTGGCCATTTCCCTGAACATTACCCTTGAAATACCAAAGGTTCTCATGTATCCTTTCGGTCTTCCGGTAAGCTTACATCTATTGTGCATACGAACTGGAGATGCGTTCTTTGGCAATTTCTGCAACGCTTCATAATCACCGGCCTCTTTCAAAGCTTTTCTCTTCTCGGCATATTTAGCTACAGTTCTCGCCCTTTTTCGTTCACGGGCCTTCATTGATTCTTTAGCCATACTTATTTCTTTTTAAACGGTAATCCTAATTCTGTTAATAATGATTTTGCTTCTTTATCGGTACTTGCCGAAGTCACAAAAGTGATATCCATACCATTGATACGGTTGATTTTATCGATGTTGACTTCCGGAAAAATAATCTGTTCCGTAACACCGAGACTGTAATTTCCTCTTCCGTCAAACCCTGTTGCCCGAATACCTTGAAAATCACGTACCCTTGGCAAGGCACTAGTTACCAATCGATCCAAAAACTCATACATTCTCTCGCCGCGAAGGGTAACTTTTGCACCAATGGGCATTCCCTTACGAAGTTTAAAGGCCGCGACATCTTTTTTAGACATGGTAGAAATTGCTTTCTGCCCCGTAATCATTGTCAATTCATCGACTGCGTGATCGATAAGCTTTTTATCAGCAACAGCAGCACCTACTCCTCGGCTGACGACGATTTTTTCCAACTTAGGAACTTCCATTACATTCTTGTAACCGAACTCTTCCTTGAGCGCATTGACAACACGCTCTTTATATTCTTTCTTTAATCTTGCAACGTAAGCCATAACTTATAGTACTTCATTGGATTTTCTCGAAACTCTCACTTTTTTGCCGTCCCGTACTTCGAATCCCACACGGGTAGCGTCACCTGATTTCGAATCGATCAAGGCCAAGTTCGAAATATGGATAAGTGCCTCTTTTTTCACGATTCCGCCCTGCGGATTTCTAGCACTAGGTTTTTCGTGTTTGGAAACCATATTGGCACCCTCTACGATCGCTTTGTTTTTTTCAACATCAACACGCAATAACTTACCTTCGGTACCTTTGTGGTCTCCTGAAATGATTCGTACCGTATCACCTGTTCTGATTTTCAACTTTTTCATCTTGCTCAATATATTATAGTACCTCTGGGGCCAATGAAACAATTTTCATGAACTGCTTATCACGCAGTTCACGAGCTACTGGTCCGAATACACGGGTACCTCGCATCTCTCCGGTCGGATTCAACAAAACGCAGGCATTATCGTCAAATCGAATATAAGAACCATCGGGTCTTCTCACTTCTTTCTTTGTGCGAACCACAACCGCTGTCGAAACAGCACCTTTCTTTATTCCACCGTTAGGAGTAGCTTCTTTGACAGTTACTACTATCTTGTCACCGATAGAGGCATATCTTCTCTTGGTTCCTCCCAATACACGAATGGTCAAAACTTCTTTTGCCCCCGTATTATCCGCTACCTTTAACCTTGATTCTTGCTGTAACATAATTATTTAGCTCTTTCTAGGATTTCTACTAACCTCCAACATTTGGTTTTGCTAAGCGGGCGGGTCTCCATAATCTTAACCGTATCACCTTCTTTGCAATCGTTCTTTTCGTCATGCGCGACGTATTTTTTCGTTTTCAAAACGAACTTACCGTACATAGGGTGCTTCACACGTTTTACTTCCGCAACAACAATGGATTTTTCCATTTTATCGCTGGTAACGACCCCAATTCTTTCTTTTCTTAAGTTTCTCTTTTCTTCCATAAAGCAGAACCAGTTATTGGTTTTCCCTATTTGTTAATTCTGTTGCTAATCTAGCCACTGTTCTTCTCACCGTTCTAATTTGAAGTGGATTCTCCAAGGGGGTTACGAAATGGGCCATTTTCAAGTCGGCATGCTGTTTTTTGTACTCAGCAAGCTTTTGAGAAAGTTCTTCGACCGACAGTTCTTTGATTTCCTTATTTTTCATGATTCCCGATGATTAGTCTTGACCAGTATAATCCCTGGCAACTATAAATTTTGTTTTAACCGGCAATTTTTGCGCCGCTAGCCGCAATGCTTCTTTTGCAATGTCCATGTTGACGCCGGCTATTTCGAATACGACCCGTCCTGGTTTCACCACTGCAACAAAATATTCCGGTGCTCCTTTACCTTTACCCATACGTACCTCCAATGGCTTTTTGGTGATTGGCTTGTCCGGAAATACTTTGATCCATAACTGGCCCTCTCTCTTCATATATCGTGTAGCGGCAATACGGGCGGCTTCGATCTGACGCGAGGTCAAAAAAGCTGAATCCAATGATTTTATACCAAACATACCGTTTGAAAGCAAATGGCCTCTTCCGGAGTTACCCTTCATCCGGCCCTTCTGCATTTTACGAAACTTGGTTCTTTTCGGCTGTAACATTGCTAAATTTCTTTACTATATTATTTTCTACGACGTGGTTTTCTGCCACCGTCTCCTCGCTTATTGTCTCCTTTGCCTCCTTGCCCTTTGGTCATACCCACCAACGGAGAAAGCTCTCTCTTACCATAAACCTCACCCTTCATAATCCAGACCTTGATACCTAGTTTACCATAGGTAGTCTGAGCTTCATGCAACGCATAGTCAATATCGGCGCGAAAGGTCGATAATGGGATTCTACCATCTTTGTACGACTCGGAACGTGCCATCTCGGCTCCGTTCAAACGACCTGAAATCTGAATTTTTATTCCCTCGGCATTCATTCGCATTGCTGCAGCAATCGCCATTTTAATGGCCCTTCTGAAAGAAATTCTACTCTCGATCTGACGCGCAACACTGGCCGCGACCAAATTGGCATCTACCTCAGGTCTTTTGATTTCATAAATATTGATCTGGACCTCTTTGCCTGTAATCTTTTTAAGCTCTTCTTTTAACTTATCGACTTCCTGACCGCCTTTACCGATTATGATACCAGGTCTAGCAGTGGTTACGGTCACGGTTATCAATTTTAACGTACGCTCTATTATAACCCTTGATACACTGGCCTTGGCCAATCGGGCATGAATGTACTTTCGTATCTTGTCGTCCTCAGCTAGTTTGTCGCCATAATCATTTCCTCCGTACCAGTTAGATTCCCATCCTCTGATAATTCCTAGACGATTTCCTATCGGATTTGTTTTCTGTCCCATTCTAGCTTTCTATATTATTGTTAGATCCCAAAACCAACGTAACGTGATTGGAACGTTTTCTAATTCTGTGTGCACGGCCTTGTGGCGCAGGTCTTAATCTTTTTAGCATGGTACCACTATCAACACGGATTTCCTTTATAAAAAGATCCGCGTCCTCTACATTGGCATCTTCGTTCTTCGCCTGCCAATTGGCAATTGCGCTTAGCAAAAGTTTTTCCAATCTTCTTGAAGCTTCTTTCGAATCGAACTTCAATATGGCCAAGGCTTTTTCAACCTGTGCTCCTCTGATCAGGTCTGCCACCAATCGCATTTTTCTTGGCGAAGTAGGGCAATTGTTCAGTTTGGCAAATGCTATTTGCTGTTTTTCTGCCTTAATTCTTTCGGCCATCTGTTTTTTTCGAACTCCCATAGCTTACTTTTTACCTTTATTCTTTGCTCCTGCATGACCTCTGAAAGATCGCGTTGGAGAAAATTCACCTAATTTATGCCCGACCATATTCTCAGTTACAAAAACAGGCACAAATTGTCTCCCGTTATGAACTGCGATTGTGAGGCCAACAAAATCAGGCGTTATCATTGATGCCCTGGACCATGTCTTAATGACACTTTTCTTTCCAGAAGATGCATTTTGCTGGATTTTCTTCTCCAGACTATAGTGAACGTAAGGTCCTTTTTTTAGTGAACGTGCCATTTCTTTCTACTTTTT
>CAYGPR010000051.1:0-30015 GCA_964351985.1 uncultured Maribacter sp. | reverse complement strand
AAGTGTAAACTATGTCCCTTTAACTTTGTAAACTATGTGCCTTTACCGTACCTAATTATTGCTAACGGTTAGGCTATGGCAAGTAGGGCAGGCAAGGAAACTTTTCGTTTCCGTCTGGTCTGCGAGCCAGAGCTTTTTGTTTTGTAATTATTTTTATTTTTTTAATTGCCAAATCCAAAAGATTTGGCGGACTTAGTAAATACGCCCAAGCCTTTAAATATAGCACTTTATGCCCTATTTGTTATAGCCATTGTTGGGCACAGTTATTCTATTTCTAATCGAGCTCTTCGTAGTACTTTTTCTCCTACTGTCGTTAAAAATAATTCTGAATAATCTCTCCCTTTCTGACCAGAGGTAAATAAACCTAGTTTTATAAAATAATCTGTAGAATCATTCCAGTAAACCATATCAATCCAGTTTTCTTTTTTTTCTCCAATTCTATTCGATGTGATTATGAAATTATCAATTAGTTTCCTTTTTTTGATTTTATTTAGCATGATTTCTTCCTCGTTATCAAGACTAATTTTTTCATTATCAAAGGTGGGTAATTCTTCGATTGAATTAGAATAATTAACTTTTAAAGAGTCAATTTCGTTTTCTAATTCAGAAACTTCTATAAGCAACCTCTTTTTTATTTCTCTTTCGCTCTCCAGTTTATCTTCAATGCGACTATTTTCATTTCGAAGGGCTTCATAAGTTTCTTTTAAAACAATTGTGTTGCTGTCAGTAATTTTATAAATCCAAGGTGTGATTCGTTTTTCGGAAAAATTTGTAATAAATCTTGAAATTGCTAGTAGCAAGTATGTAAGTATTAAAAGTCCAAATGCCCAAAGGATTGAAGTGAACAGATTTGTTATAAATCCATGCTCTAAATAATATGATTTTATGTATCCAATTTTATCAGAAAGTTTGTAATCGGAATCAAAATTGAAAAGTGTATATAATAGTTCCCAATTTCGAATTACCCAAACTATTAGATAGGTGCCAAGAAATGGGTTTCGCGTCTTTTCTTTAAAATTATCACGAAATGAAATCAAAAAATCTTTTATCATATTTTTGGTATAATTGTGCCCAACAATTGTATAAACATACTAGTAAGCTTATTTCCTTTATAGCCGTAATTTACAAATATTGTTGTGGTTATGGGCGATTCAAAAAGACTATAAGATTATTATACGTATGATATACGTTTACAAACGATAAAATATCTGATTCTAAAAAGTGTAAATACTTATAAGTCGTTTGTTTGAATTTTGCCTTTTAGACTCCCCTCCAAATAATAGTTCGAAATAAGATAGCCTAGATGCTTTCCGAAAATTGCAGTTTATGTTCCAGTAATTCAAACCAATTTAAGAGTAAATATTTAATTATTTTATGGATAATTTCCATATTTTTGGATTAAATCCTAATCCGGTGATACTCTATCGAAATTACGACACTAAAATTATAAAAGAACTACTCAAGGAAATTGGTAGACACAAGTACGAACAGGCTCTGGAGAATATGAAGGTGACACAAAAGCCTTTATCTATGAATGGGTGGTATTTGGAGGCTAGCGAACACTACTTAAAACTTTGCTATCGTTATCCGAGTAGGTATGTGCTTATGCTAATGGATGTCTCAAGGTTTGAGAATATACCAACGCACGGGTGGGAGTGGATAAAAGCTGAACGATGAAATTACACAGACAAGAAAAATTAGTGGAGAAGCTATTAAAATACAGACTAAGAAAATTCGACTTTGACCAAATCAAGGTAGAGTGCTACGACAGGTTCGACGGTGACAATTATATGTGCCGTGTCGAAATATTTAAAGGCGGTCTTGGTATTAAACATCGAGTGATGAAATATGAGGCTTATTTGGAAGACGGGTTCATCAAGAACGTCGAGAATCGGTTAGCCTCCATAATGGTTATAACCAAGTCGTAACTCCAATTTAAAAAATCTGGATAGTATCAAATCACATCTTTGATTAACTATACGCCGGCACTTTGCCAACTACACCTTTGAAGAAGGACCTGTAAGTCTTAAAATCACCATCCTTATCATCCGTCGGAAAATGAGGTTCGGAAAATTTTATCTCTTTCTTCCCATAGTCGAAAGCCACCAGTACAATAGGTACTTCCGCTGCCTTGGCAATGTAATAAAACCCTGTTTTCCATGCTGCTACTTTTTTACGGGTACCTTCCGGGGCCAAGGTCAAATGAATTTGTTTTGAGTCTTTAATGAGATTGGCACAGGCCTCCACAAAATTATTGCTCTTGCTCCGGTCGATGGGCATACCGCCCATCCATCTAAAATACCAGCCCCAAGGCCATTTGAAAAGACTCTTTTTTCCCACATAATTGAACTCCTCATTGAGTACCCTACGAACTAGTAGCCCAAGGAAAAAATCAAGATTACTGGTGTGTGGTACTACAATGACCACACATTTAGCTATTGGGGGGAAGGTGCCGACCAATTTCCATCCCATAATCTTAAAATAGATGAACTTGGCGAGTTGGTGCATAAAAGTTCAAGGTTCAAGGTTCAAAGTCTTTAAGTGTGAACCTTAGATTTTTTGATAGATAGACTTCAATTTGGCCGGGGTGATCGTTTCTTGCCAATTCTTGCCCAAGGCATTTTCCCATAGAGGTGCCATACCCATTGAAACCTGGATCATGGTGTCGAAGTCACATTCGTTCAAGTCAGCACAAATATTTTTAGGAAGTTCAATATCATGTTTGTTCAGCATCGTGTTAAAAAGTGCGACTCCCTCGGGATAGAATTCCTCCAAATGTTGGAATACAAGACAATTGCCGATACCATGCTTAACGCCCAATAAGTAGCCTAGTCCGTAGCTCATCGCATGGGCCACACCAACTTGAGAATATGCAATACTCATACCGCCATGCCAAGATGCCATCATCAACTTATCACGTGATTCGGAAGGTGTCAAATCCCCTAAAAAAACCTCTTTGCAAAGTTCCAGTGCTTTTTCTCCATAGCTTTGGCTAAATGCGTTCAAATAAGTACCATTGAGTGATTCGATACAATGAATGTAACAATCCATACCGGTATAGAACCATTGTTCTTTATCGACCCCTTCTGTCAAATCGGGATCGAGCAGCACCTGGTCGAACGTGGTATAGTCAGAATTGATGCCCAGCTTTTTTTCAGGGCCCAAAAGCACTGTGGTACGTGATACCTCGGCACCTGTGCCGCTAATGGTCGGTATGCCGACGTGATAAATCGATGGGCGATGCACGAGGTCCCAGCCTTGATAGTCCGATGCCACTCCTTTATTGGTAAGCAAAATGGATACCGCTTTCGCCAAATCAAGGAGTGTGCCGCCACCGATACCTACAATGCCCGAAGGAAGTTCGGAAAATTCTTTTTTTAAGCGGTCGACCAAAACATCGACCTGTGCCGTCTTAGGTTCCTCGTCCGCAGAGATAAAAATAATCTGGTCGCTAAATATTAAAGGGATTCGTTCAGCGAGTTCGGTTCCTTCGAAAACATCGTCCACCAAAAAAATTATTGGTGCTTCGGAGTGACTTCTTTTCGGCATCAAAATCTCCCCCAACTGATCGAAGCTTCCTGAACCGAACACTACTCTGGGAACCATTGGAAAATTTCGATATTGCCCTGTTTTTGGCAACGAAACGTTCTTAATACCCGTATCTTTTTTTGTATGCATAATCTGAATTACAAATACTTTAAAATATCAGACAACGTGCTTACAGTCAGATATTTATTGTTTTCTTTCTCAATCGATACTTCTTCATGTTTCCAAGTGGTATGAAAAGGAACATGAACTGCGCTGGCCCCGATATTGACTATGGGCAACACATCGGATTTTAATGAATTTCCTACCATCAGAAACTCCTTGACATCGATTTCTAAATGTTCGAGCAAATTTAGGTAGTTTTCTTCTTTCTTATCGCTCAAAACCTCAACATGATGGAAGTAGGTTGATAAGCTAGACCTTTCTAATTTGCGTTCTTGATCAAGAAGGTCTCCTTTTGTCAAGACAATCAGCCGATATTTGTCTTTTAATGTCTCCAACACTTCTTTCACATCGTCAAGAAGTTCTACCGGATGCGTAATCATCTTTTTACCTAGATTCAAGATGTCGGAAATCGTTGCTTTAGAAATAGTGTTATTCGATATTTCAAGGGCAGATTCTACCATAGAAAGCATAAAGCCCTTAATTCCGTAGCCGTAAAGTTCTAGATTCTTGATCTCCATTTTGAAGAGCTCTTGATCGATCTTGTTCTTGGTTTCATATCCTTCGAGCAAATTTGCAAATTGTTCTTCCGCTTCCCTAAAATAGGTTTCGTTCACCCAAAGCGTGTCATCGGCGTCAAAGCCAATTACCTTAATGTTGCTAAAATCTACTTCCATGCTTCTTGGGCCCTTTTCAAATCCTCCGGCGTATCTATCTCTATACCCGATACGTTCGTTTCAACCATTTTTATCTTCTTTCCATATTCCAAATAACGAATGGCCTCTATTTTTTCGGTGGCCTCTAAAGGCAGCATAGGCAATCTTTGAAAGTCCATCAATGCACTTTTTCTAAAGGCATAAATTCCCTTATGCTTATAATATTTGGCCTCGATTTCAGTAGACCTTTGATAGGGAATGGGTGAACGCGAAAAGTATAGGGCAAAATTGCGATTGTCCACAATGACCTTTACGGTATTCGGGTTTGAAATTTCCTCCTCATCCGTAATGTGCACCATCAAGGACGCGAGATCTATTTCTTGGTCCATATCACTGCGGAAAACTTCTAAAACGGACGCTAAACTAGCGCGCTCGGTAAAAGGCTCGTCGCCCTGCACATTGACTATGATATCGACATCCATATCGGCAACGGCCTCTGCAATACGGTCACTGCCACAATCGTGTTCTTTTAGACTCATAATCGCCTTGCCCCCAGCATTAGAAATGGTATCATAGATTACGGCACTGTCAGTTACAACGAACACCTCATCAAATAATTCTGTTAGTACCGCCGCTTCATATGTTCTGACGATAACAGGTTTACCTGAGAGGTCTTGCATTAATTTTGCAGGAAATCGGGATGCGGCGTATCGCGCCGGAATCATGGCTATAATTTTCACTTGCAGAATGGATAAAGGTTAGGTTTTTGCCCTGGGCCTCAATTTTCTATAAATCATAAAAATGAAAAACAGAATAATGATGACCATGATGACGGCCAATATCGGTGCAAAAATGGATGCGGTCGTTACCGCTATGGCAGTACCCGTTTCAACGGTCGACACTATTGGGTTTGCCAAACCACCTGTCGTAGCAGTGGATGTTAATCTGCTAGCCGCACCCGCCCCCTTGATGGCCGTGGCCGTTCCGCCCCCAGCAATTATGGCCAACGACCAAGTTACTACCGGGTCTAAATTGGCCACGGTCGAGACCATTACTGCGGTACCGGCAATAGCCGCCAAGGGTACCGCAAAACTATCCAGTAGATTGTCGACCCAAGGAATAAAGTAGGCAAAAATCTCCACGACAGTTGCTACACCAAGGGTAATTACCGCGGCGAGACTACCAATCCATTGCCAGCTATCGTTCAATTCCCATACGTCGAAATAGGCTGCTAAACTTAGGGCAAATAGGGGAAGAAAAACCCGAAAGCCCACGGAAGCGGCAAGACCTATGCCCAAGAAAATGCTTATGATAGTTTCCGATGTCATTTTAACGAGTATACTTTTCCATATACCAAGGGGTACAAATTCCGTTCCTAAAATTGCACTCGACCTTCGCCTTTGGTAATTTTACGAATTTAACTTATTCCGAATCAAGAAAAAAATCGTTCTTAAAACCGATAAGGTACAATTGAGACTTGGCCCTGGTAATTGCCGTGTAAAGCCATCTCAAATACTCTTTGTCAACCCCATTGGGCAAATAAGGTTGCTCTACAAAAACAGTGTTCCACTGACCTCCTTGAGATTTATGGCAAGTAATTGCATATGAGAATTTTACCTGCAATGCATTAAAGTATTTATTGTTTTTTACGGACAGGAATTTCTTGTACTTCGACGTTTCGTCGGCATAGTCTTTCATCACTTCTTGATAGAGACGATTACCATCTTCGTAGGAAAGTGAAGGAGTTACGGCCTGAATGGTATCCAATAACAATACGGTTTCAAGGGGTTTTTGATTCGGGTAATCGACCATCTTGACCATAACCTCGGCAAATCGAAACCCATATAACTCTTTGATCGAAAAAATTTCAAGCACCTCAATGATGTCACCATTGGCAATAAAACCTGCTTCCGAATTCGGTTTAAGCCAGAAATAATTGTTTTTCACGACCATCATGTAATCGCCAACCGCCAACTCATTTTCTAAATATAGTATGCGACTACGAATATTCTCGTTATACAGATTGGCCCTTTTGTTCGATCGAACTATAAACGATGTTTCTTCTTTGCCATTTTTGGCATAAGAATCCTCGATGGCTTCCAATATTTCGTTCCCATCGATCAAGCGTACGATATCGCGATACGGATTGACATCAAATTGAAAGACTTCGAAAAAATGACCCTGAAGTTGTTCACGTAGCATGGTGGCATTGACTAATATACCCGAATCTTCTTCTTGCCGGACGACTTCGTCCAATTCTAGACGAACGACCTCTTTGTTATAGTTCATAGAAAGTTTATCGGCATCGAGTGCCGGACTCAATTCTAAATGTACCGGAGGCAATTGGGCGGTATCACCGATAAGAATCAATTTACAGTTGTGGCCTGAAAAGACAAACAATAGCAAATCATCTAACAAAGATCCATTTTCAAAGAGTTTAGAATCGGCGGGTGTATCCGGAATCATAGATGCTTCATCTACAATGAAAACCGTATTTCGATGCTTGTTGGGTGCCAATACGAACTGTACCCCGCCACCGCTCTGCTTTTTGGGAAAATAGATTTTTCGATGAATCGTAAAGGCTTGGGTCTTAGAATAGTTGGACATCACTTTGGCAGCACGGCCCGTTGGAGCCATTAAAACCGACCTCATCGTAGTTTTCCATAAACAAGAAACAAGTGCGCCAACAATAGTTGTCTTTCCTGTTCCAGCGTATCCTTTTAATAGAAAGATATCATCTTGGTTTTTTGATAGTACGTACTTGGCCAGTTTTTGAAGGGCAACGGATTGCTTGTCCGTCGGGTTATGCGGAAATTTTTCCTTTAAGATTTGATAAAAAGCACTATCGGAAAGTATACTCATAGAAAATCAAAGATAATCATGATTTTTTAGGAATGCTTTTTTAATGCATCTGTCGGGAAACATGTAGCATAATCGAGCAAAGCTATTTTGAATTCCCTTTCCAAAATCAATCCTAATAAGCTCAAAAAAGCTCAAATACAGGGAGTTATAAATTAAATCTGAAGGCTAAAATCAGGTCTTAAAAAATTAGGCAGTTTCCAAAAAAATTGTAGATTTGTGTTAACCACTAAATTAAATAAACACGTACGAAATGAAGACCATAATACAAATTGTACTTTGGATTGCCTGCATCGGTTTAGGATACATGATTTACAACTCGATTACGGGCCCTATCAAGTTCAACGAAGTAAAACAAGAACGTTTTGCAAAAGTTATTTCGAACTTAAAAGACATCAGAAATTCTCAAGAGGCCTATAAAACAGTAAACAAAAGATACGCAAAAGATTTTGAAAGCCTTATCAGCTTTGTCGATACGGGAAAATACACCATTACACAACAAAAAGATTCTTCGTTCATGCGTTATGACAAGGCATATCAAATCGATCTTCAGGTAGACACAGTTTTAATAGATACTTTAGGTTTTGTAGCTGTGAAAGATTCACTTTTTAAAAATGATGACCGTTATAAAAGTATGATGAACGTGCCAGGGGCCGCTAATGGCGAGAAGTTCGAGATGAAGGCAGACATAATAGATAAAAGCGGTTATAGAGCTCCTGTTTTTGAGGCCAAGGTTGCTAAGAATGTCGTTTTGCACGACCAACCTGCAGACCTTTTGGCTAGAGAAAATGCGCAGATTAGTGTTGAGGAGGTTAACGGAAACGAAATAAAAGTTGGCTCACTGACCGAAGTAAGCACCAGTGGAACATGGCCACCTATCTATGACAAGAGAGACGACCAATAATATTAAAGCGGAAACAACGGAAGATTTTCAAAAACTGTCCATTCAAGTGAGCTTGAATGGACTTTCTTTTTGTATCGTAGACACCGTTAGCCATGCTATCAAAATGTTGGAGAGCACTACTTTTGCTAAGGAATTGACCCCCTTTGACCTTCAAAAACACTTGCAAGATTTTTTAGAGAAGCATAAGGTCGATAAAAGAAGTTTCTCAGAAGTTATCGTTGTACACCGAAACAATTTGTTCGCACTGGTGCCAAAGTCACTTTTTGATGATTCTCAATTAGCGAACTATCTTAAGTTTAACACGAAGATGTTGGCCAACGACCTTATAGTCTACGATGAAATTAAAAATCATGACATTTTTACCGTCTATGTACCGTTTACCAATATCAACAATTACATTTTCGACCTATACGGTGAATTTGACTATGAACATCATAGTACCGTAACGATTCATTCTTTGTTGAACACCAATAGTCATGAACAAGACACTACAGGCTATATTCATGTGGGGCGCCAACAAATTGATATCACTATAATTGCCAACAAACAACTTTTGTTTTACAATACTTTCGACTTTGTGACCAAAGAAGATTTTATCTATTACATACTTTTCACTTTGGAACAATTGAAGCTTAACCCCGAGCATATTTCAATAAAGCTTTTTGGCGCCATAGAAGAGGACGATGAAATTTATAAACTGTGTCACCGCTATATAAAAAATGTTGTGATTTCAGTTCCACCTGTAAATGCATACCCAATTTTAGAATCCGTTGAGGAGTCTATCGACTTCACGCTATTAAGTACTTTGTAATGCGTATTATTTCAGGAAGCCATAAGGGAAGGCGAATCACGGCACCAAAAAAACTACCTGTACGACCTACTACCGACATGGCCAAGGAAGCACTTTTCAACATCCTGAACAATCATTATTATTTTGGAGATTTAAAGATCTTGGACTTGTTTTCAGGCACCGGCAATATTGCCTTTGAATTCGCCAGTCGTGGCGCTAAGGAAATCACCTGTGTCGATAGCCATCAAGGTTGCGTTCAATTCATTTCTAAAATCTCCGAGGAACTTGATTTTGGTATCTTGTCGATACGAAATGACGTATTTTCTTATTTGGCACGGACCAAAGATAAATTCGATTTGATTTTTGCGGATCCACCTTATGATATGCCTTTGGAAGATTTCGAGAAGATCTCGCACTTGGTTTTCAAAAATAACCTCTTGAACAAAGAAGGTGCTTTGATTATTGAACATTCAAAACAGATGAATCTCTCACATTTGACTCATTTTGATAACCAGCGCAAATATGGTGGCAGTGTTTTTAGTTTCTTTGACTAGAATATTGAGGTTTTTTTAGGATAAGGAAAATGGGTTACGCATCTTCTTTTTAAAATGCCGTTCACTTTTAAGAACACATTCGACCGACCCTTCGTCTACGCTCAGGATTCACCTGTCGGCCGGACGGGCGAGTTCGATTACGCATTTCCTCTTCTTTGTTTCCTACGAATTGGAAAAAAAATGAGATTCCCGCCTTAGCTGGAATGACAATAAAAGGATTTAAATAAAGCAGGCCATAAGCCGGATTCTGTCCCCGCCAAAGCGGATCCCTATCATTTATCTAGGTCATTGGTTGCCCAAAGACTCTAACCGCCTACCCTTCGGCTCGGGCGTGCAGCCCTCAAACACCGATTTACATGACGTTTCACCACCTAGAGTTTACCTGATTTCACTACAGCCGAACTGTACTTGCTTTCTGTTGCACTTGTCCTTTCCGCCGAAGGCGGTAGACGGGCGTTACCCGCTATGTTGCACTATGGTGTCCGGACTTTCCTCTCTCCGCCCAAGGCGGACAGCGATAGGGTGGCCTGCTAACGAACAAAGTTACGGCAATTGTTGATAAATAAGTATGTAAACCCATTCAAATGAAGTACAATATGCATGGTGATTTTTATATTTGTAGAACGGCCATCAATAGCGTTAAAACCTAATATATTGGAACCCTTTATCGTATCGGCAAGAAAGTATCGCCCCCAGACATTCAAAGATGTTGTAGGGCAATCTTCCATTACCAATACCCTGACCAATGCCATAGAGAACAATCATTTGGCGCAGGCACTTTTATTTACCGGACCTCGTGGTGTAGGCAAGACTACTTGCGCCAGAATTCTTGCCAAACAGATAAATTCCGATGGCACGGAACGTGAAGATGAAGATTTTGCCTTCAATATTTTTGAACTTGATGCTGCTTCGAACAATTCGGTCGACGACATTAGAAACCTGATAGACCAAGTTCGTATTCCTCCGCAAGTTGGAAAGTACAAAGTCTACATCATCGATGAGGTTCATATGCTATCGCAATCGGCCTTTAACGCCTTTTTAAAAACCCTGGAGGAACCGCCGAAACATGCCATATTTATTTTGGCGACTACAGAGAAACATAAAATAATCCCAACTATACTTTCGCGGTGCCAAATCTTCGATTTTAAAAGGATTACCGTTAAAGATGCCGCGGAATACTTGAAATACATCGCAGAAAATCAAGGAATCGAGGCCGAAGCCGATGCCTTGCACATCATTGCTCAAAAAGCTGATGGTGCCATGCGCGATGCGTTATCTATTTTTGATAGGGTCGTCAGTTTTTCAGGGAAAAAATTAACAAGAAAGGCCGTTACCGAAAATCTGAACGTACTCGATTACGATACCTATTTCGAGGCCACGGATCTCATTCTTAAACATGATATTCCCGGATTGCTATTATTGTTGAATAAAACCTTGGCGCTAGGTTTCGACGGACATCATTTTATCATTGGCCTAGCATCCCACTTTAGAGATTTAATGGTTTGTCAACACGCAAGTACCATCGAATTGCTCGAAGTTGGGGACAATGCCAAAAAGAAATATGCGGAACAAGCCAAAAACACTACTAGTTCGTTACTGTTAAAAGCCTTGGATATCGCAAACGACTGTGACCTCAAATATAAGACGAGCAAAAATCAAAGATTATTGGTCGAACTTACCCTGATGAAACTCGCCTCGATAGATTTTGATGGCGAAAAAAAAAATCCTGAATCAATTGTTTTAGCTGACTCCCAAGTTGAATTTATTGCTCCCGCATCTTTTTACAAAAATTACAAGTCTCAGCAACTAATCACAAAAGACGGAAATTCAGAGGATGCTATACCTGAGAAAGCAAATCCACAAAAAAATTATGCGGATGAGATTTCAACCGATGAAACTTCAACCAAGGAAGCTTCGGTCGGTACTGAGAAGTCTAACCAGTCCATAGATTCAGAAATTGCTGAAATCGCCAACACGACCGAAAATGAAATTGAGGTAGCCGAACCTATTTCCGTCGCAGAACCCATCGCAAAAATTGTTCCGCCAAAAATCGATGTGAAGATCAAAAGTGATGTCGATAAAGGTATGGCAGTTCGGTTAGCTGAAAAGAGGATATCAGGACTTTCAATATCAAGTTTAAAAGCAAAAAAAACTCATGAACTCAGTAAAAAGGAAAAAACTGTTGATCCGACCAAACTCCCCAAAGAAGCTTTTACCGAGGAAGAAATGCGAAAGCACTGGGCCGATTTCGTAAAAAAGCTGGATGACGAGGGACGCAAGATATTGGCCTCAAATCTACATACCGATGTTCCTAAATTACAGGGCGATTCCGTGATTTGGATAGAGATGCCAAATAGCACAATGAAAAAGGAAATAGAACGCGAACAGTTAGACCTCATGGAACACCTACGCCAAAATCTCAACAATCATTTTATAGAACTGAGAATCACCGTCAACGAAGAAACCGCCAAAAAGTTCGCTTTCACACCCGAAGAAAAGTATCAAAAGCTACGGGAAAAGAACCCTGCCATCGATATTCTACGAAAAGAATTCGACTTAGACCTTTGAGTTTTTATGTGTAAAATGAATCCAGTACGCGTAAACGAACATGACCAAGGCAATAATTAAAAGCCCTATTGCTTCTCTACCTTCCTCTATATTCTTGATATCACCACCATCAACATCAAAGCCTTGAAATTTTTCAGGAAAGACATACCAACATCCCAATATAGCCATGAGTCCGAATAAAAATGGCACAAAGGCACGAACTTTATTCAAAGCGAACGCAAAAGATACTGCCGCGGCTACCAGATAAATGATTATCCAGACCATCGGATCGGGATCGTTATATTGAAGCACTGCGGAAGTCAGACAAAGAATTCCGAATAACCACCCAAATAATTTAAAGAACAGACTCATAGTATTGTCCTATTTTGATTGCGAGTACTTTCACGTTACTTTTACAAATCTAAACAATAAAAAATATGTTAGGCCTGAAATTACCGACAGACCCTAGATGGGCAAATATTGTTGAGAAAAATATTGATGAAATCTTGACGGATCATGCTTACTGTGAACAAAAGGCGGCAAGTACGGCGATTTCTCTTATTGTCAGTTTTCCTGAATATACAGATCTAGTGGAAGAGATGATTGTCTTGTCGCGCGAAGAAATGGGTCATTTTAAGATGGTACACGATCGTATTGTCGCCCGAGGAAAAACCTTGGGTCGCGACAGAAAAGACGAGTATGTTTTAGAGCTTCTTAAATTCTTCCCGAAAGGCGGTAGCCGCGTCACCCAATTGGTCCATCGACTACTATATGCCGCTTTGATCGAAGCGCGAAGTTGTGAACGATTTAGACTGTTATCGGAACAATTAACGAATAAAGAACTTGCCGACTTCTACCATAAACTTATGATCAGTGAGGCAACACACTACACGATGTTCCTATCTTTTGCACGAAAGTACGGCAATCGGGAGGAGGTCGACAGAAAATGGAACGAATTACTAGAGTACGAGGCTAAAATCATGAAGAACCTGGGGAAAAAAGAAACCATTCACGGTTAATTTTCTTCGGCACAAATTTTTTCCGACTAGCTTTTTTCGGTCTTTTCAAATCAAGACCGGCAGTTCAGCGAGTTCTAAGAATCGATTTCTTTGTGGTTCAATTTATCCAAGTAGTAATCATACATGGCAAATTGAGAACGTAATTTCGGTTTTCCGTTACTTTTTCTGTACGCATTATCCTGCTTTTCAGAGAAAACCCTGGCCTTGACATTATCGTTCCAAGAAATCTCAAAAGTATCGATTAGTTCTTGTTTTATGATAGGGTCATAAATGGGGCACCCTACCTCGACGCGATAGTCTAGATTACGTGTCATCCAATCGGCTGACGAAATATATACTTTTGAGTCTCCATTATTCCCAAAAATAAACACTCTTGGATGTTCCAAAAACTTATCGACGATACTTATGGCCTCGATGTTCTCGCTCATGCCTTCCACACCAGGTATCAAACAACAAATACCACGTATGATAAGTTGAATTTTGACCCCGGCCCTACTCGCTTCGTAGAGCTTGTCGACCATCTTATACGACGTAAAACTGTTCATTTTAATCTTAATGTAGGCCACTTTGCCCATTTTGGCATTTTCAATTTCTTGATCAATTAGTTTTTTGAAAACTTTGGAAGTGTAGTGCGGAGAGACTATTAAATGTTTGTATTTATTTATCTTGAAAGTAGTCTCAAAGAAATCAAAAACCTTGTTCAGTTCCTTTAATATAGGTTCGTGGGCGGTGAACAAAGTATAGTCGGTATAAATACGTGCCGTAGATTCGTTAAAATTTCCGGTACTTATAAAACCGTACCGTTTTAGGGTATCCTTTTCTTCGCGCTCAATAACGCAAATCTTACTATGTACTTTAAGGCCCGGTACTCCAAATTTTAGATTGACCCCCTCGGCTTGCAACTGCTCAGCATATTCGATATTCGCGCGTTCATCGAATCTCGCCTGTAGTTCTATTTGGACAGTAACCTGTTTTCCGTTCTTTACGGCATTTATCAAAGAGGCCGCCACTTGTGAATTGTTGGCCAATCGATATACGGTTATCTTAATGCTTCTAACTTTTGGGTCAAGTGCAGCCTCCCTTAAAAATTTAATTAAATATGAAAATGTGTGGTAGGGGGTATACTGTAGATAATCACCTTTGGCAATATGCTCAAAGAGACTTCCTTCTAGGCTAAGACCTTTTACCGGTAAGGGCACTATTTTGTCGTATAGCAAGTCTTGCCTGCCCAGACTCGGAAAGCCCATGTAATCACGTCTATTATGATATCGACCACCGGGTATTACGCTATCGGTATCCTCAATATTCATTTTGTCCTTTAGGAATTTCAACGTATCCCTTCCAATGTTTTTATCATAGACAAAACGTACAGGGTCACTAATTTTACGGTGCTCGACACTTGAAGAAATTTTCTCGATAAAACTCTTACTGAGGTCGTTATCAATGTCAAGTTCGGCATCGCGGGTAATCTTTATCATATGTGCGGTAATGGACTCATACTCGAACATGGTGAAAATGCTACGAAGACAGTAACGAATCAGGTCGTCCAACATTATGATATAACTCTTATCACCTTCTTTAGGTAGCTCTACAAAGCGATCGATTCCCTTGGGAATTTCAATTAACGCATACCGCTTCTCCTTTATTCTTGAATTGCCGTTGCCCAAAATGACCATTCTTACCGCCAAGTAGGCCGCCGTATCTTTCAAGGTAGGAAATTTTGTTAAATCGTTCAAGATGATGGTCATCAGCTGTGGACTGACTTTTTCAACAAAATACTGCTTAACAAAGTGCGCTTGACTATCTGAAAGTTCGGTTTCGCGTAAGATAAAGATGTTCTTGGTCTCAAGTTCGTCTTCAATGTTCTTGAGTATGCCAAGGCTTTTCGTTTGTTGCTGTATACAGATTTCGGTAATCTGCTCAAGTAAATCCTTGGCCACCTCACCTCCAAGAACACTTTTTCCGGTTCTTCCGACATCCACGATTCGCTTCACCGTTGCATAACGTACCTTGAAAAATTCATCAAGATTGTTAGAGAAGATTCCCAAAAATCGAAGTCGCTCTATCAGGGGCACATTCTTGTCTGCACTTTCTTGCAACACCCGTTCATTGAACCATAGCCAACTGATTTCGCGATTTACATATTGATTTTTGGTTTTTATCATCCTCTCAATTGTTTTGGGAATATCGTTTGTTTCGTTGTTCCTTTTGAAAGGGATTTCCAATCGGAAACATCAAATTCTAAATGTACGAGACCACTGGTCGGAACGTTTTCAATATAAGTATTTCCCAAGGAATTGGCAAGATGGGTAAAGGCATGGTTATGGCCAAAAATCATGACGGTTTCAAAACGATTGTCCAGTTCTTTGGCAAAGTGTAGCACGTCATCTCCGGAAAAATCATAGAGTTGTTCGGAGATCTGGAATTTGTCAAAGGGAAACCGTAACTGCCTCAAAAAAATCATACATGTATGTAATGCCCTATTGGCAGGGCTAGAATAAATAGCGTCTATTTTTATATTTTGGCCGTTGAAGGTCGAACCGATCAAAAGGCCATCATTGACACCCCTTTCCAACAGCGGCCGATCTTTATCACTTACAGAATATTCCCAAGAAGATTTTCCGTGGCGGACGAGAATTAATGTTTTCATTTACCATAAATTTAATATGCTCGTAAATATATCGAGACGAAGAACCAAGATTCAAGACTGTAAATATTAAATTCGAAATTGAAACCCTTTGACTTTAAACCTGAAACTTTGGTCCCTTTCAAGGTGCAAGTCGTTCTATCTTCCAATCAAAATCATCTTGCAATGTATACCTGATTCTATCGTGAAGCCGATTCGGCCTACCTTGCCAGAACTCCATTGAAACGGGTTTTACGATATATCCGCCCCAATGTTTTGGCCTTTCGATCTCCTTGCCCTCATAGTATTTTTCAAGTACTTTCAATTTTTTCTCTAGTACTTCCCTTGATTCTATAACGCTACTCTGTTCGGAGACAATCGCACCAAGTTTACTACCTTCCGGGCGGGATTCAAAATAGCCATCGGAAAGATTTTCTGATATTTTTTCTGCTTTCCCCTTAATTATAATCTGCCTTTCGAGGGATGGCCAAAAAAAGGACAGGCATACCTCCGGGCGTTCTGCAATCGCCCTGCCCTTTTCACTTTTGTAGTTGGTATAAAAAATAAATCCTTCGAACGTATATTTTTTCAATAGCACCACCCTACTTTTCGGGTATCCATCCAAACCCAATGTCGATACGGTCATTGCGTTGGGTTCGTCTATACTTTCTGAAGCCTCTACCTCGTAGAACCATTTTTGGAAAAGTTCAATGGGGTTTTCAGAAACTGACGCCTCGGTAAGTTCACTTTTACCATACGATTTTCGGTAATTGCCCAAGTCTTTTTGCATGATACCTATTCTAAAATTCAGAAAAGTAAAGTTCAGGAAAAGATGGGAGAATGTGAAGTGCCTTGCTATTTAAATGTCGAAGATTTTTCCATCATCGGCCAATTCTACATTTTCAAAAACCTTTTCAGCCTCTATCTTGAATAGTGATATGGATTTATATCTGGTAGAATAATGTCCTAAAATAAGTAGGCCGACTTTTGCCAATTTTGCGATTTGTCCTGCTTCTTTGGCCGTACTATGTTTTGTTTTGGTAGCGAGAGGCGCTTCAGACTCAAGAAAAGTCGATTCGTGGTACAACATATCGACGCTTTCCACATATTTCACAATTGAGGGTTCGTAACCCGTATCACTACAATATGCATAACTTTTTGGTTTGGGTGGGTCAAAGGTCAGCTGACTATTTTCAATCACCTTGCCGTCATCAAGGGTCACATTCTTTCCGTTTTTTATATTTCGAAAATAGGCCTTGTCGATTTTGAATTCGGCCACTGCTTCAATATTCAATTTACGCTCGGCAGGTTTTTCCCGAAAAAGAAAACCATTTGTATAGATACGATGATTCAAGGGAATAGTGGACACCTCAACTTTTGTATCCTCGAAAATCAATTCAGGTGTGGTTGACGTAAGTTCGTGAAAAAGTAAGGGATAATCCGTCCAAGAATCTCCCAGCTTTAAGAGTAAGGTAATGGCTTCTTTAATACCTTTTGGGCCGTGTATATGTAGTGGTTTATCCCTCCCCAGCAGTCGAAAGGTAGAGACCAAACCCGGAAGTCCGAAAAAATGATCGCCATGCAAATGAGAAATAAATATATGGTTGATCCGTGAAAACTTGATTTTGTTCTTGCGTAACTGAACTTGGGTACCTTCGCCACAATCGATTAAAAACACATGATTTCTGATTTCAAGAACCTGTGATGTAGGGTTGGTCAACGTTCGTGGTGTAGCCGCATAGCAACCTAGAATATGAAGTTTCATATTTCCGTTTCTAGGTTTGTCGTTTATAGTTCAATGCCTCTTCTTGGGAAAACTGTCTTTTGAAAGAAAAGGCATAAGGCGTCTCGCCATATTCTCTCAGATGATTCAATCGTTCTTTTGCTTCCTCAGGAGTTGGAAAACATCTATCCTCAACGTACCACAAAGCCATATGCATACCCGCCATTTTCTCGAACCATTCTTTCTTTCTTTTAAAAATTTCGACATGATCGGATGAGTAAGTGAAGTCAAAAAGGGATTTTTTATCCTTCCATACAGACATATTTATAATAATAAAACTATCGTTGAAAACGTTTATTGAGGTTGCATTATCGTTATCATCTTTCAATCGCCAAACAAAACCTGGGCTTTGCTCTGCCAACGCATTGATTCGGTCAAGATTGTTCACAAAATCGGCCATGACCGGATCATCAAGCGGGGCAAGCATTCGAGCGATATTGATTTGAGAGAGATGGTAGGTCATAGATCCAAATCACGTTCTATTTCCTCCATCTCGATAATGTCCCGTGCCTCTTGAATGGTCGGTACAACGCAGATTTCATCTGGCACCTCATCATAAGTAACCTTGTCGGTAACAAGAACAAAAGATTTGTTCGCACTTCGATGTGCATTGGAAAGTTCCAAAAATTCCAAAACATCGTTTGAGGTTAATTTCGAAAAGGAAAAAAGATTGATGATGATATTATCGTTCTTTATTTTTGAATATCCTTCTTTTAAATTACCCAAGAATTTTTGAAGAGAAATATTTTCTTGAAAAACTATTGTCGTACCACTATCGGAATCAAAAATCATATACTATTTAATTTTAGAGGCCAATAAATAAATGACCGCCATTCGAATGGCGACCCCATTTTCTACTTGATTCAATATAATGGACTGTTTGGAATCGGCTACGTCACTTGTAATCTCCACTCCACGGTTAATAGGTCCTGGGTGCATGATTACGATTTCTTTGTCCAAACTATCCAAAAGAGCCCTGTTAACCCCGAATTGCTGGGTATATTCCCTTGTCGTCGGAAAATAACTGATATCCAACCGTTCATTTTGTATTCGAAGCATATTGGCAACATCGCACCAGTTCAAGGCCTTTCTCAAATCCGTTTCTACTTCGACACCCAACGATTCGATATGTTTGGGCAATAAGGTTTTCGGGCCGCATACCTTAACGTTCGCACCCTGAAGCTTAAGGGCAAAAATATTCGATAATGCAACTCTTGAATGCAAAATATCACCCACAATGACTACATTTTTACCGGCTACATCATGTAATTTTTCCCGAATTGAATAGGAGTCCAACAGTGCTTGGGTCGGGTGTTCATGAGCGCCATCACCTGCATTTACAATAGATGCATTGACATGTTTCGATAAAAAAATACCAGCGCCGGGGTTCGGGTGGCGCATGACCACCATATCGACTTTCATCGAAAGTATATTATTTACCGTATCGATAAGGGTCTCGCCCTTTTTAACCGAGGATTGTGAGGCGGAAAAATTGAGAACATCGGCAGACAATCTTTTTTCTGCAAGTTCAAATGAAAGTTTGGTACGTGTACTGTTTTCGAAAAATATATTGGCAATGGTGATGTCACGCAATGAAGGAACTTTCTTTATCGAACGATTGATGACTTCCTTAAAATGGTCGGCAGTTTCAAAAATGAGTTGAATATCTTTTTTGTTCAGATATTTAATTCCCAATAAGTGTTTTACACTCAGTTCACTCATTTATCAGTTGTTTATCAAATAAATAACGTCTTCCCCGTCGTTCTCCTTCCACATGACCTTGACTTTTTCGTCGTTAATGGCATCGACCTGTCGACCCCTGTAATTGGGCTGTATGGGCAAATGTCTACTAAATCGCCTATCGATCAGCGTCAATAGTTCTATTTCGCTGGGCCTTCCAAAAGATTGAATGGCGGTCAGGGCGGCTCGTATACTTCGACCGGTATAGAGTACATCATCGATCAGCACTACCCGCTTGTCCTCTACCAGAAAATCGATTTTGGTCTGGGTGGCTTCCAAGGTCTTGTCACCACGCCTGAAATCATCTCGGTAAAAAGTAATGTCAAGAAAACCTACCTGTATTTTTTTTACGCCATATTCGTCCTTTAAAATTTTGGTCAACCTATGGGCCACAAAGATTCCCCTTGGCTGAAGGCCAATAAGAACGGTGTTCGAAAAGTCGAGGTGATTTTCAAGAAGTTGGCAAGCCAAACGATGGAGGATGATGTTTATTTCTTTTGAGGAAAGCAAAACTTTTTGACTCATATCCGGGCCATCAACACTTTTGAAATACAAAAATAGGGATTTCCTATTAAAGTATGTGGAATCATTTCTAATTGAATATTGTCGAAGACTTTAGAAGATGTGTATATTGAACTCTAAATAACGGTTCCTTAATCTTATTTGAGGGTCATGTTTCTTTACCAATTACATAAATTCAAGAAGCTTTTCATATCGAGAAGGCAAAGCGGCGGGAGAAATCGTGAAAATTTTACCCTAATGCGGGCGTCCGCAATAGAGCTAAGGAACGCCTTCGATTTAAGGATAACGCAATAAAAAAAGCCCTGACGTTTATCAGGGCTTTTGAAATTAAGATTATGAGAATCCTACTTCTTTTTTTTAGAACCGGCTTCCATTTTATCTTTTAACGCTTGTAATGCCTCGTTGGCATCGCCCAAAGTGGGCTTGGCCTCATCTGCACTTGCTGCTTGTCGTTTGACAGCAGCCTTTACATTACGTCTTTCTTCTTCTCTAAAAATTGCCGTATGGCTAGCAACGACTCTCTTGAAGTCTTTGTTGAATTCGATAATCTTGAATTCGGCTTCTTCGCCTTTACCCAATTTTTTACCATCTTCCTTCTCCAAATGACGTTGCGGCACGAAAGCGGTAATGTCATCGTTGAAATCAATAGTAGCACCTTTATCAACTATTTCCGTGATGGATGCTTTGTGAATTGTATCTACGGCAAATTCATTTTCATACTTGTCCCAAGGGTTTTCAGTAGTCTGTTTATGACCCAAGCTTAGCTTACGACCTTCAACATCCAATTCAAGTACCTCGACTTCCAAGGTTTCACCTACAGCAGTAAACTCCGATGGATGCTTTATTTTCTTGGTCCAAGAAAGGTCGGAGATATAAATCAAACCATCGATACCTTCTTCCAACTCGACGAAAACACCAAAATTGGTAAAGTTTCGGACAATACCCTTATGTCTTGAACCTACTGGATATTTCGTTGTAATATCAGTCCATGGATCCGGGGTCAATTGCTTGATGCCCAATGACATTTTACGGTCTTCACGGTCCAAGGTCAATACTACTGCCTCTACCTCGTCTCCTACTTTTACAAAATCCTGTGCGGATCGTAAATGTGTCGACCAAGACATTTCAGAAACGTGGATCAAACCTTCTACACCTTCCACAACTTCGATAAATGCACCGTAGTCGGCAATGACGACTACCCTACCTTTAACTTTGTCTCCTATTTTGATTTCATCGCTTAAAGCGTCCCATGGGTGTTTCTCCAATTGCTTAAGACCCAATTGAATCCTTGATTTGTTTTCGTCGAAATCGAGAATTACAACGTTCAATTTCTGGTCTAGCTCAACAACCTCGTTCGGGTGGTTGATTCTACTCCATGACAAGTCGGTGATATGAACTAAGCCGTCTACACCGCCCAAATCGATAAAGACTCCGTATGACGTGATGTTCTTAACAACACCTTCCAATACTTGACCTTTCTCCAACTGGCTGATGATTTCTTTTTTCTGCTCTTCGATATCAGCTTCGATAAGCGCTTTGTGGGATACAACAACGTTTTTGAACTCATGGTTGATCTTGACCACCTTAAATTCCATTGTTTTATTGACATACTGGTCGTAATCGCGAATAGGCTTCACATCGATTTGAGAACCTGGCAAGAAAGCCTCGATTCCGAATACATCGACAATCATACCTCCCTTGGTTCTGCATTTTACAAAACCGCTAACTACTTCTTCTTTGTCATGCGCCGCGTTTACGCGATCCCAAGCCATAATGGTTCTTGCCTTTCTGTGCGAAAGAACCAATTGACCACTTTTATCTTCTCGAATATCGATAAGAACCTCGACCTTGTCACCAACTTTTAAATCAGGATTGTATCGAAACTCGTTCAACGATATTACACCTTCCGATTTTGCGTTGATATCGATGATAGCCTCCCTGTCGGTAAGATATACTACCGTACCCGTTACGACCTCTTCATCGGCCGTGTCCACAAAGTTTTTGGCAACCAGGGTTTCGAATTCCTTTAACTTGGAATCATCGACCTTCTCGATACCTTGCTCGTACTTGTCCCAATCAAAATTTTCCAAAAATTCTTTTGGATCCTGAACAGGAGTTTCAGTCTTTACTTCTTTTGTTTCTTGTTGCACTTCGGTAGTCTCTGCTACCTCTGCAGTTGTTTTTTCTTCAGCCATTTGCTGATTTTAATTTGTATTCCGTGATATTACAAGAGATGAGCAAAATTCCCGGAAGCTATTAAAACTTTTTTATCGTCCTTTTTTCTCTTGATTATTTGCAAAAAAGGAGTGCAAAAATACGATTAAAAAATGGTTTTACAAACCATTGAAATGACGGTTTTGATCTGAAGGGAGTATTTTACATATTTTTCCTTAAAATATTGCAAATATCACTATCTTCCGCACTGAAATATTAACCGTTTAAATTTTAATTATTATGAGTGTCAAAGCAAAGTATCAACCCGTTTTGAACCTTGGGGAGCAATTGGGCATCAAAGATGGCAATGTAACCGAAGAAGGTGGGGTGTTGAAAATAAAAGGTGTGGCCAATACGCAATATGAAAAAGATCTTTTATGGGATAAAATAAAGGAAGTAGGTGGTCAGAGCCCTTCCGATCTTAAAGCAAATATTACGGTTGCCGATGATTCTGTGTATCATAGACACGTTGTCAAGAGTGGAGAATCACTAAGTAAGATTGCAAAGCATTATTATGGGGATGCCATGAAGTACAAGCAGATTTTTTCTGCTAACACGAATATTTTAAGCAACCCTGATGTGATTCATCCTGATCAGGTTTTGGTTATTCCAAATCCGTAAGCAGAAGTATTCAATATAAAAAAACGGGCGTTAAATAACGCCCGTTTTTTTATTGTCAATGACGCGAAGTGCGTAGTTGTACATGCGTTCAAATTGTTCTTTAAGCCCCATGTCACTGTTATCGAATTCTATGGCATCTTCGGCCTTTCTCAACGGTGAAAATTCTCGCGTAGAATCAATACGATCTCGATTTTGAACATTTTTCAGTACGTTTTCATAGGAGACTTTTTCACCTTTATCAAGCAATTCTTTATAACGTCGGTGTGCCCTTTTTTCAGGTGAAGCCGTCATAAATATTTTCAGCTCGGCATCGGGAAACACGACCGTACCAATATCACGACCATCCATGACAATACCCTTTTCGGTGCCCATATCTTTTTGCATATCGACCAGCATATGACGTACCTCCTCAATTTCAGCAACGCGACTTACATTTTCCGAAACTTTTAAAGTACGTATTTCATTTTCGACATTTTGACCGTTCAAGAACATTTCGGAATAGCCTAACGTTTCATTGTATTCAAACTTTAAAGCTATTTTAGGTAATAATTTCACTAGGGCATGAATATTCTCTCTTTCATCACCCACGAATCCATTGCGCATGGCGAATAAGGTAACTGCCCTATACATCGCCCCTGTGTCAACATAGATATAACCCAGCGCTTTTGCCAATTGTTTGGCAATCGTACTTTTACCTGTTGACGAATACCCGTCTATGGCTATGGTGATTTTTTCCATGAACTAAAAATACTCAGAAATAAATAGGGAACGTAATATGGACAAATATATCTTGCCCCGGAGTCAACCTCTAAAGCTTTTTAGCGTTCCTCACTCTTTGCTTTGTAATTGCCACCTCAATAACTTCATGCATATCGGTTACATAATGGAATGTAAGTCCTTTAAGGTACTCTTGTTTTATTTCGAGAATATCTTTTCTATTATCCTCGCATAGTATGATCTCTTTTATACGAGCTCTTTTAGCGGCTAGAATCTTTTCCTTTATTCCTCCTACTAGCAATACCTTACCTCGTAGGGTAATCTCACCGGTCATGGCCAAGCTCTTTTTCACCTTGCGCTGTGTAAATAGAGAAACCAAAGAAGTCAACATGGTAATACCCGCACTCGGGCCGTCCTTTGGGGTAGCACCTTCAGGAACATGTATGTGGACATTGTATTTTTCAAAGACTTCAGAATCGATTCCGAACCGATTTGCGTTCGATTTTATGTATTCCATGGCGATGGTGGCCGATTCTTTCATCACCTTTCCTAAATTACCGGTAATGTTCAAATTTCCTTTTCCTTTGGATAGGATTGATTCAATGAACAGAATATCGCCACCGACACTCGTCCAAGCCAGACCGGTCACCACTCCCGCAACATCGTTATTTTCATATTTATCGCGTTCCAATCGTGCAGGACCTAAAATCTTTTCTACATCTTCATTACTGATTTTGATATCATACTTTTCTTCTATGGCAATTGATTTTGCCGCATAACGCACCATTTTTGCAATCTGTTTTTCAAGACCTCGAACCCCAGACTCCCTCGTGTAACCTTCCACTATTTTTTCCAACTGCCGCTTTCCTATTTTCAAATCTTTCGCTGATAGGCCGTGCTCTTTCAGTTGTTTTGGCAACAAGTGTCTTTTTGCAATTTCGACCTTTTCCTCAATGGTATATCCGGTAACGTTAATAATCTCCATTCGATCCCGCAATGCAGGTTGAATGGCAGACAAGTTGTTTGCAGTCGCGATGAACATGACCTTAGAGAGGTCATAGCCCATTTCAAGAAAGTTATCGTGAAACTCTGAATTCTGTTCTGGATCAAGCACCTCAAGCATAGCAGATGAAGGGTCGCCTTGATGACTGCTTGAAAGTTTGTCAATTTCATCAAGAATGAAAACAGGATTCGAAGTTCCCGCCTTTTTCAAACTTTGAACTATCCGGCCTGGCATTGCCCCTATATAGGTCTTTCGGTGCCCACGTATCTCGGCTTCATCGCGCATTCCACCTAACGACATTCGTACATATTCCCTACCCAAGGCTTCCGCGACCGACTTGCCCAATGAAGTTTTACCAACACCAGGAGGCCCGTAAAGACATATTATAGGCGATTTCATATCATTTCTGAGCTTCAGAACGGCCAAGTATTCGATGATTCTCTTTTTTACATCCTCCAAACCATAATGATCACGGTCCAGAATTCTTTCGGCTCTTTTTAAATCAAATTTATCCTTCGAAAATTCATTCCAAGGAAGTTCTAAGAAAAGGTCAAGATAATTTCTCTGGATGGAATATTCAGCCACTTGCGGATTCATTCGCTGAATCTTGGCAAGCTCTTTTTCAAAATGTTCTTTGACCTTTTTGTTCCATTTTTTCTTCTTGGCGCGAATCCGCATTTCGTCTATTTCTTCGTCGTACGATCCACCCCCAAGCTCTTCTTGTATGGTCTTCATCTGCTGATGCAGAAAATACTCACGCTGCTGTTGATCAAGGTCACTTCTCACTTTGGATTGAATGTCATTTTTGAGCTCCAGTTTTTGTAGCTCGACATTCATGTATTTCAATGTGGCCAAGGCCCTATCTTGTAAATTTGCGATTTCAAGAAGGTCTTGTTTGTCCTTGACATCGAGGTTAAGATTCGACGAGACGAAATTGATCAAGAAAGAATTGCTCTGAATATTCTTTATGGCAAAAGATGCTTCACTTGGTATATTCGGGTTATCCCTGATAATTTTTAAGGCTAGGTCTTTAATGGATTCTATAATGGCCAAGAATTCTTTACTGGTTTGATCAGGTCGTATTTCTTCAGCTTCCCGTACCGTGGCGGTCATATATGGTTTTTCTGTAAGTACTTCGGCAATTTCAAAGCGTTTTTTTCCTTGGATTATTACCGTAGTGTTGCCATCGGGCATTTGCAATACTCTCAAAATTCGTGCGACGGTACCCAAAGTATTTATATCGCTCACCCCCGGGTTCTCGGTTTCCTCATCTTTTTGGGAAACGACCCCTATTACTTTTGAACCATTATTGGCATCTTTGACCAAATTAATCGACTTATCCCTTCCCGCAGTAATAGGAATGACGACTCCCGGAAAAAGTACCGTATTTCGCAAGGGCAAAATAGGCAGGGTTTCCGGAAGCTCCTCATTGTTCATATGTTCTTCGTCCTCCGGGGTCAACAACGGAATCAATTCTGATTCTTCGTCAATACTTTGCAAGGACATATTGTCAAAATTTGAAAATTTGGAATCTCCCATATATATTTTTTCGGCCATAATGTCATAAATATGACATTTGCTTTTTAATTAAAAATTATTCAATCCATCAAAAGCCCTATTCTCATTAAACCTTCGTCTTAAGGGCATTTCCGTTCCCCAGTTAAAAACAATTGTTATGCCATTCACAGCTCAAAAAAGAAAAACCCTTTCAGAAACAAACTGAAAGGGTCTTAAAAGGACAATTTAAAATAATCTTACCTTTTCTTTATTATTTTACGAGTAATTATTTCACCATCATCAAGGGTTAACTTGACAATATAGATTCCTGGAGGGAGATTACTCATATCAAACGTTAGACTACTCGAATGATCCTCTGTCAATTTCTCCGATATCAAGGTCTGCTGTTGCATATTACTAAGTACAACGCCTAGCGGCCTGCCCTGTAGATTTTGAATATCCATGGTAGCCTCATCCATAGTTGGATTTGGATACACTGCGAATTCATTCTTAACGGAATGATAATTCTTGAAATCTCCTTGAAATTCATCGAAAGGCGAAGATTTTCCTGTTCCAAGATTGGAAACATCGAGTGTCAACGTAGTCTTACAACCTTCTGAAGACCTCAGTACGTATACTCCTGAATCCTCGTTTGTTACATTTCTCAAGCTATAATTGTCCGCCACCTGGCGCCCATCCGGTGTTGTAATCGTCAGACCGATATCGTTCGGCAACATACTAAGCAATATATCGGACCCAACGCCTACCCTGAGATAGTTCTGACCACTTTTCCAGATACCGTCGACTCGATATTCCGGAATTATACTTTCGGCAGAACAGTTCACAGAGTCATTTACGGTAATATCAAGTGTAGCGGAACAACCTTCCTCTGAGAAAAAAGTGTAGACGCCAGCTTGCTCTAATCTGATACTTCGCATGGCATAATTATCAGCGACCAATGTACCATCAGGGCGAACGATGGTCAGCCCTATATTTTCTGGAAACATACTAAGAACCACATCTGATCCTTCGTCAACAACCAATGTAGTTTCACCTTGAGACCAAATTCCATCTACACGATATTGAGGCACTACGCTAACATCCTCACATTCGTCCACAACATTGACTTCCAAAGCTTTACTACAACCTTGGGCCGATGTTAAGAGGTACGTTCCAGCTTGGGACGAAGAAAAATTGCTTATTTTATGATTGTCTTCAACAATGGTCCCGTCAGGTAAGGTAAGGGCCATCGCTACTCCATTGGGCAACATACTAAAAATAACCTCAGAACCTTGGTTTATCGTTATAACATCTTCCCCATTCGACCATTTTCCATTGATACGGTATTCAGGGATCAATATTTCATCACAACTTGAAGTACCCTCGTTCACCGTCAAATTAATTTCAGTGGTACAGCCTTCTTCAGAAGTTAGTATATAGGTACCGTTGTTTGCGGTCGTTACAGCGCCCAAACTATGTTCATCACCTACAACTTCGCCACTTGGCAACGTTATCTCAAGTCCGATATCTTCAGGATACATACTAAGAACCACTTCGGCACCAGGTTGTACCGATAGATTATTGTAACCCTTGAACCATGTTCCGTTGACTTGGTACTGAGGCACTATGCTTCCCGTGGGACACGTATCGCCATCTGAAATCACAAAAATTTCAAAAGCCCTTGAACAACCATCGTTACCGGTTATTCGATAAACGCCTGCTTGGTCTGGATTGATGATTCCGAGGTCATAAGACCCTGAATGGACCGTACCGTTTGGCAATGTAATGGTGTAAGTACTTCCGAGCCCCCTTTTTCTTATTTGAACCGAAGTGCCTTCGTCTACAGTTATCCTAGAATCTCCTGAAATCCAATTAATACCGTTCAAGGAGTACTCCATACTTATATCGGCATCCGAGCAGTTAAAGTTTTGAGACCATACGGCAAGTTTGCTAGAAGTGCTATTGCCGGCTGCATTGAAATTTCCACCTACATAAAGGTCATTCCCGTTGGCGGAAAAATATATGCTATTTACTTGGTTATCCGTACCTACATTTTTAGAAGTCCCTAATGCTTCGAAACCAGATGCTTCGCTCCATCTCGCCATATTACTCATAAGGTAGTTCGATTCAGCTGCGTCAGAGACCGTTTCAAAATTTCCTCCCAAATAAATATGAGTCCCGTCAGTCGCAAGGGCGTTTACATTACCACTGGTGCCATTGCCCAGTCCTTCCCAGCTCTTAGACGTTATGTTCCAACGGGCTATCCTGTTTACCGTTTTACCACCGGCAAGTGTGAAATTTCCACCGGCGTAGATATATCCAGACTGAACTAAAATAGCTTCGACAAAACCACTTGTACCTTCGCCTAAAGTGCCCCAGTTACTACCATTCCAAGTGGCGATACGGTTGGCGGTCTTACCTCCTGCACTGTCAAAATTACCTCCTACGATAAGTCGTCCATTATGGTCTAAGGCAATCGATCTAATTTCATTGTTAGTACCACTTATCAAAGTACCCGAATCGGTCAACGGAGACCAACCATTATTCCATTTGGCAATGTTATGGACGATTATTCCTCCTGCGTTCTCGAAGGCGCCGCCTACATAGACATTATCATTCTTATCAACTTTGATTTTGGCCACCGAACCACTTGTTCCCGTACCCAAGGGCGACCAAGTAGAACCATTCCATACCGCAATGTTATTGGCTTCTACACCGCCAATATTGGTAAATTCCCCGCCTGCATAAAGATTTCCGTTAGATGCTACGGCCAATGCATTTACACTACCATTGGCACCGCTAGAGAGTATCTTCCATCCTTCGGTTTTATTGTATACAGCTATATTGTTGGCTGCAATGGTGCCAGCCGTAGTGAAATTTCCCGCAACGAATAAATCGTCACCCGAAGTAATTACCGCCTCGATATTTCCATTCGTTCCATTTTCAATATCTTGCCAAGATCCGATACCATCGACGACCGTATTCGAAGGGTCTGTATTTTCATCACCTCCAATAATTTTAAAAATTTTTGCCGAGTCACCGTAACCGCTGAAATAAAGCTCTCCAGATTCATCCAGGCCAAAACTTGAAACATATTCTCCATTGGTTCTAAAAAGTAATTTAGATGTCGCCGAATTGTTGCCGGAATTGTAGTCGAGTGACCACACTCTTCCGGACACATAGTCTCCATAGATATATTTGCCCTGTAAATCAGGATTATTGCTTGAACCCCTATATACATATCCGCCTGTGATAGATAAATCGCCATTATCATGGTCATATTGGTAAATCGGCCCAAGATGGGGGCTTGTAGCTAAACCTGTAGAAGTAGTATAGTCTGCATTTGCCTCATATCTATTCCAACCGTAGTTACCACCCTTTTGAATCAAGTTTATTTCTTCGAACTCTCCTTGGCCCACATCTGCCCCCCACATGTTATTGGTATTTGTATCAAAGGAAAATTTCCATGTATTTCGAATACCCCATGCATAGAGCTCGTCCATTCCACTATTTCCCACTCGAGGGTTGTCATTAGGTATCTCATAATTACCATTGGGGAGGTCTGGATTGGATTCCAAAGGATTATTTCCATCCACATCTACATCGATTCGCAGTATACTTCCAAAGGGGTTATCAAGATTTTGGGCGTTCCTGTTCGGATCCCCACCTCCGCCACCATCACCAAAGGATGCATAAAGGTAGCCGTCGGGGCCAAACCCGATTTTACCACCGTTATGGTTCGAATGTTCTTGATTTTTATCAAAACTCAAAATCTCTAACCTACTGGAAACATCGGCCTGATTAGGATTATTAGTACCAGCATTATATCTAGCGATAACAATTTCCACACCTACATTGGCCACACTACTATATCGAGTATAGTAAACATAGAAGTAGCCATTTTGGTTGTACTCGGGATGAAAGGCAAGGCCTAAAAGACCTATTTCCTGACCGGATGAAAAGCTTACCTCATTCGTCAAATCTAAAAAAACCCGCTGCTGGGAAGTACTAGGGTCATTATCAAAAACTTTGATTTTTCCTGATTGTTCAACCACGAACAATCTATTGCTGGAATCTCCAGAATTTTGAATTTCAACAGGAAACTCAAAAGTCAGGTTTTGAAACGCCTCTTGATAGGTAACTGCTTCTTGAGCAAAAGTGGTTAAAGAAAAGACAATAAAAAATAGGCATAAGTAGGTAATTTTCTTCATAAATTTTTGGGGATCAAATTTATTCAAAGTAAACGGTCTATTTC
>CAYGPR010000050.1:2811-30028 GCA_964351985.1 uncultured Maribacter sp. | reverse complement strand
GGCCCAGACCATACCGGCTTGGATGATAGGGTATTTGATTCCGAAAAGTTCGGTTATTTTGTTTTGCATATTGTTATACGGTTGTCGTCCTGACCGCGGTCGAAGGACTTTTTTGCTATTCACCCTTTGACCGTGCTGAGATGACATATTTGAACGGCCTAGGAAATGACCCCCGAACCAATCAATTCATTCCCCACATACCAAGCAACGAACTGCCCTTCGGTAATTGAGGATTGCATATTTTCAAAATCGACGTAAAGTCCACTTTCGATTTTGTACAATGTGGCTTTCTCGAGCGGTTGGCGATATCTAATTCGCGCCATTACTTCCATCGATTGATCGGTCTTCAAGTCCAAATCGGGCCGCACCCAGTGGATTTCATCCTGTTCGATAAATAAAGTTCTTCGATATAGTCCAGGATGCGATTTTCCCTGTCCGGTATAAATAACATTCTCTTCAACATTCGTTTCGATGACGAAAAGTGGCTCTTTGGTGCCTCCCACATCGAGTCCTTTACGCTGGCCTTTTGTAAAATAATGGGCACCTTGATGCTCGCCGACTACCTTTCCATCTTGTATTGCATAGATAGGTTTTTCTGAATGAAAAGCCAGTTCGGCCCGCTTATTATCAAAATGCGGACTCATCCGACGATATTGAGATACATCCGAAGGTACCTCAACAATAATTCCTTTTTTCGGCTTCAATTTTTGTTGTAGAAAATCGGGCAAACGAACCTTCCCTATAAAACAGAGTCCTTGTGAATCTTTTTTATCGGCAGTTATCAAATTGTTCTTGGCAGCGATTTTACGGACCTCCGGCTTTGTCAATTCCCCTATCGGGAATAAGGTCTTTGCCAATTGTTCTTGAGATAGCTGACATAAAAAATAAGATTGGTCTTTATTGCCGTCTACTCCCGCCAAGAGTTGAAAGGTTTCGGAACCATCCGGATTTTCCAAAACTCCTTTACGACAATAATGTCCGGTCGCGACATAGTCGGCCCCGAGTTGAAGTGCGATTTTCAAAAATACATCGAACTTTATCTCACGATTACAGAGTACATCGGGGTTTGGTGTTCGGCCCCTCTCATATTCTCGAAACATATAGTCGACAATACGCTCTTTGTATTCTTTGCTCAAGTCGACCGTTTGAAAAGGAATACCCAATTTTTCGGCTACGATTAACGCATCGTTGCTATCTTCCAACCAAGGACACTCCTCAGAAATGGTCACCGTATCATCATGCCAATTTTTCATAAAAAGTCCGATAACGTCATACCCCTTTTCCTTCAAAAGATAGGCGGCAACACTAGAATCTACGCCTCCCGAGAGTCCTATGACCACTTTTTTCATCACACTTTAAATAAGGTACAAAAATACAAAATTAGCTCGCAAGCTTAGCATGGTTCGGTACAAGTTGAAAGAAACTATTTATTACGACGCCTTTATTCCACCCACATTCCATTTTATAAGCAACCAATTCCTATTTTATCCATCTTGTTACATATATGGTTTCATCAAATAAGTATAAAGAACGAGACTCCTTTGGTTTTGACTTCTTAAATTTCTCATAAAATGATTGCGCCAAATTGAAAATATCATATTTATTCCATTAGTTTCAAGCAAGAATTAAAAATAGATTATGAAAAAGTTTCGCGAATTTAATGTTGTGTTCCTTGCAATAATTTTGCTGTCCGCAACCAGTGCCTGTAATTTAGATGATGGTGTCAATTCAACGCCATTGCCTGAATCGAACATTATTGAAGTAGCTTCCGGCAACACGGACATTTCGTCTTTAGTAGCTGCGATTGAACGTGCCGAACTGACCTCGACCCTTTCGGGCAGTGCTAAATTTACCGTTCTTGCACCAACGAATACCGCTTTTGACGCCTTCCTTGCCGCCAATGGTTTTGGAAGTGTCAACGATGTACCCGTTCCTACCTTAAAACAAATATTACGAAATCACGTAATAAGTGGTGTTCTTAATGCAGCAAATTTGGCCGTATTACAGCGAAATTATTTGGAGTCGCTGGCTAACGGTCCCGTAGACGGCACCAATCTTGCGCTTTATTTTGATGCTACGGAAGGAGGCGTAACATTTAATGGTCAGTCCGATGTTATCGATGCCGATATTTTAGCTTCTAACGGGGTCATTCACATTGTAGATGCGGTCGTAGAATTACCGACCCTCGATACTTTTATTTCCACGGATGAAAATTTCGAGGATATGGAAACGGCCCTAGATCTGATTTCGCCGGTATCCGATTTACCGAACGAAATCAAAGATGGACAAAATGGCCCCTTCACGTTATTCGTACCATCAACAGAAGCATTTCAGGCACTTTTGGATTCAAATTCGGATTGGGAGTTCTTGAGCGATATCGATGAAGCCCTTTTGACCTCTGTAATAGCACATCATGCCGTAAATGGAAATATTCGATCAGAAGGTTTAGCGCCCGAAACCGTTATTACTACATTAGAAGGTGATGAGATTACGATCAACTCCCTTGACGGAAATGTTGAAATTACGGATGGGTCGGAAAATCCGGGAAGTGGTATCGTTATATTTGATATTCAGGCATTGAACGGGGTCATTCACATCATAGATAACGTATTGATTCCGGATACTACCAACTAAAAATGAATTTTCAATAGTAAAAATAATGAACCGCCCTATGGCGGTTTTTTTGTGTAGTTAATCTCATGAAATTCAGGAAATAGAAGCATTCTCCAAAATATTTGTTAAGGAATCGTGCGTTTCATCCGTTGTTCTGTTAAACTTTTTATAAAACAACTTAAACAAAGCAACCTTTTTAAAATTGTTCATCTATTTTTAGAAAAGATTAAACAAAACATATTTTAGAATGTAGTAGGTACATAAAAAAGTCTATAAGAAAAACGCCTTTTTGTTCCCCCTACCTGTTTAGATTTTGCGACTTGATTTGTTTATGATTTTCAAAAAAACAGTAACAATTTAATCCTTAAAAACAATTTATTATGAAAAGATTGAGCACTTTAAAAAGTATACTGCTCTTAGCGGTATTCTCGATGTTCGTTGTTTCTTGTGACAAAGAAGACGACAATCCAGCGGACAAAATAGAAAACGATGCAATGGCAACCATTGTAGAAACAGCGCAGGCAACAGATGCATTAAGCAATTTAGTGGGTGCCCTGGTTCAAGCCGATGCCGGTTTAGTTGAAACCTTAAGTAGTGATGGCCCATTTACCGTATTTGCCCCGACCAATGATGCTTTTGTAGCTTTATTGGATGCCCTTGGAGATGACTATAACAGTTTAGAAGATTTCGACACACAAGCCGAGAAGGACTTGTTACGGGATATTCTTTTATACCATGTTGTCACCAGTAAAGTACTTTCTACCGATTTGGCTGAAGGAGATGTTCCAACCGCCTATACTGACAATAGTGTACAAGTTATTGCCAGCGGAGGCACTTTTGTAATTGGAGATGCTTCTGAAACGGATGCGAATATTACCGCCGTTGACATTGAGGCCTCGAACGGTGTTGTACACTTGATAGACAAAGTACTTTTACCTCAAGCAGCCATTGACTTCGTTATGAGTTTGGGTGAAGAAGAGGAAATGGAATCGAATATTGTAGAATTGGCGCAATCCGTTGACGACCTCAGTTTATTGGTAGATGCATTGATTCAGGCAGATGCTGGCTTGGTCGACGTTTTAAGTGGTGACGGACCATTTACCGTATTCGCTCCTACCAATGCTGCTTTTGCTGCCTTACTTGACGTTTTAGGAGATGATTATAACAGTATTGAAGATTTCGATACGGATGAAGAGAAGGCATTGTTGGCCAAAGTATTGACGTATCACGTGGTCGGTGCGCAAGCATTGTCAACAGATTTAAGTGATGGTCAAATGATTGCCACCGTACAAGGCGAAGATGTAACAGTAAGTCTAGATGGCGGTGTCTTTATAGGCGATGCTACGGACACGGAGGCCCAAGTGGTCACTGCTGATGTAATGGCAAGTAACGGCGTTGTGCATGTAATAGACAAAGTATTGCTTCCACAGGAAGTACTGGACCTCTTGGCTCCTCCAACACCCAATATCGTAGGTTTGGCCCAATCAGTCGATGACTTAAGTCTATTGGTTGATGCATTGATTCAAGCCGACGCCGGTTTGGTAGAAGTATTGAGCGGCGATGGTCCTTTTACCGTTTTTGCTCCAACCAATGCAGCTTTTGCAGCTTTGTTGGATACCTTGGGAGACAACTACAATAGCCTTGAAGACTTTGACACAGACGAAGAAAAAGAAATTTTGGCGACCATTTTGACTTATCATGTTGTAGCGGCCCAAGCTCTATCAACAGATTTAAGCGATGGTCAAATGATTACTACGGTTCAGACCGAAGACGTAACCGTTAGCCTTGATGGAGGAGTTTTCATCATTGATAAAACACATACGGGAGCAGCGGTGGTTACCGCTGATGTACTTGCCAGCAACGGTGTTGTACATGTCATCGATAGGGTGTTATTGCCCCAAGCAGCACTTGACGCTCTCGGTCACTAAATGAAAGACGTTAGTTGATTAATTTTTGGTTGTTGAAACTTCCCGCGCCATCTTAGTTTTTAAGGATGGATGTGGGAAGTTTTTTTAGGCCAATTCCCCAATAAAATAGAAGTCAAAATTTTCATACATCATCACAGCAACTTTTAGCATACAAAAATCGACGCTTGACAACTATTAATTTTTTTTAAAGGGAATGATGCGCATCTTTGAAATCCCAAATCTTACCAAACTTAACCTACTTATTGTTGAAAGCCCCGACGGAAATGTCGGGGCTTTTTGTTTTGATTTTTTTTTCACTCCCACGAAGGAGGGAATCTGTTTAACCAAAGTAATACTTTCCTTAAAAGGGAAAAGAGGTATTTATAGGTAACGACAAGTTGGACTAAACTGAACGAACTTACTTTCTACCAGTCTTCTTCTGCTCTTCCGCCTGCTCCATCATCTCGCGCATCTTACGCTGAAATTTATTTTCCTTCTTGGGTTTCTTTTTATTTTCTTGAATCTGGGCATGGATCTTATCGTTGTCCAGAATAAAGTTCTTGATGACCAACATGATACCGATGGTAATCAAGTTCGAGATGAAGTAATATAAACTCAAACCACTTGCATAGTTGTTAAAGAAAAACAACATCATGAAAGGCATCAGGTACATGATGAATTTCATATTGGGCATACCCGGTTGCTGCGGCATATTCTGGCCCGTGGTCATCATCATGTAAAAGAAAATGGCCACAGATGCCAATATCGGAAACAGACTTACGTGGTCTCCATAAAAAGGTATGGTGAACGGCAATTGCGCAATAGCATCATAGGATGAAAGATCATCTGCCCATAAAAAAGATTTCTGACGCAGTGCAAAAGAGGTCGGAAAGAACATGAACAGTGCGTAAAAAATAGGCATTTGTAAAAGTGCCGGTACACAACCACTCATAGGGCTTACCCCAGCTTTGCCATACAGCTTCATGGTCTCTTGTTGCTTTTTCATCGCATTGTCCTTATACTTTTCACCCAATTCGGTAATCTCGGGCTTTAGCACTTTCATTTTGGCCTGCGATAAATACGATTTATAGGTTACGGGAGACATAGCCAGCCTCACAATGATCGTCATCAATATAATGGCGATACCTGCAGGTAGAAAAGAACTTAGAAAAGCATAGAAAGGCGTAAATATATAACGGTTGATCCATCCGAAGATACCCCAACCGAAAGGGATAGAGTCTTCCAAGCCCAAATCTTCATAGTTATCCAAAACCAAAGCATCGGTCGGGCCGTAATACCAATGCATGTTCTGCGAAAGTTCACCGCCATTTAACTTTAGCGGCACAACGGAAGCATATTCTTTAGTAAACCCTTGGGTATGGCTTTCTTCTTCGACTAAATTCTTCGATGACAGTTCGGCTTTTTCAAAATTCTGTTTTGTGGCCAATATAGAACTAAAGAAATGCTGGCGATACGAAAGCCATTTTATATCTTCTTCGGTTTCTTCGTCATCACTTCCTTCGGATAACTTACTTATTTTTCCATCCTCGTGATTATAGGTCAATCTAGTGTATCGATTTTCGTATTCTACGCTCTTATTGTGCCGTATTCCTTTAAGGTTCCATTCCAATTGTACTGGTTTAGAACTGTTGATGACCCCATTCAAACCTTGAGAACGAATGGTGAAATCGACCAAATAATCTTTCGGTTTCATTTCATAACGATATTCCAAAAACTGGTTTGGGGAGGTTTTTGCTTTTAAAGAGAGTACTTGGTTATCCCCATTCTTACTTAGGGAAGGTTCAAAATAAAGGTCTTTGGTATTCAAGACCCGATTATCGGAGGTAGTAAAATTCAGCCCAAAGGAAGCATTGCCATCTTTAACCAAATAAATCGGAACAGAATCGTAAGCCTTGAACTGTTTCATCATGGCCTCTACGATCTGCCCGCCTTTGTTGGCGATTTCAAGCTTCACCAAATCGTTTTCCAGAATGGTGGTTTTGTCAGATGGCGCCGTAAAACCAAACGAGCCAATAGTACTTTTGTATTGCGCAACGGCGGCAGAATCTTGAAGGTTTACGACCGCTGGCTCTGGGAGTTTATTTTCTTCAACCTGATTCTTTTGAGCAGCTGCCTCGACCTGTTCTTGTTCGACTTTTTGTGCCTCAACTTCTTCGGGTGTGGGCTGGTTCTGATACATCCAAAAAAGAAGGATTCCGAAAATGAGCACAAAGCCGATTATGGAATTTATATCAAGTTTCTTTTCTTCCATCTAAATAAAAAAATTAGGATATGGTAAATGTTTGGTTTTCAGCACGCAAATATATGTCCAATTGTGGAAACTATGCCAAACTGGCATTCGTTTGCTGTTTTTTGTGTTTTAAGGCTGCCTGTACAAAGCCAACGAACAACGGATGCGGATTGGCCACGGTACTTTTATACTCAGGATGGTACTGTACCCCGATAAACCATGGGTGAGTAGGAAGCTCTATAATTTCAACAAGCCCTGTAGCGGTATTTATACCTGAAGATCTGAGTCCTGCAGCTTCCAATTGTTCTTTATATTCATTATTGAATTCGTATCGGTGACGATGTCTTTCGGAAATATCCGTTACTCCTTTATACACTTCTTGAGCCAAAGTACCATCGACCAATTCGCAATCCCAAGCGCCCAAACGCATCGTACCGCCTTTGTTGGTTATGGTTTTCTGCTCTTCCATCAGACTGATGACCGGGTCTGGGGTATTTTCGTCCATTTCGGTAGAATTGGCATTGGTCAATCCTAAAATGTTTCTGGCATATTCGATGACTGCCATTTGCATGCCCAAGCAAATTCCTAAAAAAGGAATACCATTTTCACGGGCATATTGAACTGCTTTAATTTTTCCTTCAATACCCCGTTCCCCGAAACCCGGAGCTACCAGAATACCGTCGAGACCGGATAATTTTTTTTCAATGTTTTTTTCGGTCAAATGTTCTGAATGGATAGAACGTACATTGACCCGTACCTCGTTCACGGCACCGGCATGAATAAACGATTCCAAAATCGATTTATACGAATCTTGTAATTCGACGTACTTCCCGATGAGTCCGATATTGACCTCGTTCTTCGGATTTTTATGACGGTCCAAGAATTCATTCCACTGGGCCAAATCGGTTTCTTTATCATCGGGCAGGGCCAATTTTTTCAAGGCGACCGAATCAAGTCCTTCCTCTTGCATCATCACAGGTACATCATAAATCGTAGATGCGTCGATAGATTGAATTACTGCCTCACGCTTTACGTTACAGAACAAAGCCAACTTTTCTTTTATCTCATCGGATATCTCATGTTCCGTTCTACAGACCAGAATATCAGCTTTGATTCCGCTTTCCATCAACGTTTTTACGGAGTGTTGTGTCGGTTTTGTTTTAAGTTCCCCGGCCGCCGATAAATAAGGTACCAAAGTCAAGTGAATGACGATTCCATTATTGTCGCCCAGTTCCCAAAGTAGTTGGCGAACGGCCTCAATATAAGGTAACGATTCAATATCGCCCACGGTACCGCCAATTTCAGTGATGACGATATCGTATTCGCCACTATTTCCCAAAAGCTGTACACGCTCCTTAATTTCATTGGTAATGTGCGGCACGACCTGTACCGTTTTTCCTAAAAATTCGCCGCGGCGTTCCTTCTCGATTACGCTCTGATAAATTCGGCCCGTTGTTACATTGTTCGCCTGTGAGGTACGCACGTTCAAAAAACGCTCATAATGCCCAAGATCCAAATCGGTCTCTGCACCATCGTCGGTCACATAACACTCACCATGCTCGTATGGATTTAAGGTACCGGGGTCCACGTTAATATAGGGATCCAATTTCTGAATGGTGGTCTTGTAACCTCGAGCCTGTAGTAGTTTGGCCAGAGAGGCGGCAATAATTCCCTTTCCTAAAGAAGAGGTAACCCCACCGGTTACAAAAATATATTTTGTTTGAGACATGAAGCGTTCGGTTGAATTCGTAACGCAGGCAAAAATACGAATTGCGCTAACAAATCACAGGGAATCCTTCGGAAATTCTTTTTGGACTTTTTGGATTAGCGCTTCGAGTCCGTTTATTTTGATTTCGTGCATGGCCTGTAACAAATGGCCCAACTTTCCATCAGGAAAACCCTTTTGCTTGAACCATATGAAATAGGTCTCTGGCAAATCGACCAAGTACCGTCCTTTATATTTTCCGAAAGGCATACGATAATGGGCCAATTCGATGAGTTTTTGTTTGTCTGGGCTTATTTCCATATTTAAATCTAAAACTTATATCTTTAAGACAACAAAATTTGACCGAAAATGAAACGAAGAAAATTTATTGGAACATCGGCCGCAGCCTCAATGGGCCTTTTGGCCTACAAAAGTGCCAATGCGAATCCGACTCACGAAACTGTTGCCAACGAACTTAACGGAAATATAAACCATAGCGTTTGCCGATGGTGCTATTCTAAAATTCCCATGGAGGAGTTTTTACAGAACCTAAACGACTTGGGAATCAAGGCCATGGATTTAACTGGGCCAGAAGATTGGCCGTTGATGAAAAAATACAAAATTCATTCCTCTATGTGCTGGGGAGCCGGCAAAGGAATTTTAGAAGGATGGAACGACCCCAAACTTCATGAAGAGCTCATCGCAGACTATACAAGGGTAATTCCTCTAGTGGCCGAAGCGAGCTATACCAACCTCATCTGCTTCAGTGGAAACCGAAATGGTATGGATGACCAAGAGGGACTTAAAAACTGCGCCGAGGGATTAAAGAAAATTATGCCTTTGGCCGAAAAACACGGGGTAGTGATTCAAATGGAGCTACTCAACTCGAAAGTGGACCACAAAGATTATATGTGCGACCACAGCGCCTGGGGCGTTGAACTTTGCAAGGCCATAGGATCCGACAACTTCAAGTTGTTATATGACATCTATCACATGCAGATCATGGAGGGCGATGTTATTCGGAACATTCAGGACTACCATCAATATTTTGGACATTATCATACGGGAGGCAACCCAGGTCGTCATGAAATCGATGAGACCCAAGAGCTATTTTACCCGGCCATTATGAAAGCGATTCTAGCTACGGGATATAAAGGTTATGTCGCTCAAGAATTCATTCCTTCTTGGGAAGATCAGATTGCGGCACTGAAAGATGGTGTTGAACGATGTGATGTGTAAGCCCTTGAGAAGGTAGGCAAGTCAAAAAAACAAACATTCTTTTAAATGAGAATACCAAAAAAAGTAATCCCCCATTTGATATTACTTGTTGTACTAAGCTGTGTAAAACCAAAAGACTTGACAAACGCCGTAGATCAATTGGAATGTTCAACTTTATTAGGTGAGGTTTTTACTGACGAATCTTTGACCTGTTCACAAATCGAAGCCAAAATTAATAACGTAGAAAATTCTTGTGGAAAGTTTCTAACCGAAGAAGAAAAAGCGGACTTGGCTGCAATCAAAGAGAATTGTACCGATGGATAAGACTATATTATAGCAGCACTATTGTAAAGCATTCGCAATCTCTTGGTTCCACTCTAACTGTTTCTCGAAGTTTCTTGAAAAATTGGTTTCGTAGTCGTATTTCTTCTGAAAGGCGCTCAGCTCTTTTAGAATATCCTTATAAATCTGTTTTATCTCGGCCTTGACATTTCCGGTAAAGGTCGTTTGGGCTACTCTTTTTCTCATCTTTCGGGCAAAGAGTTCCGAAATATCGAAGTGCAATTGTTCATGACTTAAAATTACCCCATTGACCAATTCTGGCTGAAACCATGAATCGGCGGGATAAAAATGGGTGCTGATCTTTATATCGAGTTTCAGGTTACCGGCTTCCTCGACCGAAGAAAACTCATAGGTTATGCCGCTTGCCGTTACCGCTGCGGCCCATGCGGTCTTAAAGGGTCTTCCCTGAAAATCTTTCCATTGTAATTTACGTTCTGAACTCCAAGGGATTGTTTCTTCTTCTTGGGAAAAAACAAACCCTGTTACCAGAAATAGGGCAGATAAAAATATGTTCTTTAAAGATGCCAATGGTAAGAGATTACTTTTTCGATATCGGGATGTAGGCTATAATGTACCGGACAGGTATTCGCCGTATGTATCAAAATCTTTCTGTTCTTTTCAGAAACGTGAGCCGGTAGATTCAATTTTATTTCGATTTTCGAAATTCGCCTTGGGTTAGAGGCCATGTGCTTTGTAACCTCGGCAGAAGAATTCGATAACTCGACTTCCATTCCTTCGGCCTTCATGCCCATCATGGTCAACATACAACTGGCCAAACCTGTCGCAACGGTATCCGTTGGAGAAAATGCTTGGCCCTTTCCGTTGTTGTCGATAGGGGCATCGGTAATGAAAGAATCTCCTGAGCGAATATGCTCGCTTTTGGTACGCAGTCCACCGGTGTACGTTACTTTTGAAGTCATTTACTATTCTTTTATCTCTTGGATACGCATTTCGTCAAACCCCATGATATAAGCGGACTGATTGAAATACCCCGATGAAAAACTCTTCTCATACGAGAATTTATTTCCGGTATATTCGGTCTCCCCTATCAATTTGGAAACCTCCATTAAATTATTCTTGTAGGCAAGTTTCAACAAAAGATCGAAGGTCATATCGAAACCATGAACCGCATAAGGGTCGGGATCGTCACCAAATCGTTTCCTGTAGCGCTTGACAAAAGAATCGTTGGCCGGCTCACGATGTACCGACGGATAGGTAAATTTGAGGTTTGACAAATGTGAACTTGAAATTACATCGCTATCGAAAGCTTCGTCTTTATAGGTCGTAAACATTTTTAAGGTAACCCGTTCCTTATCCTCGGGTTCCAAAAGTGCGTTCTGAAAAGAATTCAGAATGGAGGTTACACTGCTGACCAACTTAAAATCATCGGTCTCCACAAAAACCCAATTCTCCTTTTCTTTTGAAAACAATAGTTTTAATTTATCAATATTCACCCCAATGTTCTTCTCCTCTTCTTTAACCTCGGCCACTTTGGCATCGGGAAAATTCGCTAAGAGAGAATCTCGCACTACGGAATGTGATGAATCGGCTATTATGACAATATTTTCGTCAACAACCTTTTGCTTTGCATACTCGATCATCTTTTTACGAAGTAATGCCTCTGAAGTGTTCGAAAAATATACATTTTGAGGGACGACCGCACTGTACGGAGGTCTGGGCGCAATAATCGGAACCTGATATTGCGAGGCTCGAGAGGCGACTTCATTTAATGAAGCTACATCCAATGGGCCTATTATAGCATTAACTTCAGAAAGGTTTTCGCCCGCGAGTATTTCTTTCGTTCTGTTGAGATCCAGTTGATTGTCGTACGTTTTTACATCTACTGAAATACCTAGTTCGGCGATAGAATCGAGAGCGACCAAAGCGCCGGAATATACCCCTAAACTTAACTTGATTTCCTTTCTTTTGGTAATCATGTCCTCAACGCTTTCTTTATCATTGAAATTCAATCTATTCAACCGAAAGGGCAATAAGAACAATAGTTTTGGTCGATTGGCCGTATCGATACTATCCAAAAGATTTATTCTATCGAGTACCAAGGCATTTCGCACTTCAAAATCACCGGTCTGATTTTTTGGTAGTTTTAGCACCATGCCCGCTTTGAGTCCATCTTGTAAATCAGGATTCAAGGCCAATAAATCTTTATAGGCAATGCCCAATTTGCGGGTCAATGAAAATTCTGTCTGTTTGGGTTTTACTTCGTAGAATATGAAATTATCGGTATTGACTTCGCCCGGATCCAATTTCTTTTGAGGAATTCGAATGACCATACCTTCTTTCAATCCTCCCCTTTGCATGATTTCAGGATTCAATCGCACGATTTCATCCGATTTCACCCCAAATTCTTGTTCCAACCTAAAAAAGTTCATTTTGGCAGGAACCGTGTAGGAAATGAACAATTCGGTTTCCTGACCCTCGATAGAACTTCCCGCTAATTTCGGCATTCGAAGTTCTTGGCCTTCCCGAATGTAGTTGGTCGTCTTCGATAAATCGGGATTCAGCACCAACATACTGTCGATGGTAATACCATATTTATGGGCGATACTCCAACGGGTCTCCTTTGGGGCCACGGTATAGATTTCAAAATCTTCCTCATTAACAACATCCTCTGGTCTGACCCTACGGTACTTGGGAATTCGCAGCACCATTTTCTTTTTCAATTGTGAGGAATAGAGTTCTCGGTTATAGCGCTTAATATCCTCTTCGGTGATGTTATATCGTTTGGCAATGCCAAAAAGGGTTTCCTTTCGTTTTACTTTGTGATCCGTAAATCCGATAGGGTCTTCTTGGGCGGGTTTTTCATCAGAACTCGAAGAAACCGCATTGCCTTGGGCGGCCGGAATCACCAAAATGGTGTTGGCCCGCAATTCTTGGTCTTTTTTGATTTCTTTATTGTAGGTAAGAATACTTTCTTGTGACACTCCGAATTGCTTGGCGATAGTCTCTAAGGTTTCGCCTTTTTTTACGGAATGCGTCCTAAATTTCTGGGCGGTCGCCTTGCAGCCCATGAACATCACCATGACAAGTACCATGGTATTCTTCAAAATTCGGTTCATACTTATTCCCATTCTATGGTTGCCGGGGGTTTGGAACTAATGTCGTACACTACTCTATTGACTCCGGGAACTTTATTGATAATATCGTTCGATGTTTTCTGTAAAAATTCATAAGGCAGATTGACCCAATCGGCCGTCATGCCATCGGTACTTTCTACTGCCCGTAAAGCTACGCATTTTTCATAAGTGCGTTCATCGCCCATCACGCCCACACTATTTACGGGTAAAAGCATGGCTCCGGCCTGCCAGACCTTGTCATAAAGTCCCCAATCGCGTAATCCTTGTATAAAAATATGGTCCACTTCTTGTAAGATGGCCACTTTTTCTCGGGTAATATCTCCAAGGATACGAATCGCCAGCCCCGGTCCGGGAAATGGGTGTCTGCCCAGTCGTTCATCTCCGACATTCATACTTTTGCCTACTCTACGCACCTCATCTTTGAACAACATTTTCAGTGGTTCTACCACTTTCAGGTTCATAAAATCAGGTAGTCCGCCAACATTGTGATGGCTCTTAATGGTTGCTGAAGGGCCGCCCGTGCCGGAGACAGATTCGATAACATCTGGATAAATAGTGCCCTGCGCTAACCACTTTGCATCGTCTACTAAATGGGCCTCATCATCAAAAACCTCTATGAATACGCGTCCGATAATCTTTCGTTTGGTCTCGGGGTAACTTTCCCCGGCCAAGGCGTCCAAAAAGCGTGCCGAAGCATCAACACCTTTAACATTAAGACCCATGCCCTCGTATTGTTTAAGTACATCTTCAAACTCATTTTTACGAAGTAATCCGTTATTGACAAAAATGCAGTGCAGGTGTTTGCCTATCGCTTTATGCAATAAGACTGCCGCTACGGTAGAATCTACACCACCCGATAATCCCAAAATCACTTTATCGTCACCAATCTTTTCTTTGAGTTCCGCAACTGTTGTTTCCACAAAAGCATCGGGCGTCCATGTTTGTTTGAGTCCTGCAATATGTACCAAAAAGTTTTCCAATAGTTGTTTTCCTTGGGTACTGTGATACACCTCGGGATGAAACTGTATGCAATACGTTTCTTCATCGTTAAATCGGAAAGCTGCATTTTTGACATCCTGAGTGCTCGCCAATAGCGTCGTGTTTTCAGGAAGCGACTTTATCGTATCGGCATGACTCATCCAGACCTGGGAGCCATCGGTAATTTCATAGAAAAAAGGCTCTGTACTCGAAATGGCCGTTAAATTTGCCCGACCATACTCTCGCGTATTCGATTTCTCTACATTACCTCCATTAAAATGGGCCAAGTATTGCGCTCCATAACAAACGCCCAACAGCGGTATTTTACCTTTTATTTGGGACAGATCCGGATGCGGCGCATCCTCGGCCCGTACAGAAAAAGGAGAACCCGAAAGAATGACCGCCCCGTATTGTGATATATCCTCGGGCAGCTTGTTATACGGTTTTATTTCAGAGAAAATATTCAGTTCGCGAATACGTCTACCTATGAGTTGCGTGTATTGGGAACCGAAGTCAAGGATCAGGACTTTGTTTTGCATGGGCAAAAATAGGAAAATCGAAAATTTGGGGAAGCGTTCTTGCTGGATATTTACAAGAGGTTTTTAACAAGCTCAAAAATGTTAAAAAAATCAGTATTTTAGAACTCCCCCACTAAACCAACCCATATGAAAAATGTCAAGTACCGTCTTCTGATTGTATTCATTCTTTGTTCTCCATTGTTGTCCGTAGGACAAGACGTCAAGAAAAAAGACAATGCCAATATAGATAGCCTGTTGCAACTTATTCCCATACAAAAAGATTCGGTTCTTGTAGAAACTTATTTTACAATATTCGACCAATACATATTCAAAGACCCTAAAAAAGGAGCACCTTATTTAGATGCAGCAGCCCCCATTATCGATAGCTTGAAGAGTAAATATCTCGAAGCAGAGCTACTGCGGAAAAAGGGACATTATATTCAGAAGCTAGGGGACTTTAACCAAGCATTGGTACATTTTAACCAAGCAAAAGTATTGCACAAAGAATTGGGCAATCAAGAAAAGCTTAAGACCATTTATAATAATATCGGTATCATATCAAAAGATTTGGGACAAACCGCAACGGCCCTTGAAGCGTATTTAATCTGTATTAAGATTAGTGAATCTTTGGGCGAGCCAGAACAAGGGAGAGCCCCAAACCTTATGAATATAGGGATGTTGTACTCTAAATTGGGAAATCTCGAAGTGTCCAATGACTATTACAAGAAGGTAGAGGCCATCTGTTTGGAACATAATCTCGAATATGGTTTGGCGATTACCCGGTCGAACCGTGCCACAAATTTGGCCAAGGTCGATAAGCTTCAAGAAGCCTTGGACCTTTATTTGGGGGCTATGCCCTATTTTGAACGGACCGACCGTAAATCTGCTATTGGAGAACAATTAAATTTGATAGGGGCGGTATATGTAAAAATGGATTCTTTAAAAAAAGCAGAAAAGTATTTTTTACAAGCCTTAAATCTGAATACAGAAATCGAACAAAAAAATCAATTGGGTATTTCGTACCGCAATTTGGGCGATGTTTCCTATAATGAAAGAGATTATAAATCGGCCTTGGAAAATTATCAGAACAGCTTATCCCTTGCCAAACAGTTGTCAAATAACATTGAAATTGTAGACGACTATCTTAAAATCTCGAATACTTACGAAAAGTTGGGCGACATCTCACAAGCCTACGAATACCGCAAAATTTATTCTGTGATGTACGATAGCATTTTCAGTCGAGAAAATAGCCAAAAGATCAATGCGCTAGAGTTGCGTTACAAATCCGAAAAAAGTGAGCAGGAAATCGCACTTCAAAAAAAGGAAATCGCATTGCTCGAGGAACAAGGACGTACGGCGAACCTACAACGTGTCGGATTAATTGTAGGCCTGTTGACCACAATAGCAATCTTTGGTCTTATCTATTACGGAATCCGACAAAAAATGAAACGCAACCGACTGGAACGGGAACGCGTGCAGGCCGAACTGACCTTTAAAGAGAAAGAACTGACGACCCATGCCCTGCACCTGGCCAAGAAGAACGAAGTATTGGAAGGCCTGAAGCAAAAAGCCGCCGAACTCAAGAAAACCGAAGGTGGTGGCAAGGCCTACCAAGAACTCATCAGGACCATCAATTTTGACCAACAGGACGATAAGGTGTGGGAAAATTTCACCCGTTATTTCGAGGCCGTACATAAGGACTTTGAAAAAGATGCGGTTTCAAGATACCCGGATATCTCCAAGAACGAACTTCGTTTGATGGCACTCATAAAGATGAACCTTTCATCAAAAGAAATCGCCAATATTCTCAATATTTCTTCCGATGGGGTCAAAAAAGCGCGACAGCGTTTGCGAAAAAAAATGAACCTTTCTCCAGAAGATTCACTGGAAACGACCGTGATGGCCATTTAGACTTCATATTTCAACCCCTTGAAACGCCAATAAATACAGTACTTTTCAGGGTGTACCCCTTTTGTACCCCCATTAAGAAACTGCGTACCCCTTTCGTACCCCTTCCTTTTTTTTAATCCCAAAACATGCACGCTAGGTTTGTGGTGTCATTAAGTTGACAATCAAGTTTTGTGGTCTTGCTCGGTTCGATACTGCAGATCAAAACCGAGTAGGTCACACAAAACAGAATTTAAGTTTAACCACAAAACAAATAGATTATGAAAACGCAAAACAGATTTTTTAGACTTGTCGTATTGGTTATTTTGACCATAGGCCTTACCTCATGTAGTAAAGACGAAGTGGTACCGCCGGTACAGGTAGTCGATACCGACAAAGACGGCATTGCCGACCCCGATGACAAATGCCCTTCAGAAGCCGGGCCTGCCAGCAATCAGGGCTGTCCCGAAAGTACGGGTGGTGGCGATGGACAGATTACCGAAAACGATGGCATTACCGAAGAAGACCTTGAAACGTATAAAGGTGATATCGGTATGGTGCTCAACACAAGGGAATTGGCCAAAAAAGGCTATTACCCCGTAAAAGCACAACTTGAAGTTAAAGGCACCTCGGCCGATTTTTCGCAAACCATCGATCTAGACCCCTACGCTTTTATGGGTCAAATCAAATTGCCGGTTGAAGATTTGAGCGAAGCTGACCTAAAAATCCTAAAAGACGGGGTAGAGGTTATCGCCAAACTGTTCGATGCAGAAGGCTCTGAAATTTTTACGGAAACCTTTACCAGCATTTTGTTCAAGCCAAACCCAGTGCCGGCGACCTGTAACCCTAACGACCTACCCGATTTGAATACCGAAGTCGAAGTAGTTGAGAACACCCCTTATTATATACAAGCCGTAAAATATGAAAACAACCAAATAGAACCTGAAAACAGGGCAGCTTTTCGTCGGATTTTGCAAGAGAACCCGTTAGATCCGTCGAGTTTCTTGTACAACAATCTATTAAGCATGACATCCACTATTGAATTCACCGGGGATGAAGAGAACTCCTCCTTCTTTTTTGAAGCCATAGAAGGCAAAGCGAACCATTTCAATATTAAACACCAAGCATCGGACAGCTATTTGAAAAGCGAACTAATGAAGTATGGCCCTTTGGATTTTGGATATGACGGAATAAAAGTAGGCTTTGAAAAATCCGATAGGCTGAACCAACAATTTGTTTTACATAAAGTAGGCAATGGGGTTTACCGTATGACGGATGCCTATTTTGAATCTGTAAAAGTTACACCCGGTGTCGGTCTTACTGTAGGTGCCGCCGAAGGTGAGGAATTATTGGTAAGATTGGTACCCATGAATATCGATTGGGAGGTTCAAGAAATCGAAACCCACTATTTGGAGCCCTTGTTACCCGCAGCACAAAACGGATTTAGCTACAACAGTACATTGATCAACTGTGGCAGTGGTCCGTTGAAACAAACTATCGGCGAATCGAAAAATGTAGAAACGACAACCACCGTAGGTTGGGAAGAAAGCTTTTCTTTCATGTCCAGCTTTACCGCAAGTGCATCAATGACCTTAGGCCTGGAAGTCGAAGGAAAGTTCTTCGGTAACGGTGCCAAATACTCTGCGGAGGCTACCGCCAGCAACGAATTTACGACACAGAGTTCTATAGAGAATAGCAAGTGGAACGAAGCGACTGCATTAACCAGTGAAACCTTTTTCTCGAGCCGGGAAATTACCGTGCCCGCCAAAAGTGCGGTACAAGCCTATGATGCCTTTCAGAGCTATGACAACATTAAGGTTAATGTTGTACAGCGGGTTCAGGTAAGGGGAAGAAACCAAATCGACGACGAGGCCTTGAGCGGAGCACAAATCGCTACACAGTTCCACTTCAACGGCTTTGATGGGGTCATTACCCTAATAAGACCTGATTATGTCGAAGTGACCATAAGGGCCGTTGCCACCATGGACAAGATTTTTAAGTCAAAAAGTGATGTACAAGAGGTAAATGCCAATTGTCCAAATTAAAACATGATGATTTGAGTTAGTTTTTAAAACAGGCCTTCGGGCCTGTTTTTTTGAAAATCCATAAAATCGAAAGTTTGAGGAAATGTCCCCCGCAAATTTTCGAAGAGATCTTATAGTCGGGGGTTCGAAAATCAATCCGTGGATTTCTCCACCGACGATGCGTGGTCCTTAATTACATACCATGTACCCTCTATTTTTTTCAAATCATAACTCACGATCATACGATTGAAATAGGGTTTTCCGTCGCGCTCAGGTTCACGATACACGACCTCGGTAATGGCCATTCCCATGGTTTCCCCCACTTCGGTGTTCAAGATTTTAGTCTCGAACGTCCAGTCAGGGGCATCGAACCATTCCTTATGGTATTCCATAAATCCCGAGACCTTTTCGATGATTTCGGTTCCAGGTAAAATCAATTGCATATTACCTTTTGGCGATAATGTACTTCGTAGCGTTTCAAGGTCACGATTGGTAACTGCATCCAAATGGGTTTGCATCACATCAAGAAATGCAGATCTATTTTCCAGCATCGACTTTTGTACCGGTACTTCAGGTATGGTTTTATTCTTTGGGTTGCAAGAAATCAATACCGCACTTAAAACTCCAAACCAAAGTATTTTTTTTAACAATACCACATTCCACATAGTTCCCTCAATTTTTGATTATTAGGGAATGTAAATTACAAAATTGAAGAATCAATGCTGTATCTCGATGTAGGATTTACAAAAAATCATTTTAAAAAGAAGGCGCAGAAGCGGGAAAAGTTTAAGAAATTAAAAAGCCGCGACCCTACATCGCGGCTTTTAATCAAAATCAAAAAACCAACCTAAACACATGAACTTAATTAAACTAACTCAAATCAAATTTCTTTTTTAATAAAACCTCATCCCGACGAGTTGGGGCGAATCAGGATGAAGTTTTGTAATCTTTTTTCTTAGCAATTTGTATATAGAACATTCCAGGACCTGAAAACCCTACCTCAATCAGAAATTATTTTTTGATTTTCTTTACAAGAAAAATACAATAAACTGATTTTTAGTTATTTATAATCAATTATTTTTTTATTTTTTCTCATCTGTTCTATTAAAATCCGACCTCGATTGATAATTATTATGTAATTTTAAGGGAGATATTCCACCTATGATGACCGATGTATTTTTCAGGGAGTTGCAAGATGAGCTACAGCAAGGAACCACCTTGAAAGCACATCCTTTCCGATATTGCGCACTCGCCACCTTGGGCGTAGAGAAAATGCCTCGACTTCGCACCATCGTGCTACGTAAGATCGATATATCCTTGAACTTGATTTTTTATACCGATACCCGTTCTAAAAAGGTACTGCACATCAAAGAAAATAATAGGGTAAGTTTACTTTTCTATCATCCGGAAAAGTTGCTTCAATTACGCATCGAAGGACTCGCTTCTATAATCAAAGACCCCGATATTATTAAAGCGCATCGAAAAAATATACATGACTCGAGCCTAAAGGATTATACGACTAAAAATCCTCCGGGGAGTGCCATTTCAAATCCTGATGCAGTGGAATATTTAAATGATACCGATTATTTCTGTATGGTCAATGTTGAGCCCTTTAAAATCGAATATCTAAAATTGAAACGGCCAAACCATCTGAGGATCCGGTTTTCAAGAAGCGGCACAAATTGGGAGTCGGATTTTTTGGTGCCCTAAGACCTCGTCAAGCCCTCGTCCGAGCGATATGGCAGGCCTCTAGAGAAGGAGGGGCACACTATACTTTTATAATAGAAAACTCCAATTGTAGCGGCTTTAAGGATTGTAATAATGTCGGAATCAAGGTCTCGCCCTGTTCTAGGTAGAGTTCAGAAAAATTGAGATTCCGTTCTTGTAATGATTTGCCAGGAAATAGTTCATCCTGCAATTCGGTCAACCGTACCACGTGGTCTTTGAGCTTTCGTTTTTGTGCTTTTAACAAACGCTTCTCAAGACGGTCCAACCCTTTTTTTTGTTTTACCTCTTGTGCCTTTACGGCACCCAAAAACGATTTATCGGTCTGTTCGGCAATCTCGTATAAGGTTTTGAACTGTTCTTCCAACAATCTTTTCTGTGGCGAGAAATCGATATCGATATTGGAAATTTCCCGAATTTTTTTATTGATAAGTTGGTTCTGCTTCAAAAATATATCCGCATCGGAAACCTCTAATTTTTGCAATTTTTCGCCTTGCTTTTTCGACATGACCAAAGCGGAATTTCTGAGTAAAAGCATGGGAAACGGAACATCCATCGCTTCAAAAAACTTTTTGAGCTCCAACCAATAGGCCAACTCTCCCCCGCCTCCGATATAACAGAGGTTGGGTAAAATTACCTCTTGGTACAAAGGCCGCGCCACAACATTCGGTGAAAATCGTTCGGGATAATCGTCGATTTCTTTTTTTAGCTCCTCCTTAGTCCAAGCTATTTTAGAATCGATAACGGCATACTTTTCGTCGAAACCTACGATTCGCTCACGAAGTCCATCCTTCAAATAGAAATAATTGATTTCCCTGGGGTTTACTTGAATCGAATAGTTGTCGGGAAGTTCTTCCAATTCAGTTGCTGTCGAGGATACCTTTTCAAAAGCTATGTTCTCAAAAATATCTTTTTTAATGTACGGTATTAATAACTTTTTAAGTGCTTTGTCATCCCCATCCACGATGACCAGTCCATATTCCTTAAAAAGTTCATGAGCCAAAAAACGTGTTGCATGGGTCAATGTATCATGACCGAGATAGGCATCTTTAAATAGCGTTTTCAGGGTGTCAGAATTTTTACTGCTTCCCAAGCTATTGGCGAATATTTCCAAAACCTCATCGAGACCATCGGTTTTCAAATGACCCACTGCACCGGCGGCCTTCCGGTTCCATTGCAGTTTTTTCCCTTTGAAATTGAAATAATTGATCTCCTCAAAATCATGATCCTCGGTGGCCATCCAATACACCGGTACGAAATTATATTTGGGATAGGCTTTTTTTAATTCGACCGTCAGATTGATGGTAGAAATAATCTTGTATAGAAAGTACAACGGACCCGTAAAAAGATTCAGTTGATGCCCCGTGACCACCGTAAAAGTATTCGGTTCTTTGAGCATGGCCAAGTGGGTCTTTACCTTTTTGCTTAACCCTACCCCTTGATATTGACCGAGTAAGGCATCATAAAGAATATTTCTATGGGACTCGGGAAAGCGATCCGCTTTCTCATGGATCTGCGCCTCGAAATTTTCGAGTCGCGGAAATCGATTGTAAAAGGGTTTCAACGTTTCCTTTTCATCGAGATAATCACAGATAAGGTCTGAAAAATAACCGGTGTTTCTAAAGGGAATACAATCAATATCCATAAATGCGGTAAAAATGCGTGTAAAGATAAAATTCTTGGGTGTATCAGTTCCTAAAAATACGTTAATTAGCGAAGGGTTCGTCCTATAATCGCAAAAAGCGATGCGGTGGTAGAAAATCGGTATCTTTTGTGCGCATTATTCATTAGATTTGGTTTTGTTCCATTTAAACCGTTTCTATGAGGCTATTACTACTACATTTGACATTGTTTTTTACTTTTTTTACGGTCGCGCAAGACATCAAATCGCCTTCCGAATTTTTAGGTTATGAACTTGGCACTGAGTTCACGAGACACCACCAAGTGGTCGATTACTATCAATATTTGGCCGCCACGGACCCTGCCCGCGTGCAATTGCATGAATACGGAAAAACGAACGAACGGCGTCCTTTGCTTTTAGCCTACGTTTCTTCACCGGAGAATATCAAGAACCTCGAGAACATTCGAACCGAACATTTAAAAAGTACCACCGGCGAAAGTGCCGCTACCACGGCCATCGTTTGGATGAGCTACAATGTACATGGCAATGAAAGTGTGAGTACAGAGGCTTCGATGCAGACCATCTACGAACTGTTGACAGACAAAAGCGATTACCTGAAGAATACCGTCGTGCTTATGGATCCATGTATCAACCCCGACGGGCGTGATCGCTATGTAAATTGGTACAACCAAAACAAAAATACCCCCTATAATGTCGACCCGAATAGCAAGGAACATAACGAAGGTTGGTTGAGCGGTCGCAGTAACCATTATATGTTCGATTTAAATCGTGACTGGGCATGGTTGACCCAAGTCGAAAGCCAACAGCGCCTTAAAATGTTCAACCAGTGGCTGCCCCATATTCATGTCGATTTTCATGAGCAGGGGGTGAACAGTCCGTATTACTTTGCACCTGCGGCGGAACCTTTCCACGAAGTCGTTACACCATTTCAGCGAGAATTCCAGAAAACGATAGGAAAGAACCACGCCAAATACTTCGATGCCAACGGCTGGTTCTATTTCACCAAAGAAATTTTCGACCTTTTTTATCCGAGTTATGGTGATACATACCCTACCTATAATGGCGGTATCGGCATGACCTACGAACAGGGCGGAAGCGGACGCGCTGGGTTGGCGGTATTAACGAATATCGGCGATACCCTGACCTTAAAAGATCGCATCGCCCACCATCGCACAACGGGCCTTTCGACTGTAGAGGTCGCCGCGAACAATGCCGAACGACTGATTTCGGAGTTTAAAAAATTCTATCGGAATAAAAATTTCAAATATAAAAGTTATGTGCTCAGCGGGGATCAAGACAAAATCGATGCCCTGACCCGTCTTTTGAATCAACACCAAATCGAATACAGTATTTCGGGCGGGGGATCCGCAAAAGGTTTCAACTACCAGACCCGAAAAAACGAAACTTTACGCAATACTGCCAACAGTCTTATCATATCGACAGACCAGACCAAGGGTACTCTGGTCAAAGTACTTTTGGAACCGAATGCAAAGTTGAGCGACTCATTGACCTATGATATCACGGCCTGGTCGCTTCCCTATGCTTACGGACTCAACACCTTGGCCTCAGAGATTAAACTCAATGTGGGCCAGAACGAGCATAACGTTACAAAAACCAATAGGCCGGTTGACGGTGATGACTATGCCTATATTACGGATTGGAACAGTATGGACGATGCCCGTTTTCTAGCAGCGTTGATGCAGAAAAAAATAAGGGTGCGACATGCGTTGAAACCCTTTAAAACTGCGGAAGGCAGTTTCGAACGCGGTAGCCTGATCATTACGAAAGCGGATAATAAAAACAACAAAGAGTACATATCCGCCTTGAACGATGCAGCTACAAAACACAACAAAAACTTGGTAGCCACCTCGACGGGATTCGTTGAAAGCGGGAAGGATTTCGGTTCACGCTACGTGCAGATGATCGATGAGGCCAAAGTGGCCATACTCTCAGGGGAGCCTACCTCTACCTTACAATTTGGCGAAGTTTGGCATTTCTTCGAACAACAATTGCACTACCCCGTTTCGATACTTGATTCAGAATACTGGTCCGGCGTTAACCTTTGGGAGTATGATGTACTTATATTGCCCAATGGATGGGGCTACGAGGGATTTTTTAAGGAATCTCAATTAGAAGCTTTAAAAAGATGGGTGAGCGATGGTGGCAAGCTCATCGCCATGGGCGGTGCTATCAAAGGCATCGATGGCGACAAAGGTTTTGATATAAAACTTCGCAAGAAAGAGAACTATAAAGATTCGACCGCCATCGAAGTTCAATCGTACGATGACGGGCAGCGCGAAGGTATGAAAGAAGCCATTACCGGCGCTATTTTCAAGACCAAGGTAGACCCGACCCACCCGTTGGCCTATGGCTATGACGACACGTATTTCACCTTAAAATTAGGGCAAGACGCCTACGAATATCTTGAGGAGGGTACGGTAGTATATCTTGAGAACGAGACCAAACCGGCGGCAGGCTTTGCCGGTAGCGAGGCCCAAAAGAAAATCGCAAAGACGTTGATCTTTGGAGTAGAAGAACACGGCCGCGGACAGGTCATCTATATGGTCGACAACCCCTTGTTCAGAGGGTTTTGGGAAAATGGTAAACTCTTTTTTGCCAATGCGATTTTTATGGTGGATTAATACGCCTTGCTAAGCAGTATGTACCACCCGTATGCAACTGGTGAACTAAAGAGTAAGCAACGAAAACATAAGACCCAACATGAAAAATAAAGTCGTAAAAAATACGATCGCCATCGGGCTATTGGTTCTTTCCCAATGGTGCTATTCGAATACCGAATTGACCCTTACTTGGTACGAGGATATTCTCACAATCCATGGCAAGCATCTCCCGAGCGGGGTTATCGAAATCAGGTATATGGAGGCCTTCTGCAGGCCGAATTCACAAAAGACCGACTGGCTCGAAACAATGATTGGTCATCAAACAAAGCTGCTATCGGCCTCAAAAGATGGAAAAAACATCGTACTGGAATCAACATTGGACGATGGTGTAATGGTCACACATAACATTAGCGTTGAAGGGGATGCCGTTTCCTTTGACATCGTAGCGAACAACCCGACCGAACAGCGATCCGAAGCACATTGGGCACAACCTTGCATACGCCTTGAAAACTTTACCGGACTGGGTCAAGAAGATTATATCAATAGGTCATTTATTTTCATGGACGATACCTTAACCTTGCTATCCGATTTATCACAATGGAGCACTGAGGCTCGTTATATACCGGGGCAAGTGTGGAGGCATCCCGAAGTTTCGCCCGACGATGTCAATCCAAGGCCATTGAGCGACCTTCTTCCGAGTAACGGATTAATCGGCTGTCTTAGCAAAGACGATAAAATGTTGTTCGCCACCGCTTGGGAACCTTGGCAAGAATTGTTTCAGGGAGTCATTGTCTGTCTTCACTCCGATTTCCGCATTGGTGGCCTTGAGCCAAAGGAATCAAAAAACATCAAGGGCAAAATCTATATCATGAACAATGATGTCGATGCGCTATTGAAACGGTATAGCGAAGATTTTTTGAATGATTAGACAAAGTCGGTGCTCGCCCCTTGTCCCGCTAATCAAAGTCTCCCAACTTTGCCTCACATAACGGTAACCCGAATACAACAAATTAGGCTCCAAAAATTCACTACATTTAAGGGTCACGTTTTAAGACCTGTTCATGCCAATCTATTTAACCGCTCGTACTCGATTTCTGCTTTTCGCGATAGCCATATCCTATTTTATCCAACTACAAGCCCAAAACGATCGCCCTAATATCATCTTCATACTGACCGATGACCAACGGTGGGATGCCTTGGGACATGCCGGCAACCCGATAATTCAGACCCCGAATATGGACGAGCTTGCCAAGCAGGGTACTTATTTTACAAATGCCTTCGTAACCACCCCCATCTGTGCGGCTAGCCGGGCCAGTATCATGACCGGGCTTTATGAACGAAAGCACGATTATACGTTTCGGCAACCGCCGCTAAAAAAGGCATTTATTGACCAAAGCTACTTTTCTCTTTTGCGAAAAGCGGGTTATTATAGTGGATTTCTGGGCAAGTTCGGCGTCAATTTCGAAAACCAAATGGATACATTGTTGTTCGATGTCTATAAACCCGAACAACAGAGTGGATACTATCGACTTAATGAAAATGCCACAGAACATCGACATCTGACGAACATTATGGCCGACAATGCCATTGATTTTATCAAAAGAGCGCCTGAGGGAAAGCCTTTTGCCCTATCCATCAGTTTTCATGCTCCGCATGCGGTCGACAGTTCACCCGACCAATATGTTTGGCCCATCGCATTGGATACGATGTATCAAAATGTTACGATTCCCGACCCTTTAATGAGCGACGACCGAGACTTTGCCCGGCTTCCCGAATCGGTTCGTAAAGGCTTTAATCGCGCCCGTTGGAACTGGCGTTATGACTCCCCCGAAAAGTATCAAAAGATGGTCAAGGGATATTATCGAATGATCAGTGGAATCGACGCGGCTCTGGGACGAATTCGGAAGTCCCTCGAAGACATGGCACTTGCCGAAAACACCATTATTATTCTTATGGGTGATAACGGATACTTTTTAGGGGAACGGCAAATGGCGGGAAAATGGTTGCTCTACGAACCTTCTTTGCGGGTTCCGTTGATTGTTTATAATCCCATGGGTGGCAAACGAAACACCGTGACCGATATGGTCTTGAACGTGGATGTTCCTTCAACTATACTCGATTTTGCAGGAGTTGATATTCCAAAAACCTACCAAGGCGAAAGTCTAACCGGTTATACCCACACCGACGGCAAGTCACCTGAAAAAAGAACTGAAGTACTATTCGAACACCTCTGGAATTTTGAACCGATCCCACCCAGCGAAGGTGTACGGACCGAAAAGCACAAGTATTTTAGGTACCGTGATTTTCCTGAATGGGAAGAGTTGTACGACCTCGAAAACGACCCTAGTGAGGAGAACAACCTCATGGATAAAGCCGAACATAAAGCTACCCTTGATGATTTAAGAAAGCGATGTGACGCGTTGATTCAAAAAATGGAAAAATAATACCATTTGGGTTTCCATCTCCGCCATAAACTGACACTGTTAAATTTAGTATCTTTCCGTAATTACCGACACCATTTTATAATCTTCAAATGTATGGGCCACCGCAGCATTGTAATTTCCAGCTTATCTGTTCTTGCCATTTTATTCGGATGCAGACAAGAGGCGAAAAACGAAAACCAAATCGAATTGACCGGACTCAACGAACCGGTAGAAATTATACGTGACGAGGCGGGCATCAACCATATCT
>CAYGPR010000050.1:0-2801 GCA_964351985.1 uncultured Maribacter sp. | reverse complement strand
ACCATATCTATGCCAAAAACCAACATGACCTGTTTTTTGCCCAGGGCTATGCGGCCGCGAAAGACCGTCTTTTTCAGTTTGAAATCTGGCGAAGACAAGCCACTGGAACCGTAGCGGAAATTTTGGGTGAACGTGAACTTAAACGGGATATAGGCACGCGGCTCTTTAAATTTCGCGGTGATATGAAGACCGAGATGGAACACTACCATCCCGATGGGGTCGAAATCCTTACGGCCTATACCCATGGGGTCAATACGTATATCGACGAAGTGTTGCAAAACCCAGAGCTGCTTCCGGTTACGTTTAAGGCGTTGGACATTCTTCCCCAAAAATGGACTCCCGAAGTCATTATTTCAAGACATCAGGGACTGTTGGGCAACATTACCGAAGAATTGGATTATGGCCGTGCAGTGGCCAAATTGGGTGCCGAAAAGGTGAAGGAATATGCTTGGTTCCACCCCAAAGACCCAAATATTGAGCTAGATCCAGCAATCAATGGGGCACTTTTGTCCGACGACATATTAGAACTGTACAATGCCTATCGCAAGCCTTTAGATTTCCAACCCGAAGATATCCAACCCCAATATCGTTTGGATGGACAGCAGTCGGCAGCGGTTTCTAAAAAAGAAAAACAAGAAGATCGGGAAAAGGACAAAACCTACGTCGGAAGCAATAATTGGGTCACTTCACCTGCACTTTCGGAAAACGGGCATGCTTATATGGCCAACGATCCCCATCGTCGATTGGCGATTCCGTCGTTGCGCTATTATGTGCATTTGTCTGCCCCAGGTTGGAATGTCATCGGTGGCGGAGAACCAGAAATTCCTGGAGTATCCATTGGGCATAATGATTACGGAGCTTGGGGACTGACCGTTTTCGAGACCGATGGTGAAGATCTTTATGTATATGATATCAATCCTGAAAATCCGAACCAATATAAGTACAAGGATACATGGGTGGATATGAAAATTATCAAGGAAACAATTTCGGTAAAGGATGGGGACAATGTATCCGTAGATCTTCGATACACGCGTCATGGCCCTGTGACCTATATCGATTCGGTAAACCTTAAGGCTTATGCGGTGCGATGTGCATGGATGGAACCGGGCGGTTCGCCCTATCTAGCCTCACTTCGAATGGATCAGGCCAAAACCTGGGAAGAGTTCAGGGAAGCTTGTAATTACAGCCATATTCCCGGAGAAAATATGATCTGGGCCGACACCGAAGGAAATATTGGTTGGCAAGCTGTAGGTATTGCCCCGATACGCAGAAATTATAGCGGTTTGGTGCCCGTACCCGGCGACGGTCGCTATGAATGGGACGGATATTTGCCGATTATGGAGAAACCACATTCGTATAATCCTGCTGAGGGATTTATCGCCACGGCGAACCAAAATGTGACTCCCGATTCATATACCGAGTGGGATGCCATCGGTTTCGGCTGGGCAGACCCCTATCGGGGAAAACGGATTGAAGAAGTATTAGGTTCAGGAGAGAAATTTGATTTAGAGGATATGAAAAAACTGCAGACCGATTACCTGTCCATTCCCGCTCGTACCTTGCTGCCAATTTTGAAGGAAACCTTTAAAACCGAGGAAGCCATAGTTGAAAAAGCTTGGAATCAATTGAAGGTTTGGGATTATAGACTGGACAAAAATTCTGTTGCTGCGGGCATCTACGTGGCATGGGAAGAAGAACTTCAAAACAAGTTCTTGAAGTATTACCCTGATCCAGGAACGGAGGAATTAGTTGCGAATCTACAAATGGGTAAATTAATGAACTGGATTCAAAATCCTAATAAAAAATTGGGTTCAAATACCAAAAGAAATCAATACTTGATGGGTACTTTCACGAGTGCAGTTCAAGGTTTGTCCGAGAAACTCGGAGATGACATTTCAAACTGGAAATACGGCCAGGAAGCGTACAAACACGTACAGATTAAACATCCCTTAAGTGATGTGGTACATACAGATTTACGCACAAGATTAAATACGGAATTGAGTCCGCGCGGGGGAAATCAACACACCCCAGGTTCTACGGGAAGTGCCCAAAGCCAATTGTACGGGGCAACATTCAAGATCATCGTCGATGTCAATGATTGGGATAGTACCGTTGGCGCAAATCCTCCAGGGCAGTCAGGGCATCCTGAAAGTCCATTTTACAAAAATCTTTATAATCAGTGGACGGAAGACGAATATTTCCCGGTCTATTTTTCACGGGAAAAAATAGAGGCTGTAAAACGAGAGCAATTCGTTTTGGTTCCCGCGGAATGAAGCGATTTGGCAACCGCTGTATTACCGTGATATTTTCGTGATATTTCCTTAAAATCAAATACTTACCTTTATCACTTAGTAAGGTATCAAGTAGGGGAACAACACCCTTGTTGATATTTCTGAAAAATATTGATATGAAAAAAATAATCCATTTTATAGTTGTGTTACTGTTCGTTTTCGGTTGTAGTCCCGACAATAACAATGAAGAGCAAACTCCAAATCCAGTACTTCCCATTGCTAATTTTTCTGTGGATAATACAGCGTTGGAAGCAGGATCAAGCGTGAATTTTACAGATGACTCACAATTTGCAACAAGCCACGAATGGACCTTTGACGGCGGAGAACCCGCCACAAGTACTGCTGAAAATCCTGCTGTGACCTATTCAGCCGCGGGAACATTTTCAGTAAGCTTGAAAGTGACCAATGACGATGGAACGGATACAGAAACGAAAGCCGATTTTATCACCGTGACCGACGCACCCGCGCCCCCCGTTGCCGAATTTTCAGGAGATTCCACCACAATAGAAA
>CAYGPR010000049.1:2034-31222 GCA_964351985.1 uncultured Maribacter sp. | reverse complement strand
GTATTGTCCAACAATATCTCAGGAATCTTTCCTACTACGTTAAGTTTCAGTTCGGTTTTCTCTTCAGGGGATAGCTTTCCTTTAGAAACGCCCTCCAATTCATCCAAAACACTGCTTAGCTGCTTACCAATAAAAATGGACATAATCGCCGGAGGTGCTTCATTGGCACCCAACCTATGATCGTTACTTGCAGACGCAATCGATGAGCGTAGCAATTCTTCATAAGTATCCACGGCTTTAATCGTATTTATAAAAAAGGTCAAGAACTGAAGGTTTTTCATCGGTGTGGAACCAGGACTTAACAAATTCACTCCGGTATCGGTCGCCAATGACCAATTATTGTGTTTGCCCGAACCATTTATACCTTCGAAGGGTTTCTCATGGAACAATACCTTAAAGTGGTGCTTATCGGCTACCTTGTCCATAACGTCCATTAGTAGCAGATTATGGTCAACGGCCAAATTGGCCTCTTCAAATACCGGTGCCAATTCAAATTGATTCGGTGCCACTTCGTTATGTCGCGTCTTGACCGGTATGCCCAATTTGGTACATTCTTGTTCAAGATCGCTCATAAAACTCAGTACCCGAACCGGAATAACCCCAAAATAATGGTCATCCAATTGCTGGCCTTTAGCGGCAGATTGTCCAACCATTGTTCTACCGGTCAACAAAATGTCGGGTCGAGATTGGGCCAAGGCCTTATCGATTAAAAAGTATTCCTGTTCCCAACCTAATGTCGCATATACTTTTGATACGTTTTTGTCAAAATATCGAGCGACCCCTGTGGCCGCTTCATCCACTGCATGAAGTGCCCTTAGAAGGGGCGCCTTATTATCAAGGGCCTCGCCCGTATAGGAAACAAAGACAGTCGGAATACAAAGGGTGGTACCATAAATGAAGGCCGGTGAAGTAGGGTCCCAAGCGGTATACCCCCTGGCTTCAAATGTATTTCGAATGCCACCGCTCGGAAAGCTCGAAGCATCGGGCTCTTGTTGTACCAATTGTCCGCCACCGAATTTTTCCAATGCTCTACCATCGGGCAAAAGATCAAAAAAAGCATCGTGTTTTTCGGCAGTCGACCCGGTCAATGGCTGAAACCAATGTGTGTAATGGGTGGCACCCATGGTTATGGCCCACGCTTTCATTGATTCCGCGACTTGATCGGCTATTTTTCGATCTATTTTCGAACCGGAAAAAATAGCACCTTTCACACTTTCAAGGGCATCTTTCGTGAGGTACTGCAACATTCGCTCGTCATTGAAAACATTTTTGCCATATAACTCTGAACGCCGACCGTTCTCTGCTACTTGAACCGGTCTTCTATTTCTACTTTCGGCAATAGCCTGAAATCGCGATTTAGACATAGTACTTCTAATTTTAGCTGTCAAAAATACCCATTATGCATTTTATAAAAAAACGTTGTTCTAATTATTGTACCCTCAAAAAAAGAGGGGGTTATAAACAAAATGTCAAATTTTTCAACATTTAACCCATGTCTTATAGGCTCATTGGCAAAAAATCATATTTTTGTCAATCTTTAAAAATATAATAATTAACATCAATATAGTATGAGCAAATCAAAATTAGAATACATCTGGTTAGATGGTCATGAACCAACTCAGAACATGAGAAGTAAAACAAAGGTTGAAAACGACTTTAGTGGGAAATTGGAGGACTGCCCAATATGGTCTTTTGATGGCTCATCGACCGAACAGGCCTCGGGCGGTTCTTCCGACTGTTTGTTAAAGCCAGTAGCAATTTATCCGGATCCCGAGAGAAAAAATGGTTGGTTGGTAATGTCTGAGGTTTTAAGTGCCGACGGAACGCCGCATCCTTCCAATGCGAGGGCCACCATCGATGATGATGATGGTGATTTTTGGTTTGGGTTTGAACAAGAATATTTCTTGATGGACACAAAAACCGATTTACCTTTAGGGTTTCCGCGTGGCGGATTTCCCGGACCACAAGGTAAATACTATTGCTCGGTTGGGGGTAGATATACCTGGGGCAGGGACGTTGTTGAAGAACATGCAGATTTATGCATCGCGGCAGGATTAAATTTTGAAGGCATCAACCAAGAAGTTGCACCTGGTCAATGGGAATTTCAATTATTCGCCAAAGGTGCCAAAAAAGCTGGGGATGAAATTTGGGTCGCCCGTTACCTGTTGGACAGATTGACCGAGAAATACGGTTATTATATCGAATACCATCCTAAACCCGTAAAAGGAGATTGGAACGGTTCGGGTATGCATGCCAACTTCTCCAATACGACGCTAAGAACTTGTGGTTCTCAAGAGGTCTATGAGAAAATTTGTGAGGCCTTTAGACCCGTTACAGATGAACATATAGCCGTGTACGGGGCCTATAACGACGAACGACTTACCGGTTTGCACGAAACTGCCCACGTATCTGATTTCTCGTATGGTATTTCCGACAGAGGGGCATCTATTAGAATTCCTATCATTACTGTAGAAAAAGGTTGGAAAGGATGGTTGGAAGATCGCAGACCTGCCTCAAATGGAGATCCTTATAAAATCGCAGGTAGAATCATCAAGACCGTAAAATCTGCTGACGTATAGTACTAATTAATTGTTGTGATTGAAAAGGCCCTAATTGATTTTAGGGCCTTTTTATTGGTCTATTGTTGGTAAGGGCGTATTCATCCAGTACTTATCGAAATCATCCGGCCGAACAATGGGTTGGTCCTCGAAAATAGGTTTGTTTTTATTCATAAATAATACATCTGTAGGTATCATCACCTTCAGTTTTACTTCTTGGACGAAAAATTCGCGGAATTGATCCATTTCCTTATAGGTGGCCTCGTGAAGAAGATTACCATATCCATCCCTTATATTTCCGAATTCGAAATAGAGCATGTCGGCGTCAAGCGCATTCCTTCTTTGTGCCAGCTCCATCTCATAAAACATTGCGTCAAGGTTTTCTTTGGATAGTTTTGGGAATAAAAGGACTTCATCCTCTATGGCCACTATGTTTTCGAATTTTAGTTTTTTGCCCTTGTAGCGAACTTTGTACCTCGATGCCCTCAGTGCATCCCTATCATTAACTGGATTGGAAAATTTGACTATAAAACACTTTTTGGCAAAATTGACCGCAACCTCATCGACCTGAAATTTATAAGGTTCTCGAACTTGGAACTTGTTGAACATTGAAATGTAATTCAAATACATTTTGTTCTCGATGCTGCGATATTCCGATTTCACTTCAAGCATGGTATATGCGTCTTCACCGTATTTATCCTTTCTGCGATCGGTCGAGATTCGGTTTTTATCATAGACCGTATAGTCCATCCAATAAATGGCAAGATTATTTTTTGATATGTAAAACGTACCATTTGCATCGTGCCCCTCATTTGCATAAGGGCTTTTTGAATTTTTGGTGAGTTTAATAGTATACAAATTCTCTCCATCGAAATAAGTATCGTCTTCTTTACTGAAGATATGATTGGTGAGCAGATCTGTCTCCAGGCGATTTATAAAAGAATAGGAATTAATCATGTAGTTTCGAATGGCATCATGGGCACTCAGTATTTGAAACTCGTTGCCCCCATAGTTTGGAATAATAGCCTTTTGTATAATTTTCTTTTTATTATTATAATCATAAGGACTAAGGGCTAGCGTATCCCTTAGAAAATCATTATTCTTGCGGTTATCATAGATTTGAACACTGGTCGATTCCAGAGCGTTTTTCGCAAACCCAGTATCAAAAACCTCTAGAATGGACTCGTTGAGGTTGACATATCGATTATTTTCATATTGATAGTCACGATAATATCCGATTAATGAAAAGGGCTCCAAAGGATAATTCATCGGAATATTCTTGATTGCCCTTTCCACAATTTGACGGGCCGTAAGTCTTTCCCTTGTCCTCGATTTTGCACTTACAACGACTTCATTCAGTTCTAGAACTCCCGGAGCCATTCGTATAACATTGACCCTTTCGGTCGATAGGCTTGTTATAGCGACTTCTTTTGTCACATAGCCCATGGACGAAATTTCAAGAATTTCGCTGTATGTCTTGAATTTCAAAGGGACTTTGAATCCGCCGTCTTGATTGGAAATAACACCCTTGGCATACCCTTTGACCCGAATGGTGGCAAACGCAATCGGTTCATTGGTCTTACTATCGTAGAGTTCGCCCAGTATAAATTCTTCTTGAGCGTTAACGGGAACGAAAAAAAGCATACAACAGAGCAGTACAAAACATTTGGTTGGCATAGGCAAAATGAATATTACGAAATAATAAAGTAAATAAAAGTCACATAAAATGCCACAAGAACTATACCATCTCGCCACCCCAAACGAAGCTCTTTTTGGAAAAAACTAAAGGTAAAATCAAAAATAATATGTCAACTCAATCTGACCTCTAATCCTTAATCGGCGGCAATGGTGTATTCATCCAATAGTCATCGAAGTTGTACGGTCGCACTATTGGTTGGTCTTTGAAAATAGGTTTGCGCTTGTTCATGAATTCGATTTCTACAGGCAAAGTGGAATTGGGTTTGACCTGTTGCACAAAATATTCCCGAAATTGCAGGTATTCTTCAATTTCCGATTCATTAACTAGATTACCTTCAATATCCCTAATGTTCTTTACAGCTATACTAAATAACTCCTCTACCTCGGCGTTCTTTCCCTTCCTCATCAAAGCACTCATTTCCCACCTATAATTCGCCATCGCTTTTTTAAAATTGGAATCTGCATAGAGCCTAACTGAGTCTTGAAATACCTCAACCTTATCAATTCCATATTTTTTTTGGTCGAAATTGATTTCATAATTCTTCAATCTTTTCGCAGATATAGTGTCCACTGGTTTGTTAAAGTATGACACATAGTATGCGACTGGAGCGTTGACGAGTGTAGAATCTAGAGTAAACTTAGGTGGTTTATTAACTACAAAACTATTGTGAAACGAAATATAGTTAAGATACATTTTGTTATATTTTCGACGATATTCTGTGACCACGTTGAACAAAAGTTGACCGCGGCCATCGTGTTTGTTCAATTTGCGATCGGGGATTTTTTTTCTGTCATCGTAAACGGTGTATTCCATTTTGTGAATCGCGAAATCCCCGTGAGAAATATACAATTCACCATGAGCGGTGTAGTTTGGATAGACTTTTCGAAATTTCACTGTATAAACTGCCTCCCCATTTATATAAGTGCTACTATCTCTGAAGAACTGATGATTATTTAAAAGGTCAAGATCAAAACGATTTACAAATGAATATGAATTGCGATTGTAGTTTCGAACGGCGTCATGCACCCTTAATATGATAAATTCATTTCCTCCGTAGCTACGAAGAAAAGCATTGTCGACAAATTTTTGAAATCGTTTGTAATCGTATGAATCATCGGCCAAAGTATCACGTTCAAAATCATTGTTCTTTTTGTAGTTATAAATTTGCACTTTGGTGGTCAGCGAATCAACAGTGGAAAAACCCTGATCATAAACCTCGAAAATTGCCTCATTGAGATTAATGTAATTATCCTTTTTTAGTTGATAATCCCGATAATACCCGACCGTTGAAGATAAACGGTCCGGATAATTATTCGGAATGTTTGCGATAGCCCTTTGTACAATTTTTCTAGCGGAAAGTCTTCGTTTTTTCTTTCCCCTGACAACTGTCTCTTCAAGTTCAAAAAGGGCAGGTTTTAAATAGATTCTTCTTGCTACATCGATCGACAAAGTGGAAATCAAAACTTCTCTTTTCTCGTATCCCATAGATGAAATCTGCAAAGTATCGCCATACGTATTGAACTTTTGTGGAATCTGAAAACTTCCGTCGGCATTTGAGATAACACCCAATGTCCCACCTTTAACCGCAATGGTGGCAAACGCAACGGGTTCAATGGTCTGAGCATCGATAAGTTTTCCCTTCAAGAGGTCGCTTTGCCCTAAAACAGGTGTAGTCGCAAGTATCAAGAAGATTAAGACTATTCTATTCATTTTTAATGACATAATTAGCCTATGGTAAAATACACAAAAGTCACATAAACCGCCACAAGAACTATACCATCTCGCCACCCTAAACGAAGCCCTTTTGGGAGAAAAACCAGTGGAAGAATCAAGAAAGAAATACCAAGCATCCAGAAGATATCGTTCGTTAACAATCCTTGATCGATGATCCGAATCGGAGTTATGATCGAGGTAATCCCTAGAACCGCCAACAAATTAAAAATATTGGACCCGATAAGGTTACCTAAAGAAATAGCTTTTTCCTTTTTTAATACCGCAATGATGGAGGCTGCCAATTCGGGTATGCTGGTACCTACCGAAACGACGGTAATACCGATCACCCGGTCGCTGACCCCGAAAGTATTCGCCAAGTTGACCGCACCTTTGATCAATAGTTCGGATCCGCCCCAAAGCGCTGCTCCGCCCAAGCCAAAAAACAAAACTGTTTTATATAATGGTAAAGGCATATCGTCTTCAGGTAATTCATCTATGACCGCAGTTTTTTGAAAACGCAATAAATAAACCAGAAAAAGAAAAAGTGCTACGACCATAATGATTCCCTCGTACTGCTGAAGTTCGCCGTCAAAGTAGATAAACACAAAAAATAATAGAGAGGCCAGCATCATTACTGGCCAATCGGTGGTATAAAAGCTCTTGCGCACATCGATACTACCCAACAGAATCGTGATGGCAAGCACCAAGCCTAAATTGGCAATATTGGACCCCACCACGTTACCCAAGGCAAGATCGGGAAAGTCATCCAATGCAGCTGTGATGCTCACGATAAGCTCTGGTGCCGAAGTTGCGAAAGAAACAACCGTCATACCGATAACGATCTTAGGAATGTTCAATCGCATCGATAATGCAACGGCCGATTTAAGCAACCAGTTTCCCCCAGCTATCAAGAGACCTAGGCCTAAGGCAATGAAGAGAGCGTTCAGCATTCGATTGGTTTTGAACAAATATAACCCAACCATTTAATTTTCACGTGTCAGGCCTAAGTCCAAAAATTTATACAAACTACATTTATAGTTAAATAACTATTAAAATAGTTGTCTTGTGATTTGAGATATGCTATGTTTGACAAAAATTAAGTGGAATGCAAAAATTGACAAACAAAGAGGAAGAGATAATGATTATTCTGTGGCGCCTAAAAAAAGCGTTCGTGAAAGAAATAATGGAAGAAATTGAAGGTCAAAAACCGCATTACAATACACTTTCTACTATAGTACGTAACCTTGAGGAAAAAAAATACGTTGACCATGAGGCATTTGGCAATACCCATCGCTACTACCCCAAAGTTACCATTGAAGAATATCGCAAGCGTTTTGTGAATTCTAAATTGGCCGAATATTTTGATAATTCATATAAAAGTATGGTGTCGTTCTTTGCCAAGGAAGAAAAAATATCAGCGGATGAACTGAGGGAAATTATCGAATTAATCGAAAAGAAAAAGTGATGGAAGTTTTTTTGTCCTATGTTTTGAAGGTTTCATGTATTCTCACCATATTCAGTTCGGTATATCTCTTATTTCTAAAAAACGAGACATTTTTCAGGTTTAACCGCTACTTTTTAATTTCGGGCATTCTAGCCGCTATTGCATTGCCGTTTATCGAGGTTAAGCGTTATGTGGAAATTGAATCTTTGGGCGGCAATACTCTACTTATGAATTATGCCCCAAATAGACTTGTGGCATCCGTTTCCCCAGAACCGATATACTGGTCTCTTGTTTTTTTCATGATCTACGGAATCGGGTTCATGGTTCTCACCGTGAGATTTATCATTCAGCTATGGTCACTTTATAGAATGTTCGAAGGCAAGGTCCCTAGAAAATTTGGTGATTATTATTATGTGGAGACCTCATTGGACATTGCGCCCTTTTCATTTTTCCATTATATTTTTTACAATCCATCACTTTATACTGAAAATGAATTATCGGCTATCATAAAACATGAAGTAGTACATAGTTCGCAATGGCATTCCGTAGATATACTGTTGACCCACTTTATTACCATAATTACTTGGGTAAATCCTTTTAGTTGGTTATATCAATCTTGCGTCAAACAAAACCTTGAGTTTCTTGCCGATCAAGCTGCCACCAAAGAATCAGAATCATTTACCAATTACCAATATACATTATTGAAAATCTCAGGAAATCAATACTGTACACCACTCGTCAATACCTTTTACAATTCATTAATCAAAAAACGAATAGTCATGTTGAACAAATCAAGATCGAACAAAACGAACCTTTTAAAAGTACTGTTGATACTGCCGGCCTTGGCAATTTTTTTGGTAAGCTTCAATACGAAAGAAGTCCAAATTTTTGTACCTACGGAATCTTCCTCAATTTCTATGGTTCTACCGGATTCTGAAACCATAGAAATTATCATCGATAAGAATACCTCCAAAAAGGAACTCGAACAAATCAAAAAAGAGCTTCTTCAAAAAGGGATAGATTTTTCATATTCGGTCAAGCATAATACAAAAAATGAAATATCAGCCATTTCAATTCGCGTTACGGCCGACAAGAACGGAAAAAGTAAGATAAAAAGTTCGTCAAGTATCGATAACGGTAAAGAACCTATCGACCCCATACATATTCTAATCGATGACGCTATGAATTCGATTTCGATAGGAAACGCGAAAAATGCTAAAATGGACCTGCATGAAGAAAATGATAATACTGTGTGGCTACATACAGATAGTGATGGTGACCACAAGACCATAGAAATAATAGAAGAGAACGGAAAAGAAACCATCAAAGTAAATGGCAAGAAGATAAGCCGACCGGAGTATGAAGCCATGCAGAAAAAAGATGGAGTTCATGAGAAACATATCAAAATTAAAAAATCAAAAAACGGCGATAGCAATGTTTTTATATGGAATGAGGACGACGAACATGATTCCGATGAGGATATTATTGCGGTAGAGGAAGGAAATGGATTTTTCTTTATCGACACCGACGGCGGTAAACCCTTATATATCATTGACGGAAAAGAATCAAACAAAGATGATGTAGAATATTTAAATCCCTCCGATATCCGATCGATAGATGTATCAAAAGGAGAAAAGGCCAGAGAAAAGTACGGAAAGAAAGGAAAAAACGGGGTAGTCGAAATTACTACGAAGAAAAAAGAATAATTAAATAGTAACTAGAACATCGATCTTTCACAAAAAAACCGGCTCCCAAAAAAGCCGGTTTTTTTCTTGAAAATAATACAAAACACCAAAAAGCCATTTTTTGATATGAAAAGGCCCTTGGAAGGTATAGAAACCTCAAAATTGGTCCTTAAATTATTCTAAATCATAATTATATACTTAAAATATGATTACATTTTATAATCAAAATGTAGATAATATTAAAATAATTATAATACATCTCATTTTTTGACTTACAATACTGTATTCACTTGTATTGATTTAACTAAAATTACTTTGAGTGACTCTTTATTTTATATATCTTATTTGAATAATCGATTATTAAAATTCACTGTTAACCTTAAAAACCCCGTATTATGATTGCATTTGCTAAGTTGTTACTCTTTCTGTTACTATCGTTGATCATGATATTAGCATAAGTTGAATCATATATAGGCCTATATACACAAAAAGGGCATCCATATGGATGCCCTTTCTTTTTAGTATCTTCATCTTTATAAAATTAAATGGGATGAAAAAATCTTTTTTTAAATTCCTGGCAAAAATCAATAAAGCCATTCTCCCTTCCTATAGCAAAAAACAGTTGGACCTATCAAAGGCATCAAAACTCCAAATGGTCATTATTGGCTGGCGGTATTACGTGACCACAAATGCCTTGGATTAATAATGCATCAACGATTTAACGGCGTATTTCTTCAACTTTTCCCTTCCTTTTAAAAAGTCGAGCTCGATTAAAAAATTACATTGAATTATTTTTCCGCCCATTTTTTCCACTAAGCTGCACACTGCTTTCGCCGTACCGCCCGTAGCAAGCACATCATCGTGAATCAAGACGTTCTCCCCTTTTACAATGCTATCTGAATGTATTTCGACCGTGTCGGTACCATACTCCAAAGAATAAACTTCTTCCAATGTTTTGGACGGCAACTTACCAGCCTTTCGAACAGGCACAAAACCCGCTTTTAAACCTGATGCGAGCATAGGCGCAAAGAAAAAACCCCGACTCTCGATACCCACTACTTTGTCGATTCGCTGGTTTTCAAGAGATTGCAACAATGCCTCTGTGGCAAATTTAAGGGCGATTGGGTCTTTTAACAGTGGGGTTATATCTTTGAAAACGACACCTTTTTTTGGAAAATCTGTAATGTCGCGGATATAGTTCTTTAAATCCATTATTTTGAACGTGGTTAGTTTGTCGTTAAATTTAAAAAGAAATATATTTGCAACCCTATTTCAGGAAAAGAATAATGGCCTCGTGATATGGTCAAAATTTCAAAAAATAGGCAGTTCAACTTTCTATGGCGTAGCTATTTTATTGACTGGAATTAAAGAATTCAAAATAGGTCCTGTGGCGCAACTGGATAGCGCATCTGACTACGAATCAGAAGGTTACAAGTTCGAATCTTGTCAGGATCACTTAGAGCAAAAAATCCGTCCCAAAAGGGACGGATTTTTTCGTTTTAGGGGACGTCAAAAGACCCGAGTCTTTTGTAAGTGGACAAAAATGAAAAAACGATTGCCCAAGCAATCGGACTTTTTATTGTAAGGTGGGAGACTAAAAGAAAACCGAAGGTAATCTTGTCGGGATTATTAAAGATTTAAGCAATTCAATGTAAAATCGATGAAGACCATAATCCTCTTCGGTTAGTCCACTGTAACATCCGTTACACACGGGCTACTACATTTCATCCTATATTTGTGCAAACTTTTAAATGATGGAATATATTTTGAGCCCTTGGCCCTGGTACGTATCAGGACCTTTAATTGCATTGGTCATGGTACTTCTGGTCTATTTCGGAAAGACTTTTGGTATGTCATCGAACCTGAGAACATTATGTGCTATTGGTGGTGGAGGAAAATATGCCGATTTTTTTAATTTCGATTGGAAAGCATATCGATGGAACCTAGTCGTGGTACTTGGTGCGGTTATCGGCGGTTTTATCGCCGTAACCTTTCTTTCCGACGGTTCTGATATCGCACTGAATCCGGATACGATTTCAGATTTGGCAGCCTTAGGATTTGACAATGCTGGTACCTCGCTACTACCTCCAGAAATATACAGTTGGGACAATGTTTTGAGCCTTAAGGGACTATCAATATTGATAATGGCCGGGTTCCTCGTCGGGTTCGGCACCCGCTATGCAGGAGGATGCACCTCTGGGCATGCCATTACAGGACTAAGCAATCTACAACTGCCCTCTCTGATTGCCGTTATCGGGTTTTTTATCGGAGGATTACTAATGACCCATTTTTTACTCCCCCTAATTTTTTAATATGAAGTTTCTAAAGTTTCTTCTCGTAGGTATCTTCTTCGGAATCGTTCTAGTCAAGTCGGAAGCCGTATCATGGTACCGCATCTTTGAAATGTTCAAATTTCAGTCATTTCATATGTATGGCATCATTGGTTCAGCGGTCGGTTTGGGTATTTTGCTCTTATGGTTGTTTAAAAAATTAAGGGTCAAAAGTGTAGAAGGAAAAGATATTTTCTTGCCACCGAAAGACAGAGGTTTCGTTCGTTATATTCTTGGCGGAACCATTTTTGGATTCGGATGGGCACTGGCGGGCGCATGTCCGGGCCCCATGTACATCTTACTGGGCACGGGGGTCTTTAGTATGTTGATCGTAATTACGGCTGCCGTTTTAGGAACTTTTATTTATGGCCTTTTGAAAAATCGGCTTCCTCATTGAATTCCTTTTTCTGTAAATAGCATTAAGTAAAAATTATAGGAAACTCTGTAGGTAATCCAATTTAATGTAAATCCTCTAGATTTAAGGAGACGACTATTTTCTTGATTTTACCAGTTCTCCCAAAGATTTCTTCACTGGTTTTTTTGTCCAGAACCAAAGTATCAGATATACTCTTAGTATTGTCTGAAGTAGTTATCTCAAGCGCTATCGTCTTGCTCATTTGATATATGATCGGTACTTGACAATAGGTAAAACAAAGATCACCTTTTTGAAGTTTTATCTGTTTTTCGTTTTGATGGCAATCAACATAATTAAAGGTATCGGTTTCTTCCATAAACTCTTCTTTTCTAAAAAGTCCGGGGCCAAATTCAATTTTTCCATCTTTAATTGCCACGCCCAACTCCCCTATTCTACTCAATATATCTTCTTTTACTTGACCGGTCATTCCCGGTTGTTGGGCGCCCTTATTTTCTGGAGTATGCGAATAGGGGTCTGTAGGGAAGGCCCCATATAGTTCTGGTGACTTATGAACACCGATGCCTGCATCAATCTCATAATAGTGACCCAACAGCCTGCCGATAAGTTTTTCATCCTCATTATTGGCAACTGCCTTTGAGTAGCATTCCTTTACGGCCAGTAATAATTTAGAAACCATATGCCAATATATAGATCCCAAACCTTCATACCCGAAAAATGTCCCGGATCTTCCAGTGAATGATTTATGGTCAAAAACTTGTTCGAAAATAGTGTACAAGAGCTCCTTTTCCTTTTCGGCCAATTCATTGAATTCTGCAGGCAAATTAGACAGGGCCATCTCAAGACTGTTCACATTGTTGAAATATCCATTGAAATGGTAATTTCCATCGACATCTTTTTCAACAATCTGGGTATTTCCGTCAGCGACCAATTTTTTGAGTAAAGTCGAGCTCTCAACCGCTGACTCGGGAATATTATTTTTATCAACATACCGTGACAATTGTTTGTTCGGATAAAGCAAATAACTGTATTGATCTTCTCTGAACAATGCACTATTTTTCATTCCATCGAGCACCTTTAGACTTGCTTCCGAAGAAAGATACCCAGAACTCAATACCGCTACTTGCCCTTCGAGCATTTCATTCAAATAAGAAATGGAAACAGCATTATTTTTGGATATAGATATTAAATTATAGGCATGGTACAAACCATCATCTCTCTTATTAGCTTCAATGGAATGATCCAGAAAGGTCATGGTAGTCTTCAAAAAGTGTTTCAGCTCATCTTTCGAAATTGACCTCTTGACACCACTAAAGCCATTCTTATAGATTTCCTTTCTAAAGGCACTGGCTGCACCACCAAGACCGCCCATAATCTTTCTGCGCATTGTATCTGAAAAATTGCCTTTCAGCCGTTCTTTGTTTTGGTGCATTGTAGTGGCAATGCCCGCAAAAAAATCAGCTAGCTCTGTAGAAACCTCTATTTCAGCCAAGGATGTACCTGACAAAATTCCGTCGAAGAAATTCAGGAATCTCCTTAGATAACAAAGTGTTACCATAGAAACCCCATTACCTACCAATGCGTTATTGGCATCGTTCCATTCCGGTCTCTGTGTATTTAGCCAAATACCAGCTTCCGGTATGAAATTGGAGCATTTCGTAAGTACCGTAGCCAACAATTTTTCTATCAGGTTGACATTATGAATTTCATTGTTCTGATTTTCCAGTAATGCGCCGTCAGCACCTAGTTCAGCTCTTTTTTCGCCAATCTCAGTTTCAAGGTCATGGTCGAAAACGATAGTGTCTTTTGGATTAAAAAGTATCTCCTCGTAGCTTTTGATTTTATAAGGCACATTGGCATACACGAACAACTCTTTATCGAAATAACTCTCTAATCTACTGGGATAATGGCCTTCTATGAATTCTAAAAACTTGAGCAGATAGATTATTTGATGATCTCCCCAATACCCGATATAGGACCAAGGGTCATCCGGTTCGACGACCTCCCAATCAAAACCATCTTTCGTTACCCTATACGGGTTATACCCATCGAAAGTGGATGCATTTAAAAACTTGTGGATCATGTTATCGATAAACTCCGGAAAAGAGTAGGCCAAGGCCTCCCAGTTCTGAAAAATATCTCTCCAATTTCCTTCGTAATCCAAGATTTCGGAGCCATCGACTTCACTTTTGGTATTTATGGAGAATTTATTCCAGGGTCTGCTTGGATCCCCATGCCTTCTGCTAAATTTCAAGGGCATATATTCGAAACACAAGCGTTTAAAGTGCTTGCTGTCATCTTTTTTACCTAATTCCTTTAAAACACTTAAGCTAAAAACCTCTGGTAGTTTTTCAATTAAGTCTATTCTGCTATTGAATACTTCTTTATTGGCCTTGGCTAGATATTGCTTAAAGTCTTTCTTAGGAATCTCATAGTTGCGGTCGAAAATACCCCCTCGCATAATGTTGAAAAGCACATTCGAAAAATGTCTTGAATTCCGGAGTTTGTCATTCGTAAGTTGCAGTCCATCAGCGGCCGCAGTTAAAGCGATAAGGTTATTTGAACCCAGTTCCACATCTTCCAATACTTCGTTCAATAGCTTATCCCCGTTAGATTTCAAACTGGCCATCAATCCCTTTATATCTGATGGACCTTGGTTCACGTTGGCTACCGTCATCCACTTTTTTTCCTCGCCGGACTCAAGAGCCAATTCGCAGGAAATGAAATAGGCACACTTTTCTGCCCTAATACCAGTCTCCGTGCGCAAAAGAGACCCCCTTTTAAAACTTTCAAGTTGTTTGGAAGAAATCAAATAATGGGAGGCATCGAGACCGAGTGACCATACAGCTGTCGCCTTCAAAGCTTCGCTCGGCTCAGCCTTATCGACGATTATGGCACTAAGCGCATAAATGCCTAAGTTTCCTTCAAGCTCACTTTTCTTGTACGCATCCACGAGGTTGCTCCGCACATTCTGCAAATCGGCATTGACCCCGTATGGCATAATGTTTTGAAGTCCATCCAGAAGTGTAAGGTTGCACAGCTTTTCAGAGTTGTTTATCAACATTGCTTTTTTGACAAACCCAAATCGATTGCTAGAATTCCATTCATATCTGAAAGTAATTTCCAAATCATGGTTGATCTCCTCACAAATCAACTTATTCCCTAGATTATTTTTATAGAGGTTTCTTGTGGTTTCATAGAAATCTTTATAATTATCGGAAAACGGTTCCCATAAGAAGGTCTTGGCATCTTTATCAACTCTAATAATAGTCTTGCTACCTGTTATTTCAGCTGACTCGGTTATTTTATCATCGGTGTAATATGGGAAGAGTGCATTATCGCAATCTTTTATTCCAGCACTTAGCCCTCCATTGCTCGCAATGAACATCCAATGATTTGAATCGCTAACGATGCTCATAAAGAAAGGTCTCATAGCATCGACATTAGATATTTTGAAATAGTTTTCGCCCTCAATTTCGACTTGACTTCCAGATACCTTCTTGTCTACGGTCTTTAGTTTAGTGCTTCCTATATATATTGGTTCGTTCATTGGACCTTTCAATAATAATGTATGAACCTCTTTAAAAGAAAAGAATTTAAAGAGGCCCTCATATTCCGTAAGTTGCTAAAATTATCTAATTGACCATAAAGGGTATGTTCGCCGCCGCCGCTTGATTATTGCCGTCGGAAGCATAAACGAAAAGGCGATAAGCTCCCTTTGCTGGAGATTTAAAAGTCGCCTTACCATCTTTTTCCGAAACAATAAGTCCTTCAATAGATTCAGGCCGTTCCTCGGCATCTCCGCCATCTTTGAGATCTGTACTTTCAGGCATAATTTCCCAAGTATAACTGATCTCATCTTCTTCATAATCCTTTATCCTTATTTGTGCCACATATTCCTTATCAGCTTCCAGAACCACATTGTCATAAGCAGTTTTTCCTTCAAGCGTGTAATCTTCGATAATAGGTGTACGATTTTCGGGCCATTCACCATTCCATATATAATGCATTACGTCAACGGATTCGGTTTCCTTGCCATCCTCCAGAAAAATACCGTACCATGTCGGTGTCCGTTCTTGTTTATTTCCCCATAGAAAAACATAAGAGCCTATGCACTGTAATGAATCGGCCGCTATGCCGCCTTGAAAACGTTTAAGGTAGTTCAACGCTTTTGCCGAACTATTCTCCTCTATAGGTGCCCCCCATTTGGTCGTCGGCACCTCCCAATGTCCTGTAGCGCCCCATTCAGTCACCATATAGGGGCCTTCCCAACCGAATTCCTTGATAAGTTTTGGCAAATCTGGTAGGTCTCCATACATCTGTACTGATAGAATATCTAGGTCGGTACAGCGCTCTTTGATATAATCGACTTCTTTTTGGGCCAATCCTGCAAGACTGGTCGTCGTCAGATGATTAGGGTCTACCTCGTGAATCATCTTTGAAATATCGTTTACTGCATCCCAAACCTTTGGATTCGTGTAATGTAAATTAAGCTCATTGCCGATGCCCCATATCAAAAGCGCCGGATGGTCTTTTAAGGCAACGACTTGCTTTTTGATTTCTTCCAATTGGTTTTTTACCATTTCAGGGTCGTCATAATCGAACCCATGACGTTCTCTGCCAACCTCGATACCCATCGTAATCATAAGTCCATTGTCATGTGCTTCATCCAATACCTCTTTGGCAGATTTCTGTCCATTCTCAGTCCTCCATGTCCTGAAAGAGTTTGCTTTGTGTTCAGCTAGGGCCTTCACGTTGCCAAACTCAAGGCCCGCACCTTTAATGTAGAATTGTTGCCCATTAACGGTCAGCTGAAAGCGGCCATCCTTTTTTTTCACTTCGACTTTTGCGGGTCCGACCACTTGCTCCTCCGTGGATGAGGCCTTCTTATTTTCAACATTTTGTTTGCATGAAAAAAGAAAACAGAGCGTCAGGATAAAAATTGATCTTTTCATTATTGACTTATTTTCTTATTAGTAATTCTTCGACCTCTTCCAAGGTTTTGCCTTTTGTCTCGATAACAAACTTATATACGAAAAGCAAGGCACATAAAGAAAGTAGGGCATAAATGCCAAAAGTTGCCGTAGGCCCCAGGTTTGACAGTTCCCAAGGAAAAACTTGGGTTACCGAAAAACTGACCAGTGAATTGAAAAATCCTACGACGGAAATGGCTATTCCCTTTATCTTGCTAGGAAAAATTTCCGAAAGCAAAGTCCACATTACTGGGCCCAGCGAAATTGCAAACGAGGCCACATAAAGTAATATCGCAATCAACACCAAGGTAGCATTGATTTGAATAAAATTGGTGATTTGGTTTCGCTTAAAATCCAGGAACTGCTCACTATCCAATTTAGGTTCGACTACTTCGAACAAGGCTGCCTGACTCTCAAAAGATTTGCCCTGCAAATCGTTCAAAACCATTTTGAGTTCTTTACTATCAATCTTGGAAAGCGTTTTCTCGTTAAAGTCATAGGTTGCATTATTAAAGGCGTATGCCGCCATTAATAATGCGATGGTCATAAACGTGGTACCAATCAACAATAAAGGTTTTCTTCCCAACCGATCAATCAACCACATGGCGACCAAAGTGAATACAAGATTGGTAAGCCCGACTACGATTGCCTGTAAAAATGAGGAATCGGTACTGCCACCAGCTTGCTCAAAAATAGTAGGTGCATAATAAAAAACCGCATTGATACCGGTAATCTGCTGAAAAAATGCAATGCCCAATGCAATAATCATAATCGTAGCGTACTTACTCTTAAAGAAATCGGATAGCTTTCCCTTGGTCTCTTTTTTTGCAAGGCCCCGTCGAATTTCAGAAACCGTTGACCTGGCATATTCCTCACCACCTATTTTCGCCAAAGTCTTTTGCGCAATCTCCTGATTACCGGTTTTTTGAATCAACCATCTAGGGCTCTTGGGAACGGCAAAAAGGGAAAGAAAGTAAATTGCAGCAGGAATCGCCTCAACACCCAACATCCAACGCCAGCTTTCGCCCTCAATGTTTACCAAAAAATAGTTGGAAAAATAGGCAACCGAAATACCGATGACAATATTCAATTGGTTAAATGAAACTAGACTGCCCCGTAGTTTAGGGGGTGCAATTTCAGCAATATAAATGGGCGCGATCAAGATTGCCCCACCAATGCCTATTCCCCCAATAATTCGTGCAATAATAAATTCGGTATATCCTGTTGCAAAGGCGGACCAGGTTGCCGATATCGTAAAAAGGGCAGCGACAAAAATCAATACTTTTTTTCGTCCGAATAAATCGGCCATGGGCCCGGCCATTAGGTTACCCGCCATTGCACCAAATACGACGCACCCAACAGAGAACCCCAACATCCATTCGGTCATCTCAAAATAAATAGTGATTCCTTTGACCGCTCCTGAAATTACTGCGCTGTCAAAACCCAACAAAAAGCCTCCTAAAGCAACTATCAGACTTATAAGAATGGTATAAGATCGATTTAACTTAACTGAATCATCTGGCGTATTCATCTGGTTGGGTTTACGGTTGCTGTAATTTAGTGAATTTCAAATCACTAATCGCGTAAGTTTTGTTATCTCCCTAAAAGAGGAAAAAAATAGAACCATCTTTCGACAAATGCGTTTATGGTTAATCAGCTGCAGATAAATAAAAAGGAGTGTTTTCGGGAGAATCTAAACGATTTCGGCGCTTAAACCTGCTTGTAAAAGTCCTGTGCATCGTGGTTCCAAGTCTTTATATTCACCGGTCTTGACCGTACATTTACCATTATAATGTACGATTAGCGAACATTGCTCCGCTTGCTCTGGCGTGTGTTCACAAACGGCCATCAACGTTTCGATAACATGGTCAAACGTATTGACCTCATCGTTAAAAAGTACGATTTCGTTCTGTTTTACCGTCTCTTCATCGAGCAGTACTTCTTCCGATATTTGTTCTTTTGTACTCATCATTCTCGGATTAATAGCTAACATTACGCTCTCTAAAATACGTATTTTACGGCAACCCAATTATTCTTTTCAAGTTTTTTTTCGAACCTCAACCCTACTTCGATACACTTTTCTGAAATCATTTCTATATCCTTTTCATAGAATCCGCTTAGAAAAAGAACGCCATTCTCAGTGAGACAATTTGCATAAACAGGAATGTCTTGAAGCAATATATTTCGATTGATATTGGCAATTATGATATCATACTTTCTACTCTCCAGCTTTGTAGAATCGCCTTCTAAAACATTAATATGTGCATGCTGGTTGCGCTCCACATTTTCTTTTGCATTCAGGTAGCACCAATGGTCTATGTCTATGGCGTCAACTGGCCTGGCACCCCTCATGGCCGCTAATATAGCAAGTACCCCGGTGCCGCTTCCCATATCCAATACCGATTTACCCTCGAACTCATGCTCCAAAATGTGTTGCAACATCATGTGGGTCGTCTCATGATGCCCAGTACCGAAACTCATTTTCGGCTCGATAACAATATCGTATTTTGCTTCAGATTTTTTATGAAACGGAGCGCGAACCGAGCATTGGTCTCCCACCTGAATCGGATTAAAATTACTTTCCCAAGTGGCATTCCAATTTTCTTGTTCGATTTCTTTAATGATGTGTGCGACCTGAAATTGTGGGTTATCTAAAATTTGAAGATTTTCCAATATTCCCTCATTCCAATCTTTCTTCTGGATGTAGGCCAGAACGCCTTCTTCGCTCTCCACAAAACTCTCAAAACCGACTTCGCCCAACTCGGCAATAAGAATATCGGATGCCGGTTGCAGCGGGGTTACCTTGAAACTGTATTCTATGTAGGTGGTGTTGGGCATATATATTGATTCAAGTGTTGGACTTAGAGATCCCTCGTTACTCGGAATGACTACCCCTGATAATAGAAACTATCCATCTGTAAAAGCATCAAAAAGAGAGGTACTACGGGACCAAAAGATTCCGGCTTTCGCGGGAATGGCAATTAAATGGATTTAATAATCGCAATAAAATCATCTGCATTCAAAGAGGCACCACCGATGAGGCCACCATCAACATCGGGCTTGGAGAAAATCTCCTTGGCATTATTCGGCTTTACACTGCCACCATATAAAATGGAAACATTCTCGGCAATGTTATTATCATACTCGTTCGAAATCGTTTTTCTGATGAAGGTGTGCATTTCTTGTGCCTGTTCAGGAGAAGCGGTTTCCCCTGTTCCGATGGCCCAAACAGGTTCGTACGCTAACACGACTTTTGACCAAGCCTCCGGCTTTAGATTAAATAGACCGTCTTTTAATTGATCTGAGACGATATTGAAGTGATTACCAGATTTACGATCTTCCAATTCTTCGCCAAAACAGAATATAACTCTTACGTTCTTTTCTATTGCGGCTATGGCCTTTTTTGCCAACATTTCATCTGTCTCTCCAAAAATGGACCTTCGTTCAGAATGACCTATAATTACAGTCTCGATACCGATGTCCAATAGCATATCGGCCGATATTTCGCCGGTATACGCACCACTCTCTGCAAAGTGCATATTCTGAGCGATAACTTCAATGGCAGAACCTTCAAGGTGCCGTATGGCCCCTACCAAATTCACATAGGTAGGTGCCACCATAACCTCGGCATCGGTATCGGGCAACTTTGCTGCAAGTTCGGTTACCAAGACTTCCGTTTCAGAAAGCGTTTTGTTCATTTTCCAATTTCCGGCTACTATTTTGTTTCTCATATTATTCTGTTCTTTGATTCGTTTTGTTCAATAGTACCTCCACCTCGGAAACACTCATATTCTTAAATTCAAATTCAGGGCCGAACATGCGCTGGGCATTTTCCATCATAGTATCATCAAAACCAGCTTCCTTTCTAAAGACATCTACAGAATCGACACTTTTCAACGGCCATATTATCGATATTTCGTCGGGAGTACCCATAAAATATGACATACCTTGTGTGCCATAAACTTGAGGTTTGTTCTGTCGCACCAGATGTCTATCTAGCATCATGGCATATCGTTTAAAGGGAAGCTCTTTTTCGTTCGCGGCCTTTTCTATCAAATCGATGTATTGGTCTATTTTGTCGGAATGCTGTAACACATACCAAGCTACTTCTTGTGTACTTTCGCCCACCAAGCTTTTCCCTGGATAGCCATACATTTCAATGGCCTTTTCAACGAATTCTAAATTGGAGCTATCGATTTCAATCTGTTTGGGCCAGGTTTCGGCCGATGGATTCGCCCTGTACTTCTGATCTAGTACCATAATACTGTCCAAACGTTTCTTCAATTCTAAATTCAATGCTTGGGGATAATCATTCGTAAATTCAAGTTTGGTCAAATCGTTGTGATGTACTTTCTGTTCGATGGTACCTCTATGTAGCACCATAACACCCGGGTTTGAACGAATAATCGTCTTCAAAGCCGTTTCGTCGGTAAAATAAAATTCGAAGTTCAAATTATATTGCGAAACGATTTTTTCACTTACTTCGGGCCCTGAAGCGGACATTCCGATTACCTTATAATGATTTTGAATGGCAAAATCCGTTACTTTTTTTATCTCGGAAAACACAGGGTCACTTTTTCGTAGATCGTAGGCAATGACCATGACCAGTTTAGGTTCTTGTAAAAGGGAAGCCGTAAAATCCTCTCCGTTCTGTTCGATGGTAAAATCGTGTATAGGGGGTTCATAACCGGCCTGTACCTCGGTTGTCTCGACATCGATGAACTCTCCATCCACTTCGGGATAGTCTCCTTGGGTCACTACGATTTTATCCCCGTCATTTGTCTTAAAACGCCAGGCATAATCATATACCGCCTGTGGCGCTCCTTCTGGGATGCTCATACCTTCTTCAATATTCGCCCCCATTTTATAAGGTCTAAAATCGATTACCGGAAGATGATTGAGTACATAATAGGCATAGGCACCGCTAAGTAGTAGGGCCAACATAAAAAGAATTTGTTTTACCCGGGGGCCTAAAATCGAGGTAATATGTTTTCTGCCCACAAACAAAATTAGAATGAGCACAAGTAGTACCACGTCTTTGGTAAATGATTCCCAAGGTGTAAGCTTTATGGCATCGCCAAAACAACCACAATCGGTCACTTTATTAAAATATGCCGAATAAAAGGTTAGAAACGTAAAAAAAACAATCATAAGTAACAGGTTCCATACCGTGAACTTCACCTTGAAACCTATCAATAACATAACTCCCAATAGCACCTCAAAAATGACAACGAAGATGGAAATCGCCAAGGCATAAGGTTCTAAAAAAGGGAGGTCCAGAACTCCAGAGCTGAAATACTCTTCCAACTTAAACGAGAAACCCATGGGGTCGTTCAATTTTATCAATCCGCTTACGATAAACAGAGCACCTACCAATATTCTGCTGATTCCTACTAGATATTTCATCCCTTTTCAGAATTTAAATGGATTAGGGCAAACACCGCGTAATTGACCATATCTTGATAATTGGCATCGATACCCTCACTCACCAGTGTTTTTCCCTGATTATCCTCGATTTGCTTAACGCGTAACAACTTTTGAAGAATAAGGTCGGTCAACGAGCTCACCCGCATATCGCGCCAGGCCTCACCGTAGTCATGGTTCTTATCTTCCATGAGCCGTTTGGTCTGGGCACTATGGGTATCAAAAAGTTCCAAAGCTTTTTTGGTTGAAAGATCGGGTTGTTCCACGACCCCTTTCTCCAACTGGATCAGCGCCATAATCGAATAATTGATAATACCGATAAATTCCGAGCGCTCATCTTCATCAATTTTTTGGACCTCATTTTCTTGCAGTCCCCTAATGCGTTGTGCCTTGATGAAAATCTGATCGGTCAATGACGGAAGTCTTAGTATTCGCCACGCACTGCCATAATCTTTCATCTTCTTCTCGAAAAGATTTCGACAACCTTGTATGACCGCATCGTATTGCTCTGAGGTATCCTGCATGAATAAAGCCTAATTTGCGTAAATTTCGCCTAAAATTTTGGAAAGGTCAAAGTTCGGACTTTAAACTTGACCAGCAAAATGTAATCGTAACAGCACGCAATATCGCATGACCCTGAACTGTAAAGGAACCCTTATCGACCTGACCACGCCAAAAGTAATGGGGATTCTGAACCTAACCCCCGATTCTTTTTACGATGGAGGGAAATATTCGGATGAAAAAAGCATTCTTGACCAAGTCGAAAAAATGTTAAAGGAAGGAGCCACTTTCATTGATGTTGGATCCTATAGCTCAAGACCTGGGGCGGAACCTATTTCTGAGGAGGAAGAATTACAACGCTTACTTCCCATTGTTCAATTATTATTGAAGGATTTTCCTGAAATACTACTTTCCATTGACACCTTTAGAAGCGAGGTCGCCAAAGAATGTTTGCAAGTCGGAGCGGCACTAATTAATGACATTTCTGCCGGAAGACTGGACGAGAAGATGTTCGCAACCGTTTCAAAATTCAAGGTGCCCTATATCATAATGCATATGAAGGGAACTCCCCAAAACATGCAGCGGCAAACGGAGTACAAAAACTTGTTGGAAGATATCCTATTTTATTTTTCGGACCGAATAGCTAAGGCGAGGACCCATAAAATCAATGATATCATCATTGATCCAGGCTTCGGTTTTGCAAAGACTATAGCACAGAATTATGAACTTTTACAAAGAATGGATTGGTTTCAAACACTCCATGCACCCATACTGGCAGGGCTTAGCCGAAAATCAATGATATACAAAACCTTAGGTTCGACGGCTGAAAAGGCCCTGAACGGCACGACCGCCTTGAACATGTTGGCATTGAGCAAAGGGGCCAATATAATCCGGGTACACGATGTAGCCCCAGCGATGGAATGTGTTCAACTTTACAATCAATTGCCATAATGCAACGTTCTATTTTTTATAGGTTTATTTTTTCTAATTTTACAAAAACGGCACAGGTTGGATTTTCTTAATTTTATTGATTTCAAGATTACCGATATCATTGATATCATCTTGGTCGCCGTTCTTCTCTATTATATCTACAAACTCGTTCGGGGTTCGGTCGCCATCAATATTTTTATAGGCATCGTCATTGTCTGGGCATTTTGGAAACTTACCGAATTGCTTGACATGAAGATGATCAGCAGCATGGTCGGTGGGTTTATGCAGGTAGGTTTGATAGCGCTAATTATCGTATTCCAGCAAGAAATCAGGAAATTTTTGTTGATGATAGGCTCTACCAATTTTGCCAACAAGCGAAATTTTATCAGACATTTCAAATTCATGAAGCAAGATGAGTTTTCTACAAATACGAATGTCGATGCCATTGTCAGGGCCTGTGAAAAAATGGCCTCGACACGAACCGGTGCCATCATCGTCATCGAGCGGAACAATTCTTTAGATTTTGTAAAATCGTCTGGCGATACCATGAACGCCGAAGTAAATTTGCCCCTTTTAGAGAGCATCTTTTATAAGAACAGTCCGTTGCACGATGGTGCGGCCGTAATAAAGGGCAATCAAATCGTCGCCACACGGGTTATTCTTCCCATTACCAACGAACGTAAGATTCCGTTGCGTTTTGGCCTGCGCCATCGCGCCGCTGTGGGCATTACCGAAAAGACCGATGCACTGGCCTTGGTCGTTAGCGAGGAAACCGGGGATATCTCATATATCAAAAATGGGGAATTTATCCTTTTCGAAAATATTGAAAAACTTGGCTCAATGGTTAAAGAAGACCTTATCTGATCAAGCCACCTCCTCGGCCAAAAATTGTGCTTCGTACAAATTGCTGTAGTATCCACCCTTTTTCAGAAGTTCTTTATGGGTGCCCGTTTCCACTATTTTTCCAGCATCCATGACCAGAATTTTGTCCGCTTTTTTTACCGTATGCAATCGGTGCGCAATAATAATCGACGTACGGCCCTCGGTAATCTTGTCCGTGGCGCGTTGGATCAATCGTTCGGAATAGGTATCTATGGAGGATGTAGCTTCATCAAGAACAAGAATACTAGGATTGCTGACATACGCCCTTAGAAATGCAATAAGCTGACGCTGACCACTTGACAACATAGTCCCCCGTTCCTTTACATTGTATTCATAACCTTCCGGAAGGCTTGAAATAAACTCATCGACCCCGATTTGCTTGGCCGCTTGTTTTATGGTTTCCAAAGTGATGGAAGGATCTTTGAGTGAAATATTGTTCGCAATGGTGTCCGCAAAAAGAAAAACATCCTGTAAAACGACTGCTATTTGGGCGCGTAACGATGATAATTTAAAGTCTTTGATATCGACTCCATCGACCATTATAATTCCCGAATCAATTTCATAGAATCGGTTCAATAGGTTAATGATGGTCGATTTGCCCGCTCCCGTTGCACCCACAATGGCGATGGTCTCCCCAGCCTTCACATCAAAGGAAATTCCATGTAATACTTCCTCGTCTTCTACATAACTGAAACGCACCTCTGAAAATTTGATGTTTCCTTGCACGTCATCTTTGACCACCGTACCTACATCTTGAATATTACTGTTCGTATCGAGAATTTTAAATACTCGGTTGGCCGCTACCATGCCCATCTGCAAGGTATTGAACTTATCGGCGATCTGACGTAAGGGACGAAACAGTAAATCAATAAGCAAAATAAAGGCGAAGATGGTGCCGAAATCTTCTCGTTCCAAGTTGGCCACATTCTGTAACCCCCCGTACCAAACGATTAATCCTACCGCAATCGAGGTAACGATTTCCGCAATAGGAAAGAAAATGGAATTGTACCAGACCGTTTTCAACCAAGCGTTCTGATGTTTTTCATTGATTTGCCTAAACTTTTCACTTTCTATTTTCTCACGGGTAAACAATTGAACGATCTTCATACCAACAATACGTTCTTGTACAAAGGAATTCAAAAAAGCCACCTGCGCCCTCACTTCGATAAAGGCCACCTTCATTGCTTTCTGGAACAATCTGGTCGCATACAGAATAACGGGAAGCACCGCAAAGACCAAAAGGGCCAATTTCCAATTGATGACCAGCATGACCACAGCCGCCACCAGCATCTTTAATAAATCGGCTACAATGACAAAAAACCCTTGACTGAAAATTTCCCCGATACGCTGCATATCGGCGACTGCGCGTGTGACCAAAACACCTAAAGAAGAATTATCAAAATATTTCATTCGAAAGCCCAGCATGTGTTTGAATAAATTGACACGAACATCCTTGATTACAGACTCTCCCAACCAATTCGCATAATAATTGAAACACAACTGACTGACGACCTGGCCGATAAGCACCCCCAACATTGCCCACGTCAAAAACAATAAGCGCTCTGAATTACTACTTTTAATGGCGTCATCGATGATTTCGCGAAGAATCAAGGGAGTCAATACCGCAAACCCTGACAATAGTATAGCCGCCAACGCGACCCCGAAGAAGGTAAGTCGGTAGGGTTTGGTATGCGCCATCAACCTATTGAAGAGCTTTGTATCGAATGCGTTACCGGATTGTTTATCCATGGGTTTTACGAATACTTTCAGGGTAGTTTACCTGTGTCAAATATAATCCTTTTGCAGGCACTGAAGGGCCCGCTTTGGCCCTATCCTTACTTTTTAGGATACTCTTAACATCATCAACTTCTAGCTTCCCCTGCCCTACTTCGAGCAAAGTACCTACCATGGCCCTGACCATATTTCTTAAAAACCGATCGGCAGTAACGGTAAAGATCCAGAGTCCGTCTTTTTCTTCCCAAACCGCTTTCTTCAGCTCGCACAGATAGGTCTTGACATCGGTATTCGATTTCGAAAAACATTCAAAATCATTATGTTCCATAAGCAATTGGGCTGCCCGATTCATTTTTTCAAAGTCTAAAAGTTGTTTAACAAAATAAGCGGTTTCGGTCAAAAACGGATTCTTCTCTTGCTTTATCCAATATTCATAGGTTCGCTCCGTAGCATCGAAACGGGCATGGGCCTCGGCGTTGACCTGAAAAATTTCTTGTACCGAAATATCATCGGGCAGAAATGCATTCAGACGGTAGTTCAGTGCTTCAAGGTCATCTATTTTCCCCATATTGAAATGAGCGAACATTTGTTTGGCGTGTACTCCCGCATCGGTTCTTCCCGCACCGGTCAAAGAAACCGCGTTGCCCAAAAGTTTAGACATTACATCTTCCAAAACCTCTTGCACAGAAATGGCATTGGGTTGGTTTTGCCAACCATGGTAGTGCTTTCCGAAGTAGGAGAATTGGATGAAATATCTCACGAGGATTCTTTAGTTTTACGGCTATAAAGATACTTGATCCTTTTTGAGCAAAGAATCAAATTCCGATGATATCCGTTTTGGAATTTGGTGCTTGGAACTTGGAATTTTAAAACCCTGATTTAGTTAATCCATAAGGCCAGCACAGAACCATATATGAAAAGAATACTCCTCCTATCCGACACCCACTCCCACATCGACGATACCATTTTAAAATATGCCCGTCAGGCGGATGAAATCTGGCATGCCGGCGATATCGGTTCTTTGGAAGTTACGGATGTACTATCCGCCATAAAACCGGTTCGGGCGGTTTATGGCAATATCGATGACCATGTGATCCAAAAAGAGTTTCCGTTGGATAATCGTTTTACCTGCGAAAAAGTCGATGTCTATATGACCCATATCGGGGGTTACCCGCCAAAATACAACCCCAGAACGCGAAAGACCATTCAAGAAAATCCTCCTAAATTGTTTATCTGCGGGCACTCCCATATTCTAAAAGTCATGTGGGACAAAAAATTGGGACTTTTACACATGAACCCCGGCGCCTGCGGCAAACATGGGTTCCATCACGTACGGACCATGTTGCGCTTTGTAATCGATGGGGAGGATATTAAAAATTTGGAAGTTGTGGAATTGGGAAAGCGATAACCGATATTCTTGAACTTGTCCAAAATTTGTTAAGACAACCCTAAAATCATGTTGTATTCCAAATATTCTTTCCATTTTGGTCATTTTTGCCAATCTTACACGGAAAAATAGTTTGTCAAAATTCAACCTAACAAATCACGATTTCTTTAATGAGGAAAAAGAACAGCAGAAAAAAGCAGGCAAGAACAATTCGCATTTTTCGTAAAATTCATCGAATGACCGGTGCTACGTTGTTCATGTTTTTCTTTATCGTGGCGACCACAGGTTTTTTTTTGGGATGGAAAAAAAATACGGGAGACCTTTTGGGCTCCAAAACCTATGAGGGCACCTCTACCGAATTGAAAGACTGGTTACCGTTGGCCGAATTGCATGCTAAAGCGGTCGGGGTTTTAAAGGACTCCCTCTCCACAGAATATTTATTTGAACTCGACCGTATCGATGTTCGCAAAAACAAGGGAAGCATAAAATTCATTTTCGACGGCTATTACGGAATTCAATTAGATGGTGCGACGGGCACCATATTGCATTTTGATAGAAGGCGTGCCGATTTTATCGAGAATATTCACGATGCCTCGATTCTCGATATCTATCTGAATACAGGTGGCTATATAAAGCTCGTCTACACTACGGTTATGAGTTTGGCGTTATTGCTCTTTACTATTACGGGGTTTTGGCTTTGGTATGGGCCAAAAAGGATGCGGAGCAAGACCGGTTAACTAAAAATGTCCATTAAAAAAAACAAAAACCCCGATGCTTCCATCGGGGTTTTCTACGCACTAATACTACTAAGATGTTTGGTTCAACGTAAACGATCCACAGATTTTACAAGATCTTCATCCTTCTTTATGGCCCTATTGGCTAAGACCAAAAAAACGATAGAAAATACAGGAATCAGCATCCCAATACCCTTCTCAGAGACCGAAATCTCTCCGGATAAATTTAGTGATCGGTAAACGAAAAATCCCAGTAAAAAAAGATTCAATATCATATTCAATCTGTTCACTACAAATTGATTTTTTCTATTCTTAAAAAGCATAATGGCAACAAGCGCCAAAGCTGCCGACACATAAAACGCACCTGAAATCAAAAGGTCGTTCTTGGCAAAAAATTCCATCCCATCGGCATCGGACCATAGGTTCAACCAAAAAGGGAGCACTCCTCCCAAAAGGGCCACAATGAAGAGATAAATGGTCTGAATTCTTTGAATCATTGCCTTTATTGCATTCTGAAGGGCAAAAATACATGTCTTTTTAAAAAATATCCATCAAATCTTGAAAATAATTTGTAATATTGTAGCGTTATCAGTTATAACACTTACCGTCAGGGAAATCTTTCCCGAGTAATATCCACATAATAATTCACTTCTTATATTTTCTAAAGACGTATAATTTATACCATACTTAATGTTTGAGATTTCAGATTTAAAATCAAAAAAGCTGCCTGAGCTTCAGGAAATTGCTAAAGGCCTTAACGTGCCCAAGTACAAAACCCAAAAAAAACTCGACCTTGTCTATCAAATTCTTGACCTACAGGC
>CAYGPR010000049.1:0-2024 GCA_964351985.1 uncultured Maribacter sp. | reverse complement strand
CCTACAGGCTGCGAACCCAAAAGCCGTCGCCGAAGTAGCACCCGAGAAGAAAGAAGATCGACCAAAACCGCGACCACGCGCAAAAGTGGAGCATAAAAAACCTGAGGAAAAGAAAGACAATTCCAAAAAAGAAGAGTCAAAAGTGCAATCTAAGGATGCCCGAGAGCAAAATAAGCCCTCTCGACCAAATCCGCGTCCGCAGAAAAAGGAGTTCCAAAAAAATTCTCCCCAGAGGAACGATCAAAGCAACAAAAAACAGCATACCCAACGTAGCACGCATGACAAGAGCAACTTTGACAAAGACCTAAAGAACCGATATAAGGAACCGGAATTCGAATTCGACAGCATCATCGAAAGTGAAGGAGTTCTTGATATCATGCAAGACGGTTATGGTTTCTTACGTTCTTCGGATTATAACTATTTATCATCGCCCGATGATATTTATGTATCACAATCGCAAATCCGCTTGTTCGGACTTAAAACCGGAGATACCGTATTAGGTAATGTACGCCCACCGAAAGAAGGGGAAAAATACTTTCCGCTAATCAAAGTGAACAAAATCAATGGTATCGATCCGCAAATCGTTCGTGATCGGGTTTCCTTTGAGCATTTGACGCCTTTGTTTCCCAAAGAAAAATTTAATCTGGCGGAACGTCAGGCAACCATATCGACGCGAATCATCGACCTGTTTTCCCCTATCGGAAAAGGACAACGTGGCATGATCGTAGCACAGCCAAAAACAGGTAAAACGATGTTATTGAAAGACATCGCCAACGGCATTGCCGCAAATCACCCGGAAGTATATCAAATCATCCTTTTAATAGATGAACGCCCTGAGGAGGTTACCGACATGCAGCGTAACGTTCGTGGTGAAGTGGTAGCTTCTACTTTTGATAAAGAGGCCACGGAACATGTTCGTGTGGCGAATATCGTACTCGAAAAAGCAAAACGTTTGGTCGAATGTGGTCACGATGTCGTTATTCTCTTGGATTCGATTACACGATTGGCAAGGGCTTACAACACCGTTCAACCAGCATCCGGCAAAGTATTGAGTGGTGGTGTGGATGCAAATGCCCTGCACAAACCGAAACGTTTTTTCGGTGCGGCACGTAAAATTGAAAACGGAGGATCTTTATCCATCATTGCAACTGCATTAACGGAAACAGGATCCAAAATGGACGAGGTAATCTTCGAGGAATTCAAAGGAACCGGTAATATGGAGCTTCAACTCGATCGTAAGATCAGTAACCGAAGAATATTCCCCGCGATCGACCTTACTTCTTCAAGTACACGTCGAGATGATCTCTTGTTGGATGAAAATACCATTCAACGTATGTGGATCATGCGAAAGTATTTGGCGGATATGAACCCGGTAGAGGCGATGGAATTCATAGAACAACGTTTCAAGCAGACCAAGAACAACGAAGAGTTCTTGATGACGATGAACCAGTAATTACGCCCTGAGCGTAATAAATTCCAAAAAAAATTCCAAACTCCAAAAGCGAGATGCTTAGGAGTTTGGAATTTTTATTTCATAAGGGATGGAAAGAACAGGCGTGTATTTTTTAAAAATTGACAAAAAAAATCCAAATTCCAAGGGTTGTTCCCTTGGAATTTGGATTTTTTCCCGATAGTTAGTTATCGGAATTGAAATTTGCCTTATTTATAAAGCCGCAACATGCTTGGTAAGTTTGCTCTTTAAATTGGCCGCTTTATTATCATGGATAATATTTCGTTTTGCCAATCTATCGATCATACTGATTACCTCGGGCAACAATTTCTCGGCATCTTTCTTTTTCTCTTCAGAACGTAACTTCTTAATTGCGTTACGGGTCGTTTTATGCTGATAACGGTTACGCAGGCGTACTGCCTCGTTTCTTCTGATTCTTTTTAACGCTGACTTGTGATTTGCCATCCTATTTCTTTGTTATAATTTTTTAAATCCTTCTTCACCGATCCTCTTCGAACTTTTGTAGCCCGTAGGGGAATCGAACCCCTGTTACCAGGATGAAAACCTGGCGTCC
>CAYGPR010000048.1:0-32089 GCA_964351985.1 uncultured Maribacter sp. | reverse complement strand
ATTCAAATCTCGATTATCGAGTAAACAATTTTTTTATGGACATGATTAAATTTTTTCTGCTGAATACCATCCTTTTCACATTTTTGGCTTGTGGTGGCGAAGACAAGACCCGACTTTTTGAACTTAGCGTCGATGGCAAACAGTTCCAACAAAATGAAACAGTAGCGGTCTCTATAAAAAATGTGAATGAGAAAACCATTAACAGTGTGGTCTACTCTATTGATGGAAAGGAAATTTCGGAAACGAACGGTAACCTTGCACTTGACATACCTACTTTGGGCAACAAGGTTTTAAAAGCACAGATAAACTACGAAGATGGCTCGACCGAAGTCACAAAAAGTATCAAAGTACTTGCCGCCAAAGCCCCTGAAATATATACTTACGAAATTATCAACGAATATCCGCATGACAATAGAGCCTATACACAAGGGTTAGAGTTTCATAACGACACGCTTTATGAAAGTACGGGTCACAAAGGAACATCTTGGTTAAGAAAAGTAGATTATAAAACGGGTAAAATATATAATCAAATCGACTTGGACAACTCCTACTTCGGTGAAGGTATAACTATATTGAACGGAAAAATATATCAACTGACTTGGAAAAGTGGGATAGGATTCGTCTATGACCTAACCAATTTTGAAAAATTGGATAGTTTCCAATATGGAGAAAGCAAAGAAGGATGGGGTTTGGCCAATGATGGAAAAAAACTATTTAAGAGTGATGGCACGGAGAACATATGGTTTTTAGACCCTGAAACATTAGTGGAAAATGGACATATCGAAATCGTAACGAACAAATCAATATTCGACAGTGCCAATGAACTCGAATATCTTGATGGTAAGTTATACGCCAATGTGTATCAAAAAGAAAGTATGATGATTATCGATGCTACTAGTGGAGCGATCGAAGGCGTCATAAATTTTGGAGGGCTGAGGGAAAAAGTAACGCAGCATGACAAACTGGATGTTCTGAACGGTGTCGCTTACCATCCGACCCGGAAAACTTTCTTTGTTACCGGAAAGAATTGGGACAAACTCTTCGAGGTCAAAATCTTCAAAAAATAGGGTAATGGAAACCTTTGAAAAGTTGTTGACCGTAGGCGAAGACGACCTCGACGACCTCGAGCATGTAAACAATGTACGCTACGTACAATGGATACAAGACATTTCTAAAGAACATTGGCAAACAAATGCGCCGACCGAAATGCAAAAAGGTGTGATTTGGGTAGTAATGACCCATCATATTACTTACAAAAGTGCTGCGAAACTCGGTGATGTCATTCAAATCAAGACCCATATCGCAAAAAGTCGGGGCGCCACTTCAGAACGGATCGTTGAAATGCACGACTACAAAACAAAACGACTTTTATTGCGTTCCAGTACGGAGTGGTGCTTGCTGAACGCTAAAACGAACAGGCCTATGCGGATTTCCGATGATATCAAAAATGTTTTTACCGCACGGGTTTAGAATCCAAGAGCCTTGAACTTAAAAATATCCATACATCCATTTCTTTATAGCTTGGTCTTGCTAGGTCTGCTGGTGCTGTGGAGTTCTTGCCGGAAGGATCTGCAATACGCCCCAAGTGCCGGAAATCTAGAATTTTCAAAAGATACCGTGTTTTTAGATACCATTTTTACGAATCTGGGCAGTAGCACCTATACCCTTAAAGTATATAACCGTACCCGTGATGACATCGAAATTCCCTCAATACGTTTGTCACAGGGTCAGAATAGTGATTACCGTCTTAATGTTGACGGTGTCGCGGGGAAAGAATTTCGCAATATTCCCGTTTTTTCACAGGATAGTCTCTTTATTTTTATCGAAACGACACACGATATAAGTACTTCAAACCAGAATACATTTTTGTACACCGATGCCATTCAATTCGATTCGGGGGATGACCAACAAGAAGTACAGCTCGTTACACTGGTAAAAGATGCCATATTCCTCCATCCTAAAACCCTTTCAGACGGTACCAAGGAAACAATTCTTGCGGGATTTGATGAATCAGGAAAAGAAATTCGTGTTGAAGGCTTCTTTTTGACCGATGGCCAATTGAATTTCACGAACGAGAAACCGTATGTCGTTTATGGGTATGCGGCCGTTCCTTCGGGTAGAGAACTTCAAATCGCGGCCGGAAGCCGGGTTCATTTTCACAAAGATTCAGGTATTTTGGTCGCCGAAGGAGCTTCCCTGAAAATTAATGGTGCATTGAGTACAGATCAAGAATTGTTGGAGAAAGAGGTCATTTTTGAAGGGGACCGTCTAGAACCTGAATTCGAGAACATTCCCGGGCAATGGGGAACTATTTGGTTATCAAAAGGCAGTATCGACAACAGAATCGACCACCTGACCCTTAAAAATGCAACTATTGGCCTGTTGGTCGAAGGCGATGAAATAGGTCCATCCCCTACATTAGTTCTAAAGAATTCACAACTTTATAATAGTGCCGCTATAAATTTATGGGGGAGAACCGCATCTATCATCGGGGAAAATTGTGTTTTCGGAAGCGCTGGCAACATTTCGTTATACTGCAATTTAGGAGGAGACTACTCCTTCACGCATGCTACTATTGCGAATTACTGGCAGAACGGATTCCGGTCGGGTGCGGCTTTGGAAATAGACAATGTAAGCACCGGCGGAAATACAGCCGATTTGGCTCAAGCACAATTTATCAACTGCATCATCGATGGAAATAAGGATATAGAACTAACATTGCGCAACAATGAATCGAATGCTTTCTCCTATTCTTTTTCTAATTGCCTGCTCAAATTCAGGGATAACAGCGGCAGTTTTGAAAATAACCCCTTGTACGATTTTGACGATACTTCATTATTCCAACAACTTATTCTAAATGAAAACACCGCTTTTTGGGATGCTAAGAATAATGATTTTCGTATCGATGAGACTTCAGCGGCCAAGTCCATCGCAAATCCTGACGGTGCTCTGGCCGTTCCATTGGACATTTTGGGCATAGATCGTACCGCTTCTCCCGATGTTGGTGCATTTCAAGCCGCCCCAAAGAACTGAGTTCCTTTTATAAATAAGGCTTTGAAGATATTAATCGACGGGATGGAAGAACGTACTTCAAATAAGCTCGGGGTATAGGTATTTTCTCTCAAAAGCTTTCATTTTCAACAGATTAAAACAAAATCGCTAGTTTTTCTAAAGATTTCGTATAGTCATCTTTCAACTACTATCCTTACTTTGCACCAAAATTGTTTCGTGTTTTGGACTATACCTACGCCATAATCGATTCCGATGCGACTTCGAATTTGCAGCTCAGCCATTTTTTGGAAGAGTATGGAGATTTCGATTGTGTTGCCGTGGCGCGCGATAGGCAAGAAGGTCTGAACATAATTTTGAAATATCTTCCCGATTTTATCATCGTAAACCTTAATGACAAAGCCTCCGAATATTTTCAGATGGTTATAGAGATGCATCTCTATCTTAAAGAGGTGCCACTTATTATCGGTATCTCAAAGACTAAGGTATACGCCTATGAGGCCATAAAGAATGGCTTCTTCGATTATTGGTTGCAGCCCTACAATGAGTTTGAAATTCGAAAATCGTTATTGCGGCTCGAAAAGAAAATGCCCAAAAAAGAACCCAATACGCTTTGCCTAAAAACGTATAGCGATTTTCAATACCTCAACACCAATGATATATTGTATTTAAAGTCGGATAACAACACCACCGAATTTGTGATGAAAGACGGTTCGGTCAACAACGCCTTCAAGACGCTAAAGACCTTCGAAGGTCAACTGCCCACAAATTTTGTTCGGATCCATCAAAGTTATATCGTGAATACCAACTACATCTCACGGATCAATTACGGCAAGAACCTATGTTCGTTAAAAGACCAACACCAATCGTTACCCTTTTCAAAAGGCTACCGTGGTAATGTCGACGGACTCAAAAAAATGCTCTCAAAAAAATCGATTACGACCTTCGATTAATCTAATTCTTTCAAAATAGGTCTGATTACCCTGCAAACCGGTTCGTTTGCTCGCAAGATTTTTCTTCGCATGCTCTGAGCACTATTCGTGGCTAGTTTAGCTGTGAAGTTAAAACGAACGAAAACCCCTTAAATTTTAATAATTATGAAAAAAGCAGTAAGTATTTTTGCCGTAGTATTGATGACCGTTGGATTGTTCTCAAATACTGAGAATACGAATAATGACACTACCGACCTAGTAATTGTACAAGATACCCAAGCCTGTGATGGGTGTGATAGCCCAACCGATAAAAGAGGTACCGAATAATAACAATCTTTAGTATAGATGTGAAAAGCCCTAAACTCGTTTTTAGGGCTTTTTCTGTATCTTGCGGGTAAGAGAAGTTCTATGTTACCGACCAGACCGACATACCGAATGTTGCTTTACCTTGTCCTATTGGTATCGGGATGGTATTCCTGTTCTAAAGATAAAAATCATTCGTCTACAAATACTCCCTACTCTTCAAAACAAAACGACAGTATTTCATTTTGGATTCAGCAAGGCAAGGATACTCATCTTTCTGAAAATACGCGAAAAATAGCATTCCAAAAGGCCCATGAACAGATTCAAAAGCTTTCATTGGATTCCTCAAAGACCAAATACCTTTCCCGCCTTTCTTTAGCAACGATAAATTTTAAGGATTCGCTCCTTTTCAAAAGGATAAATGATGAAACCATTGCACAGGCCCAGAAGACTAATGATTCTATAGTATTAGCCGAGGCCCATTGGGACAGGGCAGAATATTATAACACGAAAGCCATTCCCGATAATAGCTTCTATCATTTTTATGAGGCTCAGAAAATCTATGAGGGTTTAGAAAACAATTATTATTCCGGAAGGATGATGTATAATATGGCTGTTGCACAAAAGGAAGTAAAAGACTTTACGGGAAGCGAGATTACAACCATAAAGGCCATTGAATTATTAAAACCCCTTGAGAAAAACAAACAATTGTATCTCTGCTACAACCATCTTGGAAACATTACCCAAAGCTTAAAGGAATATGACCGCGCATTGGAGTATTACCGAATCGCAGAAAGGTACTTAAATGAACTGGAAAAAAGAGAAGGTTTAGAACGAAGCTTGTTGAACAACATCGGCATGGTCTATCAGAGTGATGGGCAAGATGATGAGGCCATCCCCTACTTTAGAAAAGTTTTGGAATACGATAGCTTGCTGTATTTGAATCCGCAGCTGTATGCCAAGGTCTTGAATAATTTTGCTTATAGCCGATATCGAACAGGAGAGAAAAGGGATGTCGAATCACAATTGAAAACCGCGCTCGACATACAGGACAGTATCGGTGATATTGCGGATAAATCGAGAACGCAATATACTCTCGCCGAATTCTATTTAGGAGAAAAAGACACTATCAAAGCTTTGGAGGAAGCAAAAAACGCCAAATTGGCCGCCGAACAGAGCAGCAACAACGAACGCCTTTTGGAAACGTTACAGTTATTGACCCGGATCAACCCTGAAAGTGCAACGGCTTACACGCAAGAGTATATTACTTTAAATGAAGAAATACAGGAAAAAGAACGCCAACAGCGAAACAAGTTCGCCCGGATCCGTTTCGAGACCGATGAGTTTATTGCCGAGAACGAAGAATTGGTAGAAGAAAAACAAGTACTTACCAATCAAAATAAGATTTGGGCCGGCATAGCACTCGGAGCGCTTATTTTTACGATTTTGGGCTATGTCGTGGTCGACCAACGGCGAAAAAATCAAAGATTGCGCTTTCAGAAGGCACAGCAAGCGGCGAACCAAGAAATTTTCAACCTCATGCTCTCCCAACAGCAAAAGGTAGAAGAAGGCAAAAAAGGAGAACAGAAAAGAATCTCGGAAGAGTTACATGATGCGGTATTGGGCAAAATGAACAGTATCAGAATGTTACTCATCGGGCTCGATAGCAAGTCTGACGAGACGGCAACAAAACTTAGGGACAATGCTTTGGAAGACCTGAAAAAGGTCCAAGACGAGATTAGGGAGATTTCGCATGAACTAAGCCATGCGGCCTATCGGCACATTCCGAATTTCATTAACTCCATACAAAGCCTATTGACCACTACCGAAGATGCGTCGAATGTCAAAACTACTTTTATACATGACGAAATGGTCGATTGGGATGGATTGACCGGTGATATAAAAATAAATTTGTACCGTATTGTACAAGAAAGTGTTCAAAATGCGTTAAAACATGCGCAATGTAAAAGCATAGTTATTAACTTTGGCATGACGGAAGATGAATTACTTATTATCGTTGCCGACGACGGTATCGGATTTGAGGTCCGAAAACGTAAAAAAGGCATCGGAATGCGAAATATCAGCTCGCGGGTGAAAAAAATGAACGGAAGCTGGCTCATTGAAAGTGAGAAAGGTAAAGGAACGACCTTACAACTTACAATACCCGTCGAGTATCATTCCCCCGAACTGAACGAACTCTTAAAAAAACAAGGAATACATCAAAGTTCATGAACACTGAAAATGCGGACATTATAGAGTACAAGCGGATTTTGGCGGTCGATGACCACGAAATGACTACGCTCGGCTATAAATATATTCTAGAGGCCGCCGAGTTCGACGACTACAAGGTCATGGTCGATACCTGCAAGACCTTCGAAGACGCCAAGTCAAGAATAGAGCAATCTGCAAAATTGTACCGTTACGATATATTTCTACTTGATATACAACTGTTCGGTCCTGAAGAAAAAGATGCCCGGTCGGGTGAAGACCTAGGAATCTTAGCCCGCAAAGTAGCCCCGGACACGAAAGTAGTATTCATGTCTTCTTTCGGTGATGCGTACAGAATACTCAATATCTGTAAAACGACGAACCCTGATGGCTATCTGGTAAAGTCGGAAATCGACAAGCTCACTTTGATAGCCATGGTCAAGAAGGTATTGGAAAATCCCCCGTATTACACGGCAATTGCTATGAAAGCGTTACGAAATAACGCCGCCCATGCGGACATGGTCAGCGAACAGGACAAGAAACTACTTTATTACCTCGCCAAAGGGGTCAGGGTCAAAGAACTCCATGAGATTTTATCGGTATCAGCCGCGACCATTAACACGAGAAAACGCCACCTGAAATCAATTTTTGGTATTGAACATGGCAATGATTTGGCATTAATCGAGCAGGCACGGGAGCGAGGGTTCCTTTAATTGTTATTTTACCATCCTCTAAGTAATTGATATATAGCTATTTACATTCTTATTTTGTAATACCAACAAAATCGCTAGTTTTTCTATACTTTTTGTATAGTCTAGATTCATAGATTACTTCTAATTTTATGGGCTGTAAAGACTTTTACGAAGTACGTATGTCATTGACGCCCGATAATTTTAGGAAAGCATTGTTGAAAGGAGAACCACAGGATTTTCAAATTGAAGCATTGGACAGTTTTGTCAACAGTGTCGAGCGCGATTTCTTTGCCTCGATCTATTTGACCAAAGAGCTGACCAAAAAAAAAGGCTGTCTACTAACTTTGGAGCTAACCTGTAACCTTAGCTTGGCTGGTATTTTATTCCATTTTAACAGAAATGAGTGGGGTGCATTCGATTCTGTTGGTTCCTCTCTATCCAAAAATCTCGAAGTTCTTGAATCGAATAACCCCTTTTCCATCGATATAGATGAATTTTCGCTTTTTCTAAAAGATACCGCCATAATCATCAATAGAATCCATTCCAAGAGCATCCTAGAACAACTACACACTATAATCTCGGAAATCGCTAGGCACTATGTGCATATGACCAAAGCGTTGGATGAAATGCCCTTTGAAATTTACGTTCCGGTCTTTGATTCGAATAATGAAGATAAGGATGGTACGGCACAAGATTCGGTCGAAATCGACAAGAGCCCTGAGGAATACTACAAATATTGGGGGCTATACTTTGACTCCGGCAAAAATCCGAAGATCTACAGTTTAGAAAGTCATCAACTATTTTCGGCAGATCTGTTCATTTTACCCTAATCGCCATATCAGAGCGACTTACGGGTTGAACAATGCCCTACCCTTCATCATGGCATTGACTTCATTTCGCACTGAAGCTAGTACACTTTCCGATTCGGGGTTCGTCAGAACCTGGTCAACAAGTTCTACAATAGCTGACATATCTACTACTTCTAAACCTCTAGTTGTGATTGCTGCGGTACCAAAACGAATACCCGAAGTGACGAACGGAGATTTATCGTCAAAGGGCACCATATTCTTATTCGCCGTGATATCGGCCTTTACCAAGGCTTTTTCAGCATCCTTACCTGTGATGTTCTTATTCCTCAAATCGATAAGCATCATATGGTTATCGGTTCCACCGGAAATAATTTTATAGTCCTTTTTCACGAACGCGGCTGCCATAGCCTCTGCATTTTTCTTAACACGAAGCATATATTTCAGAAATTCGTCTGACAAGGCCTCTTGAAAAGCAATGGCCTTAGCAGCTATAATATGCTCCAACGGTCCGCCTTGGTTTCCTGGAAAAACCGCCAAATCCAACAAGGCGGACATTTTTCTAAGGTTGCCATTTTTAAGGGTAATTCCAAAAGGGTTATCAAAATCCTTCCCCATTAAAATAAGTCCACCACGGGGACCACGTAGGGTTTTGTGCGTTGTAGTGGTAACGATATGGCAATGCGGAATAGGGTCGTTCATAATTCCCTTGGCAATGAGACCCGCAGGGTGTGAGATATCGGCCAACAAAAGCGCATCCACACTATCGGCAATTTTTCGGAATCTGGCAAAATCCATATCCCTTGAGTATGCAGAAGCACCTGCGATAATCAGTTTAGGGCGTTCTTTTGTGGCAATTTCCTGAATTTTGTCATAGTCGAGAACCCCGGTCTCCTTATCCACTCCGTAAAAAACGGGGTTGTACAATCTTCCTGAGAAGTTTACGGGGGAACCGTGTGTCAAATGCCCCCCATGGGACAGATCAAAACCTAGAATGGTATCACCTGGTTTTAAACAGGCATGGTACACCGAGGCATTGGCCTGTGAACCGGAATGAGGCTGTACGTTGGCATATTCGGCACCGAAAAGTTCTTTAGCGCGATCAATGGCCAGCTGTTCCACCTCATCAACGACTTCGCAACCTCCATAATAGCGTTTTCCCGGATAGCCTTCTGCATATTTATTGGTCAACACCGACCCAGCGGCCTCCATCACCTGTGGGCTGGTAAAATTTTCAGAGGCAATAAGCTCAATGCCATTGATTTGACGTTCTTTTTCGGCTTCGATGAGTTCAAAAATCCGGTGGTCGCGCTGCATAGTAAAGTATTCTGTTAAATGAAGCGTAAAAATACAAATTGCCAATCGTTAATTCGTAGAAAAGAATATATTTGATTAAGAATTTATCAAACAACAATTAACAAAAAAAGCATGCCAATCAACGCTAATAATCCCGATAAAAAAACGTGGCTTCCCGTACCTGAAAATTCAGATTTTCCTATTCAGAACATCCCTTTTGGAGTATTCCTGACACGAGATGATATCATCACCATCGGAACCCGAATAGGCGATACAGCAATAGATTTAGGGGCATTGCACCAACTAGGTTATTTTGAGGGCATACCGTTGACAGAAGATATATTTTTACAGGATACGCTCAATGATTTCATTTCAGACGGCAAACAGACCTGGCGATTAGTGCGCAACCGTATCAGTGACGTTTTCAACATTGAGAACAAAGACCTTCAAAACAACGAAGACCATAAAAAGGTTGTTCTTTTTTCGATGGATGAAATAGAAATGAAATTACCAGTGCTCATCGGCGATTATACCGATTTCTATTCGAGTAAAGAACATGCTACCAATGTGGGCACCATGTTCAGAGATCCTGAGAACGCCCTGATGCCGAATTGGTTGCATTTACCTGTCGGGTACCACGGAAGAAGTTCGACCATCGTGCCCAGTGGAACCCCGGTGAGAAGACCCATGGGACAAACATTTCCGAAAGGAGCCGAAAAACCTATTTTCGGGCCTTCCAAATTAGTCGATTTTGAATTGGAAATGGCTTTCATTACAACGGATGGCAACGCTATGGGAGAGCCCATAAGCATTGAAGAAGCCGAGGATCATATTTTCGGAATGGTAGTTTTCAACGATTGGAGCGCCCGTGATATTCAAAAATGGGAATATGTTCCGTTAGGGCCTTTTTTGGCCAAGAACTTTGCCTCTTCCATCTCACCTTGGATCGTTACGCTGGATGCTTTGGAGCCTTTTCGTGTGGAAAGTCCCGAACAAAATCCTGAACCCTTCTCCTACCTGCAGCAAGAAGGAAAACATAGTTTTGACATTCATTTAGAAGTCGCGATTACCCCGGAGAATGGAAAATCAAATGCGGTTTCAAAGTCTAATTTCAAGTATATGTACTGGACCATGGCACAGCAACTTGCGCATCATACAGTAAATGGGTGCAAGGTCAACAGTGGCGATATGATGGGCAGCGGAACCCTTTCAGGGCCTACTCCCGACTCATACGGTTCAATGCTCGAACTGGCTTGGCAAGGCACAAAGCCCATTAAACTCGATAACGGCGAAGAACGAAAGTTCATTCATGACGGTGATACCGTAACCATGACGGGTTATTGTACAAAGAACGGGGTACGCATCGGATTCGGGGAATTGAGCACCAAACTACTCCCCATATTTGAACCTAAAAAGAAGTAATCGAGCCTATAAAAAGGTTCCTTAGAGACTGTCTTGAAATAGTCTCTCAACGATTTCATACGATAGTTTATCGTTTTACGTTATCAATAGACCCGATTTTGGCATGGCTGTTGAAAAGGGTACGGAAACAGTAAAACCTATCGTTATGAAAAAAATACTACTATTCAGTCTCGTAACATTCGTGTTTATCGCATGTGGTGGTATAAAAAAGACCCAGCAGGCCGTAAATACGGGCAACTACTCAAATGCAATCGAGAATTCGTTGATGAATTTAGCGGAGAACAAAGATAAAAAAAGACATCAGCCCTATATTCTCTTATTGGAGGAAGCCTTTGAAAAGTATTCGCAGCGAGAGCAGGAAAAAATCACGTTTTTGGAGAAAGACGAAAATCCTGCCAACTATGAGGCCATCTACAATAGCTACAATAACCTGAAAAATGTTCAAGAGCGCATTAAGCCCCTGTTACCACTTTATATTATGGACGAAAATCGAAATGCTGAATTTGCGTTTGAAAACTATGATAACGACTTAATAGATGCGAAAGACCAGCTATCGGAGTATCTATATGATAACGCATCCGATTTGTTGGAGAATGCAACCAGTAAATACGACTATAGAAAGGCATATGACGATTTTGTTTATTTGAATAAAATCAACCCTGGTTTTGAGGATAGTAAATTGAAAAAGGAAGAAGCACACGCCAAAGGTCTCGATTATGTCAGAGTAGGTATGGTAAACCATACCGATCAGATAATCCCTGCTAGATTGGAGGAGGAGTTATTGAACTTCAATACCTACGGACTTGACAATCTATGGACGGAGTACCATACCAATCCCCTATCGGATATTGACTACGACTATGCCATGGAAGTTTCTTTAAAGGATATTGCCATATCGCCCGAACAAGTAAGCGAAAAACAAATCATTAAGGAAAAACAGATCAAGGATGGTTATAAATATGCCATCGATGCCGAAGGCAATGCAGTCCGAGATAGTCTGGGTAACAAGATCAAGGTGGATAAATTCAAGACGGTCAAGTGTAATTTTTATCAATTTACCCAATTCAAGACTGCTCAAGTTGCTGGTATAGTTAGTTTTACGGAGTTAAAGAAGCAGCAGGTTTTAAATTCATATCCATTGTCAAGTGAATTCGTATTCGAACACGTATATGCAAATTATGATGGTGATAAAAGAGCCTTGGAAAACGATTTGGTCTCACTATTGAATTTGGCCGCCGTGCCATTTCCGACCAATGAACAAATGGTCTATGATGCCGGCGAGGACCTAAAACTAAGGTTAAAATCAATATTAAGTCGACAACAATTCAACTAAAAAAAATCCCCGAATCATCGGGGATTTTTTTATATATAAGAGTTCAAATCAATATCGGTAATGGCTCCATGTGAATCATGGGTCACCACTACCTCATTCCTGATTATCAATAGTTGAGGAGATTGATGAAATACCTGAAAAGTATGCGCAACTTCATTTGAGACTTCTCGGAAGCTATGTAGGTCTAAATAATAGAGATCTACCCGATTTTCCGCAAAATTAAAACCCCTACCGAACATATTTAGAACCATTCTGCTGATTCCACAGGTGGTGGAATGCTTGAAAATCATTTGGGTTCGACCCTTGGAATTTTCCTTGATTTCATCAAGTTGCTCGATTGATGTAAGCGGTATCCACGGAATTTTAGACTCTTCCTTTTTCTCCTTCGCTTCTTTCTTTCCAAATAAATTGTTGAACATAAGTATACTTTTATTATATCAGTCGAATCGTCTGGACAAACTTACACACTGCCGAAATGTCTTGCTATTATTGATTTTATCCGACATTTTGTCCGGCATTATCAGTTGGTAAGGTTGTTGACTTCTATTAATCAAAAGTAAACAATAGGAATAAAAATAGTTTAGATATGAACTTTAATAATTTTACCATAAAATCACAAGAGGCCATCCAACGGGCACAGCTGATCGCTCAGGAAATGGGGCATCAACAGATAGAAAACGAACATTTTTTCAAGGCCATTTCAGAGGTCGAGGAAAATGTGCTTCCCTTCCTGTTGAAAAAATTGAACGTAAACGTTTCCATGTTGAAACAAATATTAGATAAGGAACTTGAAAGTTTCACTAAAGTTTCAGGAGGCGAAATCATGGTTTCCCGTGAAGCGGGAAAAACATTGAACGAAGCCAGTATCGTTGCAAAAAAGATGGAAGATGAATACGTCTCCATAGAGCATTTGATTTTGGCGATTTTCAAATCGAAAAGCAAGATTTCGCAAATTCTCAAAGATCAAGGAGTTACAGAAAAAGATTTGAAATCGGCGATCGAGGAGCTACGCAAGGGCGGCAAAGTGACTTCCCAAAGTGCGGAAGACACTTATAATTCCTTGGATAAATATGCCCGAAACTTGAATCAATTGGCGGACAGCGGAAAGTTAGACCCCGTAATCGGTCGAGATGAGGAAATAAGGCGTGTACTACAAATATTATCACGACGCACCAAGAACAACCCCATATTGGTGGGCGAACCCGGTGTGGGCAAGACAGCCATTGCCGAGGGATTGGCCCATCGCATCATTCAAGGCGACGTTCCTGAAAACTTGAAAGATAAGGTTATCTATTCTTTGGATATGGGTGCCTTGATCGCTGGGGCAAAATATAAGGGTGAATTCGAAGAAAGGTTAAAATCAGTCATCAAAGAAGTAACTACTTCGGATGGCGATATCGTACTTTTCATTGACGAAATACACACACTTGTAGGCGCTGGCGGAAGTCAAGGCGCAATGGATGCCGCCAACATTCTAAAGCCCGCACTTGCACGTGGAGAACTACGCGCTATCGGAGCCACAACGCTAGACGAGTACCAAAAATATTTCGAAAAGGATAAAGCGTTGGAGCGACGATTTCAAAGGATTGTCGTTGATGAGCCCGATACCGAAAGTGCGATTTCCATCCTAAGGGGTATCAAAGAGAAATACGAAGCACATCACAAAGTGCGCATCAAAGACGAAGCTGTAATCGCGGCTGTAGAACTATCGCAGCGATATATTACAAACCGATTCTTGCCCGATAAGGCCATTGACCTAATGGACGAGGCCGCATCAAAGCTTCGGATGGAAATTAATTCGAAACCTGAGGAACTCGATGTGCTCGATCGCAAAATCATGCAATTGGAAATCGAAATAGAAGCCATAAAACGTGAGGACGATAAGGCAAGACTAAAATCGTTGAATGCCGATCTGGCCAATATCAAAGAAGAGCGAAACGAAATATTCGCGCAATGGGAAAGTGAAAAAACAGTAGTCGATAATATTCAAAAGACAAAACATGATATCGAGGAGTTCAAATTAGAAGCCGAACGGGCCGAAAGAAATGGGGATTATGGACTAGTGGCGGAACTGCGGTACGGAAAAATCAAGGAAGCCCAAGAAAGACTGGAAACCCTTCAAAAAGAGCTTCAAGAACAACAGCACGCCGGCACCTTGATAAAAGAAGAAGTCACCAAAGAGGATATTGCGGAAGTTGTTGCCAAATGGACCGGTATACCCGTGACCAAGATGTTGCAATCCGAGCGGGAGAAATTATTGAAATTGGAACAGGTATTACACAAAAGAGTGGTGGGACAAGAAGAAGCGATTCAAGCCGTCTCCGATGCGATACGTCGAAGTAGAGCCGGTCTTCAGGATACCAAAAAGCCTATCGGTTCTTTTCTTTTCTTAGGAACTACGGGTGTTGGTAAGACTGAGTTGGCCAAAACCTTGGCCGCTTATTTATTTGATGATGAGAACGCCATGACCCGAATCGATATGAGCGAATATCAAGAACGACATTCCGTTAGTCGCTTAGTTGGGGCACCTCCAGGATATGTGGGTTATGATGAAGGTGGGCAACTGACGGAAGCAGTTCGTCGTCGACCCTATTCAGTAGTGCTTTTGGACGAAATCGAGAAGGCGCATCCCGATACGTTCAATGTCTTATTGCAAGTTTTGGACGAAGGAAGGTTAACGGACAATAAAGGTCGTGTGGCTGACTTCAAAAACACGATTATCATCATGACCAGCAATTTGGGCAGTCACATTATTCAGGAGAAATTTGAGAATAGCAATGACATTTATAGTGCCACCGAAGCAGCTCGTGTAGAGGTTCTAGGACTATTGCGAAAAACTATTCGCCCCGAATTCTTGAATAGAATCGATGATATTATCATGTTCACACCTTTGAATAAGGAAGACATCACACAAATCGTAAGATTACAATTGGACGGATTGAAAAAGATGTTAGACAAACAACATATAGCCATTGACGCGACGGACGAGGCAATAGATTACCTGGCGAATAAGGGCTACGACCCCCAATACGGGGCTAGACCAATTAAAAGGGTCATTCAGAAAGAGGTGCTTAACAATTTATCAAAAGAACTTCTGGGCGGCACCATTAAGGCCGATAGCATTGTACTTATCGATTCGTTCGATGATGCTCTAGTGTTCAGAAATCAGAACGAATTGGTGAAATAACTTTAAAACTTCTCCAATGCAGTATCTCCATAAAATTATTTTTGTGGAGATACTTTTTTATTAACAATATACCATGCAGTATATAGTTTTTTTATATTCGTATAAAATTGCTGTAAAATGACCACAAAAGCCGAAAAAACCACCAAATATATTATTGAAACCGTTGCCCCTATTTTCAACAAACTGGGGTACGTCGGTACAAGTATGAGCGACCTAACGGAAGCCACAGGTTTAACCAAAGGTGCCCTTTACGGCAATTTTGAAAATAAAGAAGCACTGGCGTTATCCGCCTTCGAATATAATAGTAAACGTTTGCTGGCGGCAATTGATGAGCAACTGAATACCCCGGGCACTTCACTGGAAAAACTCTTTGTACTTACCAAGTTCTATCGAAATTATGATATTTATACCATGGAAATGGGAGGTTGCCCCATCTTAAAAGTCGGTGTGGATGCACAACATAACAATGCCCTTTTAGCGGCGGCCGTACGAGAAACCATTAAGACCATAGAAGGAAAAATTGCCCTGGTACTTGAAAACGGAGTGAACAAAAACGAACTGCATCTACCGGTTACGCCTTTGCAGTTTGCGAAGCAACTCTATACTATGCTGCAAGGAGCGGTCGCAATGACCACCATAACGAAAGACCGTAAATATTTAATGAATACGGTCGCCTATTTGGATGTACTCGTTAATAGGGAAATCAAGAAATAAGGTTGTTTTTTCCAAACGGACCAAAACTTCATATACGTAAAAAACTCCTAATGAAATTAATCATTAGGAGTCTTTCGTATTAATGGGGGAATTCTATCCTATTTACTCACCACCCTAAAGATCCAAGTCTTATCCGGATAACGGCCATCGTACTTACTATCCCTAGCCGCTCTGGCCTCAGTCATCGTATCATAACGCTTGAGATATACATAGTTATATTGATTCAAACTTCTAAAGAACGACTTTGGTTCAAGACCACGACTGGTCAAATCTTTCATAAAGGCATCGAAATACTTCTTGGTACCGAACACGTTCGTAATCAAGTAATAGCCTGGTTCTAATCCGTCTTCGGTATTAACTTCCTCATATTTTTCACCGGCCTGAGGTTTGTCCGCAGGATTCTCTTGTACAACTTCCTCTTCCACCACCTTCTCTTCTTCAGCTTTTTTAGCCGCTTCTGCCTCAGCCATTCTGACCTTCGTCAATGAATCTATTTCTCTTTTTGCCTTAAGTCTTTCGGCTTCGGCCAATGCTTCTTTTTGTGCCTCTGCGATGGAGTCTTGTACACGTTGCTGCTGAGCCAAAGCTTGAGCCTCTTTCACCTTAGCAATCGAATCCTTTTTTCGTTGCTGTTCCAACTGTTGCGCTACTACTGCTTCCGCTTCTTGCGCTTTCTTGATGGAGTCTTGTCTGCGTTGTTGTTCCATCTGTTGCGCTGCTGCTACTGCAGCTTCTTGTGCTTTCTTGATGGAGTCTTGTCTGCGTTGTTGTTCCATCTGTTCTTTTTCGGCAATGGCTTTAGTTTCGCTAACCTGCGCAATGGAATCTAGCTTTCGCTGCTGCTCTTTTTCCCGCGTTTTGGCCAATGCTTCCGCATTCTTTTTAACGAGGTCGAGCGAGTCTCTTGTAATTTTTTCTTGCTCTTTACGTAGCCGCTCTTTTTCTTGTTCCGCTATTTGTTGGGCCTCGGCCTCTTTTTTAGCCAGTTCTTCGGCTAACTGTTCGTCTTTGGTCAACTCTTCTTCCAAAGCGACTTCCCCCTCTTCATCGAATCCAACTACTTTTTTCCTCATATCGGGAGTGCCAAAATTATAGGCCGTAACAAATTCAAAGGTGGGATCTCTCCCTTTTAAACTTGAGCTCGTTCCGAATTCCATGAGGGCACCTATGGAAAATTTCTTGAAAAATCGTCCGCCACCGCCGAATGAGATTCCGTAAAAGCTGTTATATCCCGCCTGCGCCCAAAATTTTTCGGTAGAAAGCAAAGAGACAATACCAATTTGTGTGTCATTGTTAGGCACCGATTTTACATACACCGTGGGTCGTAAAACCGTTTCCTGAAAATTGAAAAGACTGATAGGAAAGTCGTAGGATGCCATACCTAAATAAATTCTATCATCGGGCCGCGAATTTCTTTTATTGGTCGTAAAGTTATAGTCGAATAGGTTCTCGGACGCGAAGCCAACACTTAACCTGTCATATGAAAATAAAAATCCCGGTGCCAATTGAAGAATAAAATCATCGGTTATGACCAATTGTGGAAGCTGTATTTGAGGATCAGGTCTGAACCTATCGTCTGAAAGCTGTTGCTTAAATCCGAAAAGATTGACGCCAAAAGCCAACGAGGCCCTCTCATCGAATTCCATTTTATAGCCATAGTTCAACACCCCTCCTGTATTTAGAAAAGTACCCGTATTGTGCTGAAAAAAAGCGGCACCCGCAACCGAATTAGCATTCAACTGACGCGTGTAATTAAGAAAAAGTGTCGTTGGATCTGCATCAATGGACTGCCATTGCCACCTTGACCACAAAGCGACCGATTGAGGATTGTTCAGAGTCAAAGAAAAAGCAGGGTGTAAAAGACTTGCATTATACTCGGTAAGATTGTGCTGGCGTAGATCTACAGGCAAGGCCGTATTCTGTGCCCGTGAGGCAAACAGAAACAATAGGAAAAGTATTGTAGGTAGTGTTCTCAACATATGCAAAAAAAACGAAAAAGGTTAAGTTTTGCATACTATTTTTGGATTATTTTAGTTAGAATAGAAGAAAAAAATTGGATAAACCTTTAAACTGGCTGTATAATAGTGTATTACATCGATCAGCCCCTGAAAAAATTTAGGCTGCCAAAGTTTCGGAATTGTTAAAAACGTACTAAAAAACGGATAGAATGAAACAAAGTATACTACTCGTCTTTTCCTTCTTGTTGATAGGATTCTCAAGTTGTAAGGAAGAACCTCAAATCACGGAGGATTACAGTGCACCATCCGTTTCTACTTTTTATTTTATCCGCCATGCAGAAAAAGACAGGTCCAATCCTGAAAATATCGACCCCGAGCTGAGTCAATCCGGTCTCGGCAGGGCCATGCATTGGGCAGAGATTTTGAACGATGTCGCACTAGACGCGATTTACACTACCGACTTTGAGCGCACATCGATGACTGCCGCCCCTACTTCTGTCAAGCAAGAAATTACGGTTCAATATTATGATCCTGAAATTATTGATATCGAACAATTTAAAGCGGACAACCTACATAAAAACGTTCTAGTGGTCGGTCATAGCAATACTACACCATCAATGGTGAATAAAATGATCGGAGAGGATAAATATTACGACATGGACGACCACGACAACGGAAGTCTGTTCATTGTTCAAATGGTCAATGGAAAAGCGACCGACATGCGTCTGTCGTTTAATTGCAATTGTCCTACTCGAGAGTAATATTCTTCAATTCTATTTTTGAGAGTAGCTCAAGTTCACCAGATTCGAAGGCTTTGTCGATTTCCAGAACCGATTCAAGTTCCGCTTTAGGTTTATAGTTCTTATAATCCACAAATCGAATACCCCCTACCCTGCGTTCATTATAAGCTTCCCTAAATCTCATTCCACCACCATCGACATGAAACTCATACGCCAGATAATCCGGTTTTAGGGTTTTGACATTGAACCAATACAAATAAATATCATCAAAATCATCGCCTCCGCCTTGTTGGTCAAAAGTGAACTTAATCTTATAATAATCTTCATTTTTAATCTTCACTTTTCCTAACATCGATTTGTTGACAGCCGGGTCGTTAAGTCCGAAAGGTAGATAGGCAAAATAGTGTACTGAGTTGACTGAATTTGAATATTTGTTCGCCAGGGTATCATGCAACGTAACCAAACTATCGTTCACAAAACGCTCGAAGCCACCAGGACTTTTTACATCGATAACTACCGCTGAATCCGTTGTGGTTACACGTTTTAAAATTCGCTTGCCGCCAGTAACATCCAAGACATAAGATTTGTCCCTAAAATCAAAGGTTATGTTGCTTTTTTGATATAGATCCCCACCGCTTACCTCAATGCTTTTGTCCACGATTTCTTGAGCAGAAAGTAAAGTAGGTTCTTTTTCCTTACAGGAAAAGATGGATACAAATATGAGTAGTGGAATAAATCTGTTCATCGCAATCTTTTAAGAATAGTACGAATTTAATAATCAATCTTACTTTTAAGAACTCAATATAGTTTTATTTGTAACCCGCGGATTGGCATATTGTTTCTATTTTTGCAGTCTTATGCAACCGAAAGTCAACATTAAGAATAAAAAAGCCCGCTTCGAATATGAGCTGATGGATAAATTTACGGCAGGCATCGTACTGTCGGGTACCGAAATTAAATCCATTCGACTTAGTAAGGCGTCCATCTCCGAAAGTTTCTGTGAATTCAATGACCGGGGAGAGCTTTTTATTATCAATATGCAAATCGATGAATATTCACATGGCTCCCATTATAACCATAAACCCAAGGCGGAACGGAAGCTTTTATTGAACAAACAAGAGCTCAAAAAGTTACAGAAAGAGGTCAATACTTCCGGTAATACTATAATTCCCTTAAATCTTTTTTTAAATGACCGGGGGCTAGCAAAATTGAACATCGCCTTGGCCAAGGGTAAAAAATTATACGACAAAAGGGAAACGATCAAAGACCGCGACAACAAAAGGGATTTAGATCGTATCAAAAAGAATTTCAATACTCGATAATTTTCCAGGCCTCAATTTTTGTCTTCGAGCAATGGAACGAACCGAAAAGTACCCATTTCTTTTTTTTCAAATTCTTTTTCTGATTTTCTAACGTAAAGTGTCATTATTTGGTCCTCCTCCCCGACGGGAATAACCAACCTCCCCCCTACCTTCAATTGTGAAAGTAATGTCTTAGGTACTTCAGGAGCACCTGCAGTCACAATAATCCGGTCGAACGGAGCTTCTTCCGGCAATCCTTTATAACCATCACCGAAAATGATTTTCTTTGGGCGATACCCCATTTTCTTAAAAAAGATGTTCGTTTTTTTGAAAAGCTCAAGTTGACGTTCGATAGTAAATACCTTGGTCTTCAACTTTAACAAGATAGCGGTCTGATAGCCACTTCCGGTACCTATTTCTAAAATTTTATGGTTCGGTTTCACCTCTAAAAGTTCTGATTGAAAAGCCACGGTATAAGGTTGTGAAATAGTCTGGTTCGCTGCAATGGGAAAAGCTTTGTCCTGATAGGCATGGCCTTCAAAACTACTGTCCATAAAAAGATGTCGGGGCACGCTACGGATGGCATCCAATACTTTTTTATCGGAGATACCCTTTTCGATCAAGGTATCTGCCAACTTATTCCGCATTCCGCGATGTTTCAGGGTATCGTTCAAGGGTCTGGTTTTGGAATTTCAAAGTTAGAACGGAAAAATGCAATTCGCAAGTATAAAAATCGGGTCTCCCTCCTACTCCGGGCTGACAGGTTGCACACCTCGACCGCCTCCCAGACTTCTTAATTCAAACGGGTGCTCAGTGTTACAGGTCTCGGGTTTCTTATACTCTTTTTATTGTGCTCTTAACGAATAAACCCAAGGTTGCTGAGCGTGACGAAGTATAACTTTTTGAACTTGAAACTTGAAACGAGAGAAGCCTGAAACTAATAAAAGTATCCTTAACTTTGAACAAAATTCAATCTCATGCTAAGAGTTGGGGTCTTGGGAGCGGGCCATTTAGGTAAAATTCATCTTCGCCTTTTAAAAGAATCCTCCAAATATGAACTTGTCGGTTTTTACGATGCCGACGACCTAAATGGCAAAAAAGTGGCCGACGAATTCGGATACGCTTATTTTGCAAACATGAATGATCTTATCGATGCGGTAGACGTCATCGATATTGTCACCCCTACGCTTTCGCATTATGAGTGTGCGAAAAAAGCAATGGAAAAAGGAAAACATGTATTTCTTGAAAAGCCAATAACAAATACATTGGCCGAAGCAGAGGAATTACTTTCCCTTGAAAAAAAATATAATATTAAAGGACAAGTGGGGCACGTAGAACGTTTCAATCCCGCTTTCAAAGCGGTGAAAGACGGAATTAAAAACCCCATGTTCATAGAAACCCATCGCTTGGCGGAATTCAATCCGAGAGGTACCGATGTACCCGTTGTCTTAGACTTGATGATCCATGATATCGATGCCATATTGAGCTTGGTAGGTTCAGAGGTGAAGCAAATCAATGCCAGCGGTGTTTCTGTTATCAGTAATTCACCCGATATTGCCAATGCAAGGCTACAATTCGAAAATGGTTGTGTAGCCAATTTAACGGCTAGTCGGATCTCACTGAAAAATATGAGAAAGTCAAGGTTTTTTCAGAAGGATGCCTATATCTCGGTAGACTTTCTGGAAAAGAAGGTGGAAGTCGTCAAAATGAAAGACGCTCCCGAAATCGTTGGAGACTTTGATATGGTACTGCAAAATGCCGAAGGGGAGAAAAAACAGATCTATTTCGAAAATCCGGAGGTTTTAAGCAACAATGCTATTTTGGAGGAACTTGAAACCTTCGCCGATGCCATAGACAACGATACCGTTCCTGTTGTCACCTTAAAACAAGGAACTGCCGCGTTGAAAGTAGCATTGGAAATAATTGAATCGTTTAAAAAATAGGAACATGCAGAACATTGCCATAATCGGGGCAGGAACTATGGGCAACGGTATTGCCCATGTCTTTGCACAAAATGGCTATCAAGTAAATCTTATCGATATTTCACAAAAATCGTTGGAGATGGGTATAGCTACAATTGTAAAAAACTTGGATCGTATGATTGCCAAGGAAAAAATCAAAGCAGGGGATAAATCAAAAACCCTTGAAAGAATCCACCAGTATACCCGATTGATCGATGGAGTAGCGAATGTCGACCTAGTAGTCGAAGCGGCCACGGAAAACACTGATTTGAAATTGAATATTTTCAAAGAGTTGGATGCCGCCTGTTCAGAAAATACCATCTTGGCGACCAATACTTCCTCCATCTCGATTACCCGTATTGCAGCCGTCACAAATCGTCCTGATAAGGTCATCGGCATGCATTTTATGAATCCGGTTCCTATCATGCGGTTGGTGGAAATCATCCGAGGATATTCCACCTCAAACGAAACTACAAAGGCCATTATGGACCTTTCCGAAAAATTAGGAAAAATACCAACAGAGGTAAACGATTACCCTGGTTTTGTGGCCAATCGTATCTTGATGCCCATGATCAATGAGGCCATTGAAACTTTGTACAATAGTGTTGCCGGCGTGCACGAAATTGATACAGTAATGAAATTAGGCATGGCCCATCCGATGGGGCCCTTGCAATTGGCCGATTTTATTGGCCTTGACGTTTGCCTTTCAATTTTAAACGTTATGTACGATGGATTCAAAAACCCTAAATATGTCCCTTGCCCTTTATTGGTCAATATGGTCGTTGCCGGTAAAATGGGCGTGAAATCAGGTGAGGGATTTTATGACTATTCCCAATCCAAAAAAGCGGAAACTGTTTCAAAACAGTTCAGATAAGTCGATGGCCCTCGTTAAACCGTTCAAAGCAATACGACCCGTAAAGGACAAGGTTTCCTTCGTCGCTTCTAGGTCTTATGAAGAGTACTCCAAAAGAGAATTGAACGCTACCCTGAAGTTCAATCCTTTTTCGTTTCTCCATATCATAAATCCGGGATTCAAATTCGACAAAGAGGTATCTGGCAGCGAACGCTTTACATTGGTGCACAACCGCTATCTTGAATTTTTGGAAGATAACGTATTATTGAAAGATGCAACGGACAATTTTTATATTTATCAAGTCGAAAAGAATACATACAGTAGTTGTGGACTTTTTGCCGCAACAAGTGTGGTGGACTACCGAGACGATGTCATCAAAAAGCATGAAGATACGATTCAGAGACGTGAGAAACTTTTTGCCAATTATCTAAAAACCGTTGAATTCAATGCAGAGCCCGTATTGATGACCTATTCTGACTCGGTCGCTATTTCAAGCATAATCGAGGAAGAAAAGAAAAATCTGCCTGAATACCATTTTACAACTACCGATAAAATTACCCATAAGTTGTGGACAATCTCAGACAAGCAGACCGTTGAAAAACTGCAAAAGGAATTTGGTGAAATACAGACCTTATATATTGCCGACGGGCACCACAGAAGTGCCTCTTCAGACCTTTTGGCTTCGAATTTGGAAAAAGAAAATCCAAACCACACAGGAAAGGAACCATATAACTACTTTATGAGTTATTTGATTCCTGAATCAGAAATCCGGATTTATGAATTTAACCGAATGGTCCAAGACCTGAACGGCCTTACCAAAGAAGAGTTCTTGATTCAATTGGATAAATTTTTCAGGATAGAAAACAAAGGTGGTATATTGTACAAGCCATCCAGAAAACATCATTTCGGTATGTACCTTGATGGTGAATTCTATTCTCTTTACCTTCGAAAAAAAGTATATCGTTTTACCGATGTGTTGAGCGAACTGGATACACAAATACTTTTCAAAACTGTATTGGAGCCTATTCTAGGCATTCATGACCTTCGGAACGACAAGCGCATTTCTTATGGCTATGGCAAGCACAACGTCATAAAGATGAAAGACGATATTGATAAAGGGAATTTTGAGGTAGGTTTTAGCCTTGTTCCCATTACCATAGAAGAAATCAAGGCTATCGCCGATGCAGGTCTCGTGATGCCACCAAAAAGCACCTACATTGAGCCAAAACTTCGAAGCGGATTGGCGATTTATGAACTTTAAATATTCAAAAACTGTAAAATGTCGATACAAGAAAATCTCAAGACTATAAAAAAAGAGATTCCTGGCCATGTTGCACTCGTAGCCGTTTCCAAGACCAAGCCGCTAGAAGATATTTTGTCCGCCTACGAAACTGGGCATAGGGTTTTTGGGGAAAACAAGGTTCAAGAGATGGTCGAGAAATGGGAAAAACTACCGAAAGATATTGAATGGCATATGATAGGGCATCTACAACGCAACAAGGTTAAATATATGGCCGAATTTGTGAGCTTGATACATGGAGTCGATAGTTTGAAACTACTCAAAGAAATTGATAAGCAGGCCAAAAAGCATCAACGAATTATAGATTGTCTTTTACAAATACATATAGCCGAAGAAGATACAAAATTCGGTTTTGATGCCGACGAACTGAATGAGGTAATCCATTCGAATGAATTCAAGGGCCTGAAGAACATACATATTATCGGCCTGATGGGCATGGCAACGTTTACTGAAAATGAAGCACAGATACGTAGGGAATTCAAACAACTTAATTCATTGTACGTTACGCTTGAAAAGGATATTGAAGACTTGTCGATACTTTCCATGGGCATGAGCGGCGATTATCAAATCGCTATCGAAGAAGGCAGTACTTTGGTACGGATCGGAAGCAGTATCTTTGGAGCCAGAAACCAACATTAAAAATAATAATCTCGACACTTTTGAAGGAAAAAATTTGATGTACACCATATTGGACATAGAAACTACGGGCGGTAAGTACAACGAAGAGGGTATTACCGAAATCGCAATTCATAAATTCGATGGCCATAAAGTAGTCGATAAATTCATAAGCTTGGTCAATCCTGAAAAGGAAATTCAACCTTTCGTGGTAAACCTAACGGGCATTAACAATAAAATGCTACGAACGGCGCCCAAATTTCACGAGGTTGCAAAACGTATCGTAGAGATTACGGAAGATTCCGTTCTGGTCGCTCACAACGCGCAGTTCGATTATCGTATTCTACGTACGGAATTCCGAAGGTTGGGGTACAATTTCGAACGCAAGACACTCTGTACCGTGGATCTTTCCAAAACATTACTACCCGACGCCGAATCATATAGCTTAGGTAAGTTGGTACGATCACTTGGCATTGCAGTAAGCGATCGACACAGGGCGAACGGCGACGCACTAGCCACCTTGAAATTATTTAAACTTTTACTTTCAAAAGATTCCGATAAGTCAATCATTAAAAATGTAGTACGGAAAGAAAATCAAGGTGAGCTTTCAGAAAGACAGCTCGATATTGTTGAACAAATGCCTTCAGAAGTCGGGGTCTATTATATGCATAATAAGGATGGCGACATCATTTATCTGGCCAAGAGCAGCAATATTAAAAAAAGGGTGAACCAACACTTTACCAAAAGTGGAAATCAGGCAAGAAGACTTCAAAAAGAGACCAAAAAAATAACCTTTGAAAAAACGGGAAGTGAATTGGTAGCCATCCTCAAAGAGAAAGAAGAACTTCGGCGCAATCGACCAAAATATAACGCTAGGCCCAAACGGCGCCTTTTCAGCCATGGACTTTACACCTATGAAAAATCAGATGGATACCTTCATTTGAAAGTTGGAAACATAGAAACAAATAAAAAGTACTTTACGACCTTTAACGGTATCCATAGCGCAAAAAATTTCCTTTATAAAATTACCGAAGAATTTTCGCTCTGCCCTAAATTAAATGGACTCTCGGAAGCCACTACACAATGTTCTGATCTTTCTGAAGGAATTTGCAACGGAGCATGCATCCAAAAAGAGAATCCTGAGCTATACAATCAACGTGTAAAGTCCGTACTGGACAAATACAGTTTGAACGAAAAAAGCATCATAATCGTTGACAAAGGAAGAGAAATAGGTGAGTACAGCGCAATTCTCATTCGGAATGGTGTATTCAAAGGGCATGGATTTTATGACCTGAATCATCAAATCAATAATATTCATATCTTAGAATCGATAATCACACCGGTTCAAGGTGATGCGAACACCAGATATTTGATAGAAACGTATTTGAGAAAGCGCAAGGTTCTTAAAATAGTTCAGTTAAGCCAAAAACATTGAAAGAAGAAACACCTCATGTCGGTTGGAAAAGAAAACTCCATGTAATAATTTATGGAACCCATACCCCTGCCGGAAAATTATTCGATATTCTACTTTTGATTCTCATCGTTTACAGTATTATTATCGTAATGCTAGAGAGTGTGCCTCGCTTCGATGCCAAATATCATTATTTCCTAAATATCTCTGAATGGGTAGTAACCATTTTATTTTCCATTGAATATATTCTTAGAATTATTTGCATAAAAAGACCCTCAAAATATGTTTTTAGCTTTTTCGGCATCATAGATTTTTTATCTACGGTTCCTAAATATCTATCTTATTTATTTGTCGGTTCACAGTATTTCACTGCTTTTAGAGCTTTAAGACTGCTAAGGGTATTTAGAATTTTGAAGTTGGTTCGTTTCGTCGGCGAATCGAATAACTTGGTCAGGGCCCTAAAGGCCAGCAGGACCAAAATTTTCGTTTTTGTTTTTTTTGTACTTATTATCAGTGTACTATTAGGTACAGTGATGTACCTTATCGAAGGGCCCGAGCATGGTTTTAACAGTATTCCCCATAGCGTGTATTGGACCATAGTTACCCTTACCACTGTCGGCTACGGTGACATTTCACCTGAAACTCCGTTAGGCCAATTTCTGGCCACCTTGATAATGATTATCGGTTATGGTATCATTGCCGTGCCTACGGGAATCGTATCAGCCGAGTATGCTTCTTCAAAGACCAAGGATAAGGAAATTGACGAAGGAAGATCATGCCCCAGTTGTAGTGCAGAGATTTATCGTTCAGATGCCCATTATTGTAGAAAATGCGGTTACGATTTAATCGAAGAAGAGTGATTTCAAAAATGCTTATTTCAATTGTCGGCCCAACTGCAATAGGAAAAACGAAATTGGCCATTGCCCTAGCCAAACATTTTGAAACTGAGATTATTTCGGCGGATTCGCGTCAGTTTTATAAGGAAATGAAAATTGGCACAGCGGTTCCATCAAAAGCTGAACTGTCTGCCGCACCACATCATTTTATACAACATAAAAGTATTTTTGACAACTACTCCGTTGGAGACTTTGAAAGGGATGCACTTGCTAAATTGGAATCACTTTTCAAGAATCGCAATGTCGTAATCATGGTTGGCGGAAGCGGTTTGTATATCGATGCCGTAATGCATGGTTTGGATGATTTCCCTGAAATACATCAGAAATATCGAGAACAACTGAATCAGAGATTGACGGAAGAAGGCATATCCTCCTTACAAAAGGAATTGGAAAAATTAGACCCGGAATACTATTCAAAAGTAGATATAGCAAATCCACACCGACTTATTCGAGCTTTGGAAATCTGCTTGGCCACGGAAAAACCTTACTCCTCTTTTTTGAACCGTCCAAAAGCGGGTCGCCCCTTTAGAACAATAAGTGTCGAAATTACAGCAGATAGATCTGTCATCTATGAGCGAATCAATAATCGTGTCGATAATATGATGCACGAAGGACTTTTGGAAGAAGCTAGGCAGTTGTACGAACACCGTCATTTGAATGCGTTACGGACCGTGGGATATGCCGAGATTTTTGCTCATTTTGATGGCGAACATAACCTTGAATACGCAGTTTCAGAGATAAAGAAAAATACCCGTAGGTTCGCCAAACGGCAATTGACTTGGTTCAAAAAGAATGAAGGTGCCCTTAGAATAGACTTTCAAGAAGATATTACAAAAGTTATAACGGCAATCGAACAAAGAAAAAAGCAATTTGAAAATGGTTGAAAATCAAATCTTACTGGTTATGGGTGTAGCCGGTTGTGGAAAAAGCACTATTGGCCAGATGCTATCCGACAAACTGAAAGTTCCCTTTTTCGACGGCGATGATTACCACTCCAAGAAAAATGTCGAGAAAATGTCCCAAGGCCATCCGCTAAACGATGATGACCGCAAAGGTTGGCTACAAACCCTGAATCGACTCGCAAAAGATAACCTTAGCAAAGGTGCCGTTATCTGCTGTTCGGCACTAAAGGAAAGGTACAGAGCTTTGCTTAACCATTCAATTGAACAACATATGATCTTCGTTTATTTGGATGGAACATATGAAGAGATTTTCGAAAGGATGCAAAGTAGGAAAGACCATTTTATGCCTCCAGGTTTACTAAAATCACAATTCGACACTTTAGAACTGCCAAGCGATGCGATTCGTGTTTCCATTTCAAAGCCGCCCAAGGAAATCATATTGGAAATATTATCGATCTTGAACAAAAAATAAATGAACCAGTATATTCTACGAATACCTTAACATGTCTATTGTTGTAGTTATTATTCCTCGTTCTTCACGACAAGTCGGAAGCCCTCCCCATGAATGTTCAATATTTCAACACCATCGTCGACTTTTAGATATTTTCGCAGTTTAGCAATATACACATCCATACTTCTTGAGGTGAAATAGTTATCGTCTCTCCAGATTTTTGTCAAGGCCAGTTCACGCGGCATCAAATCATTTTCATGAAGAGCCAATAAACGCAACAACTCGTTCTCTTTTGGTGAAAGTTTTATCGCCTCAGTATCTTTATATTTTAAGAATCGTAGCTTTGAATTCAGATGAAAATTACCGATTTTAAATTCAAATTTTTTACTATCAGCTAGCGTATTAGAGGCCTTTCTTTGAATTATTGCTTTAAGTTTCATTAAAAGCACTTCCGAATCGAAAGGCTTGTTCAAATAATCGTCTGCACCGGCCTTGTAGCCTTTTAGAACGTCTTCTTTCATGGTCTTCGCCGTAAGAAAAACGATAGGCACATTTTCGTTTTTTTCACGAATTTCACGTGCCAAGGTAAAACCATCTTTATAAGGCATCATGACATCTAGAATACAAACATCATAATTATCTTTTTTGAACTTCTCAAATCCTTCCATCCCATTTTTGGCCAAGGTGACGTCAAAATCGTTCATTGACAAATAGTCTTTTAAGACAATGCCGAAGTTGGGATCGTCCTCTACCAAAAGAATCTTCTTGTTTATTGTTTCCATAATTTTTTATATTAAGGGTAATTTTATGAAGAAAGTGCTACCTTTTCCTTTTTCACTTTCGGCATAAACCTCCCCTTGATGATCGTCAACTATTTTCTTTACGTAGGCTAGACCTAGGCCGTGCCCTTTAACGTTATGTATGTCTCCTGTATGCTCTCTATAGAACTTTTCAAAAACTTTTTTTAGTACTGCCTTGCTCATCCCAGAACCTTGATCCTGTACTTTAATAATAATGTTGTTTTTGGCCAATTCGGTGAAAACATCGATTTTTGGTGCTTTCTCAGAATACTTTACCGCATTATCAAGTATGTTTACCACGACGTTGGTAAAATGCATTTCATTGGCCAAAACTTCGCTTCGACCTGCATCTAAATGCGTTTCGATATAGCCCCCGCGATCGGCCACAATGAGCTCAACGTGGGCAATCGCATCTTGTATTATGTCGTGAACATCGACCCTATCCTTACTAATATCCAACTGGTTCTTCTCCAGCTTCGATATTCGGAGCACATTTTCGACTTGGGCATGCATTCGTTTGTTTTCGTCACGTATCATTCCCAAATAGCGCATAACTTTCTCCTTGTCATCAATAATCTTAGGGTTTCTAATCGCTTCTACGGCCAAGTTTATTGTCGCAATCGGTGTTTTGAACTCATGCGTCATGTTATTGATGAAATCCGATTTTATTTCGGAAATCTGTTTCTGCCGAATCAGCTGATAAATTGCCCCCGAATAAGCTATAACAATAACCAAAGTGAACAACAGCGATAACAAGGCCATTTTCAAAATCGATTCCAACAAGAACTTTTTCTTTTTAGGAAAAGAGATAAGAAGTGAAAAATCGGAATCTCCGTCACTATCCCTGAAAATTGGTGCTTTGTATACAGTCGAAAGCGTAGACTTGAACTTTTTTGATTTTACCTTTGTAGGCAATCCGTTGCTATATACGCCGTATTCATAATCTATCTTCAGTCCTCTATTTTCCAATTCACGTCCTAACAACAACTCGATTTCTTGCTTGGATACTCTTTTATGGATCGGAACTTTTTTTGCATGTTCTTTGAATACGTCCTTGAACTGAGCTTCCTTAATTGCGGTCCAGTCCCCAATTTTTTCAAATTTTTCCATGGGCGTGAGTTTGTAAGAGCGCCCGTCAAGTCCATAGTCTTCCTTTAGTATAACTTTACTCCTCCGACTCGTATAATTTTTAATCGTCGTACTATCAAAACCACTATTATTATCAAAGAACGTAGAGGCAATATTATAGTCCTCTTCTAAAATACCATGTTGATACAGTTCGATCTCGTTCGAATTAAGATCCCGCTCAACGTACATAAAGCTTCCGAAAGAACCTGATTTCGGGTCGCCCAAACTGTCATTCTGCGTTATGAAACGCTCTATATAATCTTTTGTCTCCCTCTGGGCGATTTTCTCGGTAACGGTAATCAAGACTTCGGAAATTGTTCTTGAGAATTGTTCTTCCTTGTCCTCAACGGACTGTTTAATCCAAAAACCTTGAACAAAGATGATACCTATAAGAGAGAGGCTCATCGAGATTACCAATAGAACAAACAACCTCTTATTCATCTTCAAGTAAAATTAAAGATTTAACATCTAGAAAATTGTACGTTTAACCTAACCTTAACAAAAATGTTAAAATCGCCGAAACTCAGCTATATTCAAGCAGGCGCTTATGAAGGTCTTCGATTTTCGACTTCGTTTTTTCCAGATCAACGTTCTCGATCACAAAATCGGATAAGGGTATTTTCTTGGCATCATCCCATTGAGCTCCCATTCTTGTCAAAATGTCTTCTTTTGAAGTTTGATCTCTTTTCAATATACGTTGCAAGCGTAGCTCCTTTGGCGCAGTAATCAAAATAACTTTATCATAAAAGTCTTGTAGTCCGTTTTCGAACATAATGGCCGTTTCTTGGATGACGTAGGGGGATTCCTTTTTTTTTGCCCATTTCAAAAAATGTTTTCTAACGGCCGGGTGAACAATGGCGTTCAATTTCGATAGTCTTGCCGGGTTATCAAATACCATTTTGGCAATATGAGGGCGGTTTAATTTTTTCTCATTGTAAGCCTCAGATCCTAACAAACCAATAATCGCTTTCCTCAATTTTTTGGAAGATTGCATCAAACGTTTTGCCTGACGGTCGGATTCATAAACCGGCACCCCAAGATTGGAGAACATTTTCGCTACGGCGGATTTACCACTGCCGATACCGCCTGTAAGTCCCACTATCATCATTCGCGCCTAATTATATATTCAACCTGTTTTTCGTTCAAACTGACTTGTTGTATGTTATTTGGGCGTTTACCAATCGTTAATTGTAGTACACTCGAACCAGAATCTTTTACAGAACTATAATCGGCAATGACCTGGAAATCGACATCCTTGATATCCTTCAACACCTCGACCTTGGCCTTTACTACAATGGAAACTTGATCTGGAAAGGTCCGGATTTCGGTTCCTTTCGGTAAATTGACCACTTTTATCGGTACTTTCAAAACTTTTTCCGAAAAACGGGCAACCCTTCCTTTAAGAATAACACTGCCCGTCGAAAAAGTGGTGTTTTTTAAATCAGGGGAAATTTGTATGTCAGCCTCACGAGAAAAATCGGAAGTCAAGTCGGTCAAGTTCAATTCTTCGGTTTTTACTTCATGTATTGTATCAATTTCGCGCAACGGTCCCTTAATCGTTAGCCTATTGGGTTCAACCACCAATTCGCCATCAAGAAGATAGTTTTGTGCCAGATTCAATATGATTCTTGGTCTTATAGGGATTTCTTTTGTGCCAAGCTCCAAAAAATCAAAATGAATGGGTTCGTTGTCAATTTCCAATAAAATCATGGATCCTGGCAACTGTTTTTCAACTTGACTTCTATAAATTTCTGCAGGAATAAAAAAGCCGGAATCTCCCTTTTGAACTTGGGCAAGGTCCATTACCACCTTTTTGTTTTTGAACAGATTGAATCGCAAAAACTGAAAGCCACCTGCCCTTATTTTTACAT
>CAYGPR010000047.1:0-32539 GCA_964351985.1 uncultured Maribacter sp. | reverse complement strand
CCCCTCTTGGGCTCGAACCAAGGACCCTCTGATTAACAGTCAGATGCTCTAACCAGCTGAGCTAAGGAGGAAAATAATTCGCTTTGCGTTACTAAAGCGGGTGCAAATATAAATGTTTTTTCAAAACCCCCCAACAAAAAAAAGTGGTTTTGATTTCTTCATTCTAATCTTATCAAGTTCTATAAAAACCTTTTTACAATATTCCAGATATCGTTTCCGAATATTACGGCCATAAGCGCTAACAAAAAGATAAAACCGATGATCTGGCCTGTTTCGAGTACCTTTTGACTAGGAGGCCTTCCCGAAATTATTTCATAGAGCAAAAACATTACATGGCCACCATCAAGCGCAGGTATAGGCAACAAGTTTACGAAAGCCAACCAGACCGAGAACATGGCCAGAAAGTTCCAGAAGAACGTCCAGTCCCATGTGGGTGACATCATTTCAACAATACCGATAGGGCCTTTGACCTGTTTATAGGCCTCGGTTTTCGCGTTAAAGATGACTTTAAATTGACGTACTTGATCGGTAAGTACTTTAATTGTCTTATTGAATCCGGCAGGTATAGAAGCAAAAAAACCGTAGGTATCAGTCACCCTTAAATCTTCGACATTTAGCCTGACACCGATAGCGCCTTCTTCGGGAACTTTCATTGACAAATTTTCAATTTTCCCGTCTCGCAACACTTTAACCTCGATATTCTCTCCAGACGAATTGCCGATTTTCTTACGAAACTCATCCCAATATTCGATTTTTTGATTGTCTACTCCCACGATTTCATCGCCTGGGAGCATTCCTCCCTTACTGGCAACGGTCTGTTCTGTCACTTCCTCAATAATCGGTTTTGAACGATAACTTATGAAATTCCTGCCCTGTTGTTCAAAAACCGTCTTTTTACCTTCATCGGATAAGGGAACTACGATTTCATTACCATCTCTTTCTACAGTGACCTCATCCCCTAATATAATCTGTAATACCGCATCCGAGAATTTCTTTGTTTTCTTACCATCTACTGCCAAAATCTTGTCCCCAGTTTGCAACCCTAATTGTTGCCCGACAGAATCGACAAGTATTCCATATTTCAAACTATCCGCCGGAATATAGGTGTCGCCATTGCTAAAAAGCATTAAAGAATAAATAATCCACGCTAGAAAAAAGTTGACGGTCACCCCACCCAACATAATAATGAGGCGTTGCCATGCAGGCTTGCTTCTGAACTCCCATGGTTCAGGTGGTTTGCTCAGCTGCTCGGTGTCCATACTTTCATCGACCATACCGGCAATCTTGACATAGCCACCCAAGGGCAACCAACCGATGCCGTATTCCGTCTCACCGATTTTCTTTTTGAACAATGAAAATTTCCAATCAAAGAAGAGGTAGAACTTCTCTACCTTGGTCTTAAAATATCTGGCCGGTAAAAAATGGCCGAATTCGTGCAGTATTACCAAAATGGATATAATAACGACAAACTGAACGATCTGAATTGTTAATGTCATCTTGACTTTTTAAGCTTTAAAAACGCACAAAAGTACGTCTTTAACATCTCTTATGAAAAGAAACTAAGGGTGTCACTACCATTTTATGAAAGTTTTAGCAAGAGACCCCGATTGAATATTTGAACGGGCCAAGCGACTGCCTTACCTTTGTAAAAAGGTTATGCGGTCATTTTTTGCAAAATATCGATTGTTCGCCATGGTGTTGTTATTGCTTTCGGCAGTAATAATATATCTGTTCTACAATGCACTGCAGCCGAAAAAATCGCTTGCTATTTACCAACCGTCGATGGTCAACCCCGAATTGGTGGACAGCACGTTACAGTTCAAAAGAAAATACCACACTATCGGCGATTTTTCATTAACGAATCAAAATGGTAAGACGATTACACAGACCGACTACAAGGATAAAATATATATCGCCGACTTTTTCTTTACGACCTGCCCGACCATATGCCCGATCATGACAAAAAATATGGCCGATATACAAGAACAGATTATGAATGATGATGATGTATTGTTACTTTCTCATTCGGTCACCCCAGAAATCGACTCGGTCGCACAATTGAAAAAATATGCTTTGGAAAAAGGAGTAGTCGACAAAAAATGGAATTTAGTCACAGGTGATAAAAAACAAATTTACGAGCTGGCGCGAAAATCATATTTGGCGGTAAAGAACGATGGTGATGGAGGTCCGTTCGATATGATCCACACCGAAAATTTTATTTTGGTGGATAAAGAAAGACGTATCAGGGGCTTTTATGACGGCACCAAAACAGAAGAAATGGATAGGTTGATGGAAGATCTGGCAATTTTGAAAGCTTCTTATAAAAGCTAAAATTCCAAAAATCATGCCCCAAATTTCAAATCGGGCATATATGAAATTTGGTATTTGTTTATTGGGATTTATAAGATTTTTTATCCTATTTTTGTCCTTACTTATAATCAATCTAAATAAAAATTGGTAGTAACGGTAGCACAGCTAAGACGAGGTCAAAAAGGAATTATCAAGGAATTCGCAGATGATATCCTCCCTATAAAACTGCTTGAATTAGGCTGTCTTCCGGGCAACGAGATCGAACTGGTCCAAGTTGCGCCTCTCAACGACCCCATCTATATCAACGTGAACGGTTCGCATATTGCAATTCGTCGCGCGGTTGCTTTGCTGATCGAGCTTGAACTGATTGAAGATTCCATCGGACTATGAGTAAACAAATCAATGTTGCCCTCATAGGAAACCCCAATACTGGCAAGACTTCTGTTTTCAACCAACTGACCGGCCTTAAACAAAAAGTCGGCAATTACCCCGGTATCACCGTTGAAAAAAAAGAGGGCATCTGCAAATTACCACGTGGCGTTCGGGCACATATTATAGACCTTCCGGGAACTTATAGCTTGAATACGACTTCTTTGGACGAGAGTGTGGCCGTCGAGCTTTTGTTGAACAAGAACGACAAAGACCACCCAGATGTAGCTGTCGTTATCTCCGATGTTGAAAACCTAAAAAGGAATCTACTGCTCTTTACGCAAATCAAAGACCTTAAGATTCCTTCTATTCTGGTCATTAATATGGCGGATCGGATGCCAAAAAAAGGAATTTCATTGGATATTCCCCTGCTGGAGGAAAAACTAAATACGAAAATTGCTCTGGTCAGTACTCGAAAAGCGACGGGAATCGACAAATTGAAAGAACTTATTGCCGACTACAAAAACCTTTCGACTGAACAAAATGTTGATACCACTGTAATTTCACCGGAATATTTTGATCGATTAAAAACGACATTTCCCAATCAAGATCTCTATAAACTTTGGCTCGTTATTACACAGGACGTAAATTTCATGCCCATCGAGAAAAACTTGATCAAAGATGCATCTTCTTTTGCAACAAAGTCAAAGTCAGAGTTAAAACGTTTACAGCAAAAGGAGACTATTCTAAGGTATCAGTTCATCAACGGTATTCTCAAGGAAACCTACAAAGTAGATGCTAATGCGGCAAAGGGTTTTAGAGCCTCATTGGACAAGGTTTTGACCCATAAGGTTTTCGGGTACTTGATTTTTTTCATTATTCTCCTGACCATTTTTCAGGCCATCTATGATTGGAGCAGTGTACCTATGGATTTTATAGAAAACCTGTTCGCCGATGCCAGTGGATGGGTAAAAGACACCATGCCGCCTGGGGTTTTCACCAACTTGATCGCAGAAGGTATTCTGGCCGGTATCGGTGGCATCGTGATTTTCATACCGCAAATCGCTTTCCTGTTTTTCTTTATTGCCTTATTAGAAGAATCCGGTTATATGAGCCGGGTTGTTTTTTTAATGGATCGATTGATGCGTCCCTTCGGACTTAGCGGCAAAAGTGTGGTGCCATTAATTTCTGGCACGGCTTGTGCCATTCCGGCGATTATGGCGACACGAAATATCGAAAGCTGGAAAGAACGTTTAATCACCATCTTGGTTACGCCCTTCACGACTTGTTCCGCGCGATTGCCAATTTACCTTATCATCATCGCCTTGGTAATTCCAGAAGGGCGATTTTTAGGTTTGGGCTACCAAGCGTTAACACTAATGTTGCTTTATCTGATAGGGTTTGGTGCCGCCATAATTTCGGCGATGATACTGAATAAGGTCCTGAAAATAAAAAGCCGTACTTTTTTTGTAGTTGAAATGCCAAATTATAGGTTGCCGCTTTTCAAGAATGTGGCTTACACTGTGTGGGAGAAGACCAAAAGTTTCGTCTTGGGCGCCGGAAAAATTATTTTGGCCATTTCAATTATTCTTTGGTTTTTGGGTTCCAATGGTTATTCAGATAAGTTCAAAAATGCAGAGGAAATCGTAAAAAATCGAATAGAGAACAATGGTTTTTCGGGATTTAACCAATCTTCTATCGAAGAAGAACTTGAGAATTATCATCAGTCTCTAAACGACAGCATCTCACAAAAAAAATATACTATTTCAGCCTCTTCGGTTGCTGATTCACTTGAAATTAGGAAGTTGGATCTTATGTTAAAAGCGACCAATCAAGAAATTTCAAGTTTTAAATTGGAGAATTCATATATCGGCAACATCGGAAAAGCTATTGAACCTATTGTAAAGCCATTGGGCTACGATTGGAAAATAGGTATTGCTGTGCTGACCTCTTTTGCTGCCCGTGAAGTTTTCGTTGGTACATTGGCCACTATTTATAGTGTTGGCACTGATGAGGAAGATACAATCAAGCATCGTATGGCGGCAGAGGTGAATGCAATGACGAAAAAGCCCTTGTTCAATTTGGCATCCGGTATTTCGCTGCTATTGTTCTATGCGTTCGCCATGCAATGTATGAGTACCCTCGCCATCGTAAAACGAGAGACTAATAGCTGGAAATGGCCCGCGGCCCAACTAGTATTTATGAGTCTTTTTGCTTATATTGTAGCACTGATTGCATATCAATTTCTAAAATAATTTCATGAGTTTGGTACAACCCATCTTGGTCTATATAACTTTAGCAATAGCCATTGGTTATATTGTCTTTAAATTCTTTCTTCCGAAATCAATCCTCAGTACCAAAAAAGGGAATGATACCTCTTGTGGGAGCGATGATTGTGGATGCCATTGAACTTGCGCACCCTTTACTTCCATTCAGAAAATGTTTCTTCAAAAAGAAACCAATTTCCGATTTAGTGCGTTTTAGATTATATTATGGTTGGTTCGTTTCCGTTAAAAAAAGGATAAATACGTATTAAGGAAAACAAAAAAGCTACGCCCGAACAAAATGCTATCGCTTTTTTTGTTTCCGTAATAAACAACCTCGCGGCAAGCCGAGGCATTCGTAAGGAAACGACTTAAAGATTCGAGGCACGGGCGGGCAAGCCTCGGTGAATTTAATCTCGATTATCGAGTAACCAACACGATTTCTTCTATTATGGGCAAAGTACCTTTTCAGGTTTTAATATTGATTTTAATGGTTTCGTCGTTTGTCGGCGCACAGACCCTGACTTCGGTTGTGTTGGATTCGGCTACCCAGAAACCAATTCCGTACGTAACCGTGCAACTCAACAAAAAGGGCATGATTACCAATGAAGAAGGTCGGTTTACCTTTACTCTGGGCGATTCCGTCAACGAGACCGATTCGCTCTTTATCTCGTGTATCGGCTTTGAATCCGTCGGAAAACCGTTGAGCCAGTTTACCGAAAAAGCGATCGTTCTCCGACCCAAGGCCATAGAACTCGAAAACGTCATTGTTTCCAACAAGAATTATTCCGCCGACGAAATTATGGAGTTGGTGGAAGACAATCTCGAAAAAAACTATCGCCAAGGGCTGACCAAAAAACGGGTATTTCTTCGCGAATCGTACCAAAGCTCCATCAATAAAACGGATTACAAACTGATCGAATCGACCATCGATGCCTTCAACAAAAGTTTTATCGACAGTGTTATACGAACCGTACCCAAAAACGACACGTATTACACCGAAAGTTTGGGCGACCTTTACGGCGGCGATGACGAAGACGAACAAAAATTGGACCTCATAAAGGCTTCGGAACTCTACAACAAAAGTACCCGGTTGGATTTTGAAAACCTCGAAGAGCGTTTTAACGAAATCATCAAAAAGAACGTCAAGACCGATTCATATTTTAAGGTAAAGTCCGGACTGTTCGGCACCAAACTCGATGCCGACGAACTCTTGGGAAGCACCGAAGAAATCGATTCGACAGACGTAGCGGCACTTAATGAGAAACTGGAAGAGACCAAAAAAAACGAAGAAGACCGAAAAAAGTTTTTCGCCAATTACAAACGTCGTACCATGGGCAATCTTTTCAAAAACCTGCCCTATTTCGAGGATAGCGATTATGACGTACTGCACAAGTCACGCAAATATGAGTTTACCTTGGAAAACTTTACCTATCTGGGCGACAATGCGGTGTACGTAATCACTTTTGAACCCAAACGGTGGGCCGATTTTCGGGGAAAACTTTTTATCAATTCCGATGATTTCGCGGTCGTGCGTATGGATTTTCAGAACGTTAAGGCACTGCGCAATTTTAAGTTGTTGGGCGTATCGCTCAACGAATATTTGGCCAAGGGCAAAATGATCTTCGACAAAGGCGATGACGGCTACTATGGCCTACGTTATTATGACATCGTAAAAGGCAATCGCGTCGGATTCAAGCGTCCCATCAAAATCATCGAAAAGAACAAAAACATAAAGGGCCGTAGAAAACAGAACGAACTACATCTGAAAATCGATGCCGCCTTCGGTTCCACCAACCGCTATGAATTGGTCGTTTTTGACGAAAACCCGATCGACGAAGCTCAATTTGAGGCCTTTACCGAGAACAATACGGTGCTTCCTATCTATATGCAAAATTACGATCCCGAATTCTGGAAAGGTTACAATATCATAGAACCCAATACCGCTATCCGTGAATTCACTTCGGAAGTTGAAATTCTTGAATAATATTTCTGCCCTGTCCATTGTTCGCCTCACATCGGCAAAGACAATGAACTCGTCTTGAGTTATAGACTCTCCATTGCTGCCAAAAGCATAAAAAGACCTCTATTTTTATCACCTTGTGTAACCTTTTGTACTTTTCAGACTATATACCTATGAACACCAACTAAAAACATCCTTTGAAAGCACAATCCGACGAAAGTCTAATGGTGGAAGTTGCCAACGGAAATCTTGACCACCTTAAGATATTGTTCGAGAGGCACCACCGCCATGTGTACAACTTTCTGTATAAAATGTCTAGGGATAAAATGTTGAGCGAAGATATTACACAAGATGTTTTTTATAAGTTGATGAAATATCGAAATTCATATAATGGTGGAAATTTCGTCTCATGGATGTTTACCATCGCACGGAATAACCTGAAAACCCATTATAGAAGGAATGCAACTGACCATGACCATCTGGGTGTTCTGGAATATCGCTTAACGGAAAACGAAAGCGAAAAAACCGAAGATTATTCGCATTTACAACTCGCATTGAACAAGCTGGATGCCTCTGATCGCGAACTATTGATATTGAATCGTTTTCAAGAAGTCAAATATGCTGAACTAGCAGTAATTGTTGGAAGCACTCCTGGTGCAGTAAAGACCAAAGTAAGCCGTGCACTAAAAAAATTGAAGTCTATTTATTTTGAAAAAATATGAGTAACGCAAATAAACATATTGTTGAACTTCTTCCCGATTATTTGGATAATCTTTTGGAAGAACCCCAAAAAGAAATGGTTGAAACACATCTGAAACGATGCAAATCATGTGAAAAAGAATTGTTTGAAATGAAGAGATTGTTCCAGGCAATCGATTCGGAAGAGGATGAGTTGCCTCCAAATTCGTTAAAGTCAAAATTTCTTGAGCAGCTTGAAGAGGAGAAAAAATCCATATCTAAAGTGGTTTCACTCGATGACGAGACTACGCCCAAAAGAAATTTATGGGCGAACAACCTCATGAAAATTGCGGCAAGTATCCTGCTATTGGCCGGAGCTTTTTTTATGGGAAATCAGTATTCCAACGAAAATTCTTCAAGGGAAATTGCCACATTGACCGAAGAGAAAATGAGAATGAAGCAAACGGCCATGCTATCGATGATGGAAAGTGAATCGGCCAGTAAGCGTATTCGGGGTGTCAATTATATCGAGGAGATTCAGAACCCTGATGAATCGATCGTAAAAGCTTTGGCAGATCGCATGCTCTACGACGAAAATACCAATGTTAGGGCGGCGGCCCTTGATGTACTTGCGGGCTTTACGAATTCCGAAACGGTCGTAGATACATTCATTAAAGCATTGCGGATCGAAAATGACCCTAGTATACAAATTGCGATAATTCAAATTTTGGGACAACTGCAGGAAAAAAAAGCAGCGGTCCCCATGCAAGAATTATTGGAAAAAGAAGATACACAGCCCTTTATAAAACAGCAAATCAAATCATTGTTACCAACGATCATTTAACATCTAATGATGTTATGTCACACGGAGCTTGTCGACGTGTTGTCTGAACATCGATAAACGAACAATCATCAAAAACGAACAGTCATTTAAAACAAACAATCATGAAAAAGTTAATAGTATTCTTATTTACATGCGCGCTTGCAGCCAACTTACAGGCACAATCGGATTATACCAAAGCCCTAAACGGAATCGAATGGGTCAAAATCGAATCAAAATCGGAAATCATTCTGAAAACCCATGATAAAAATGAATTGTTGATAAAAGCATTCAATTTAGAACCCGCGCCCGAAAAAGCAAAAGGACTCAAACTTGTAGGAGTAGGAGGCGATGATAATACCGATGTTGGTTTTAATGTCGTACAGACCGGTAATAATTTAATCGTGCAAGACGTAAGAAAGTCCGGTGGGGGCGAAATCTATCTTCCGAAATCGCAAAACGTATCGGTAACAAATTCATGGAACGGCGATATCCATATCGAGGGCTTTACGGGCGAAGTAGAGGCGAACGCCAATTTAAACGGCGGACTCACATTGAAAAATGTATCGGGGCCCATAACGGCTTACTCCCTTAATGAAGGCATACGGGTGGTTTTCGAGAAAATCGATCAAGATTCGCCTATCGTTATCAGAACTACGAATGGCGAAATCGACGTTACCTTGCCCGAAAGCACTCCTGCCGATTTGGAACTCAGTTCTTGGAACGGAGATATCTATACCAATTTCGATTTGAGCAGACCCGATAAAGACGGTCTTAAATCAATCTCGGGCAGAAAGGTCAATGGAGCCATTAACGGTGGTGGTGTCGATATTAAATTAAAATCGACCAACGGAAATATTTATTTGAGGAAAGAGTAGCCCTTGGTCAAACAGAAAACATCAAAAAACGAGCAGTTATGAAAAATTCAGCGATTACCTTAATTTTTAGCTTCATCGGCCTGACCATTAATGCGCAGCGGGTCATAGAAAAAAACGTTCCCTACGATAATCAGTTCATCGATATTGAACTAAAATTCGCTTCCGAGATGGAGGTAAAGACTTGGGATAAATCTTCCATTTACATAAAGGCAACTATTGAAATGGAGGAAGAAAAGTACGCCAATATGTTTGAACTTGATATTGCCGAGAGTGATTCAAAAATTGGTGTCGGTTCTAATTCCGAAAAGATTTTTAAGAAGATTTGGGACGATTACGAAAAAGAATATGGTAAAAAGAAACGCTATTTTAACCGAGGAGATGAATACGAATTCGATTATGTAGTGTATGTGCCAAAGAACGCTCGTTTCAAGGTTAGTAGTATCAATGGGAGTTTAAAGTCAGAAGTCATAGAAGGTGACTTTACCGCCGACCTGATCAATGGCAATATTGAAATCGCCAACTATTCGGGCAATCTTGACCTCAGTACCATCAATGGCGAAATCGACCTTAAAATGATGAATGCTAATCTTGTGGCCGAAACTATTCACGGCGATATATATGCCGATGAAAAATTAAAGTTCGACACCGAGAATAGGCATGTGGGTCAAAAAATATCGGGGCGAACAGCAGAGGGCAAAAATAGACTTCGTTTGAATACAATTAATGGGAATATGTATTTGAGGTTGTAAGTGTTAGCCCTCGTTTTGGATATATGTGATTAGGTCTAAAAATATCCTTTAATAAAAAACCAAAGCAACATGCCCCAACCAAGAACCAAAAGCAATCCTCCGATCGGCGTTACAGGCCCTAAAAACTTCCACTTTTTACCTATGGAAGCGCTTAGCGTCAGGCCATAGATACTGAAAGAAAAGAGAAACGTACCGATGACGAAACAATAGATCATGTTTTTTTCCAAGGAGGATTCCAAGTTCAGGTTGAAGCTCAGCATCAATAAGAGCACCGCATGGTACATCTGATATTTGACTCCTGTTTCAAAACTTTTAAGCTGCTCTTCAGAAAAGGATTTTTTCAAGGCATGTGCGCCAAAGGCCCCGAAGATTATGGCCAAGAGGCCGAACAAAGCACCGATAAATTGAGCTAACAAAACCATGCCCCTAAGATACGGGAAATCGACTAAGAAAAATTAGGCCAAAAAGTCATTGCGAGGAGCATTTTGCGACGAAACAATCTGTTGAGTTTTATCTAAATTTCAACAGATTGCTTCGCTCCGCTCGCAATGACGTTTGCATTCAATTGTTATTTACTGACCCTCCTCATCGTAAAAGAACTGCTCTTTTATGATTTTACCGTCCTGCACTTGGTAAACGGCTATTTCAGACATTGTTGAGCGATGCCCCGAAGGTTTGTGTGTCGTATCCATTTCAAATTTGACCGAGAACCAGTTGTCGGCGACTATTGGTTCGGACACAGTGGTCTCGTGGACTTCGAAATTCTCTTGCCACCATTCGCCTTTTTGTTGTATCCCTTCAAAACCTTCTACGCGCCCACCTTCACTTGTTCCGTCATTCTCTATGCTGACGATTTTAGGGCTGTACAATTCTTGGTAAGGTTTTTCAAAATCACCTTGTTTGCACCATGCGACCAACTTGTTGGCAATTTCATTTGTTTCCATGATTGTTGTTTTTAATTGATTAGTGGATTAAAATACAACTTATGTATTTTAATTACAACAGCTTAACAAAAAGGAGTGCGAATTTTAAGAGGAAATCAAAATGAAATCTTCATTTCTTGATCTCCTATAACTTTGAATGAACATTCATCGAAACCAGGAGGTCCGAACGTTTTCATTTTGGCATTCGAGAATGCGACTTTCTCTTTTGGAATTCCCAAAAAATTGGTGTCCAGTTTTTCATTTCCGTTCTCATCATAGAAAATGGCTACGGCATAGGTGCCGTCCGGCAAATTATCTACTTCTATCTTTGTGGTGCCTCTGACGGCCTGAACCATCTTGCCGGCAATGATATGATCTATTTTCAAAAATCCGACTTCAGAATTGTAGACTCCTGCACTTACATTTCCTATCGAAGCCGGCACACCCTCTACGGAAACGGTAAGTTTATTTTGCGCCATAGCCCATAGGGGCGTTACCAAAAAAAGCAAGGCGAACACTTTCTTCATGGCTATTTCCAATTTAGTTCGGGACATCGACATTCGACTTTAATTTATTAAGCAATAAGGTATAAAGTTGTTCGGTTTCAAGACTATCCTTATAATTAAAATAGAGTTTCGATGAGTCTTGATAGACAATCTTAATCTTGTGCTGTGATAGATTATCTACATAAACATTAACTTTTTTATCGGTCAACGAATCTTTGAACTCCCTGAAAATACCTTTCTCTTTTTCTAAAGCGGAGAAGCCATTCAACCGTTCCATAGGTGGAATCCGTTCAACCATAAGCACACTGTCCAAATCAGAATATTTCAAATCCTTATAGTAGAAGCCAGATAAAATGCGGATACCATCCGGTTTTATTTTTGTCCAATTTTTATAGTGTGCCAAAAGCGCAAGTAGGCATGCAATCACTGTGATGATTGCCAATAGGTTCCAAAACCAATGCCGTTTTTTTGCTATCATGTAAATTTTTCCGGAATTATATTAACTCATTTTAAATGAAATGTTTGGGCCGTATGTAAAAAATCAAAAGCCTCATAACTTTTTAATCTATCCCCTTTATACACACAAAGCTAAAGATTCTACTGCCTTAACGGAAGTTTTTATAAAAACCGTATCTTTATGATACATTATTTATGACAAAACTAGTCTCCATAGCGATTTCTTTGCTCATTCTCGTGCAGAGCTTCAATATCCATTTTGATGATATTGTAGAATTGGACGAGTTAATCGAGCATGCCAGCTTCCATTCTCAGGAATATGGGGATAATTTCTTCGTGTTCATTTCGAAACATTATGGCGAACTGAAAGCCGAACACAGCCAAAAACATCAAGAAGAGCAAAAAGACCACGAACAGTTACCTTTTCAGAATCAGTGCCAAAATGCCTTACTTTCCGCATTCGTATTGAACAATATCGCAGAATATGCGGTAGCACCTGAGATTATGGCGTATCGTTCTTCTAACTACTATTATCAGGCTTCTTATCACTCTTTGGCCCAAGAAGGTCTTTTTCAGCCCCCCAGGCAAGTATAGTCCACAATTGACTTTGATTATTTTCAGTTCAAACTTCTTTTAGATAGTTTGGCGCACCTTTCATTTATGGATTATGCTATCACATATCATCAATTTCAGTATTCGTAACAAGTTTATCATACTCTTGTTTACCACATTCATCGTCGGATTCGGTTTGTATTCGCTTACCCAAATACCTATTGGCGCGGTACCCGATGTGACCAATAATCAGGTACAGGTCATTACGACCTCGCGCAACCTTTCCACGCAGGATATGGAGCAGTTCATTACCTATCCTGTAGAGCTCGAAATGGCCAATCTGCCTGGCGTGGTCGAAATCCGGTCGATTACAAAATTCGGGCTCTCGGTCGTGACCATCGTTTTTGAGGATAACCTAGGAACTTACCTTCCACGTCAATTGATCGCCGAAAAAATAAAATCGGCCTCGGAAAAAATACCTGAAGGTTTCGGTACGCCTACAATGGGACCCATTACCACCGGATTAGGCGAAATCTACCAATACATACTTGATGTAAAACCTGGTTATGAAGCCCGTTACGATGCGACCGAACTACGCACCATTCAAGATTGGATCGTAAAAAGGCAGTTATCGGGCATACCCGGCGTGGTCGAAGTAAATACCTGGGGCGGGTATCTAAAACAATATGAAGTCGCCATCAATACGGGAAAGCTAAACGCTATGAACATCACGGCGCAAGATGTTTTTACGGCCTTGGAGAAGAACAATAGCGTTGCAGGCGGTGGTTATATTGAAAAAGTGAACCAGGCCTATTTTATCCGTGGAGAAGGGTTGGTCGAAGACCTGAACGATATCCGGAATATTATGATAAAAACCAGTGATGGGATTCCCATTTTAATAAAAGATGTAGCCGAAGTCGGCTACGGAAGTGCAACCCGGTTCGGGGCCATTACAGGAAACGGGGAGGGCGAAAAGGTGCTCGGGCAAGTGATGATGCTCAAAAATGCGAACTCCAAACAGGTCATCGATGCTGTTAAAACTAGGGTGGACGAGATTTCAAAATCCCTTCCGGAAGGGGTTTACATCAATGCGTTTTTGGATCGTAGCGAACTCATTGCGAAGACCACATTTACCGTGGCGGAAAACTTGATCTTGGGCTGTTTAATCGTTATTTTTGTGGTGGTCTTGTTATTGGGAAATTTCCGATCGGGACTCGTTGTCGCTTCGGTCATTCCACTGTGTCTGCTCTTCGCGCTTTCGCTCATGTATGTTTTCGGAGTGGATGCGAATTTGATGAGCCTCGGTGCCATCGATTTTGGGATCATCATCGACGGAGCGGTCATTATAGTGGAGTTTATCGCCTTTCAGATTACGGCCAAAAGTGTGGAATTGACATCCCTTTCCAAAGAGACCCTCCAGCTAAAAAAGGATGAAATTACCGCGAACAGTGCCTCGAAAATGATGAATTCTGCCATTTTTGGGCAGCTTATCATTCTGATTGTATTTATTCCTATTCTTTCATTAACGGGGGTCGAAGGTAAAATGTTCAAACCCATGGCACTCACCTTTAGTTTTGCCCTGATCGGGGCAATGCTGTTCTGTTTTACATACGTGCCCGTAGCAGCTTCCTTGTTCTTGAAACCCGCCAAACCTTCCGATAAGAACATCTCAGTGCGATTGATGCGCTGGCTCAACAATCGTTACGAACCCATTATCGATTGGGCCTTACGGAGCAAGAAAATAGTTTTGGGTTTAGCTGCAATACTTTTGACATTGACCGTATTTCTCTTCTCGAGGATGGGAGGCGAATTCGTACCTACTTTGGATGAAGGCGATTTTGTGATCCAACCAGTGCTTAAAACGGGTACCTCACTCAGCAAGACCATTGAAACGACTACCCAAATAGAAAAAATACTATTGGATAATTTTCCGGAAGTCGAACAAGTGGTCACGCGCATCGGTGCCGCGGAAGTGCCCACGGATCCCATGTCGATGGAAGAAAGCGATGTCATTATTACGCTAAAACCCAAAAGCGAATGGGTTTCCGCCAGAAGTAAAGACGAATTGGCAAACAGGTTTAAGGAAGCCCTTACCATCATTCCGGGAATGGAAGTCGAGTTTACACAACCGATAGAAATGCGTTTTAACGAATTGATTACAGGCGTTCGCGCCGATATCGCTATCAAGATTTTCGGGGAAGACCTTGATATTCTCAGTACTAAAGGAAATGAAATAAAAGACCTTATCGAAAATGTAGAAGGTGCTGCGGATATTACCGTCGAAAAAATCGTGGGCCTCCCACAAATGAACGTAACCTATGACCGCTCCAAAATCGCCCGCTACGGACTCAATATTCAAGACCTAAACGACATGGTCTCCATGGGTTTTGCGGGGCGAACGGTCGGCAGCATCTATGAAGGCGAAAAGCGTTTCGACCTGGTGGTCCGCCTTGACCCAAAAAACCGGAAGGATATTGACAATCTGAAGAATCTATATGTGGATGTACCTTCAGGTGGAAAAATTCCTTTGAACGAACTGGCAGATATAGGTTACCTAAAAGGAGCCGCTAAAATTTCGCGGGACAATACACGACGTAGGATTGTGGTCGGTATCAATGTGCGCGACCGAGATCTGCAATCCGTTGTGGACGATGTACAACAGTTGATCAACAACAACATCAAACTTCCTGTGGGGTATTCGATTACGTATGGCGGACAGTTTGAAAATCTGCAAAGTGCCAAAAGTCGATTGTGGGTCGCCGTTCCGATTGCCCTTTTGTTGATTTTTATCCTCTTATATTTCGCTTTTAATTCGGTTCGGGAAGCCCTTTTGATCTACTCGGCCATTCCGCTTGCGGCCATCGGCGGGGTTTTATTGTTATGGATTCGCGGCATGCCCTTCAGCATCTCGGCCGGAATCGGTTTTATCGCCCTTTTCGGGATAGCCGTACTCAACGGTATCGTTTTAATCGAACATTTTAAAGAACTTAAAAAACTATCTTTTGACACAATGGAAGCACTAATAAAACAGGGCACCAAAGACCGTTTGCGTGCCGTCTTGTTGACCGCATCGGCGGCGGCCTTGGGCTTTTTGCCTATGGCAATTTCCGCCAGTGCCGGGGCCGAGGTGCAACGCCCCTTGGCCACCGTGGTCATTGGCGGATTGATTACAGCGACCCTTTTGACCCTCCTGGTACTTCCGGTGTTGTACTCGATTTTTGATAGGAAGGAAATCCTTCGCAAAAAATCAAGAAAACCAAATGTGACGGTATTGTTGGTTTTAATAACCCTATCCTTTTCATTCATAGGAAATGCGCAGGAAAAACCTTTGGGCCTCGAAGAATTGATTCCCCTAGCCGTAGAAAACAATGCCGGGCTAAAAGCGGCCAACCTCAATACCGAACAATCGGATGCATTGATTGGCAGTGCCTTCGATTTTGATAAAACTCAGCTATATTACCACTACGACCAGAACAATTTGACATTGCAAGATCTTCCGCTGAACGTGTTCGGCATACAGCAGGATTTTCTATTCCCGACAGTCTATTTCGCGGAACGTAAATTGAACAAAGCTTCCTATGATCTGACCTCAAGTGCCTACGCAATTCGAAAAAAGGTTTTGGAACGCGATGTTACGGCCTCTTTTTACCAATACCAATACGCCAAGGAGAAGGAAGCCATCTATTTGCACCTCGATAGTCTGTACCAGAACTTCGCACATATGGCCAAACGCCGATTTGAGCTTGGGGAGACCAATTATCTAGAAAAAATTACGGCATCTTCCAAACAGAGACAGATTCAGATTGCTTTGGAACAAGCCCAACAAGATGTGTACATCGCCAAGACTGGATTACTGAAGACAACGCAGATACCGGACAGTATAAAAATTATGGATATACCGATTGGTCGTATTTCCTTAACTCCAATAAATACTGCTGAAAATATAGAATTGAAGTACTACCAAAATACTATGGCACTGACCAAGGCGAAGCGTCAATTTGAAACGCAAAAACTACTTCCCGACATTAGCCTGAACTATTTTCAGGGCACGAATAGTGCCCTGGATGGCAATTTGTACGGTTATCAAGCCGGACTCAAAATTCCACTTTTGTTCGGAGGAAAAGCTTCACAGATAAAAGCATCGAAAATCGCTGAAAAAATCGCCACGGAACAATCAAAGGATTACGAAATACGGCTGAACGCAAAAAACTCAGAGCTTCAAGCGCAGTTGCAAAAATATGATAAGGCCCTAGTGTATTATGAGGAAGAAGGTATCGCCCTTTCGGACGAAATCTTAAAAACGGCCACTATAAGCTTTAAAAATGGCGAAATCGACTTTTTTCAGTACATCCAAAGCCTTGAAAATGCCTATGAAATCAAGCTCGACTATTTGGAAAATCTCAATCAATACAACCAGACCGTCATCAATCTCAATTATTTAACCCTATAAAATCATCGTTATGCTACGTTCAATATATATCATTTTTATAGCCATTTTGGCCATCAACTTTTGGAGCTGTGGCGACTCCGAAAAGAAAACCATGGAAACGGCCAATGCCGAAATGGAGGCTTCCGAAAGCCTGATCGAATTGACAGAAGACCAGTTTCAAAGTGCAGGTATGGTCTTGGGAAGTTTGGAAGAAAAACAATTTCCGGTCATTGTTCCCGTAAATGGAATGATCGATGTCCCCCCTGAAAACAAGGCTGTCGTAAATGCCACTATGGGCGGTTATATCAAAAGAACACCCCTACTCATTGGCGATGTCGTCAAAGAAGGGCAAATGCTCGTGACATTGGAAAACCCTGAGTTCGTTACGTTGCAACAAGAATATATGGAGGTCAAACAACAACTCGGCTACCTAAAATCGGAATACGACCGCCAAAAAACCCTGATGGAAGAAAATATAACCTCCCAAAAGAGCTTCCTAAAGGCTGAAAGCGAATACCAAAGTGCTAACGCGCGTCACAACGGACTTAAAAAACAGCTGCAAATGCTCAACATTTCTCCATCCGAAACTGAAAAAGGGAATATAAGCAGCATTGCCACCATTTTTGCGCCAATCAGTGGTAGTATCACTAAAGTCAACGTGAGCAAGGGATCGTATGTCTCGCCAGCTACACCTATTCTTGAAATCATCGATAACGATCATATCCATCTAGAACTTTCCGTTTTTGAAAAGGATATCATGAAAATCAAAAAGGGACAGCTCATCCGGTTTTCGATTCCCGAAGCCTCTGATGAAATGTATGAAGCCGAAGTGTATTTGATCGGCACTTCCATAGGCGAGAACCGAACGATAAAGGTACATGGGCATTTGCACGATGAATCACAAAACAATTTCTTGACGGGCATGTTCGTAAACGCGGAAATCATTACCGATTCGGCCCAAGAAAAAGCCTTGCCCAGCGAAGCTGTGATAGTGCTTGAAGATCGATCTTATGTGCTTGTATTGAATAAGAATGAAAATGGCAATAGGCATTTTGATCAAGTGGAGGTTGAGATCGGCACTGTTTTCAATGGATTTACAGCCATTAAACCTTCCGATAAATTTCGACCCGATAGCCAATTTTTGGTAAAAGGGGCCTTCGATTTGATCGGCGAATAAATACAGGATATATATAACATAAAAAGTGTTATCCCGTTGATAGTAATACTAAGCATGTAGACTAACATTTTAGGATATGAAAAAACTGGTTTTAACCCTGATTTTCGGATGTATGGCTGTTATCGGCCTTTCGGCCCAAAATTGGCAGACCGACTTCCCTTCGGCCAAAAAATTGGCGGCCGAAGAAAATAAAACCATTGTGCTGGTCTTTCAAGGCTCCGATTGGTGTGCTCCCTGCATAAAATTGGATCGTGAGGTTTGGAGTACCGAAACCTTTAAAGAATATGCAAAAAATCATTTTGTGATGGTGCAGGCCGATTTTCCCCGAAAAAAGAAAAATGGACTTGCAGAGGAACAAGAAACCGCTAACAAAAAACTTGCGGAACAGTACAACAAACGAGGTATTTTTCCTTTTGTGGTCGTAATGGACCAGGAAGGAAATGTTTTGGGAGAAACCAGTTATCAAAAAGCGACCCCAGAGGAATATATCAAAATACTAACCTCATTTAGCGGATAGTTTGAAACGTATCACGGTCTTTTTAACGTTCTTGAGCACGGTTGTTTGCCTTTCGCAGCAGCCCTATAAACGAACGCTCAAATTAATGGGCGGTCATTTTGAGATTACCGTGGTCGATGACGATTCTGTAGAGGCTAACTCCCATATTGATACCGCGATTGAAGAAATCCAGCGTATCGAACGGTTGATTTCTTCATGGGATTCCGATTCACAAACTTCCGAGATCAATCGCAATGCGGGAATACGCCCTGTTAAGGTCGATGCAGAACTTTTTCAACTCATCGAACGGGCTATCGGACTTTCAAAATTGACCGATGGTGCTTTTGATATCAGTTATGCCTCTATGGACAAGATCTGGAAATTCGACGGTAGCATGACCGAAATGCCTTCTAAGGAAACAATAAAAGCTTCCGTGGAAAAAGTGGGATATCAAAACATCATTCTTGATAAAGAAAATAGTAGTGTATTTCTGAAACTCGAAGGAATGAAAATAGGCTTCGGCGCCATTGGCAAGGGCTATGCGGCGGACAAGGCAAAAGCATTGCTCATAAAAAATGGAGTTGAGGCAGGCATTATCAATGCTTCCGGAGATATGAATACATGGGGGAAACAACCTAATGGCGACCCGTGGAAAGTGGCAATTACCAACCCGATGGACAAGAATAAGGCTTTTGCGTTGCTTCCTATAGAACAAGGGGCGGTGGTCACATCCGGCAATTACGAGAAATTCGTCAATTTTAATGGAAGGCGGTATTCCCATATTATAGATCCTAGAACAGGACATCCTTCAAGTGGGATTATCAGCGTGACCGTTTTTGCGCCCAAAGCCGAATTGGCCGATGCACTTGCAACTTCGGTTTTTGTCATGGGAAAAGAAACGGGGTTGGACAGGGTCAATCAAATGCCGAATATCGAATGTATCATCATTGATGATCAGGGAAAAATTAGCACATCGAAGAACATTGAAATAAACAAAATATGAAGAATCGATCTTTAGTGCTTTTAGTCTTAGCCAGCTCTTTCAATAGTTGTGTGGTCGTCAAGGAATACGAAAAAGTAAACCTGAGCGACCCCGATATGGAACTGGCCGAAAAGAAATGCGATCGAAATCTAACAATCGCACACTCTTATCGGGAGGCTGCTGTTGGCGCTAACGGAGGAAAAACTGGTGGAGGCTGTGGTTGCAACTAAGACTTCAGAAAAATTCATGAATAAACTAAATACATTCACGATTATTTTCTTGTTGGGAGGCTTGATAGGCTTCGCCCAAACCGGGGATACCCAAGACACCTATAAAAAGCGCGTCTTGGAAACGGTCGAAGTCGATTTCTTGAGCAGTTACTATACGCAGGATGGGGAGAATGCTGCGGTCAGCGGGGGTATTGGCACTGAAGAATTGACCGATGTTACGGGTACTTTCGTAATCTCGATCCCAATGAGTGATGACGATGTATTGACCATCGATACAGGAGTTTCGGCCTACACTTCCGCCTCATCGAGTAATGTGAATCCGTTTGATGATGGGCCGGCAGATCCTTTCATTGCAAGTTCGGGTGCTTCCAGCGCGGACACTTGGGTCAACCTAACGGGTAGTTATAGCCATAGTTCAGATGACAGAAACGATATCTGGTCCGCTAAACTTTCGGTTTCTAGTGAGTATGATTATTTCTCCGTAGGCTTTGGCGGCAGCTATGCAAAATTGTTCAACGAAAAAAACACCGAACTAAGTATCAATGCCAATGTATATTTGGATACTTGGAATGCAATCTATCCTATAGAACTCCGCCCTTTTGTAGATAATGGAATCGGATTTTTCAGACCCGATGAAATTTCCGGAAATACAAACTACAATCCCGATTTTACCGAATTTGATAGTGAAGGGAGGCACTCCTATTCTTTGGGCCTCGGATTCTCGCAAATACTGCACAAAAATGTCCAAGGCTCTTTATCGCTGGATTTTGTAAACCAAAAAGGTCTACTATCAACCCCTTTCCAAAGAGTATATTTTAGTGACGTTGCAGATTTTTTTATTGACGATTTTCAATTGGCGGATGACATAGAACGACTCCCCGATTCAAGATTTAAAATAGCCATTGGAGGTCGCCTGAACTGGTATCTAAACGCAAGTGTATCACTTAGAACCTATTACCGCTACTATTTTGATGATTGGGGAATCAACTCGCATACCGCCAGTTTGGAAATTCCCATTAAACTAAATGATAAATTTACGCTCTACCCCTCATATCGTTACTATAACCAGACCGCAGCGGATTATTTTGCACCGTATGAGGTTCATTTATCTACCAATCTGTTTTACACTTCCGATTATGATCTGTCAAAATATTCGGCGAACCAGTTCGGGTTCGGGGCTTCGTATACCGACATCTTTACCAAATTCCGTCTGTGGAAATTCGGTATGAAAAGCATCGATTTGAAGTTCTATCATTATGATCGGAATACTTCTTTACAGTATAATATAGCTACGTTGGGGGCCAAGTTTGTGATGGATTAAAAATCCGTAGTATAAACGATTTCTTTTTCGTTTTTAAACTCAACATTCTGAACCGAACCGGCCCCTTCAAAATGAAAATTTATACCAATAATCTTTTTGGGCGTTTTTGGCACATCGAACGAGAAGACCGTTTTGTCATTCACTAAAATATCCAGCTTTTGATTTTTTGAAACACATTTCAATTTGACAAAATCAGTAAAGTCCACTCCAAAACCCGATAAGTCGGTTATTTTACCGTCAATAGATTTCTCAAAGGCATAGAGCGAAATATCAGAAATACAACCTTTATCTGCAAGCGTTAAAACAACGGGGCCGTCTTCATGCATAATCATGACTTGGGCAACTTGACAAAGGCTTTTACCTGATTTAAAGTCGTTTTGCAAAGTGGTGGTCATTTCAAAATCGTTCGTGTACAACTCCCCAAAATCCCTGACCTGATATAACCCAACGGCAGTTCTTTTGGTACGGGGGTCAATACCATATTTTTGTAGCGCTTCAGATTTTATCGCAAGTCCATTTTCAGTTTGGTAGTCTTCTTTGTCGAGGTAAATGGGTAAAGAATCGGTTTCAATGGTTGCCAGCCAATCGGGCGATGGAATCAAAATATCTTTTTCTTTCACAATGGAATCGTCAACCACTAATTTGGACTTGAAATAGCCGGGCCAATAGTAAATACTGGTCGAAACGCTATCTTCTTTATTTACAACGACTCGTTTTCGCTCATCCCAATCTTGTTGTATCTCGATTTTCGCTTTTTCATTTGCGGCGGAGGCATCATATTTAAAAACTACGGAATTTGGCAATCCTAAAGTGACCGATTCGCCGTTAAAGGCGAAATCTTCAGGCTTGTAATCAGGGGCTTCCTTATCATCGTTGGAATCGGTCTTCCAAAAGAATCCGAAAAAAGAACCGATTAGCACCAGGGATAGGACTAGAATCCAAATCTTGGATGGTTTTGACTTTTCAGAAATTTTCCGTTCAGGTAGTTCTTGTTTATTTGCGTGAACAAATTCCCTCCAATTTTCATGACCTAAAAATTCCGATAGGATGTCTAAAGTAGCTGCACTTGGGTTAGCCACCCATTCTGCACGGCCCCAAATTCTTTTTAAGGTCGTAACGCTTAATCTTTTGTTCGTTGTGTTGAAAATGCGCTCACTTAATTCCTCAAAATCTTTGTTGCTCCATGTATCCCCCGAGCCCCAGCCTAAGTTGGTTTCGATACACTTTACCAAATGGTCTTTCATGTATAAAGTCGATTTGTCCATAAAAGTAAAAAGGGCTTATCACGCGAGTGACTTTGAACAGGATTAATCAAGATTGAACAAGGTCGCGTATGATAAATACCTTCGCTCGTGAGTAATTTTAATGCTAATCAAATTTAGTTTTTAATATACGAATAGTATCAAAATCGAACATCATGATGAAAAAAGTATTTCTAGGACTTACCCTTTTATTCGTGGTAAATCTGACCCACGGACAAAAAAAGCAGCAAAAGGAAAACAAGGTTATCGAGTTTCCGATGAACGAAGAGCACTGGGACGCGGTAACGGACAATGTAGAATTCCTGAATTACAAATCGGTTCCCGCGGTTCAAAGTGCCAACGAAAATGATATTGGTATTATGCTTAAGGATTTTGAATTTACCGATGGAACTATCGAATTCGATGTTGAGTTCAAGGGAAGCGGCTTTCCCGGTATCGATTTTAGGGTTGACAAGGATACGCTGAATTCGGAGAAATTCTACATCCGTTATTTTGGGACTCCAGATAACTTAAGGAGAACAACATTACAATATGCGGCTGTTTTAGATGGCGTAAATATGTGGGATGTCACCGATGAGTACCAAGCAGCAGCAACGATTTATGAAGAAAAGTGGAACCATATAAAACTGGTAATTCATGGAAGGCAAGTGAAGGTATATGTGAATGATACGCAACATGCCGCTTTGCATGTTTCTGCCTTGGAGGGCATCACTAAATCTGGTGGGATCTCATTAACTGGAAATGTAATCTATGCTAATTTTATAGTCCGTCCTAATGTGACTGAAGGCTTACCCTCAGAAGAAGGTTACGACCCTACTTACAATGATTCCCGTTATTTGCGAAATTGGTCGGTAACCGAACCCTTTGATTTTCCTTTTGGTAGAGATGTTATAAGTCCAAGTTCAGGTTCGGCCATTGATACTGTTCTATTCGATAGCACGGCCATTTGGAAACCCTTAAAGGCCGAACGCAGGGCCTTGGTCAACCTCACAAAACTATTTGGGGCAACGGAAAGAGGCGAGCGGAAACTAGCTTGGGTCAAAACGACCATTTCTTCAGAAACAGATCAAGAAAAACGAGTTGATATGGGCTTTAGTGATGAGGTTTGGGTGTTCATTAACGGCCAACCGCTACACATCGATAAGAACTATTACGGATCTCCGAGCATGAAAGAACCGAGAGGAAGATGTACTATTGAAAATACGTCTTTTAAGTTGCCCTTGCAGAAAGGGGAAAACGAAATTCTGGTAGGTGTATCCAATTACTTCTTCGGCTGGGGCATTATTACACGTCTCAACGATACCGAGGGATTAAAATTCAATTAATCCTTTTCACCTTAAAACAATAGAATGAAACAGATAAAAACAATTCTTTTTAGCTCTTTGGTTTTGGCATTTTGCGTAGTACAAATTTCTTGTGGACAATCGGATGGTGAAGATAGTAAGAACCAATCATTTCCATTTACGCAGGAGTTTTGGACAATTGAAAACTCGGATGGTTCAAAAAGTGAAATTAAATCACTTGAGCATAAGGGCAAACAGGCCCTACTACTGGAAGCCAGCCAGACCGCTTACCTCAAGGTCAAAAAATTTAAAAACTTTGTAATGGAATTTTACTGTAATGGCAATTTCCCTGGTTTAGGTTTTAGAATACTTGACAACAAAAATTACGAATACCTCTATTTAAGGGTACCGATGAGCGACAAAAGGGATGCGCTACAATACGTTCCAATTTATAATGGGAGCTTGCCTTGGCAGCTTTACAACTATCCCAAATATGAGGGAAATGCAACATTCCCAAAAGTCCAGGTCGCCACCTTGCCACTATCTTTCGAGGATCAATTGGTCAAAGGAAAAGCGAGTAAGAAACTGTTAGAAGCCTTGAAAGGTGTAGAAATTTTATTCTCGGAAGAATCATTAATTGACTTTGCCGATGAGACTACACCATATATTTATGACCCTCAAACTCAAACAGGGCTCCTTATCGAAAAATCAGACAGTGAAATAGCTTTTTTGGATTTCCGGACATGGATCCATACGAAAGTCGAGGTTGAAGCGAATAAAATGTCGGTCTATATTGAAAATATGGACACCCCCACTTTTGTGGTTGATAATTTAAAGCGCTATTCAGAAGAAGGAGGAATAAGTTTAATAAGTGATTTTGACCAAGTTTATTTCAGTGACTTTTCTATATCGGAAATTAAACTTGAAGGGCAGTCAAAAAATAACGCAACCGAAAAAAGTATTTCTCCAAATTATTTGACCCAATGGAACGTATCGGAAATGTTCACAAAAGATTCGATAAATTTTACCTCACAAGTTGATTCGTTATTCAAGAATAAAGCCAAATTCAAAACCATTGAGGCAGACGATGATGGACTTCTCAACATCAGTCGATTTTATGATGATATGACCAAAACAGTCGCGCTAACTTGTGATATTGTATCTGATTCCGATAAAACAGTAAAACTCAAATTCGATTATGCAGACCATTTGGTCATTCTTTCAGATTCTAAAATTCTATTTGATAAGGGAATGAACTTTCAACCACCACCAGAAAAGGGAGAAGAAGGAAGGGTCTTTGTCGGTGACGAACAGATTGATCTGAAATTATCAAAAGGGAATAATGAATTGATATTTTTACTGTCAGCGGATAATCGTCAAAAATTCAATTGGGGGTTTATTGCGCAATTAGAAAGTTTGGATGGGATTACCATTGAGTAGGTTTTGTTCTTGAATCAATTATTTTTATCTCAAAAAAAATACTCCCGCCAAGGGGGAGTTTCATAAAGTTCAAAAAAGAAATTTATTGATCAAGCCAGTTACGGAACTCCTTGGTCGTGGAGGAGCTTGTTATTGCATATTCCTTTAATCCTTTGATTTTTATGGCAAGCCGGTTCTTTGCATACGATTCAATTTTTTCAATATGCCGGATATTCACGATTTGACTTCGATTGATCTTATAGAAATTCTTAGGATTCAACTCTTTGATGAGTGAACCTATACTCTGTGAAATACTGTGAAGTCGACCCTGTGAATCGATGATTTTGCAAAAATCCCCATTGGCTTGAATCAAAGAAATCTCTGGTGCATCCAATAATTTTATTCCTTCCCGTTTCTTAATGGCAAAACGTTTTTTATAGCTTTCATTACGAGCATCGAGAACGTCGTTGAGTTTTTTGAAAATATTCTTTTCCAACGTTTTTGGCTCAAAAAGGTCTTGGAATTTTTTAAGCGCTTTGTCAAAGTCTTCTTTTAGGTAGGGTTTAAGAATATAAGCGATACCGTTGGTTTGAAAAGCTTCCAACAAATGTGCATCGTACGCCGTACAAAAAATGATCGGAGTCGTTGTCTCGACTTTTGCAAAAACTTCAAAAGAACTACCGTCCAATAATTTGATGTCCGACAGTATTAAATCATAGGTGTTTTGTTGCAATAGTGCCGTGCCTTCCTCCACCGTTCTTACACTATCCATAGTAAAATAATCCATGAAAAAATCGGATAAGTAGGAAACCAATTTTTTGTGAGCCGGAATTTCATCTTCTAAAATAAGAATATGCATAATAGCTGTTTAATCCAAAACCTTTAACAAAGGTAATCGGATAGTGAATGTATTTTCGGTTTCCTCAACCTTGATGGTTTGGTCACTCAGTAACTGGTATCTCTTGGATAGGTTTTGTAAACCCGTACCAAGCGATTCATTTTTGGTTCGACCATTTGCTTTTGTGTTCATTACCAAGACGGAATTCTCTTCTATAATGATTCTTGTTTCAATCGTTTTGCCATCCAAAGCTTTGTTGTGCTTGACTACATTTTCAAGAATGGTCAGAATGGCACCATTGGGCAAATAATTCGATTTGGGCACCATGCTATTGACAATTTTAAAACTATAATCATTCTCAAAACGGGTTTCGATTAAATAGAAATAATTCCCAGCCAATTCAAGTTCATCATTTAATGTCACGATATCTTCGTCCTTAGTTTGAATCAGATGCCGATAAAGGGCGGCCAGATGAGCGATGTACTGCTTTACCTTTTCTTTGGGGGAATAGTCGACAAGCGCATCTATGGTATTTAAGCTGTTATACAGAAAATGTGGGTCGTATTGCGAACGCAAAACTTTTAGTTCCAATTCTTTTTGAGCACCTTGTAGCTTGACATAATCAAGTTTGTTTTCGTAAAATTTTTTACCGAGTATCAGTCCTAAAGGCAATGCAACATCGGGTGTAGAGTTATAAAAACTGTTAACCAGTATAACATCCAAAGAAGAGTTCCACTGCCATGCAGGTTCTGAGGTAAAATAGTCTCTTAGGAGATCTAAAAAACCAATAAACCCTAAAGCCATAAAGGTGAGCATGAAGAAGATAAAATAATTCTTTTGGGCTACTATATGCCTTTGGATGAGCCATGTGATAATAATTATCAATACAAGCGTTTTAATTGTAAATCCTAACAATCCTGTAATTATTTCGAAATTGGTGTATTTCTCAACCGTATAGCGAAACGCTAACCACGCGGTAGCAATCACAAAATACATTGCCGTAAGTTGATAGTCGGATCTATTGAATTTAAAACCTTTCATTCAAATAAGTTAAGGTCCAAGTATAGGACAAGATCGGACATAATATCGAGAAGTTTCAAGGTGTCATCAAATATTGTAAAAATACCATGGGCAATTGGGACTGATTGGTGTTTGTAAACATCACATAGCCCCATTTTGTTTCGGGGGAAACTATAAAGATGCTAGCATAACCTGGGTTATTGCCGCCATGCCCAAAGGCCGTTCCAAAAGGAAGTGTTGCTTTTGCAAATCCCAATGTCCAATCGGTGATTCCCTCTTGCCTTTGAATGTGACCTTCGGGCAGCACCACCTGCGTTTTAAAAAGTTCATTATAGCTTTCCTCCGATAGTCCTTTTTTATCCATAAGAGCGATTACCCATCTTGAAAAATCAAGAGCCTCAGAATGAATTGAAAACGCCGCCCCAAAAATGGAGGGGTCATCATCTTCTTCTACTGCGACTCCTTCTTTATACCCTTTTGACTTATTCTTCATATTTCTCTTGTCTTGAAGGTATTTGGTAACATTTAACTTCAAAGGGCGTGCGATTCGCTCTTGATAGACTGCTTCCAAGCCCGCATCATCCGTTTTAAGTATGTGGGCCAACACCTTGGCCAAATATTGGTACCCTTCCCCTGAGTATTCAAAGGCGCTCCCAGGCTCGAACTTGATGAACAGTTTTTTATCTTCAAAGTCTGACCTCCAGTTGGGGAATCCCGTCGAATGGGAAAGCACCATTCTCGCTGTGATTTTTTTGTAACGGTCGTCATATGCAATATCCTCGTAGGGTAAATATTGAAAGAGTGGTTTGTCTATATCCAGCTTGCCTTCTTCTACGAATCCCATCACAAAATAGGCGAACAAAGGCTTTGACAATGAAGCACCCTCAAAAATCGTCTGGTCTGTTACTTTCTTTTTAGCTTCCATATCGGCGTATCCCTTAACGGCGTGGTAGACCACTTTTCCATCGTTGATTATGGCCACGGAAACCCCTGGTACTTCCAAGGCTTTCATTTGGTTTTCCAAAAAGTTGTTCAGCGAATCTGCCGTCATTTCTTTGCCGACTAGGTTCGTTACTGTTTTACTTTGCGATGAATCCTGCCCAACAATTGTTTTGCAAAACATATGAATTGACAGGGCGATAATAAATGGAATGATTTTTCTTGTGATGAATAGCATACTGTTCGTTTTTTGATTATTGATTACGAAGATGTAAAAATCAAAACAGTAAGGAAACAGGAAAAAGTAGAAAGGGGTTTATTCGTAGACGAAGACATGTAAAAAAGGGACAAGGATATTGACCTAGTCTTATCCCAACCCAACATCCAAAGTCATCATCACGATAAACCCACCAATAAAACCCATAACGGCAACATCGCTATGCTTGTCTTGCTGCGTTTCGGGGATTACTTCTTCGACCACTACAAAAATCATCGCACCTGCAGCAAACGCAAGGGCATAGGGTAAAATAGGTTGAAAGGTAAGCACCGCCCATGCTCCTAAAACTGCCGCAATCGGCTCGACCAAAGCAGAGGCCTGACCGTACATAAAACTTCTTCTTCTGGTCAGCCCTTGTCGCCGCAACGGCATGGAGACCGCGAAACCTTCCGGAAAATTCTGTAGACCGATTCCAAGCGCCAAGGCTACCGCACCACCGATTGTGGCACCATCAAAACCTGCAGCTACCCCTCCGAAAAGCACCCCCACTGCCAAACCTTCAGGTATGTTGTGCATGGTAATCGCCAAGGTCAAGAGTGTAGTTTTATGCCATGGTGTCTTCACGCCTTCCGCCTCACTTTCTTTGAAATTGATATGCAAATGGGGCAGCACCTTGTCCAATCCAAAGAGGAAAAGTGCACCCATTAAAAATCCGACCGCTGCAGGAATCACTTTAACGAACCCCTCACCCGGACTCATTTCGATGCCGGGAGCCAATAAACTCCAAAAACTGGCGGCCACCATAACACCTCCTGTAAAACCGAGCATTCCGTCCATTACGGCCCTGTTCGTACTTTTGAACAAAAAGACCAGTGCTGCTCCGGCAGCTGTGAGTCCCCATGTAAATAGCGTGGCGTAAAATGCCGCCAAAATTGGGTTTATAGATTCGAAATAATCAATTACTTGTTGCATAATCTCGTTATTTATATTTCATCAATTCGGTATCCTAAAACTTAGGCCCGCACTTAATAGCATGTCTTGTCCTTTTGTAATACTTGTTCCAACAGTGGCATCAAACTGAATAGTTGGTTTGAGCAGATAGGTAAAACCGGTATTCCAAAAATGATTTGATTTCGAGTTTTCCGGAAGGTTACCATAGAGTTCTGCATAAAAACCTACGTTGTCAGACAAAGTGAGTCCATAAGAAACAGAGTAGATATAGCCCATCTCGGCACTATCATCTCCCCAGGCGGCACCAATATTATAACCGATTGATGAATTTTCACTGAGGGTATGAACTAAAGAAAATCGAAAATCGGCCCCAGTAGTTTCGGGTTTGAAATCGGTACTTGCCGAAAACGGTAGATAAAGATGCCCAAGAAAAGCCATTTCGGGCCATCCTTCTTTTTCCTCGGATATCTGCAACTTCATTCCGAACAATAAAGGAGACATTCCATTTAAGGAACTAACTCCCTCGATGTCGACTACTGAAGTTATCCGTTCCTCAAAATCCCATCCCAAACGCATTTCTAAGTTGTCGAGCAGTCCGTACCGAAGTAAAGTGGTATTGTAAACAAAGTTTTCCGTCTTCACGTTAGCTTCATTGAAAGAGGAATAAAAACCTCCTGTTTCCACTTGCAATGAACCTTTTGGCACCACCGAAGAAGACTCCGTGGCATCTGGCCTATCGGTTATCATATCAGCAGGCTCCTGCTTTTGCTCCTGTGCGGACATCGCTCCGAAAAACAATAATACCGGCGCGAGTCTCATACCATTTTCAAATCGTTTTTTCATGCAATGCTCAGGTATAAGTTTGAAGCGATTTGATCTGAAATCCGCATACTTCGCCCTTTGATTTTTATGTGTAATGATCCGTCGAATTCCTCCTTCTCTAAAACCTTGATCGCATCACCGAGGGCAATCTGGTTCTTATCAAGAAATTTTAAAAAAGCCGCAGAAGAATCTTCGACACCGATACAAACGCCTTCCGTACCAATGGCCACCTCACTTAACAGTTTCTTAATCGATTTCTTGAACGCTCCTTCTTTGGTGGGAATAGGGTCGCCATGGGGATCAACCGTAGGATAGCCCAAATGCTTGTCCAACCTGTCAATCAGTTCGTCGCTTTTAATATGCTCCAACTGCTCGGCCACTTCGTGAATTTCATCCCAAGAGAAATCGAGTTTTTGTACTAAAAAAACCTCCCAAAGACGGTGTTTTCTGATAATTGAAAGTGCAATCTTTTCTCCTTTTTCAGTCAAACGAACCCCCTTATACCTTCGGTGGTCAACTAAGTCTTTTTCAGATAGCTTCTTTATCATATCGGTCACCGAAGAAGGTTTCGTCTGCATCTGCTCAGAAATAGAATTGGTAGAGACCATGCTAGCATCTGCCCTCCCCAAATGATAAATCGCCTTTATGTAATCTTCCTCTGAAAGTGTCATATTAGTTTTACAGGGTTCAAAAATATAAATTATAGTTGACAAAAAATAATTTTAGGCAAGTCTAAATATTTATAAAAATGAAATCACCGTACTTGCCTATCTTGCATAATATATGACAGCTATACAACAATACGATTATATCATCATCGGTGCAGGTGCAGCAGGACTCATGCTCGCCGATGCCATGGGCAAGGATTCATTTTTCAAGGATAAATCGATTCTTTTGTTGGATAAAGAAGCTAAACGAACCAACGATCGCACTTGGTGCTTTTGGGAAAAAGGCCAAGGAAAATTTGAAAAAATCGTCCACAAAAAATGGAAGCATATTTATTTTGGCGGGAAGCAGTTCTCAGAGCGCTTTTTGATACATCCTTATACCTACAAAATGGTTAGGGGCATCGATTTTTACGATTCTTATTTGAAGCGTATTAAAACCTATCCCAATATTTCGTTTCATCAAGAAAGTGTTTCACAATTAGCTGATCATGGATCAGAGGTAATCGTTTCCACGGATAAAAACCAATATTCTGCTTTCAAAGTCTTCAACAGTATCTTCGATTACAAAATGGCGACACATCAAAATGAATATCCGGTATTGCAACAGCATTTTGTAGGCTGGGTCGTAAAAACCTCGGCTCCTGTTTTTGATTCCGACCAAGCCACCTACATGGACTTCTCAATAGAACAAAAAGGAAATACCCGTTTTATGTACGTATTGCCTCTTTCAGCAACCGAGGCTTTGGTGGAGTATACTTTGTTCTCCGAAGAAATTCTCCCTAAAAAGGAATACGAAGAGGCTATAAAAGAGTATTTAAGAAATGACCTCAACTGTACCGAGTTTGAAATTTTAGAAACCGAACAGGGCAGCATACCCATGACCTGTTACGGTTTTCAAGAACACCATACTGCAAATATTCGCTATATAGGAACCGCTGGGGGTTGGGCCAAACCCAGTACGGGCTATACCTTTATGAGTACGTCGAAGAAAGTACCTGTACTTGTGGACTATATCAAGACCGGAAAGCCTCTCGACAAACTTAGTTTTAAGAACAAGTTCTGGACTTATGATTTGTTGTTTTTGGATGTGCTCAAAAAAGATAATGCCAACGGATATCAAATATTCGAATCACTTTTTAAGAACAGAAATCCACAATTAATCTTTAAATTCTTGGACGAGCAAACCTCATTTTCGGAAGATCTTAAATATATCTTGGGATGCCCCAAAATGCCTTTTATCAAGGCACTGCTCAAGAGGATTTTTTAAACGTTGCGTCGCATCAGGTTCTCTCCGAATTTTTGGAGCAATTCTTTCTTATCCTCCGAAACATCCAACTTTTTGAGAACCCCAAAAGCTTTTTGGGTATAACTTTCGATTTCGTTTTGGGTATGGTCGGCGGCCCCGCTTTCCTGAAAAATGGATGCTATACTTTCTATTTTATCCACAGGGTTTTTAGGCTGGATGGAAAATAGGTCTTGAAGTTCTTTACGTTGGGCCGAATCTCCCAACTCAAGCGCTTTGAGATATAAAAACGTTTTTTTATTGCCGATAATGTCACCCCCGACTTGTTTGCCGAAAGTCTTTGGGTCACCAAAAGCATCAAGATAATCGTCCTGTAATTGAAAGGCGAGGCCAAGGTTTAGTCCAAAATCATAAATATTTTTTTGGGATGTCTCCGAAGCCTCGGCAATAATTCCACCCATCTTTAATGCAGCGGCCACCAAAACAGCCGTCTTATATTCGATCATTTTTAAATACTCGGAAATCGTAACATTGTCACGGGTCTCGAAATCCACATCGTACTGTTGCCCCTCGCAAACCTCAATGGCCGTCTTGCTGAATAATTGTGCCAGTTCTCGAAAGGTTTCACCCTCATAGTTCTCGAATAGTTGGTATGCTTTGATGAGCATGGCATCGCCAGAAAGGATTCCCGTATTGATATCCCATTTTTCATGAACCGTTGTTTTTCCCCTTCGTAACGGGGCATCATCCATAATATCATCATGTACCAAAGAA
>CAYGPR010000046.1:0-32890 GCA_964351985.1 uncultured Maribacter sp. | reverse complement strand
CTATGAGACCAATGCCACCGAAAGTGGCAAAATAATACAACTTTTTAAAAACAATCATAAGAATTGGGAACTCACGGCCAAGGCGTATGCCCACCAGAGTTCCAAAAAACCAGAATCAACATGAAAAAAATTATCCTTATCAAAATAATCTTGTTCCCACTTTTGGTCTGGGGGCAGATTCCCGTAACCGATGTAGCAACGAATGCAAGCGTAGGTATGGTCAATAGTCAATTGATGAATATCAACATACAATTAAAGGCCATGAACAAAAACTTGGCCCGTTTAATCAACTTGCTGGAAAAGAACAACAATTTGACTTCCAAATCCAAGGATATTCTCAAGGAGGAATTGGATGCCAAAAAATCCGCCCCAAGCTATGTGACCAAATCTACGGATGTTGAAATGACAATTGATTTAAAGGATAAGATTCTAGAAGCATACCGGACTTCGAGAAACACCGTGCAAAACTTTGAGCATTTGGAACGAAAGGAATTACAGGATTTCCTGCTGTACTCCACAGAGGCGATCATAGACACTAAGAACCTTTTTAAACAATGCACCCAGATCATAAAGACCAAATCTATTATACAACCTGAAGAGCGTCTGAAAGAAGTGAACTCGATCAACAACAAATTAGAGACCATTTTGGATGAACTCATTGACTACAACAATAGATTGGAGCAAGTAAATTCCTATCGCGCCGCAAGAAAAACGATGATAAACTTAAACAAAGAATAATATAATGGTCATCAATACAACAGAGAAAGGAATTCGTGAATCGGTCAATGAGCTTTTCGACCAGTACATCATAGATGCGTTCGAAACCGTCGATCCGATTATCAACATCGGGCAACAGTTCGCTTATATCGGCATTGCAATAATTGCCTTACGCGTCTATCTAAATGAGCAAACGCGCGCAGATGTAATGGCCTATCTCAAATGGGTGCCATTGGCCTTTATTTTACTAAAGTACAAGGTCTTTACAATGGCCATATTCGATTTTTATCAGGGCATAGGTCTATCGCTCAAAGCCAATGATATTTCGTGGGACATCCTCCAAATGAAGATTTTTATGTCCCAATCCGAGTCGATGGCGAAATTAGGCGATTCTTGGAACCTGTTCACTTTGGACGCTGCTGCTTTGGAATCACTTTGCCTAGCATTTATGACATCTGGCGTAACAGCAATTGCCTCGATTATTTCAACAGTGGTATTCGTAGGCATAAAAGCAATGTCGGTCATCTATCTTTTCGTACTCATCGTATTCGGACCACTCAATATCGGTCTCTCTTTTATACCCGCCCTATCTGGAATGTGGAAGGCTTGGCTACAGAAATTTATGAATGTTTGCTTGTGGATTCCCATGTTGTATCTGATCGATAACTTTCTGCTACGTGTCATGGAAAAGTTAATCGATGCCTTACTTACGAGCGGCGATACAAATTTGGGATTGGTTCTGACCAGTGCTCTGTTGGTTTTGATGAACATCTTTGTCTATTTCAAGGCACCTTCGTTATCGAACTTTATAGTTCAAGGTATGAATGTAGGGGCGACCCAAATGAAGGACAAGGCAAAGCACTATGCAAAGAAAACGGCACAGGCCGCAATGGATGTACAAAGTGGCGGAATCACAAAGGGTGTAAGAACCTTGGTGCAATAGAACGATAAAAACGGATTTTTAACGAATGTGAAAAAGTAAATGGACGGCAATTATAAGGTTTTCAACGATTTAAGCAAAATTCATAAGCGAAGTACGAATCTTCTTATGCTATCTTTAGCGTCCATGTTTTGTTGCGCCCTGTTCAGCATCTATATTATTTACAAAACAAACGAAAGCGCAAAAAACAGTTATTATCTGCTGGACAATGGCCAAAAACTGGCTTCAGTGCGCATCAAGGACCCCAAACGAGCGCTAAATATTCTGTGCGAAGGACATGTTCGTAATTTTCACGAACTATTCTTCTCTCTTGAACCTGACCTGCGATTTATAAAAGAGAACATAGAGGGCAAGGCGCTCTATATGATCGATCATTCCGGCAAAAGGCTATACAACCGACTGGTCGATCAAAATTATTATGAAGATGTGGCAAAAAGTGACTACTCTATTGAGGTGGAACAAGATTCCATCTTAATCGAATATTCCAGATATCCCTTTTCGTTCCGTTTTGTGGGCAAACAGAAAATCACAAAAAATGGAGACACGGAATTCCGAAATCTGGTAACCACCGGCTACATCACAGAAACAAAATCGACTTCAAATAATTTGAACGGTCTTAAGATCATTCATTTTAATGTCGTTGACAATAAAGATTTATAAGATCAGGGATATGGCTATAATAACCCAAAAATTCGAGCGATGGATAAGGCGGCACAGGTTGTTTGCCGCAACACTTCCCATCGTTGTCGTATTGTTGGTTTTCTTCGTGACCACTAGTTTGAAATCTATGGGAGAAAAGGAGGCAACAGCTACAGAAAGCGGCTATAATAATACCTTGCCCAATCAAACCAATGAATTAGAGGTCAAACGACCCAATACCCTATACAAGCAGTCGGTAAAAGATTCATTGGAACGCCTTCGTGAAAAAGGTACTATCCGAAACATCGTGGATGCCAAAAAGGAAAAAGATTCCCTAGAAAAGATTCTTCTTGAACTAGAGAACTTTTCAATGGATACTTCATTGAGCGAACCAAGTTCAACGAAAGAAGTGGTATTGCCGCCAAAAGAAATGGATCGACAAACAGAGGCTCAGAAGCAATTGGAATATCGGAACATGTTGTTGACTGCCAGGGATGAACGTTTGGCAAGAAGCCAGGACTACTCCGCACCATATAGTTCGGTTGCATCCGATGAAATATCCCAGCCGGTAAATTTTCCAGCATCCATTTATCGCAATCAGTTTGTGTTACCCGGCGATAGGGTTACGTTGATCCTAAAAGAATCTACGTCCTATAACGGGCATAGTTTTCCAAAGAACACCTTCGTCTATGCCACAGCGAACATCAAAGGTGCAAGGATACTATTGGAAGTTTCCAATATTGATGGAATTCAAATGGCATTGATCGCAAAAGACCAACAAGATGGTAATATAGGGCTCTATAGCCAGAGGGCGGGCGATCTATGGTCCGAATTTAGTCTGGATGTTCAAGATGATGCGCTAAATACAGCTTCAGACGAATTGGCAGAAGCAAGTCAAACACCTATGGTTAATAATGTTGTCCGCTCTTTTGGTAATTTTTTCAAAAAGAAAAAGTATCGGGAAAATGACAAAGTACTATTAATGAACGGTCACAATCTGTATCTGGTTTCCAAATAACAAGTATGGGAAAAATAGTGTTCATATTATTAATCAGCTGTTTAGCTCTTCAGGCCCAGGGTCAAAGTACGGCTGACACTTTGGAAGTATCAAAACGGTATAAGACCATATTGATATTTCCCGAGAATATTGCAGAAAGTATTATCGGAAACGATTTCGGATTTGTAGTGGATCTTCCTAAACCCAATGGCAGCAAATACAATGGCCGGATACTGAAACTGTATTATGATGAGTTTGGAAAGGAAACCTCGAATTACACCAACCACACCGTTATTACCGAGTCGGGCAATGTCTATGATTTTATCTTGAAGTTATCCGATATTCCTAAAAAACTTACTTGGCATATCAATCCCGAAATGGCCATGAACAATATAAATCAAAGCCCAATTACGGCGATAATGGTAAGCGACCAAACTCAAACTTCACAAAGAGAAAATAGCGTGCAGGACAAAGATTCAACTTCCCATTCAAAGGAAACAATCAAAATAGATAGGGCTTCTGCAACCGAAATGGCCACCGAAGAACTTTACAAAGATGACCCAATGGAATACTATCGATTGCGGTGTTATTATATGCAGTTCGATAAGGCAAAGGTCAGTCGTTATTTTTCAAGGGTAGATAACCTTTTCCTTTGGCTCAAAGGTGTCTATTACAACGAGGATGAACTTTACTTTCAATTTAAGATTGAGAACAAAGAAGGCCTGGATATGGATGTAAACTTTTTCAAATACAGTCTCGCATCAAACTATAAGAATAGCAGCAGCAATCAAAAACTGGAGGTCAAACCCGTTTTTCTTTACAAGCAGCCCAAAACCGTTGAGGGGAAAAGCGAGAACCATTTTGTGGTGGTATTTAAGAAATTGGCCTTGGACGAAAAAACGGAGTTAGTGGTAGAGTTGGACGAGGAATCCGGCAACAGGAATTTATCCCTTGCCATTGGGCATCATATTATCAATAACCCGATACACTTTTAGCTATGAAAAAAGGAACGTTTCTATTATTGGCGGTTCTGTTGTGTTCCATGACGGCTTTTTCTCAAAGTGGAAATTACGCCTCTTCGGTAGGTCTGAGCGGCGGTTACGCCGAGGATGGTTTTGGCATCATGGCCACCTACAATTATCATCTGAACCGAAATCGGTATGCACAATTAAGCGTATTCGTTGCCATCGCCGAGGATAAAGGATCTTTCAATATACCCTATAACATTTTTACGGTACAGCCAGGTTACTTCTTCAAAGTATGGGAACAAAAGAACTTTAAAAAGTACGCCCTAAATCTTGGTGGCGGAGGTATTTTCGGTTACGAGGTCATTAATAACGGTAACAGCATTTTATCCAACGGTGCCATATTGGACGCTAAAAGTCAGTTTATTTATGGGGCTTTCATCGGGATTGAAGGAGAAATAACCTTAAGCAATGATTTTTCACTATTGATAAAGGCGAACGAATACTACCATATCAACAGCGATGTGGGCAAATTCTATCCCTATGTAGGATTAGGCCTAAGATACTTCCTTTTCTAAACCAATTGAAGATGAAAAAATTAAATAAACCAACGCTATTTCCATTTGTCACGGTATGCTCCATACTAATCTTGATATTAGCATGTAGTAAAGAGTTCGATGATGTAATCCTTGATAGTTTTGATTTTAGTTTTACGGGCGAGCATAGTGAAGAAAGCTTCCTGTTCGAAAATTCACGGACCTCTTTCTCATTAACCCCTGAAAAGGAAATCACTACGGTGGATTATTACATGAAATATGCTACCAACGATAATAAGGGGTTCTTTTTAACTATGGATGGAGATACGCTTCGTGCAAACGATACTTTGAAAATTTCCGAACGCAATTGGAACTACAATTATGTAGCAATAGATACAGGCCTGCATAAAGTGAAATTCTTGGCTTGGGATTCCAATGCGAATCAAAAGGAACTTGAATTGTCCTACATCGCCAAATATGCCAGTTTCAGTTTTTTACTGAACAAAGGTGTCAACGAATTTATCATCAATTCTAAAAATCCGGTCAATGTCACTTTACTGAGGGATAAGGATACGGAAAGTCCTGATAATAAAACTGACTTCGAGGTAACTTATCAAATAGAAAACGGAACTGGGAAATTATCTCTCGACGGACAGGTTTTTGACGCAGGAAAACCGTTTAGCCTTCCTAAAGGGATTTCCGAAATGGAATATCTTCCTGAAACCCTTGGAGAGCATAAACTTATCATTACCGCAAAAGCTCCAGATGGGGCGACTTTGACTGAAGAACTCTTATTGAGTGTTTTAAATCTAGATTTTACGATTAATGCTACTGCTTCATCAACACAAGTTGAACTCGACACTAACTTGGCAATAGCAATTGACCTAAAGACTCAAGATGAAGACTCGGATGTAGCGTATGAAATCAGCCATGCCTTTTCATCGACAAGTGAGGGTGCAGGTACGGTCAGAGATCACAACGGCGGTGTCATGGAACCAGGACAATTCCGAAGCATTGTTCCGAACTCCTACAACTATACGTTTACAAGTACAGAACTTGGTAAGCGAAAAATTTATTTTGACTTAAGGGATTCCAACGGACAGTCGAAAAGGGATAGTGTTGAAATAGAGGTAGCGAATATTCCATTTACCTTCTCCGGAAATTCGGAAAGTAATTCGGTCTTTCTGAACGAACGAACCCAGTTCAATTTCAACATTAAGTCTAACGGTAATACGGAAAATATCGACTATAACATTTCATATGAAATTTTGGAGGGGAATGGAAGAATAACCGGAATAAGTGGAAACACCTTGCAGAACTCAACGGACTACCCTGTGAATTTGGGTAATTTTTCGCTGTTTTATTATCCAGAAAGTATAGGCTCACACCAAATTTCATTTATCGTAACGGACAATTATGGTCAAGAGGTAGGCCCCGTAAATATCGATTTGGAAACTAAACAAAATGATTTTACGGTCAACATTACACCATCAAAAACATCGGAATTCGCAAACATTCCGGTAAATGTAATTATTGATATTGATGAGGTTCCCGAAGGTACAAATGATACATACGAGGCTTTCTATTCTTCGGGAGGCAATAGCACAATTCGTGTCAACGGAACAGAATATGGTCCCGGAGAAAAATTTCAATTGGCACCGAACAACAATAATGTTGTCTATACCGGTTCAGAAGCAGGTCAGCATGATATTGTATTGAGTGTTGAATCAAGTGCCAATGTGACCCATACCGCTAGCACATCCATAAACTATAATCAGGTGGATTTCTTATTTACAGGAGGAAGCCAGAAATCGAATATTTCCGTTGGGGAAATCACTTCCTTGAACTTTAATATTTCAGAAAGTATTGGCTCATCAGATTATACCATGCGCTATAGTATGAACGGAAATGCCCTTATCAAGAATGAAACTGGAAACGTAGTAAGTGCAGGCAATATCTATGATGTCCCCAAAGGAAACTTCAATTGGAGCTTGGAGGGTACGGACGAGAGCAATATCACTCTTACATTCTATGTTCAAAACGATACAGGCCTTGAAAAAACAGTCACAATAACAATTGATGTAACACCAAAAAATTACAATTTTACAGCGAATGCCACTCAGTCCGGGGCATATACTGGAGGTTTGGTGGATATCAATTTCAATATTTCGGAATTGGGCATTGGAGGGGATACCTACACTATGTATTTTTCCACAGGGAGTAGCAATGGTTCATTTGAATACCAAGGAACTACCTACGCTGCCGGAGAAAGCTTTCCCGTACCTATTGGTTCGTTCCAAGGGAAATATACAGGTATATCGGAATCTAATCACAATATCGAATTTACGGTACGATCTTCTTCAGATGTAGAGAAAACGGCGGATATCAATATTGATTATGAGAAATATGAAGAATTTTTCGACTTCAATGCAAGCCAATCTTCAATCGACAAATACGAGGATCAACCATTTCCTTTTAATTTTGTTACGAACGCAAGTACAGGTCATGACCCTTCCGTTACCTATGAGCTGACATTTACATTTAATGATGCAAGCGCAGGGTACATAGTTTATAAAGGTACTATTTACCGAGAAGGGGAGGTTATTCCCATGGACTATGGATCAACCTCCATGCAGTTCTACCCGCTTACGGATGAAAATTTTAGTATTGATTTCCGGGTGGAAAATTCAACAGGTATTTCGCAGACCGCAAATGAATCGGTTACCATGTTCAAAAAACCAAAAGTGGCCGCAAAGGGGGAAAAGCATAATGTAAGTTGCGGAGGCCTTAATGGATGTGATTATCAAGTCAGAATATACACCTGTTTTGACTCCAACTGTTCGGAGGCATATAATGGAGCGACATTGCAACAGGTAGAAATTCGAATATACAATCGATTTGATAGAAGATGGGAAACCCGATTGTTCAATTATGATGACGCGGCAGGTTCTGGTGTTGAACGGTTTTTCCTTTTGGAGGAAGAACCTAGTGAGGGCAAGTTAAAATACCAAGATCAGCGATATGAAGTACGAGTGTTGGATACCAACGGGCAATGGAGCGAAAAAGTTACGGGGAATATTATCAGGGTTTGATATTGAACGATAAAGCAATTTAGTTCTTGGAGTAGGTAATTGTAACGATAACATCCTCATCGCCTAGATTATCGTCGGTTTCAACAACAAGCTCTGTTTGGGTCATTTCGATGATGCGCATTTCATTCCGCACATCAAAGCGGATAGTGCTGTTATTTATCAATTCGTAACGGTCTTCTTCTATATTTGTAAATTGGCCGTCTTCCTCGCAAGCCAAACCATTATCATTGATACTATAGTCGCCTTTTTCATTTTCTCCCCTTTCCGTAAAGAAAGTGAGATTGTCTTTAATGCATTGGCGAATTTCTTGCGTGTTGAAAAGATCTATATTGACGGTTCCATCTCCATTAATATCAACAGCTTTGTCGGTCATAATCGATACATATTTCCATTGCCCTAATATGGCCTGACCCCTATCAGATGCCGAAACAGTATCATCATCCTTGTTACAAGAAGATAGTACAGAAATAAACAAAACAAGAATCGTCAGATAAGTGCTTTTCATGAAAACAGTATATATGCCTACATAAAGATAACGTTTTGAAAAGACCAATCGTATATATCAGTACATGTGCGGCTGCAAGATAAAGGCAAACAGGCGATTTTTCTTCGCGTGTTTGTATTTATGCGCGGTTCCGAGGAGGTTAGAAAACCTGAAGCGGAAAGACCCCGAATGCGGACCAGCAAAGCGTGTCCGCTCGGGAAGTCTTGGAGCGGAAGGTTTTTTAACTTCCGCAGGGACTTGGGAAAACAACTCAGGAAGTAATGTCATTTTCTGAATATTTTCTTTTGACAGCCTTTTTGGAGGACTCAAACCTGAGCTCTACACATTTTAAAATTTAATCACATTTTCAACGGGTTTCATCACATTTCAAGGAATTATATTATAGTAAGCCCTAAACTTGTGTAAAATTAATTCCAATGAAGTTGAGAATAAGGGAGCATGAAATTGTGTTGGTAACTCTAATAACTCTATTCGGAGTATTGCTCTACTCGATACAGTCCTTTAGACTTAGTGCAGCTGAAATACAGCTAATTTATGCCACTCCCTTTAAAGAAAATGGCAACAGCTTTAATTACTACCTGAATATTTTATTACCCCAATTGACCCAAATTCTATTTCCATTTCTCTGTTATTTATTTATCTACTGGAAAATCACACCTTTGGTTACAAGTATGTATTCATCTTCATCAAAAGGTTCCAAGCTAACAAAAGCCCTCGTGATTTTTGCGTTATTAATCCTAATCGGCGGACTGCTCATTATCGTTGGTTGGGTAACAATCTATTATGCAAGCCCTAGAAGTCTTGAAGACGGTGTATTTCGTTTGATGGCTATATCAAACGAAAGGTTTATAGCCAGACATTTGCTATTTACGAGCTCCGGTATGACAGCCATAAGTATGTTTTTCCTATATCTCATCTACCTAATATACTTTGGATGCCGTGAAATCCTTGTTTACGCAATAAGCAAAGTCAGAACCAGAAAACCTTACATTGTTCTAATAAGTAATCAAGCAACGGCATTTTTGTTCGCTTTCATTTTAATAATCTTCTTCCTATCCATTTTTGAGGTTATTCAGCATGTTAGCGTGTACCTTGTCATGATACTTTCGATTTTTATTTTGTTCATGGTAAATACATATTGGCTTTTTCCATCAAAAGGAGACAATTCTTTCCTTAATCTAAAAGTTATCGGAGGACTTGTCCTATCGGCAATCGTAGCAATGATTCCTATGGTATTCTTTGCAAGAAACATAGGTTTGAGACCGGTCAATTTATTCATTGCATGGTTAGTATTATTGTTGCTGGTAACTCCGATAACATGGATAATCTTCCAACAGCGAAAAGATAAAATATTACAGTTGCGGGGAGTTCAAAAAGTGTTGGAAAAATCAAAGGCCGACCTGCAATTTCTAAAATCACAGATCAATCCACATTTTTTGTTCAACGCCCTGAATACATTATATGGTACGGCTTTGAACGAGAAATCGGAAAATACAGCCGAAGGAATCCAAAAACTTGGGGATATGATGCGGTTCATGCTCCACGAAAACCTTCAGGATCAAATTTCGTTAAGTAAGGAAATCGAATATCTTAAAAATTATCTATCCCTTCAAAAGCTTCGGACGCAGACCTCCTCGGAAATTGCAATAGAAGAGCATATAGACGAACAATGTTCCGATCAACAAATTGCCCCTATGCTATTGATACCCTTTGTGGAAAACGCCTTTAAACATGGTATTAGCCTACAAAAGAAATCATGGATAAGAATAAAGCTCCAATGCAACGAAAATCGCATCCTTTTTACGGTTTGCAATAGCATTCATATTCAAAGGGAAAACGATATTGAAAAGGAAGAATCGGGTATCGGACTTCAAAATGTGAAAGAACGTCTAAAACTGATTTATCCAACCGGACACGAGTTGTCTTTTGGGGCGCAGGGAAATGAATTCAACGCCAAGCTAATTATTCGATTTAAAAATACAAACCATGCTTAGAGCCGTAGCCATTGATGATGAACCGATTGCCTTGGAAGTAATCAAAAACTTTTCGGAAAAGATAATTTTTCTCGATCTGCTCGGATGCTTTACGGATGCTTTTGAAGCAATGGATTTTTTGCAAAGAAATGACATAGACTTAATATTTCTGGACATCAAAATGCCTGATATTTCAGGGCTGGATTTTTTGAAATCGATTTCAAACCCACCTCTGATAATATTTACCACAGCATATAGCGAACATGCCGTTCAAAGTTTTGAACTGAACGCGATCGACTACCTGCTGAAACCATTTTCACTTACTAGGTTTATAATGGCCTGCAATAGGGTCAATGAGCAAATTGAACTGAGAAAGAAAGCCCAAGCTGCTGTGCAAACGGATTCTACCATTTTTATTAGAAGCGGTTATGAACTCGTTAAGATAGATTTGGATGATATCCTATACATCGAGGGTACGGGAAACTATGTTAAGTATGTACTGAAAGAGCAAAACATCGTTACACGACATACCATGAAGGAAACCGAAGACCTGTTGCCCTCCTTAGATTTTATGAGAGTCCACCGATCGTATATTGTAGGCAAAAAGTACATCTCAAAAATCCAAAAATCGGATATATGGATAGGCACATATGAAATTCCGATTGGAGAATCGTATAAAAATGGAATTGAAAAACTAAAACCATAAAATTTGGAAGGTGTTTTTTCCTTTATAGCATACAAGTTCGCAATCTGAGTATTCAGTAACAAATAATCGAAAAAATGAAAAAAATCAAAATTGCTCAGAAATGGGCCCGGAATTCTATTGCCCTTTTTTTAAGCATCTCAGCCATTACAATTTCCTTTGAAAAGGTCTATGGTCAGGAATTGGACACCAATAAACTTGATAGGCTATTTGATTCTTTGGAAGAAAGAAATGAAGCCATGGGGAGCATTACCATTTCAAAAAACGATAAGATATTATACAGCCGGGCAATTGGCTATCGATATTTCACAGATGAAGAAAAAATAATGGCCGACACCGAAACGAAGTATCGAATATGGTCTATAACCAAGACCTACACCGCCACAATGATTTTGCAATTGGTGGAAGAGGGAAAACTTACATTGGAAACGAAGTTGAAACGGTTTTTCCCGGAAATTCAAAATTCAGGAATTATAACAATTGAAGATATGCTTGGTCACAGAAGCGGAATCCATGATTTTACACAAGAGCAAGTAGAAGCCCCTCCAGCCATTGAAGGAGATTCTCGAGATACAATAGTAAAGAACATAGCTCGGTTCAATTCGGATTTCCAGCCCGATGAAAAGTTTGACTACAGTAATTCCAATTACTTGCTTTTAGGATATATAATTGAAGATTTGGATGGAGAACCATATGGTATTGCACTTACGAATAGGATTTCTTCAAGAATCGGCCTTTCTAACACTTTTTTTGGGGTTGGGGCATTGGATAATGTAGAGAACAAAGCCTTTTCATATCAATTTGAGAAGAAATGGTTAAAGGTTGACGAAGGGGACTTTAGCGGACCTATTCCAGGAGCCGCCGGGAGTATTGTCTCAACTCCTTCGGATATGACCAAATTCATAGAAGAGTTATTTAAGGGAAATCTAATATCGCAAAGTAGTTTGGCCAAAATGACTCAAGGCGAAGGCTATGGTTTGGGAATCTTCCGAATGCCGTTCGAAGATACAATGGGTTTTGGACATACAGGCGGATATATTGCCTCCGAATCAAGTCTGACCTATTATCCTCAAGATAGTATGGCTATTGCCTATACAACCAACGGGATTAACTATGGAAAGGAACAAATCCTTGATCATGTTTTGCGAATTTATCACAACCAGCCCTTTGCGATTTCAATCAACAGAAAATTTCTTGGCCTTATGGCTTTGTTTATTTTTCTGATAGGTTTTTTGGTAATACGATTAAAATTCGGAACATTTTTATATACTGAAAAACTACTTTCACTTGGCTATGTGATTCCAGCAGTATTTTGGTTTGGAACCCTGATTGCGGGTTTCCTTTATGGAGGTTATAATCACTTGAAACAAAACATTATCGTTTTAAACTCCTTTTATAGCAATTCTGGTACATTCATGGCAATTATTCAATTGATAATTACATTATTTACCATACCTTTTATATTGGGTCTATATAGTAGTTGCAAGAAACTAGAAATCAATTTCCTGCCTGTGCTATTCATAATTTTTGTCATTCCCTCTATGCTTATCTTGGCACTTTACCCCGAACTGAACAGTATGAGAGCCTTGGTTGGCAATAGTATCATACTTGTCGTTATGGGACCCTTGTTGGCAATGATCTTGTGGCGGAAAAAACAATTAATCGGCCTTAGGTTAATATCGATCATCTGTTTTGTGATTATGCTCATTCCAACAATAATTTTAGCTATGCGTTCATTCCCGGAACTCACAAATGAATATTTTGGTGCTATTCAGAGGCTTCTTTATTTGGGATGGTCTTTGTGGTTTGTTTCTTTGAGTTATTATCTCAGGAAAGCTTTATACACCAAAAGGAAGTAAGTTCGATTGTCCCATAATAGAACCATAAAGGGACTCTCGTCATTTTCCAAACTTGTTTCATTTCATGGCCGGCCGATTTATAGGACTACGAATTGTATAGAAAAGTAGGTTGAGTTAAATCCAGTTTTTATTTTGTAACCTTTTTCAAAGTCATCTTGTCAAATAGCAAATGAACCAAGAAGTTCATTGGGAAACTTAATTCACAACAAGATGAATAAATTGAAAAGAAACCTTAGGGAACGCATATTAATTATAACGCTATTCACGGCGACGATAGCATCTTTTGCTCAAACCAATCCAAAATATATAAAGACCATTAGTGGTAAGTCAATTAAAGTATCGCAACTGGACGGTCAAATTAAAATGATAATGGACTCTATCGGTATGCCAGGTCTTTCGCTCGCCATTATAAATGATTCGGAAATAGTATATAATAATGTTTTTGGAGTTTCGAATACAAAGACCAAGGCTCCGGTTACAAAGGAGAGTATTTTTGAGGCCGCTTCCCTATCGAAACCCCTTTTCGCCTATTTCGTAATGAAGCAAGTAGAGAAAGGTATCTTGGATTTGGACAGACCTTTGTACCAGTACTTGCCCTTTCCCGAAATAGAAAAAGACGAAAGATATAAATCAATCACCGCTAGGATGGTGCTATCGCATACGTCGGGTCTGCCGAACTGGAGAAATCTGGATAACGAGGAAGGGGAGTTGAACCTAAAGTTCACTCCAGGTAGCGAGTTTAACTATTCCGGGGAGGGGTATCAATATTTGGCAGAAGTAGTCGCAAAAATCAATGGAACCGACCATAATGGCTTAGACGAAATCTTTAAAAAAGAAGTAACGGAACAACTAAAGTCGGAAACATTATATTACCTCCTAGACAATAAAATAAAAAAACATAAGGTCTACGGACATGACGAGAACGGCCCGACCGATAATGCACAATATGATGGAAAAAGATTTGGCTCGGCCTACAGTTTGCATACCGAAGCCGTTTCGTATGCCAAATTCATCGTTGCCATGCTAAAGCGAGAAGGTCTTGGTAAAAAATCATTTGATGACATGTTGAAAGAGCATGTACATTTTAAGGAAGACAATCCATTGAAATTAGAAACGGGGCAAACCGGATGGGGCCTCGGCTTCGCTCAAAGGATTACACCGAACGGAACCATACACTTGCATACCGGCAACAATCACGATTTTCAAGCCTATGCCATGTTCATGCCGGAAATCAATTATGGAATAGTCTTTATGACCAATTCCGACAAAGCGATTCCTTTTTTGATGAAAATAGGTAACTTAATAGAAAAACAGTTTTAATATAAAATTATGGAATCAACACAAGATTTGCTCATGGGATTGGCAATGCTCACCGGCATCGTAACCATTGTCTTTATAATTGCCCGGTATACGTACATGATAAAAAAAGCAATGATAGACAAGGGTCTGCCCCTTAAACCTTCAAATGCTAAATTGAAGTACCTTGACATAGGAAGTATAGTTATTGGCCTCGGGATAGGCCTAATGGTATCATCAATCTTTACTACAATGGAATTATCCGAGGACACAATGGATCTGTTGGTTTGGGGGACGATACTCATATTCGGGAGCATCGGTTTGATCGCTGCACATTTCATAAGAAGAAAGCTTGGGTCTTGAAAACTCAAATAGCGATACACTTTTAATCAATAGAATAAAAGAAGGAGATACGATTGCTTTTAGAAGACTTGTCGACAAGTATAAAGACGTATCACTTTCCTTGGCCTGTTCTATATTGAAGGACGAGGATAAAGCGGAGGATGTTTTACAGGATGCTTTTATAAAGGTGTTTGAAAAAATAGACACTTTTAATTTCAAAGCTGCATTCTCCACATGGTTATACCGTATTGTGATAAATACAAGTTATAACGAATTGAAAAAGCATAAAAATCACACCGTTCTTTCTCAGGTAAGTTTGGAAGACCCAGGTGGAAACAATGCTCTGGACATCTTTAAAGCGCAGAACCAAAAAAAATTCATTCAAGTAGCCCTAAAGCGACTCCGAACCGACGAAGCATTAATCCTTAGGTTGTTCTATCTATGTGATTTGAAGATTAAGGAAATCGAAAATATTACAGGATTTAAGAGTTCCAAAATAAAGGTCGACCTTCATCGGGGCCGGAACAACTTGAATCAAGAACTCACAAAAATTTTAGGGAAAGAAATAAACGATTTATTATGAACGAGGAGAAAACCAGGGATTTACTGCAAAAAAGTATTGTTGAAACCTCGGACGATTTTACGGACAAATTGATGCGGCGTCTTGTAGTTGAAACAGCGGCTAAAAAACCTTTTGTGTGGAATTTTACACTAACATTTTCAGTATTGGTCTTAGCAATCTTAGCAGTAAGTTTAACCTCTTACAAATTTCTAAAATCGGGAGTCAATCTATTCGCTATTGGCTTAGAAGTTGACAGAACTCCAATTTTTTTGATAAGTACTGTTTTGTTCTTTCTCGCTTTAAATTACATTTTAAAACTGAATCATACCTACAGTCTTCTCAATAACAAAGCCTAGTCGTTTCCGGATAGAATCAATTCAAATTTGTCTGACTGTAAAGTACATAAAACTCTCCTTTAGAGAACTGGACTAGGGCTTTTCATAGGAGGTTGTGTAACCCCTCGTTTTTATTTTGGTAATATATTTGGGTATTAAAAGTCATTTACGATTCAATTGGACAGAACAGCAGGAACAATAAATTTTTCCATTTCTTTCCAAGCCATAGTGTGACTTAACTCCAAATCTTTTGGATTATGATGTAGGAACAACGTTACAAGGTCCAAATCAGGAACTACAAATAAAAATTGTCCACCGTAGCCCTCTGCCCAAATTGTAGGGAATTTTGTTTCATTTACATTCAATTCACCTCGCCACCATTGATAACCGTAACCACTATTTTCCCTGCTTGGTAGATGAAATGCCGTAGATTCTTCTATCCAAGATTCTGAAATTATCTGCTGTTCATTCCATTTTCCTTTGTCAAGTACTAATTGGCCAATTTTCAGAAAATCCTCAGGACGTAACCAGAGTCCACCACCTGTATGAACTTCGTCGGTTAGCGAAAACCAATTATATTGTTTGATTCCCAATTGTTTGAATAATGTTTCTTCGGCATATTTATCGGCAGGCATTCCAGTAGCATCGAGTATTACACCTCCGAGCAGTACCGAGAGGCCACTGTTGTACTCGAACTTTTCTCCTGGTCGAGCTCCGTTGGCAATATTCCGTTTCAATACAAAATCGTACATATCTTGACTGAGTAACATTCTTATTACATCATTTTCCGGGTCTGATATGGGAACATCCCATTCATTCCAGTCCAATCCAGCGGACATTGTGAGTGCATCTTTAAGACTGACAGGCCAAATATTTGTGTTTAGAGAATCCAAGTATTTGATAAAAAAGTTCTGAATTGGTTGGCCTATGTCACCTATTAGATTATTATCATGTGCAATCCCCATCAATAGTGAAGTCACACTTTTGGTACAAGATTGGATAGTATGTAATCTGTTTTTTGAACCTAAATGAAAATACTCCTCAAGTACAAGTTTACCATTATGGGCGATTAAAACCGCATCTAATCCTTTATATTTCCCATCAAATACTTTCTGAAACAATTCATTCAGTGGTTTTTGAGAAATATTTGAGCTTTCCAAGCTGGCTATATTCCAGTCATCATCTAATGGTTCAGGGATTCTGTAGTTCCAATGTTCTATTGCATCACCATTTTCATCAATTTTTGCGGGCATTTCGGAAGTCCAATCATTTACCTTAACAAATTTTAAAGTATCATTTTTTCTATTGGCATCATAAAATATTCCTTCCAGAGAACGTTTATCATTGGATAATTTCCCTTTGAATATTTGGCCATGGCCAAAATCCATCTCAATGTTAAGGTTTGCCACTTTTACATTTGGAATTTCCCCAGAGTCCAGTAACTCTTCTGCTTCATAGCGACCCCTCCATTCCCCATTTAAGAATCCCTTATATAATTCTAAATCAAAATTTGAATAGTGGTCAGGGATATATTCTATTTTAGTATGCCATATTCCTTCCCAATTATTTCTCTCTTCCGAACAAGAAAATATCAAAAGAAGTAAAACCAAACTCATTAAATAATGACAGCCTATGATAATTTTTAATGTCTTTTGATTTTTTAATTTCATTCGTTCCTTTTTGAAATGGCATATTGAAATTTCATAATGAGGGGTAAGCGAATATAGTTATTAACTAATATAGGGATATATAATTAATGATATATCCAACTTATACGCACCAAAGGGGGTCATCTTTGGAGCCCCATAAAAAGGCCGATTTATGTCACCACTAATTGTATTGAGCGTAAGTCGATTTGAAATCCCTATTTATTTTGTAACCTTTTTCAAAGTCATCTTGTCAAATAGCAAATGAGCCAAGAGGTTCATTGGGAAACTTAATTCACTACAAGATGAACAAATTGAACGGAACCTTCAGGGAACGAATCCTAATTATAATGCTATTCACAGTAACAATAGCATCCTTTTCTCAAAACATAGATGCCCAGAAACCAGACAATGCGATAAGCCAATTAGAAACAACATTTCTATTACAAAATGTAAACATTATCAACGTGAAGAACGGTCAAATTCTTTCTGACCGTTCTATTCTAGTTTCCGATGGAAAGATAAAAGCAATTTTACCCACTAAAGAACTTGACATAATTGATTTTTCTAAGATTATAGATGCTAAAGGAAGTTTTATAATTCCCGGGCTATGGGATATGCATGCACACTTACGTGGTAATAAACTACCTCCCGAGATAATCACCGATTGGATGATGCCTCTATTTATGGCCAATGGGGTTACGGGAGTCCGTGAAATGAAATCAAGCTGTGAGACCGACGATCAGGGACCGGTTTGTTTGGAACAAATGCGTGAATGGCAAAAAGAAATCGAGATGGGTACTTTGGATGGACCACGGTTTTTGTCCTTAAGTAGCTTCCAACTTAATTCGCCAAGTGATCATGAGTATACAAAAAATGAAATTAAACGAATGGTCGAAACGTTCTATGAGCAAAAAATCGACCTCATAAAAGTTTATACTGGCTTGTCTCCTAAGGCATATAATCGGGTAATGCATGAAGCCAATAAACACAATATTCCAGTAGGCGGGCATATTCCACTTAGAATGACCATCTCCGAAGCATCGACAAAAGGGCTCAGAAGTCTTGAGCATGCTAGGGATTTTCTTTTTGATTGTTTTCCCGGAGCTAAGTCTTTCCGGAAGTCAGCAAAATCCCAAGATCCTCCAATAGGTATAATGCATGAGATGGTTGACCAATTTGAGGAAAAGAAATGTCAGAAAATTTTTCAGGTGATGATAAAAAACAAGACTTGGTATGTCCCTACGCACCTAACTAGAAGAATGGAAGCCTTTGCAGACAACATTGAGTTTATAAATGATAATAGAAATCAGTACATCCCTAAATTTTTATTGGATTCATGGAAGATTGATGCCAACCGTGTTGTAGCTATAGATTCTACAAAATATGGAAGGGATGCTTTTATGAAATTTTATCGCAAAGGGTTAGAAATAACGGGTAAAGCCCATGATGCAGGTGTTAGAATAATCGCTGGTACAGATGGCGGCGATAGTTTTGTATACCCTGGATTTGGTGTTCATGATGAGCTAATGGAACTGGTCAAGGCCGGTTTAACGCCACTTGAAGCCATCCAAGCTGCAACTTTACATTCAGCTGAGTTTCTAGACCTTCAAAAATCATTTGGTTCAATTGAGGTAGGCATGAAAGCCGATTTCCTTTTATTAAAACATAATCCATTGGTGGATATTGAAAATACTCAAGACATAAAGGCGGTTGTCTATAGAGGGGAGTATCTCAACAGGGACAAACTGAATTCGTTCTTGAATAAGGCGAAAGGCTTCAAGCCAAAAATGGATTAAAAAGGCTCTAGTTTAAAAAGATTATTAATGTACAAATTTGGTTTTTTTCGGCGTTTTGTCACCATTTCGAGCTGTGGAAATAACAGAATACCAAAAATCTAATCATTTCTTCCCTAGCCTTAAAAAGAAATATTCGGATTTTCTATATTTAAATTGAAGCATTACCCGGATCTGAAATTTTAAAAGCCAGAAGTATAAACCAAATTATGATTCTTTTTGAACTCAACACTTTTAATAGAGCCCGCCCCTTCGAAGAAGACAGAAATACCAATAATCTTACTGGGCATTTCGGGTACATCAAATGAATAAACCAACTTAGCATCCAAAAATATTTTAAGTTTTTTATTTTCTGAAATGCATTTTAGTTCCACGTAATCGGAAAAATTGACTCCAAAATCTGAAAGATCGGTTTTCTTGCCGTCTATCTGTTGACCGAATGCAAACAAAGCAATTTCTGAAATGCATCCCTTATCCGAAAGCATAAGACTGATAGGCCCATCTTCGTGCATTACCATTACTTGGGCACGTTGACAAACACTCGCTCCTGACCTGAATTCATTTCGTAGCACTGTGGACATTTCAAATTCATCTATATATAAATTACCAAAGTCCTTTACTTGATAGAACCCAACCGAGGTTATACCGGTAGTTGGATCTACACCATATTGAGCCAATGATTCCGGTGTAATCTGAAGGCTGTTGTCCTTTGTGAAATCTTTGTCATTCAAATAGATCGGTATCGAATCAGATTCGATTACTCCTAACCATCCTTTGGTCGGAATAAAAATGTTCTTTTCCGCAACAATAGTATTGTCAACGACCAGTTTAGACTTAAAAAAGCCCGGCCGATAATAAATACTGGTTGAGACACTATCTTCCTTATCAACAGTTACCCGCTTTCGTTCATCCCAATCTTGTTGTATCTCTATCTTAGCGTTTTCATCAGCCGCCAAAGCATTATATTCGAAAACTACTGAATTTGGCAATCCCGTGGTGACCGACTTCCCGTTAAAGGCAAAATCTTTAGGCTGATACGTTATATTTTCTTTCTTGTAAATCAAAAAAATCGAGAATATCAGTACTATACCTAACAACGATAACGGAATCATATATTTGGGCAACTTCTTCTCTTTCCGATTTTTATCCGTCGGAACTTCTTTGTGATTATTGCTACCCAGAAAAGTCCTCCAATCCTCAAAACCGACATATTTGGCCAGCGCATTTAAAGTAGTGCTATTTGGCCTGGATGTATAATTGACTCTTCCGCTAAGCCGTTTAAGTGTAGAAACACTTAATAGCGTACCTGTTTCTTCCTGAATGGATTCGCTAAGAAATTTAAAATCATTCGTGTTCCAAGTATCGCACGAACCTCTCGATAGCTTTTGCTCGATTAGTTCAAAGCAATGGGCGATATGTTCTTTAAAATTCTCCATTTAAAATGGTACATGTGTCATGAACAGACTTGAACAGAGATGAACAAGTAAATCTTCTTATTAATAGGATTGTGACGATAACTTTGGGAATCATCAATTTGTATCCATCAAAAATAGATTTTTATTATGAAAGCAAGTATTAACATTTTTCTAATCCTAGGCATTGGTCTTTTTCAATTTTCCTATGGACAAACCAATAAGCAAAATAACAAAGCCCAAGAATTTCCTTTTACTTCAGAAAATTGGATTGTCGAAAATGCCGATGGCTCTACATCGGAAATCAAAAGCTTGGAATACAAGGGAAAGCAAGCCTTGCAATTGGAAGCAAGTCAGACCGCATACCTGAAGGACAAAGAAATCAAAAACTTTGTGATGGAATTTTATTGTAACGGTAACTTTCCGGGTATGGGTTTTAGGGCAATTGACAACAAAAATTTTGAATACCTATATTTGAGAGTACCGATGAGCACAAAAAGGGACGCTCTACAATATGTGCCAATATTTAATGGGAGCTTACCTTGGCAGCTTTATAATTACCCCAAATATGAGGGAAAGGCCACATTTCCGCAAGAACAAGTGGCCTCTTTGCCACTTTCATTTGAATGCGAACTAATCAAAGGAAAGGCAAGCAAGAAACTATTAGAAGCCTTGGCAGGAGTAGGAATATCGTACTCAGAAGAATCCCTAATAGATTTTGCAGATGAGACCACAAAATATATTTATGACCCTCAAACTAAAACAGGGTTGCTTTTTGAAAAATCGGATGATTCAATAGTCTTTTTGGATATTCGTACTTGGATCCACACGAAAGTTGAGGTTTTAGAGGATAAAATGTCCGTTTATATTGAAAATATGGATGCTCCAACCTTTGTAGTGGAAAATTTAAAGCGCGAACCGAAAGAAGGCACTGTAAGTTTAATCAGCGATTTTGACCAAGTTCATTTTAGCGAGTTTTCAATATCTGAAATTAAACCTAACGGCAAGCAAAAAAACAACCCGAACGGAAAAAGCATTTCTCCTAGTTATTTAACTCAATGGAACGTATCGGAAATGTTTATGAAAGACTCGGTAAATTTTGTATCGCAAGTTGATTCATTACTTAGGAATAAAGGCAAATTCAAACCGATTCGTGCAGACAATGATGGTCTTATCAATATCAGTAGATTCTATGATGATATGACCAAAACAGTTGCGCTAACTTGTGATATACGATCTGATTCCGATAGAACCGTAAAGCTCAATTTCGATTATGCCGACCATTTGGTCATTATTTTAAATTCCAAAATTCTCTTTGATACGGGGATGAACTTTCAACCGCCTCCTGAAAAAGGAGAAGAGGGTAGGGTTTTTGTTGATGACGAAAGTGTGGAACTGAATTTGAAGAAAGGCAAAAATCAATTGATTTTCATGCTTTCAGCGGATAATCGTCAAAAGTTCAACTGGGGGTTTATTGCGAAATTGGAAAAACTTGAGGGAATATCTGTGGAATAGTCTATGTATGTATTTCATTTTGATATATACCTTTACCCAAAGGACTAATAAATTCGTTTTAATTTACCTTGAAAAAATTTACCCGCTTGGCAGGTGTTCATGTTCTGACGGCTATGCCTGTATGCGAATTCTTTGACTCCAGGGACCTTGTTTATACATTAGGCCGGAAAGGTTTCTCGGATGAAAACATTGGCCAATGTCTACCCCTATGGGGCTAGCCAAAGCCACCTTCTATGAAGATGCGATTTTTACTTTTGTAATAATGTAAAAAATAGGAAATTATGAAATCAGATTTTAAGTTTAAGAACTATCTAATCGGTGGCTTATCGTTCTTCCTCTTAATGGGATGTACCGCACAAAAATCGATAACCCCAACAAAGGAAGGCGTACGAAACGTTAACCGTGAAGTCTCCTTTACGGGGAGAGCGTTGGAACTGAATGCCGCAGAGGGTGGTGGAATGGCCATATTGGAAAATATATCCTTTACAACCGGTACTATACAGTTAGATATCAAAGGCGAGAACAATCCCGGAAAAAGCTTTGTAGGTTTTGCGTTCAATATTCAAAACGACTCCACGTATGAGGCAATCTACTTCCGTCCCTTCAATTTTGAATCTCCAGAGAAGATTAGACGAGAGCACGGAATCCAGTATGTTTTCGAACCGAACTATTCTTGGAAGAAGTTGCGGACTGAAAATACGGGAGAGTTTGAAGCAGAATTCATAGACCCGCCTTCGCCGGATGATTGGTTTTCGATTACATTGACCGTCGAAAATGATAAGATTATTGTGAAGGATAACGATTCCCGAAAATTATTGATGCAGGCAAGGAGACTTTCGACAACTTCATCGGACAAAATTGGGTTTTGGGTAGGAAACAATTCGAAAGGGAATTTTAGAGATTTGAGAATTCAATAGGAACTATAGATTGATGCTCTTGGTCATGTGACCAACTTAATATAGTACAACTATCATAAATGTTTGCTGTAAATAATGACCACTTTTATAATCTTTTCTAGTGTATTCAAAAGACCGCTCAATTGGGAAGTTAAAGTCATCATGAATTGGAAGGCTGTTGAAAATGAAACTCTTTACTTTTTTAGCACCCCGAGAAACTCAAGCACTGAAGACTTGTAACTTTGACCGATCGGGATTTCCAATATACCAATCTCAACATCCTGTTTTGTGTAAGCCGTTATTTTATTAAGGTTCACTAGGTAAGAACGGTGTGTTCGCAGAAACCTATCATCCAGATTCTCTAAAAAGGACGTTAGGCTTTGTTTAATTAGGTGGTTACCATCTTGGGTTATAATCTTGATATAGTCCTTTACGCTTTCAACATACAGTATATCATCAAAAAACATCTTGACCTGTTTTCTATCTTTTCGAACAAAAATAAAATCATCTCTATTTGGCTCTGTAATTGCTGTCATAGTCATTGGAGCTTGAATTTGCTCCAAAAATTTCTCTATGGCCTTGAAAAAACGAGCAAAGGAAATAGGTTTTAATAGATAATCAACGGCGTTCAGTTCAAAACCATCCAAAGCAAATTCCCGATAAGCCGTAGTGAAAATTACTTTTGGCTTGTAAATTAGGTTTTTGAAGAAATCCGTGCCCTTCAAAACAGGCATTTCGATATCCAAAAATAGCAGGTCTACTTTCTCATTTTTAAGAACCTTACTGGCTTCAATGGCACTAGCACAAGAAGCGACCAACTCAAAATTATCAAGTTGGGCCAAATGGTTTTTAATGAGTCCCCTTGCAAGTCCTTCATCATCGACGATTACGCATTTGTAAATCATTTTCGCTTTAGTTTTAATGCAGCTTCATAGCTATGCTCCTTGTCGTTAATGGTCAATTCATGTGAATTCGGATATAATAATTCTAATTGCTGTTTTACGTTTTTAAGTCCCAATGGTTCTTCATTTTCCGGATTCTTTTCGATAGCGTTATTTGGTTTAGTATTGCAAATTAAAAATAACAAATGTGTTTTATCCGTTGTTAAGGAGATATTGATTTCGGCCTTTTTCAATTCTTGGGCGACGCCGTGTTTAAAAGCATTTTCAACAAATGTCAATAAAAGAAGGGGCGCAATCTTCACTTGGGGTTCAACCGTATGGTCGAAATTTACCTTGACCCTATTTCCATACCTTATTTTTTCCAATGAAAGATAGTTCTCGATAAGCTCAATTTCCTTTTGTACAGGCACATAATTCTCCTTGCAACGGTACAGGATATAATCCAAAATATCCGAAAGTCGTTCGATAACCTCGGGGGTCTTATCCGATTTCTCCAATGCCAATGCGTAAAGGTTGTTCAGGGTATTGAACAAAAAGTGCGGGTTCAGCTGATTTCGCAAGGCCGTAAGTTCCGCTATTTTCTTTTGCTCGTTCAGCTTAAGGAACTTTTGCTGGTTCTTATAAAAACGGGCCATTAACAACAAGGCAGTAGGCGTAAGGTATAAAATGCTTTTACTCAGAAAAACGGAAAAATAGGTCAATCTTTTCCAGAATGGTTCTACGGCGTAATCCTTTTGGATCTCGTTGTACGAATCAAAGTATTCAACATCAAAATAAAACATCTTGACAGCTTGATATATTGAAAACACGGAAATCAATAGAATCAACATCCAAAAGACAAAAAGACCTGTTTTTTTTCGATTTAGAAATTTGGGCATCAGAACATAAATGCAGACATAGGCAACAACGATTTGTGCCAATACGATCAGCCCATACGACTCGAAGATGTGTCTGTAGCTGCCATAGAGGCTTATATTGTTTACCGACAAGACGAAGTATAAATACACAGCTATCCAAAACAATAGGTGTTTTAAAACGGGATCCTCGAAATATTTGAATAGTCTGTTCATCGGGTCAAGCCATAAAATTAACCTTTAAAGTCCTTTTCCAAAGGTATTGTCTACGAAACCTTAGGTACAGCCTACGAACAGTACAAAACCAGCTACAAACGTCAAAACTCTTGTCCATAGACGAGAATCCGATATTCGTCTACTTTTCCAAAAACCTTTAATGCCTATGGGTAGTTTTAAAAAAACAAACGATGGGCAATCTCCTAAAAACCGCAATAATATTTATTCTTCTCATCTCCATACAAACTAAATCGAACGCACAGTTGATAACATCGATTTCAGGAAATGTTATCAATATGGATAAAGAGGTACTATTGGGAAATGCCCTTATCATCTCCCTTAAAGATTCGACCATTATCAAAGGGACCAGTTTTTTCGAAGGGAAGTTTGAACTAATGGATATAAATGCCGAGAAGGTATTGTTAAAACTTACCTCATTGGAATTTCAAGATACCTTTATCGCTATTGAATACAAAGGAACAGGAACTATTGATTTGGGGGACATAGTTGTGGAGAAAGCGCAAAACGAACTGGAAGAAGTCGTATTGGTCGCCAATCTTCCATTATTCGAAACCAGAACCGATGGAACGGTGCAAGTAAATGTGGAGAACACCATACTTGCAACCAGCAACTCCGTTCAGGAGATTTTATCACGCTCGCCGAACGTATTTGTAGATGATGAAGGCATTTCGATTTTCGGGAAAGGAACGGCTATCATTTATTTAAATGGTCAGCGCATTTTGACCGAACAATTATCGAACGTACAGGCATCCGAAATCAAGAATATTGAAATCATATCGAACCCTTCGGCCAAATACGATGCCGAAGGGCAGGCGGTCATCAACATAATTACAAGCACTTCTGCATTGGAGGGAGTAAAAGGAATGTTTAGTCAAAATGTCAGTGCTTCCGAATTCTCGCCGACCAACACCAGTACCAATTTGAGTTTGGATTATAGAAAAAATCGTATTTCGATAACTGGAAACTATGGCATGCAACTCGGTGCCTATCGCTTTTTGTTGAATACCACGAGGAACAGATCCGAAGAAGGAGACCTTTTCAATTCGGATATCACTACGGATTGGGTTAGAAATCAGGATTATTTTGGGAATTACGGAATGGGCATCCAGTATAATTTCTCCAAGGACAGCTATTTTTCCATTGCCTATAATGGTCTTACCAATAATCTTGGCGGCACGGAAAGCAGCAATAACACCATCACTTTCAACGAAGAATTGGAACAGTTTAAAAGTATAGTCAATAAAGATGACCTTACGACACAAAATGCCATTGTTCTAAACTATTTACAAGCATTGGATACATTAGGCTCGTCATTGTATCTCGGAGGTCAATATTCCCTTTACAAAACAAGAATAGATGATACCATCGATGAAGAATCAATTGAACAAGGTCAAGTATCGAACCGAACATTGAAGAATCTTGTAGACCGTGAAATTCCTATTTTAAGCGCACAACTGGATTATACCAAGGCATTATCAAAACAAAGCCAATTGGAAGTTGGAATCAAATTCGGAAGCGTAAGTAATACCTCCAATTCCGATTTCCTGGTTTCCCCCAACGACGTTAATTTCACTTTGGATGAAACCCTATCAAGGGATTTTGAATATAACGAAAAGATTTATGGAGCGTATATAAATTATAAAAGCAATGCATCGGAGAAGGTCAATTATAGCCTTGGCCTCCGGAGCGAACTGACCGAATATGATCTAGCAACCGATAATTTGGATGGAGCCTTAGAAAACAGCTACTTCAATCTATTCCCGAATGCTTCTTTGGGAATAACCTTAAATGAAAACAAATCATTCTTCGCCTCTTATGCTTCAAGGATAGCACGACCTAGATATGAATCTTTAAATCCCTCTATTGTCTATCAGGATGCTTTTACATCGATTCAGGGAAATCCAAACATTGTCCCTGAAAAAATTCATGCTTTTGAAATAGGTGCGAACTTTCGAAACCTTACCTTAAAATTAGGCTATAACTATACAATCGACCCCATTACGGGAGGGGCGGTTCAGGGCGAAGATTCAAAAAGCTATATACTTCAACGTCTCAATAGCGATAAACAACATGACATTTTTGCAAACTTGATCTTGCCCATACATACCAACTGGTGGACTTCTATGAACACAATTACCGTCAGCTACAACAAACTGATCGATACCCGATCGTCATTTGGTTTTAAGGAAACAAGGCCACAGGCGTATCTATACACCAATAATAAATTTACCGTATTTGAAGGATTGAAATTACAATTGATCGTGTGGTACTTGAGCAATCGTTATGATGGTATCTACTTTAGGAAAAACCAGGCCGAGATTACTTTAGGCCTGGAAAAGGATTTTTTCAACAACTCCTTAAAACTTCAATTGGTAGCCAATGACATATTCCAGACCAATAAGCCCGATGGAAACTATCAGCTTGGGAATACGTTGATTCTGTTCGACCGCATCAACAATACACAATATTTTAGGTTTGTAGCTACCTACAATTTCGGAAAGTTGACAAAGTCGAATTATCAACGTAAATCTTCTGGGGAGGAAGAGAATACTAGGTTCTAGTTTTTGGAGAAAAAGGAAAATAAAGTATTAATCTATTTGAGGGGAACCCTTTGTCCTGTTAGGGAACATTTTATGGCACACTACGAATTTTTCTAAATCCGTCATTGTTAATGATTGTTTTATGCCATTAAAGTGCTATTTCAAAAAGACTTAAATTGGTATCACATATTGAGACAATGAAATCTACAAAACGATTTTATCAAAATGGCGTATCAAACTAGCAAAATGCCCATCTACAAAACGATAAGTATAGTTATCATATTTTTAACCAGCTCTCCGGGCTTGACCCTATTTTCCCAAACGACATCTGAAGCAAATATCCCTAATGTCTTAAGTTATGAATTAGAGCTAGATGTGGACATCAAAAATGAAAGTTTTTTGGGGACTGTCGATATCGATTTTCTGATTCCTCCAGACGCAAAAGAGGTTGTTTTTGATTGTGGAAGTCTTCAAATCACAGAGGTGGCAGGCAAGAACGTTGCCAACTATGTTCAAAAAAATAAAAAGGTAATAATATCCTTAGATAGCAGGAACGAGAAAGAGAACCATATTAAAATAACGTATTCTGGTAGTCCTTCACATGGTCTTGTCTTCCTTCCAAAAAGTCAAGAAGTATGTACCGTTTTTTCGACCAGTCAATGGATGGTCTGCAACGATTCCCCTAGTGACAGGGCTAAATTTAAAATTGCGTTATCGATTCCAGCCGACAAACAATGTGTCGCAAGCGGTGTCTTGATCCATACAGCCGATAAGGGCATAAGAATGCAATATTCATGGGTTCAGGACTATGAATCTCCATCCTATTCTTACGGGTTTGCAATAGGTTCCTTTAACAAATCGCAAGAAGTTTATAAGGAAATCTCACTAGATTATTACTCTTCAACTTATACTCCGGAGGAACTTAAAATAATTTTCCGACCTACGGGGGAAATGATTGATTTTTTCGAAGAAAAATCAGGAGTATCTCTGATACAGCATGAATATTCTCAAGTACTAATCGGAAATCATTATCAAGAAATGTCGGGATTTTCGGTTTTAAAAGAATCATACGGTAGGTTAGTAATGAAAGACAGTACAGAAACAAATCTTATATCCCATGAATTGGCACATCAATGGTGGGGAAACATGATTACCTGTGAGAGCTGGAATCATTTTTGGTTGAACGAGGGGATTACGACATTTATGTCGGCTGCCTTCAACGAGCATAAATTTGGGAAGGACAAATACGAATCTGATATACATTCTTATCGGAAGGTTTATGAATCAATCAAGGAAGAGGGTAAAGATAAGGCCTTGGTATTTGCCGATTGGTCGAATCCCACAAGAGAAGATCGGAATCTCGTTTATTTTAAGGGAGCCTATGTCATTCATCTTCTTAGAATGGAATTGGGAGAAAAGGACTTTTGGGACGGCATAAAATTCTATAGTAAAAAGTTTTTTGGTGGGTCAGTCAATACCCGTGATTTTCAAAATGCGATGGAGGAATCAACGGGTCGCGAACTCGACGCTTTCTTTAAAAAGTGGGTATATGGAACTAATAGATAAAGACTGCTAAACGCAACTTTAAAAGGCACATCTTTTATTTTCTTAAACCATCCTGAAAAGTAGCCGTTTTACGAAACTCCTTCAAATTTAACCTATAGCTTGTATAAGCTGAATAAAATCATTAACCGTTTATCCCTAAATTGGCTAATAGTTATATTGACTTATTAGCACCAATACAACAAGATGAAAATATTTTATGTCGCATCAATGGTAATTTTCTTCTTTTCGTGCACAGGAAAGAAGACCGTCCAAAACAAAAAAGAGGGGAAAGCGATTGACCGTGAAATAATAGTTCCTGAATTCCAAAATATTCTTGATTCTGCAGATGTCGAAGGTTCAATTTTAGTCTATGACTTTATAGACAATAAGTACTATTCTAATGACTACGAGTGGACTAAAAAAGGGAAAATACCAGCTTCTACATTTAAAATTACCAATTCAATTATTGCACTTGAAACAGGAACAATAGAAAACGATAGTACACTTTTCAAATGGAACGGAGAAAAAAGAATGCTTAAGAACTGGGAGCAGGATTTAATCTTTCGAGAAGCTTTTCATTTTTCTTGTGTCCCTTGCTATCAAGAAGTAGCAAGAAAAATTGGAGTTAAAAAAATGACTGAATATCTTGACAAACTTGAATATGGGAATATGGAAGTTGATTCAGCGAATATTGATTTATTCTGGCTTGAAGGCGAATCTCGAATTAATCAATTTCAACAAATAGACTTTTTAAAGAGGTTCTATAAATCTGAACTACCGATTTCTGAACGAACAGAGTCAATAATGAAAAGAATGATGGTAATAGAAGATAATGATAACTACAAACTTAGCGGAAAAACAGGCTGGTCAATCAGAAATGGAAATAACAATGGTTGGTTCGTTGGATATGTCGAAGCCCAAAACAAAACATATTTTTTCGCGACAAACGTTGAACCTAACCAACAATTTGATATGGATATGTTTCCTATGATTAGAAAGGATGTGACTTTTAAGGCATTCGAACAAATGAAAATAATAAAATAAAGGTGCTAAGACTGTATCCGATGAAAGCCCTGGTCCAATTCCCTAAAACAACATACTATTTGTAGTACTAGTTTTTTCTAATTTCACAAGCCAATTTCAACCATGTATGGAGAATATTCTTAGACCGATATGGAGCAAGCTCTTCAAATTTAATTGGAAATTCGGACTCTTTTTGATTCTGGTGGTTTGTATTCCTCGATTTGCACTAGTCCTAGATGCAAATGCTACACAGAGTTATTTCTACATAGGTTTGGTAATGGTGGTCTCGGCAATTGCTCCCTTTATTTTCTTGACCAGAAAAGGTTTGAAAGAAATCGGGATGACAAAGCCGAAGAATTACCGATGGCTGTTAATTGGTTTTGCCATAGGTCTAATACTTAGTTTGCTTTTTTTCTTTTTAGGAGATTATTTATACGGAGATACTTTCAACAACTGGTACAATTACATAGGGCGGTCTTATAATATCCCTCCCGGAATCGGCAAAGATGATAAAGTTGGGCTATTCTTGATAATGGCCGTTACGGGAATGATTTTCAGCCCCGTTGGCGAAGAACTGTTCTTCAGGGGAATTGTACATTCAAGCTTTGCGAAATCAATTGGAGATAAGAAAGCTTCCATTGTCGATAGTTCGGCATTCGCTCTTACCCATATTTCTCACTTTGGGTTAGTTTTTATAGCAGGCAATTGGGATTTTTTGGTATTGCCAACATTTATTTGGGTAATAGGAATGTTCATCACCAGTATTTTTTTCTTTGTCTCCAGAGTCTATTCCGGATCAATCTTAGGAGCAATTCTATGCCATTCCGGTTTCAATCTGGGAATGATTTATTGTATTTTCTATATGCTCTAATGAATATAAAAATTATCAAAAACACCATTGACCAATTAAAAATCTGAGAACGTTAACTTTTTTCAAGACGCCATTGAATAAAGATTTTAATATGCCAAAGCTGGTCTAACAGAAAAAGTACTTTATTAAGTTAAAAAGAAGTATGAATTTAGGTTTCATTTCTCAGCGTTTCCGAGGGGCTGATTGATAACGTCTTGATAACTTGAAACCCAGAAGCAAGAATCATTAAGACAAAAAATAACGCTCCTGTTGCTATGAAATACCAAGGTTCTAAATCAATTCGGACCGCAAAATTCTCAAGCCAATTTCTGATAAAATAATAACAAATTGGAATACCAATTAGCAAAGTAACAATTACCAGTTTTGAAACATCCTTAAACAACAATAAAATAACTTGTAATCCACTAGACCCCATTACTTTTCTGATACCAATCTCCCTTTTCCGTTTGTTTACGGTAAATGTTGTTAGTCCAAATAAACCCAAGCAGGAAATAATAATCGCCAGGACCGCAAAATATCTTGACAATATGGAAAGCTTTCGTTCCGATGCATATAAGAGCTGAAAATCTTGATCGAGAAATTTATAGTCGAATGGGAAGTTGGGATTGAAATTATTGTGAAATGATTTAATTCCATTAAGAGTTTCCGACACGTCAATTTTGTTGTCGAGCTTTACCATAATTGTATTGAAAGCACCAAACCCACGGTTTATCGTATACATAAATATCATTGGCTTGACCTTGCCATCATAAATAGATTCGGAATAATCTTTCGCTACTCCGATAACAACCCTATCTGCTCCCCAGATATTAATTTTCTGACCAACAGGATTTTTTAAGCCCATCGCGTTTACGGCGGCTTCATTTATTACGACCTCAAACTCATCAGAGTTAGGTGATCTTAACTCTTCAGAAATGATCGGCCATTTACAATTTCCATTCCCAATACTTCGATAAAGTCATAATTTACAACTCTGTATTCAATCAATAAACTCTCATCCGCCGACTTGGTTGGCCAACTTATATCATTGGTTACCATATCATTTCCTAAAGGGTTATCCTTAAATATAAAAACACTGGAAGCCTTGGCAACACCTGGAATATCTCGTAATTCTGAAAGAAATGTTTCCCGCTTATTTATAACTTCGCCATCCATTTCAAAGTACAGGACATTGTTTTTGTCATAACCTAAGTTTCTATTTTGTATCATAGAGAATTGGTAATAGACTACTATTGTAAATACCACCAATATGATTGATGTGGCAAATTGTGTAATGACCAATCCTTTTCTGATCCACTCAGTCCCACCCATTCCTGAAATCTTATTCGATAGGATTTCGGCCGGTTTAAAACTAGAGATATAAATAGCCGGATAAATTCCTGCAAGTACTCCCGTTACCAGTACAATAAGTAAAAACGGCAGTACCAAGTCGTAGTTAAAATGTAATGCAATTTCCTTGTCGGCTATTTCATTGAATGTTGGTAAAAACAAAACCACGACTACAAGTGAAACAAAAAAAGAAAGAAGGGCCAATAGAGTTGATTCTCCAAGATGTTGAAAAATGATGGATTTTCTTTGAACACCCAGAACCTTTTTGATTCCACCTTCTTTTTTCCTATTTACTGCAATTGCCGTGGACAAACTTATAAAGTTGATACATGCAATCAATAATATTACAATACCAATGATAATAAAGAGCTTTACATAATCTATTCTACCGCCCTTTTGAATACCATTTTCATAATTTCCATGTAAATATCCATCGGAAAAGCGTCTAGTAAAAATTACTGTTTTGCTTATATCAACTTCCTGCTCTTCCAACCAATTCAACATTTTACGATTGAGTTGATTGACCGAGATACCTTTCTGAACTAGAAGATAACCTTTAACTACATTTTCGCCCCAATTAAGTTCTAGGCCAGTATGTTCCTCGTATAGCGATAACGGTATTATGAAATCAAATTGTATGGATGAATTTGATGGAATGGATGCAACTAGGCCAGAAATCTTAAACTGTTCTTTCCCGTCAAATTCTATCGATTTACCAACTACATCATGCGTCGTTCCGAATAGCTTAAAGGCCAATTCTTCTGTGATTACAATGTTAAACTTATCGGCAAGTAAATTTTCTTGACTTCCCGCTAGCAAATCAAAAGAAAAGAGTTCAAAAAATCCATTCTCGGAATAAATTC
>CAYGPR010000045.1:0-33049 GCA_964351985.1 uncultured Maribacter sp. | reverse complement strand
TAAGTGAATAGGGGATGCCGTTCTTCTGTGCCACCTCAAAAGTGAACGAACTACCCGCTTCGCCCAAAACGAGTTGAAAGGTCGGTTCCAAGGTTTTTCCATTAAAAAGCATGTTCGCATTCGTGGTATGGGGCAACTCGTCGGCCAAGGCTTTAAGATTGGCATAATGGGTGGTAATAACACCATAAGCGCCACGTTCGTAAAAGACTTCTAGAAAAGCTTCGGCCAAGGCACCACCTAGTTCCGGGTCGCTTCCGGTTCCGAATTCGTCGATCAAGAAAAGGGTGTCCTCGTCACATTTCCGTAAGAAACTGTTCATGTTCTTCAACCGGTAACTGTAGGTGCTTAAATGGTTTTCGATGGACTGATTATCGCCTATATCCGTTAAAATAGTATCGAAAAAACACACCGAACTTCTTTCGTGGACGGGAATTAAGAGTCCTGATTGAAGCATTACTTGAAGCAACCCAATCGTTTTTAAGGTAATGCTCTTTCCTCCTGCATTCGGTCCGGAGATAACAATAATCCTGTTTTCGGGATGCAATTCTATCGTCTGCGGATAGGTTTTTTCATTTTTTAACTTGTTGCTCAAAAATAATAACGGATGAAAGGCGTCCCTAAAATATAATCGCTTTTCCGCATTGATTTCAGGAAGCAATGAATTGGTATCGGACGCATATTTTGCCTTTGCGGCGGTAATATCGATTTGAGTCAGAAATTCTTGAAAACGGCCCAGAAGTGGGGCATAGGGTCTTATGTGTGTCGTTAGTTCATTTAAAATTCGTTGTACCTCTTCCTTCTCATCGAATTCCAAGTTATTGAGTTCCCTGCTATATTTTAAGGTCGCTTCGGGTTCGATGTAGACGATACTGCCAGTTTTTGAAGTTCCCATAACGGAACCCTTTATTTTTTTTCGGTACATCGCCTTTACGGCTAAAACGCGACGGTTCTCGACGACGGATTCCCGAATATCGTCGAGATAATCCGAGCCATTATAAGTATTTAGTGCCAAAGCAAAGCTTTGACCGATTTTCCCTTTCACCTGGTTCATTTGCCTTCTGATTTGAAAAAGGGAATCGGAGGCCCTATCCTTGACTTCCCCAAAGCGGTCGACTACGGCATCGATTCGTTTAGGAATTTCGGTATTCGATTCAATTTCCTCGGAGGCCGTAAAAAGCAACGGATAATATTCCTTGAATTTTTTAAAGAACTTTTTATGGGCGGCAACCGTATTACAAATGGAGGCAATTCTTTTAAATCCACTTATTTCCAAAGTGGTATTCTCGATGCGCAACAGTTTTAAATCCCTGGCTATGTCATCGAAACCATGATTGGGAATACGATTTTCACTCACCAAAGAAGAAAGGTATTCCGTGGTTTGACCCAATGCCTGTAAAATAGCTTCGGAGTCTGAAAGCGGGACAATTTCCAAAGCGCGAACCTTTCCCAATTCGGTGTTGCAACGTGCCGCAAGCTGTTGCAATACCGTCGGAAATTCAAGGTCTTGAAGTGTCTTTTGATGTATTTTGCCCATCTAAAAATTAAAATCGATGGCAAAGGTATGGATTGAGAGCGAAATACTTAAATTTAATGGGTTTCGCTGTCATTGAGGTATGAGAAGTTTTAGTTCCTTATTATCTTCGATAACGAAGTTAGCCGAAAAACCTCAATTTTCCTAGAGTTCAAAAAGGCGACTTGGACTGTAATTATATTATTTTATGAACTCGTAAATCTTCATATACCCTTTTTTAAAAATGAGTTAAATCATTATATTTTAGGTATTTAAGACAATAAATTAATCCTAAAAATGTTTTTTAGATAGACTTAACCTATCTATCATGAAAAACCTTGGTTTTTATTCGGCTGTAATAGGTCTTGTGATGCTTGCCAGTTGTGGCTCGACGAAAGTGATTGTACTTCATACCACCGAACCTTCGCCTATAACACTTTCAGACCAAATCAAAAGAATAGGCTTAATTTCCAATAATGAAGTCACCACGGATATGGAAGGTGAAACAAACGGGATGAACCGTTTAGTAGTAGCCCAAGAGAGGTGGCTGACCAAAAAAGGTAAGGATGCCGCTATAAATGGACTCTTCGATGAATTGTTAAAAGACAATCGTTTTGAGGAAGTAAAAATGTTGGAACAGGAATCAGGTGAAGCCTCAGATTTTCAATCAAACCCCAGTGGTATTCCTTGGTCCAACATCGAGTCTTTGTGCACAAAAAATAACGTTGATGCAGTTTTTGCAATGGCATTCTATGAAACCGACACAAAGGTATCGGTAAAAAAGACATCGATGTTAGACCGAAATTTGATTCGAGACCAAGGCAAGGTAAAGGCGCAAGAGATTACCCTTGAAACTTTGATAGAGAACGGGTGGCGCATATATTATCCCAAAAATAGGCAGGTCATCGATGAGATTGTTTTCAATGACCAAATTACATCCACTGGCAAGGGTAAAGATGCCGTGGCCGCATATCAGGCAATTGGAGATAGAAAAGAAACCTTGATGCAACAAAGTCGAACAAACGGAAGTCAATACGGACAGCGATTATTACCTTTTAAGAACAGTGTTTCTAGGGAGTATTACCTAAAGGGCACGGACAATCTTGTTTTGGCAACTGAACTTTTAGAAAAAGAGGATTGGGCGGGAGCCAGAAAATTATTGGAATTGGATGCGGAACATCAAGATGCAAAAATACGCCGAAGAAGTTGCCATAACTTAGCGGTGCTTAGCGAGAGAGACGAAAACTTGGACGAAGCGTTGTCTTGGGCTTCAAAAGCCTATGAATACGACAATAATGAAGAGGATCTAGAATATATCGAAATACTGAAAAAGCGCATCGACGATAAGAAGCTTTTAAAAAGTCAATTGGCCTATCTTCAATTTGAATAGTGTTGCCAACACATTGAACTAACGGTTCAGCTATCGGTCGATATAGGCCAGTCAATTAAAATTCCTACCCCGATTGCAATTCCGAAACTCAACAAGGTGCCAATAAGCACATATTCGGTCTTGCTGAAAATTTTATCGCCATCCCTGTACCGTAAAATCGATTTTGCAGCAATCAAAAAGCCTACGGCACTGAATTGATTGATCAGTATAAAGGTGAGTACCAGCCATCTTTCGATGATACCGATGAGTCTTCCCGCGTTAGGCAGTTCTTCTTTGTTCATGCCCTGGAACTTTATTCTTGATGCTTTGAAAATTTCCTTGATAAGAATATTGGCAGGTTTTCCACAAAAAAGGTAGGCAATTATCAAAATCAAATATTTAGAGTTAAACTTTATATTGAATAATGTATCTAATTGAAAGTAAGAAATATAAAAATATACCACGAGTCCAATTATTGATAAATGCAAACCTTGGTCGATAAAAAAAGCATGGCGACCCAAATATTTGTTTTGGTTAATTTTTGGTTTTATGCCGTCAATAACCCAATGGGTGCCGGCAATTATGAGCGCTCCCAAAACAAAGGTAGGTTGAAAGGAAAGTATCCATGAGGTCGTGAACATAATCAATACATGCCATTTAAGGTATTTGCTTCTAAAACCTTTTTTATTCTTGCTGGCGGCACTCTTGTCGGTCTGAAAGGTATAATCCGTAAGCAAGTGGGCCATAAATTGCAGTAGTAGTAATTGATAGCTATCCATCTAAAGATTTTTAAGGGTTTCGTGAAAGTATTGAACGGCTTTTTCAATGGCGTTCCAACCTGCGCTATTCGAGTGCTGATTGACCGCTGGTTGAGATATGCCCAATTTTTTGGCTATTGCTTCTTCGTTATTGCCCAGTAGTTTATAATACAGCACCTCTGATTGCCGGGCGGTCGCCTTGTTCATCACAAAATCGAGAAGTAACAACATGGACTCCAAACTGGTATTTAGCAGCTCGTCCTTAGAAACAAAGAATAAGGTGTTCTTTATGCTTATACGGTCCATCGTATGTGTATCCTCTTCGTTTATTTTTCGCCCTGACATATAGATCGCTTCACCGTCGATGATTCCTTTTTCTGTGTCAAAACGTTGCAGGGTGCCATATCCAATGGCAAGGCGGATGCCATAGTTCTCGAAGTACTGCACTCTGTTATCTCTTTTCTTTTCCGATCTAATAGGAATCGACTTTATTTTTGTCTTTATCAATAGGGCAACTGTCAGGGCATCCTCCGGATTTGGTACAACACATTCGATATAATCGCCCTTGACCAACCGGGCATAGCAGTCGTATTTGGAGGCAAGCTCCTGCAAGAGCAGTCGAATATGGTATTCTGCCAGTTCTTTGTTGTGCTCTGACAAACTTGTAAATGCTACGATATCACCTGAAATTACTGCTTTTTTCATGTCTATGTTTGGAAATACATGGTACAAATATATAAAAATATTATAAGCTTTTAAGCTTATAATGTATGTTTATAAGTATATAAGCTTATAATGTATACTTATAAGCCCTGAAGCTTATTTTTAATTGAAGACAACAAAGAAACGAAACGGATGAACCTCTACGTTTTTACAAACAATCCTTTATTTTTGAATTATAAGTGTTGAATTGAATCAAATGCAGGTAAACATTAATGAAAGCTGGAAATCACAATTGATTTCCGAATTTGAAAAACCGTACTTTACAGATCTGGCGGATTTTGTAAAGGAAGAATATAGCCGAAATACCTGCTATCCAAAAGGGAAGGACATCTTTTCGGCTTTTGAGCATTCGCCCTTCGACAAGACCCAGGTGGTCATTATAGGGCAAGATCCGTACCATGGCCCAAATCAGGCTAACGGACTCTGTTTTTCGGTAAAGGATGGAATACCGCATCCACCTTCTTTAATCAATATTTTTAAGGAAATAGAGTCAGATCTAGGTGTACCATATCCTAAAAGTGGCAATTTAGAGCGTTGGGCCGACCAGGGCGTACTTTTATTGAATGCCACATTGACTGTTCGTGCTCACCAGGCAGGTAGCCATCAAAACAAGGGATGGGAAACTTTTACCGATGCCATAATCCGAAAGCTTTCAAAAGAAAAAAAGAATCTTATATTCATGCTATGGGGCGGATTTGCCAAGAAGAAGTCCGCATTGATCGATAAAACCAAGCACCATATATTGACCTCAGGCCATCCTTCGCCACTAAGTGCCAATCGGGGGTTTTGGTTTGGCAACAAACATTTTAGTCAGACAAATACACTTTTAAAAAACCAAGGGAAAATACCTATTCAATGGTAGGTTCGTCTTGAGCTATTAAGTCTTCTCGAAGTGAGTAGGGTACAGGTACGGGCTGAATCTCACTTTTGATCCGCATATATTCGCGCCATCGGTACGATTCCAAAACTTGACCCATTTCCAAGGTTTCCTTACTTGATATTCGTTTTAAAAGGTTGTATTTCGCCATTGGTGAAAGTGTTGTATCACTTTCAACGGCTTTCTTTTTTACTAAAAACCTCGCGACGGTCTGTTGAAATTCAAGTGCCTGCTCGACACCCATTACTAATCTGGGTTGGTATTCACTTGTGATATCGATTGCCTCGAAACGAATATTTCTGTCAATCATCAAGGCGTATTTGGTTTGTGAGCGTACTGAGGAAGTAAACCCGGTCATGAGCACTATTATAAAAACAAAAATAAAATCTAATGATTTGGCCTTCATTACGTTGAGATATTTTTTGATTTCATATCTTAATTTAAAAAACGACCAAATTGTTGTCAAGACCTTAGGTGCTAAAAAATGCTAAAATTTCTTCAAGATTTAACTTTTTCTTAATCAATGTAAGGTCTAGTAGTGTCTCCTGCACCAAATTCAGTACTTGGGGATCTAATCTTTCTTGGCTCCATCGGGTCAACGATAACCATTCTTGAATGTCTATCAACCTTTGACCGTAGCGATTGGCCAAAGTTCGGTCGATACTCGGTATTTGCTTGAACTCTGAAGTGTAGGTATTGATGACGTCTAGAATATGTGTTAAAACTCCCGAATCCTTCGATAAAAAACGATCGGTGCCGGCAATTACGAAACAAGGCCATGGCGTGGGGCAGTCATCGATTCTTCTAAAAACGACCTGGTCGACCAAAGGTTTGGTCGTAAAGTGTTCCCACATGAAGTAATCCGCATCGCTTTTTGTCAAAGCATCGACAGCCCCATTTAGGTTATTGATTACCTTGAATTCGAGATTTTTGGTATTCCAACCCTGATTTTGGGCATTGACATAGGCCATAAGATGGCTTCCACTTCCAAAGCGGCTAATGGCTGCCCTAGTGTTTTCCAAATCAGTAATGGAATTAAAGTTGCTTTTTGCCCCAACATGAATGCCCCATAGTAGGGGAGAGGCAATATACTCCTGAACAATTTTTACAGGATTTCCCTCCGTAATACTCTTGACAATGCCCTCGGTAAGGATTATGGCCAAGTCGGCCTCCTGGTCCATGAGCATTTGGCACATCTTTCCCGTACCTTCAGCAATGTCTTTCCATTGCAAATCGATGCCGCGTTCTTCAAAAGCTCCTTCTTCGATGGCCATATGCCAGGGTAGATTAAAATGTTCGGGTACACCGACTATTTTTACCTTTTTCATGGATCAACTTGCTTGTAATAATTAGAAATTCGGATTATGAAAACCTCATACAAGAATAGTAAATTCCAAAAAACAAATTCCAAATTCCAATTGCTATTTTTGAAATTCAGGAATTGTAAAGACGGATTTTGGGATTGAAAATTTAAGAAGTTAACTTGTCCAAGGTAAATTTAATAAGTTCTTCTGTGGATTTTGAAGGGTTTTTAGAAAATATACCTGTAGCACGATTGGCCAGAATACAATTCAGGGAAATCGCTTGGTGCCCCATAAGTTTTGCCAGCCCATAAATTCCCGCTGTCTCCATTTCTAAATTGGTAATTTTCATATTCTCGTAGACAAAAGAGTTAAGGTTTTGATTCATTCGGTCATTGTCGGGAGACAGTCTTAACTTTCTACCTTGCGGGCCGTAAAAACCAGCGTTTGTTGCGGTCACCCCAAATCGTATATGATTTGAACTAAAAATTCCGGCCAATTCTTCATCACATTTTACGACATACGGAGCTGCTTTTTCAACCCTCCATCCCGCATGCTCAATAAACTTATCTGAGATAAATTTTTCCTGTACCGAATCACTTTTATAAAAATGGAGAAGTCCATCCAGTCCAATGGCATATTCGCTCAATAAGAAAGAATCGACCGGAATTTCAGGTTGAATTGCACCGGAGGTCCCGATTCTGACAATACGTAATCGTATATGATTTTTCTTTACGGTTCTTTCCTTAAAATCAATGTTTGCCAAGGCGTCAAGTTCGTTCAGTACGATATCGATATTGTCTGTTCCTATACCGGTTGAAATAACAGTAAGGCGTCTTCCATTTAGTATTCCGGTATGGGTATGAAATTCCCGTTTTTCCTTTATTAGTATGATGGAATCAAAATATTTTGAAACATCTGCAACGCGGTCAGGGTCACCCACAGTAATAATCGTATCGGCGACGTCTTCGGGTAACAAGTTGAGATGATAAATACTGCCGTCAGCATTTAAGATAAGCTCCGAAGGCCCAAGCCGCATATTATAGTTTTAATATTCTGTTCGAATCGGTGTTGTAGAGGTAGTTGTATTTGAGTGCGCCGCCCAAGTAGGCATCATTTTCTCGAATAGTGGAGTAGTAGTTTGTTTTTCCTTCTAAAACGGCCTTTCCTTTTCTGGATAACTTAACTGGATTAAATGAGGTATATAATGGTTTTAACGTAGTAAGAATTCTTTCGAACTGGGTATCTCCAAAACCATAATTGCCCTGATTCTTTAGCAGTCCCCCGAGCAATTCTACTTTTGATTTCGGTTTTTTAGATAAAGAATAGTCCAATACACTGTTCTCCAAAGCGTTCAAACCATTTTTTATCGTAGGAAATCGATGAAGGTGCGCTTTTACCGCTTCGGAAAGATATTCAAACTGAAACTGACCGAAGTCTTGAAGGTTCTCTAACCGTATAGGGTTGTCGCTACAATAGAGTTGCCAAACATAGTCGGCATATTCAACATCATCTTGGGTCAAGACGGTACGGTTTTCGTATAGTTTTAGCAACTGCTCATCGCTTAGCTCACCCAAACCATACAATTTGTCCGTGTCATCTTCTTTACCGCTACAAACCAAAGAAATTTCGGCATATTTTCGATTAGCTTTTAACCAACTGAGCACGGCCAACATATTAACCTGACAAAATAGGTCATATTCGAACCAGAGAACGATTTGATCTTGTTGTTTATGATTACATAAGGATCGGTACTCCTTTAACGTCTTTTCAATAAAGATGGATTTGGTGACCTTGTAGTTCTTGTTAAGGAATTCGAAGCGGGTTTTCCAAAAGGATTCACTACCAACATTGGTCTCTGTCTTGCCCTCACATAACATTTCACGCCATGTAATAATATCCCCCTTTAAATTTAAATTTTTGAGTTTTTCCGTAAAATTATCACCGTTGGTAATGTGCAAAAGAGAACTCATGGGCGAGGGTGTTTGTAGTTTAGCTTTTAAAAGTAACACTTAATCGAAAAAAACAAAAAAAATTAACAGAAAAGTGCGCAACCCTTTCTTTTTGATTTACGCAATATCGTTCTACCTATCCGCCTACGCGCTTTGTTGAAAATCCTTTTTCTTGCAAAAGGGCCATAATGCGGTCTCGATAATCTCCTTGGATAATTATTTTACCGTCCTTAAAGGTGCCTCCAACACTTAGTTTGGTTTTGAGCTCCTTGGCCAATTTCTTAAAATCAGCATCGGTACCATTATAGTTTTCCAAAATGGTAATCGGTTTCCCCTTTCGCTTTTCGTATTTACAAACTATAGGTTCTTCCTGTAACCAAATATCGCTTTTCGGCGCCGGAGCTTCCTGTTCTTCTGAAATATGTTCTGGAAATAAATTTTTGAGTTGATCTTTTAAATCCATGTTTAGAATAATGTATATCCAAAAATAAGGGAATATCCCTGATAATCTGAAAAGTAGGAGACGAAAGCCCCGTTACCGAAAATTTCCCGCTTTCCTATATATCTTGCTTCAACACCTATTTTGTTGTTATACTTGAACCCAAGTCCGAAAACAAAACTACCATTTGAACCAAATTCGACAATAGTAGTACCAAAATTACTTTTGTACGCAACACTTGCATTTAAAGGAATATCCACAACATAACCAACGTTTGCAAAAAGCTTGGCGTTATCGTTCAGGAACATATAATGCCTAAAACCCATGGGAATCTCGATTGACTTATAATTAACGGTTGCTAGGCTCGTGTTCGAGTTGAACGCCGTCGGTTCCGTTTGCTTTTCTGAGGAAAAGGAATGAAAGGTAGGTTCGATAAACGTGCTCCATTTATTTTTGTTAAAGGGTAAGATACCTTCCAGTTCAACTCCCAATCTAAAATTGATTTCTGAATCAAAATCAACATTTCTGGTTCTTGAATTGGTATTAGTAATTGAAAGGGAGGTATAGTCGAGCCCTGGACGTACGGACAAATTGAACCCAAGGTTTGTCTTAATTTTTTTATCATTGGCGTAGCTCGGGATCTTACATTCATTATATTTTTCAAAAAGGTCGATCAGGTCGTCGATTTTGTAGCTAACCGAGTTCACAAAATTCCTTGATATTGCATCACATTTCAGTTGGTTCCATAACTGCTGCCTGAAAGTATTGATGCTTGCTATTTCGGTAAGAGATTTTCGATATCTTTTATAAATCAGTGGCTCTATTACTGAACCGTGGACCTGATAAAAAAACCGTCTTAAATTATTATCTTCAAAATAGTAGAGTAGGGCATCACCCTCAATAAGTGTTTTTAGAAAAACTTCCTCCTCCTTGAAAACTATATCTTTGTGGTTATCCAAAGCATTATTATTATCCGTAGCACGGTTCATTCTTACCATGGCCCGTACATAGCGGGATTCATTGTTAACATGAAATTCTTTAATATCTGAAATGGAAGCTATTCTTGAATCGCCATCTATGTCAAGCTTGTATTCAAAACTTGTTGGGTTGTTTTTCCAATCTACATTTCGAATGAAACAATTCGTTTTAACGTCCGAGTTATTAATGAAATAGGCAGGTTCAAAATTGATTTGGGCATTGATATGGGTAAGAAATAAAAATGAAATAACAAAAAGCGCTAGGTTTTTCATTGGAGTTGTTCAGGGTTTTACAGTTCGATTACTAAAATCGATATCATTATGAAAACGATAAACTTCCTTTATTATTGCAGATATAAAAGGTGAGATATTGTAAAATCAAGCCTTTATTAACCCTAACTCGATCAGTCGCTCATGCAAAAATTCCCCTGCGGTAATGTCCTCAAACTGTTTGGGGTGTTCGGCATCTACACATTCCTCCAAGCAATTCAGTGACATCTCACTAATGGGATGCATAAAAAACGGAATGGAATAGCGCGAAGTGCCCCAAAGTTCTCGTGGTGGGTTAACGACTTGGTGGATAGTGGACTTTAATTTATTGTTGGTCAGTCGTGATAGCATGTCGCCCACATTAATCATCAATTGGTCGGGCCGTGCAATGGCATCGACCCATTCCCCTTTATGATTTTTTACTTGAAGGCCCCTTCCATGGGCGCCCATTAACAGGGTAATCAGATTGATATCACCATGGGCCGCTGCCCGAACCGCATTTTTGGGTTCTGAGGTAATAGGAGGGTAATGTATTGGACGCAAGATGGAATTACCATATTTGATATATTCATCAAAATAGTTCTCCTCAAGATTTAGATGCAATGCTAAGGCACGAAGTACATATTTTGCTGTCTTCTCCAACATTTTGTAGGTTTCCTTTCCAACTTCATTGAATTTAGGGAGTTCGGAAACCATCACATTATCAGGATATTCAGCCTCAAGTTTCGGGTCGTTTTCTACGTATTGTCCAAAGTGCCAAAATTCTTTCAAATCGCCCTCTTTTCTTCCCTTAGCGTGTTCTTTCCCGAACGAAGTATATCCCCTTTGACCTCCTATTCCTTCTATTTCATAGTTGTTCTTGACTTCTTGCGGTAAATCGAAAAACTTTTTAATCTCGCCATAGAGATTCTCGACCAGTTCTTCGGAAAGAAAATGTCCACTTAGGGCAACAAAACCGATTTCTTCGAATGCTTTACCGATTTCTTTGGTGAATTTTTCTTTTCTTCCTTCGTCTTCCGATACAAAATCTGTTAAATCTACACTGGGTATGGCACTCATGACTTCCTATTTAGGGTTTGTTCAAAGTTAGTAAAATATACGGGTATGGTGCAGGTCAAAATGCATCGATATTGGTCGCATTTTTGTTACTTTTGGTGTTACAATAGACATACTTCATGCAATTCAACAATAAGGGTATCGATACCAAAACGCAAATTTCTCTCTATGAAAGGATGCTCAAACCCCGGATGATAGAAGAAAAAATGTTGATTCTTTTAAGACAGGGCAAAATTTCAAAATGGTTCAGCGGTATTGGTCAAGAAGCTATATCGGTTGGCGTAACAAGTGCCTTGGAGGAGGATGAATACATACTTCCGATGCATCGAAATTTAGGGGTTTTTACTACTAGGAATATTCCTCTCGACCGATTGTTCGCGCAATGGCAGGGAAAAGAAAATGGATTTACAAAAGGGCGGGACCGAAGTTTTCACTTCGGGACCCAAGACTACAAAATCATAGGTATGATTTCGCATCTTGGTCCGCAATTGGGAGTGGCCGATGGCATTGCACTGGCCGATATGCTTAAGAACAGGAAAAAAGTCACTGCCGTTTTTTCGGGTGAAGGTGGTACTAGCGAAGGTGACTTTCATGAGGCCTTGAACATTGCATCCGTCTGGAATTTGCCTGTTCTTTTCTGCATAGAGAATAACGGATATGGTCTCTCAACTCCAACAAATGAACAGTATGCCTGTAAAAAACTAGCCGATAAGGGCATCGGGTATGGAATGGAATCGTATACGATTGACGGCAACAATATCCTGGAGGTTTATAGTATGGTCGATACCATTTGCAAGCAAATTCGCCAAAAACCCGCTCCGGTTTTATTGATTTTCGATACGTTTCGTATGCGGGGCCATGAAGAGGCCAGCGGCACAAAATATGTGCCCCAAGAATTAATGGATAAATGGGCCGCCAAAGATCCATTGGAAAACTATTCGGAGTTTTTGCGTAATGAAAATATTCTTTCGGAGACGAAAGAGGTTGAAATCAAAAAGGAGATCATTCACGAGATCGATGAGAACCTACAATTGGCCTTTGATGAACCCGAGGTTGAACCGAATTTGAACAAAGAATTGGCAGAGGTATTCCATTCGTTTGAATACGACGAGGTTTCTCCAAGTGATAAAAAAGAAAACATACGATTGGTCGATGCTATTTCACAGGGTTTAAAACAGTCCATGGAAAAACATGACGATCTCGTCATCATGGGTCAAGACATTGCCGATTATGGAGGTGTCTTTAAAATAACCGATGGTTTCGTCGAGGCCTTTGGCAAAGACAGGGTTCGCAATACACCAATATGTGAATCTGCGGTAGTTGCTGCGGCCATGGGTCTTTCCATCAATGGCATGAAGGCCGTGATGGAGATGCAGTTCGCCGATTTTGTGAGTACTGGTTTTAATCCCATTGTCAATTATTTGGCCAAATCTCATTATCGTTGGGCCGAAAAGGCCGATGTGGTAATCCGTATGCCCTGTGGAGGTGGAGTAGGAGCCGGACCTTTTCATTCCCAGACCAATGAAGCTTGGTTTACCAAAACTCCTGGACTCAAGGTGGTATACCCTGCTTTTCCGTTTGATGCCAAGGGATTACTCACAACCGCTATCAATGACCCGAACCCTGTACTGTTTTTTGAACACAAAGGTCTATACCGCAGTATCTATCAAGATGTGCCCACAGACTATTATACGTTGCCTTTTGGAAAGGCCAGCATTCTGAAAAAAGGGACAGCGATTACCATTGTTACCTATGGAGCGGGCGTACATTGGGCTTTGGAAACTTTACAGAAGCATCCCGAGATTTCAGCAGAACTTATTGATCTTCGAACTTTGATGCCTTTGGATATGGAATCCATTTATTCATCCGTAAAAAAGACGGGCAAACTTATTATTCTTCAAGAGGATAGCCTTTTTGGCGGAATAGCCGGTGATATTTCCGCTTCGGTCATCGAACATTGTTTTGAGTCTCTGGATGGCCCCATAAAACGCGTAGCCAGTTTAGAGACCCCCATTCCATTTGCTAAAACCTTGGAAGATAATTACTTACCAAAACAACGTTTTGAGAACGATTTGCTTGAACTTCTGGCCTATTAGTGATAGCGTCATTATTTTATTTCTTTCCACGCGTAATCGAAAAATAAAGATTGCATTTTGTGTCATATAAAAGATATACGAACGTTATCATGGACATCGAAATCACGATTAGTATCGTATATAATCAAACCCCAAATAGTATTAATGATGAGAAAAAACCTTTTAATTGCTATTTCATTGGTCATGTTGACCGCCTCATGTTCCGTTTCTAAAGACGCTAGGGGCAAACGAAATCTTTTGAGCGGCACATGGACCCTTAACGATGTTTCGTACGAAAATGCCACAGGCAACTTCAAATCTGTTTTGTTCAACGATGCGGAAGACATTTGTTTCGAGGGCAGCGAATGGTTCTTTAGGGACAATAATAGTACCGGAAGATACACGATTGCTCCGTCGACATTATGTAATGGCGGTGATCGCTTTATCCGTTGGTCGGTTGTCGAGCCCTCTGCCAATTATTCCAGTCAACTACAATTCAAAATGATCGATGAAAAGAACAAGGACATTTCCGGCGGACTCGGTTATCGTTTGAACATAACCAATCTTACGGAGAACGAAATGACCTTAAAGTCGAACGCCACCGTTGATGGTAAAGTGGTCAACATAGTGTATTCTTTTACTAAAAAATCATAAATAAAATCCCCATGAAAAATCTAATAAGAAAAAGTCTTTATGTACTACTATCATTTGCTTTGCTAACAAGCTGCAAGGCAGTAAAAAACTCAAGTCATAAACAACGAGGAGCTACCGTGGGTGCGACCAGTGGTGCCGTAATCGGAGGTGTTCTCGGCAATAATGTCGGTAAAGGAAATAATACTGCCTTGGGCGCGATAATAGGAGCCGTAGTAGGCGGTGTGGCCGGTGGCTATATTGGTGATCGTATGGATCGACAGGCCGAACGTATCGAAGAAGAAATTCCTGGTGCGGAGGTAACCCGGGTCGGCGAAGGTATTAACGTAATCTTCAATGAAGATGCTGGGGTCTATTTTGATACCAACAAATCGGGAGTCAAAGGAACATCAGCTACTACCTTGGATAAATTGGCGGGTATTTTCAAGGAATATCCAAAATCGTATATTTTGGTAGAAGGCCATACCGATAGTGCCGGACCAGATGATTATAATTTGAAGCTTTCGCAACAACGAGCAGAATCGGTAACAAAGTATTTGGTTGCCAAGGGAATTGACGCAGGGAGATTTACTACCAAATGGTACGGTGAAAGTCAACCCCGAGAAAGTAACGAAACCTCTGAAGGAAAAGCAAAGAACCGAAGGGTAGAGCTGGCCATTGTAGCCAGTGAAGAACTTAAAGAAGAAGCCAAGGACAAAACGGGAAACTAGAATAACAGTTTTTCGAATATACTAGTAATCCCGACGCCACTGCATCGGGATTCTTTGTTTTAATCGCTATCTTTCGTTAGTGGAACATTATGACATTATCATTGTCGGAGCCGGTTTGGCCGGATTGACCGCAGCCCTCGATTTAACCTTGAAAAAACATTGTGTTTTGGTCATTGAAAAAGACCCGTTTCCTCGACACAAGGTCTGTGGGGAGTATGTTTCGAACGAGGTACGTGACTATCTAGATCATTTGGGAGTTGGACTTGATAAAGTTCGGCCAGTTTCCATCAATACGCTGCTACTTTCTACGGGTAAAGGTAAATCGATAAAAACAAAATTACCGTTGGGCGGTTTCGGCATTAGCCGTTTTGCCTTTGATAATCTATTATACCAAAAGGCAGTTACATCCGGAGCGAAATTCTTATTTCAAAAAGTAGAGACCATTTCATTTCAAAATAATGGTTTTAAGGTTTTTACCGACAAAAACAAAACGTACACCTCAAATTTCGTGATTGGTGCTTTCGGTAAAAGAAGCAATATTGACAAGTTACTCGACAGAGCATTTGTGAAAAGAAAATCACATTGGCTAGGCATAAAATCACACTATCTTTATGATGATTTTCCAGATGATTTGGTGGCGTTGCATACATTCAACGGAGGTTACGGCGGATTATCGAAGACCGAAAGTGGTGCCGTGAATTTTTGCTATTTGGCGACTTATAAGAGTTTTCAGGAGCACAAAAGTATTGAGAGATTCAATGAAAATGTCATTTCCCAAAATCCGTATTTACATACTTTTCTCAAAAATGCAAAACCGATTTTCGAAGAACCATTAAGTATCGCGCAAATATCCTTTGATAAAAAGGCCGCTGTGGAGAACCATATATTAATGTGTGGTGATTCGGCGGGATTGATACATCCGCTTTGCGGAAACGGTATGGCAATGGCAATACATAGTGCCAAAGTAGTTTCTGAACGTATTCATCAATATTATATTGAAGGAAGCAGCGATCGCTTAAAACTTGAAAGCGCATATCAACGAGAATGGAATCGACTCTTCGGAAAACGTATTAGAACGGGTAGGTGGTTACAAAACCTGTTATTGACCGAAACACTTTCAAACATAGCCCTATCGGGGATAACAAATTCACCGTTCTTGTTGCGTAACTTGATTAAAATGACCCATGGAAATCGAATTTAATGATAGATTTTAGCAGACGTAGTACACAATTGGAAATCATGGACAACATCGGGGAAGGCGTTGAAAACCTCCCCATGGTCTTTGATGATATAAATCGGGTGAACCGAATGCTGGGTGGTAATGCCATTACGGTACAGGCCGTCGCCAAACTTCTACTTGAAAATCCAAAAGAAAAGTATGTCATTGTCGATATGGGGTGTGGTGATGGGGCCATGCTTCGTGAATTGGCCGATTATTGTCGAAAACAGAAGTTGAACAGCCGTTTTATCGGTATTGACCTTAATACAGAGGCTTTACAGATTGCCGAACTCGAATCACTTGACTATCCGGAGATTTCTTACGTGGTACAGGATATTTTGGCACTGAACCCATTAAGTTTCGAATGTGATATCGTTCTGACGACACTCACTATGCATCATTTTACAGACTCACAATTACTTATTTTTCTTCAAAAGTTTATAGAACTGACTAGCATTGGCATAGTAATCAACGATTTACAAAGAAGCCGTTGGGCCTATTACCTTTTTAAGGGCTTTAGTCGTATTTTTATCAAAACAAAAGTTGCTAAAATTGACGGTTTAATCTCAATCCGAAAAGGTTTCAAACGGATTGAATTGGAAGAGTATTCCCAAAATCTACCGTCTGTTTCACATGATATTCGATGGAAATGGGCCTATCGCTATGTATGGGTCATGCGGCATAACCGACTAAGCTGAACCTATGAACGAAGTTCACATTAACGAAGTTGCGAAAGTATTACCTGCCTATTGTCGAAAAACAAAGGATATTCTCCCTTTCGTTGAACTTTGGCTCACCGATCAAGACGAACGGTTTAGACGAAAGGTCGTCAAAATTTTTGAGGGGGCCGGTGTCGATACACGCTACGGAATCATGAATATTGAGGAAGTATTTACGGCAACCTCGTTCGAAGAAAAGAATGCAATCTACGTTCGCGAAGTGAAATTACTGGGCAAAAAAGTACTCCAAAAAGCCCTATTGCAAAGCAATTGGTCCGCCGAATCTCTGGATTATATTATTACGGTCAGTTGTACAGGTATTATGATTCCGTCTTTAGATGCCTATTTGATCAACGACCTTGGCTTGCGTCAAGATATCATCCGATTGCCGGTTACGGAGATGGGATGTGCCGCAGGCGTTTCAGGACTTATTTATGCCAGTAATTTTTTAAAATCGAATCCAGGGAAGAGGGCAGCCGTCATTGCCGTGGAAAGTCCAACGGCTACATTTCAATTGAACGATTTTTCGATGGCCAATATGGTGAGTGCGGCCATCTTTGGCGACGGTGCGGCATGTGTACTTCTATCTTCGGAAGAAAGTGCTACCGGCCCGAAAATAAAAGGGGAGGAGATGTACCACTTTACCGACGCGACCCATCTGATGGGTTTCGATTTAACGAATCAAGGATTGAAAATGATCTTGGATCCCGCCGTTCCAGAAACGATCTCAAAACACTTTCCCGAAATTGTACATCCTTTTTTAGCGAAATATGGAACTAGCATTGAAAACGTCGACCATCTTATTTTTCATCCGGGCGGCAGAAAAATCGTGCAGACCGTTGAAGAGCTTTTTGGTAGTTTGGGGAAGAATATTGACGATACCCGAGAAACCCTTCGGCTTTATGGAAATATGAGCAGTGCAACCGTGCTGTATGTCTTGGAACGTTTTTTAGAAAAAAACATCGAAAGTGGAGCACAAGGGTTGATATTAAGCTTCGGTCCCGGATTTTCGGCACAACGGGTACTTTTAGAATGGTAGATTAAGTTATAAGGTGCGAAATATGAAATATGAGTTCGAAAAAAATAACTAAAAAAAGACTTTGGGCATTAATACTGGGCGGAAGCAGCGGTTTAGGTCTGGCAACGGCCAAGAAGTTGGCAAAACATGGCTTTAGTCTTATTCTCGTGCATCGTGATGCCAGGGTCAATTTGCCGGTAATTGAGTCAGCGTTCGAAGAAATCCGTTCGGTAGAAAAGGTTAACGTAAAAAGCTATAACATCGATGCTGCGAATCAAGAAAAAAGGCAATCAGTTCTTGATGAGATAAAATCCATTTTGAACCAAGACGAACAAATAGGGGTTTTGGTGCATAGTATTGCCAAAGGCAGCATGAAACCTATGCAATCGGAAACTGAAGCTTCATTGAACCATCAAGATTTTACTATCACCCTGAATGCCATGGCCCTTAGCCTTTATGATTGGGTGAAAGAAATTAAGGATGCCCATCTTTTTGCCGATGATACAAGAATAATATCGTTTACAAGTGAAGGAAACACAAGAGCTTGGCCGGGTTATGCCGCCGTATCGGCAGCGAAAGTAACGCTTGAGGCGATCACCCGTAATATGGCTCTCGAATTTGCGCCGTTAGGAATAAAGGCGAACTGTATTCAAGCTGGCGCGACGGAAACGCAAGCCTTTTCAATGATTCCCGGAAGTGAAACTCTAAAGAAAAATGCCTTGGAACGGAATCCGAACGGGCGATTGACTACACCTGAAGATGTTGCCAATGTCGTATATCTTTTAACGACCGATGAGGCCGAATGGATAACGGGAACCATCATTAAAGTTGATGGTGGAGAAAGCTTACTTTAAAAATGGATACTTCTGAAATAATATCGAAACTTCCCTATACAAAACCTTTCCTTTTTGTAGATGAACTCATAAATATTGATGAAAAGACTGTCGAAGGCACCTATACTTTTCTCAAGGATTCCGATTTTTACAAAGGTCACTTCAAAGACAATCCGGTAACACCGGGCGTTATACTTACTGAATGTTGCGCCCAAATCGGTGTGGTCTGTTTAGGCCTATTTCTACTTTTTCAAGATAAAAACCTAGAAAAGCATAACCTGAAGATTGGTCTCAGTTCTTCAGAAATGGAGTTTTTATTGCCTGTACCTCCAGGAGAAACTGTGACGGTGCGCTCAGAAAAACTTTATTTTCGGTTCCATAAGCTAAAATGTAAGGTGAAAATGTACAATGTCAATCATGAGTTGGTCTGCAAAGGAACCATAGCAGGAATGATAAAAAACGACCAAAATGCGTAAACGTGTTGTCATTACAGGACTAGGCGTTTGCGCGCCAAACGGCGTGGGCCTTACGGATTTTACCTATGCCATGCAACATGGCAAAAGCGGTATTCGCTTTCAACCCAAATTAAAAGTACTTGAATTCGGCTGTCAAATCGCAGGGGAACCTTTGATAAAAGACAACTTGGTCGATACATACTTCACCCCGTTACAATTGCGTGGGCTAAATGCCAGTGGAATCGTCTATGGGGTAATTGCCGGAACGGATGCTTGGAAAGATGCAGGTTTACATATCGCAGCCAAAGAAACACCGGACTGGGAGAGCGGTATCATTTTCGGAACGGGTATTTTAGGAGTCGATAAGTTCAGGGAGTCCATATATTTAGTGGATGATAAAAATGTACGTCGATTGGGGAGCACGACCGTTTTACAGACTATGGCCAGTGGCATTAGCGCTTATTTGGGTGGAATTTTAGGCTGTGGCAACCAAGTGACCACCAACTCTTCGGCTTGTACCACGGGTACCGAAGGAATCTTTATGGCCTATGAACGAATTACCAGCGGAAAGGCAAAACGAATTTTGACCGGTAGCTGTAGCGATAGCGGTCCCTATGTGTGGGGCGGTTTCGATGCCATGCGAATTCTTCCTAGAAAGTTTAATGACAATCCATCTGCCGCCAGCCGTCCGATGAGTGCTACCGCTTCAGGTTTTGTACCAGGGAGTGGGGCAGGAGCCCTGGTATTGGAATCCCTTGAAAGTGCTTTGGAGCGTGGTGCCAAAATCTATGCCGAAGTATTAGGGGGTGCCGTAAACAGTGGTGGACAACGAGGAGAAGGCAGTATGACCGCACCGAACAGCGAAGGGGTGCAGCGTTGTATTGTAGATGCCATCGGAAATGCGGGTATATCAAAATCGGAGGTAGATGTCATCAACGGACATTTGACCGCAACCGCCAAAGATACCGTTGAAATAAAAAATTGGAGCGAGGCTTTAGAGCGGTCGGGGTCGGATTTCCCTTTTGTAAATTCATTTAAAGGGCACTTCGGACATTGTCTGGCCGCCGCTGGAAGCATCGAAAGTGTGGCTGCCCTTTTACAGTTTGATAAGAAGGAACTATTCGGGAACCTGAATTGTCAGGACCTTCATTCAGCAATTATAGAAATCGTCGATGCATCCCGAATTCCTCAAAAAACAAGGGCGTATGGACCAAGAATATTGGCCAAGGCAAGTTTTGGCTTTGGCGATGTCAACGCATGTGTTATTTTTGGTGCTTTTAACGACTGATGCTTCGAAGGTACTTCGACAAGTTCGGTATATTTTACCTAAGCATGAGAGGTCGTTACATATTTGAGGAAACCTATTGCTATGGATAAAGAAGAACGCTACGAAAAATTAAAGGATATCATTAAAATTTACCTTCCTGAAGATGTGTCGGTAGAAGATATTTCCGAAGAAAGTCATTTTATAAATGCTCTTAACATCAATTCGGCCAATTTGGTGGACATCATTCTCGATGTTGAAGATGCTTTTGACATTACTCTTGAAAATGACGATATGGACCAAATGCAGACGGTCAAAAATGCGCTGGAAATTATCGAACTTAAACTTGCCTCCAAATAATGACGGAGTTTATCCAGTGGGCAAAGATTAAACTTAAGGTAGATCGACGTCTTATAATTATTTATTGTGTCGTATATTTTCTCTGGGGATTGGGCATGAACTGGTTCGGTATCCAAATGGAGATTGCCAAATTTACTTACTGGTGGCAAGTCATCACCTGCTATATTCTGTACATGGTCCCAATTTCACTGCTATTGAGAAACTTTCCTTTCCACAAACAATACGCCTACGGTCTGGTTGCCATGTGTTTATTGGAATTCTTTGGATATGCCCTTGAGACTTCCTATGCTTATCCCGGAAATATTTTGGAAACTATCGTGGGCCAGCGCTCATTCGGACTGGCCATGGCCATATTCTTCGCCCTCTACTTTCCTTTAGGTAATTGGGGTGTCGGGAAAATTTACGAATTATTGTTCAAGTAAAATCTTACTTTTCGATAATTGATTCTTCTTTTTCGGGGACTACCAAAGAGGCTACTATTCCTCCAATCAATGCTGCGGAGATTACCGTTAACGATACCCATTCCGGTAGATGCACATAGTGGGAAAACAGCATCTTGAGTCCCACGAATGCAAGAATCACGACAAGACTATAATTGATAAACCGGAATTTATCCAACATCCTTGAAATCAAGAAATACATAGAACGTAAACCGAGTATCGCTAGAATATTCGAACTAAAAACGATAAAGGGATCGGCGGTAATCGCCAAAATTGCGGGAATACTGTCCAATGCGAAAAGAATATCGGTCAATTCGATAACGACTAGGGCGACGAATAGGGGAGTGGCGGCTTTTACACCCATCCGCTTTACAAAAAAATCATGTCCCTGAATTGAATTGGTTATGGGGTACACTTTTTTTATCTGTCTAAATACCCAAGAGTTTTTGGGGTTAAATTCGTGCTCGTCTCCTTTGAGCATCTTAAAAGCGGTGTACAGCAAGAAAACCCCGAAAACGTAAATGATCCATTCGAACCGGGTGATGAGCGCAACGCCGAACAAAATCATTAGGGCCCTAAATACAATGGCACCTAAAATACCCCAAAACAAAACACGATGTTGATAAATAGGAGGAATTTTAAAGGCAGAAAATATGACTGCGATAACAAAAACATTATCCACGCTCAATGAGAGTTCTATCAAATAACCCGTTATGTATTTCAGTACGGCATTGTTAGGGGTCAGCCCCGTAGGATTCTCGATAAGCCCATTGGAAAACAACCAATAGATGATACCACTAAAAGACAGCGCTATGGTCACCCAAACGGCCGTCCAGATGCCGGCCTCTTTACTTTTGATAACATGTTCTTCTTTATGGAAAACGCCAAGGTCAAGTGCTAAGAACACTATGATAAGCGCAATAAAAATGATCCATACCCACATAGCGGAAAATTTTAGGGCACGAAGTTAAGGATCATTTCGAGATTGCGATATAGAAACAAAGGATATTATTAACAACTTAACTCAAGACGAGTTCACTTACTACAAATCAAAAATTAGTTGAACGACCACTTTATTTTGGTCCCGGTTTTTTTTGATTTTGATACCATAATCGTACGAATTTATAGTAAATGTACCTGTGAGCTGTTCTCCGTTTTTTATGAAATCAATGACAATGGGTTTAGAAGTACCTTTTAACGTCAATGTACCCTTGACCGTAAAACCTTTTTCATTGGGTACTACCTCAGAACTTGTAAAGGTGATTTGGGAATAGGTATCGGCATCGAAATATTTACCGCCCTTAAGGGACCAATCGCGCAGGAAATTTCCAGTTTTGAGGGTCTCAACTTCCGCGGAACCTTCGAAGGTTGAATTCGATAGGTTCTCGAAATCAATATTGGAGGAAGACTTGAAGCCCGATATGGAACCGTCCACGTCATTATTGACAAAGGTAAAAGTGATTTCCGCAGATTTGATTTCCATCATGTCTTGAGACAGTATGGGATTTGCAACCATAAATAAAATCAAGAAAAAGCATATCGTTTTCATAAGCGGTTCATTACAAGGATCGTACCAAAGATATTGATATTAATCATATCGATAAAAGGATGATTACTCAGGGCGAACAACACCTATCGTAGTTAAATTACCAGCATTGCGATTTTTTTTCTACATTGTACATGAGAACTATTATTCGGAGATGAAAAAAAGTATTTTTTTAATCCCTGTCATACTACTTTTTCTTTTGGCAATACCGGCCCAAGCACAACAAATTGAGGTCGAACAAAATTCTCCCAAAACGGCCAGAGAAATAACTGACGAGGAAGATGGTCCTGTTTTATCGAAATTCGAACCCGACTTTTTGGAATCGAACGAGCAACGCATGGCCAAAATTATGCACACCCGAGCCATTTTGGACACCTTGGATATATCCGATCGGAAGCGACGCCGGCTGTTAAGGGATTTGTATAAAAATGGTGTCTCCGAAAGACTATCGAAAGCACTTTTGGCAGAAACCAAATTTGAGGATGTCGAGCAATAGCATATAATCCATTTTTTTTAAGTGCCATACATATTATTGAGAATGAAAAGTTTTACCGAACATAGTTTATTCCTATTTCTATTTATGATGGGCACACTTCTGCTTACTGCCCAGACCCGAACTATAAAGCAGGACACCGAGAAAAAGGAAAAAATAAAAGTAAAAAGACACACCGTCATGGAACGTTTTGAACCCGAATTGGTAATTTCAGTTGAAGACAGAATTCAACTGAAAGAAGATAGGTTCATGACGTTACAACGTACCAAGCAACTTTTGGATACCTTGGACATTTCGGACCGAAAAAGAAGAAAATTGATCCGTGATTTAAAAAGAAGTCCTGTTTTCTCGGAGCGATTGGTCAAAGTAATCGCCGAAAACAAGTTTGAGGACGATATTGAAAATCCAAATTAATCAAACTTTGACTATTTCCATCTAGCACTTAATGACGCTGCATTTTACCCTTCCGTTTTCGTAATTGAATTTCAAGATCGTTGGCGGCTTCAGCAATCGATGCTTCGAACGAACCATGATTAGCTTCGGCAAAGAGACGTGGCCCAGGGATGCTCAATCGAATGTTACATATCTTTCCCTTGTCTTGATCCGAAGTGTTTTCCGTTTTGAAAAATACATCCGCCCGTATAATAAAATCAAACTTATCAAGCAATTTATTCAGTTTTTCTCCTGCAAGAATTTCCAATCTTGCACTTGCCTTTACGTCGTGATACTCGAAGTTGATATCCATTTAAATCTTTTTTATGAAGTTAGAAAGTGAAGGGGGTATTTGCAAATAAATCTAACTAAAAATCCGTACAAATTAAACTGACATTTATAGAAATTGTCCTCTTAATAATAAATAAACGTTAAACTCTAATTTTAAGATACTTAGACACATCCAAATGGCGTTATCTTTACGTATATACTTAACCCCTGATGTTACGAATTCCGCTAACCCATAAATCTGATGACTATGAAATCCGTTGAAAACTCCTTCGAAAAGAGCAAATTGGTACTACGACTAGAGCGTAATCAGCGTGAAATGGGGCAATTAAAAACAAAACTCAGTTCATATATCTGCGAACCGAGAACCTACAACTTGTTCGAGCGGTGCGAAACCTTGAAAAAAGGGTTGGAACATCTAAGCAATTCAAATCGAGAGATGATTGAAAACTTAAAGGAGCGGAAAAAATCGGTCGAGGACTATATGGAAAATGTTAAACAACAACTGTCGGAATTCCAAGAGCTACAGGAAGGCGTGCACGACTATGTTCGGGGAATTCGCAGCTATTGAAATTTGCGTTTCTTTCCTACTACTTACCAATTTCTATAAAGGGTCACGCTGGGCATGTCCACCCACCTAGAAAGACGTATTAGATTATGAACTAATCAAAAGGATAATTTTCGCTACCTTGTTCCATGATTCAAAGTGTACCAAATGAAATCTAGACCAGGGTTATTTTTTCTAGCGATATTGTTATTGTTTGGTTGTAAAGAAACGGTCCGCACCACTGAAGACGAGGTAACCGAATCGAAAATAACTGCAAGCTCGCAAACACTGCCTCCGTATCAAGATTTGAACGGCAACCCTGTAGCACTTAGCGATTTTTTAGGAAAAAGAGTGGTACTGAACTATTGGGCGACTTGGTGCAAACCATGTATCGAAGAGATGCCCTCAATGTTAAAGGCACAAGAACTTTTGGAAGATGAGGGTTATGTTTTTCTTTTAGCTTCCGACCAATCGATGGATAAAATCAATGCGTTCAAAGAAAAAAAGAAATTCGATTTTACTTTCTTAAAATTTAATGGTTCTATGGCAGAGCAAAAGATCAGTGCTTTACCTGCCACATTTATTTATAACGATGTAGGGGAGCGGGTAGAAAGAATCGACGGAATGACCGAATGGGATTCCCCCGAAATCATTCAAAAATTAAAGGAAATCCGGTAATGAGCCGAACGATTACTAGTATCTTCTTACTACTCTTAGTATTGATTTCATGTAAAGATGAACCGAAAAAGGGGGTTGTGTCACTTCAGTACATAGTTTCTCCCTCAGCACCTAATAGTTTTTTACCCTATTTATTTTCAAATTCGAATAAGACGCTATTATCTTGGATTGAAACGATAGGCGATAGCTTAGCCATTTTAAAATATTCCAGGTTAAAAGGGGATACATGGGAAGCCCCTCAAGAAATTATCGCTGGGAACGATTGGTTCGTGAATTGGGCCGATTATCCTGCCATCGTGGATAATAAAGGCAATCTTTTGTCACATGTATTAAAAAAATCTTCTGAAGGCACGTATTCGTATGACGTGAAACTCAATGTTTTGCCCAAGGGGGAATCACAATGGCGGACTAATTTGACCCTTCATACCGATAGTACAGCGACCGAACATGGTTTCGCAACCCTGTTGCCCTACAAATCGAATTCGTTTTTCGTTACTTGGCTTGATGGCCGAAATACCCAAGAAAAAGAAGGGGAGGAGCGTGGTGCCATGACAATTAGGGCTGCAGTAGTTTCACCGACCGGTGATATTAGCGACGAGTTAGAATTAGATTCCCGAACCTGTGATTGCTGTCAAACGACTGCTGCGATTACCAAGAATGGTCCAGTTGTGATTTATCGTGACCGTTCAGAAGACGAGATTCGAGATATCAGCATTGTTCGGAATGTGGCAGGAGAATGGACCCAACCCAAAACAATCTACGACGATACTTGGAAAATTAACGGATGCCCGGTAAACGGACCGAAAGCAGCGGCAATGGATAATACGTTGGCGATAGCTTGGTTTACGGCGGCGAATGAAAAACCTCAAGTCAACGTTGTTTTTTCTGCCGATGGCGGTGAAAATTTCGATGCCCCGATAACCGTTAGTGAAATAAATTCCATGGGGCGGGTCGATATTACATTGCTCGAACCGGATACCGCTATTGTAAGTTATATGGAATCTAAAGAAGGTAGCGCTCAACTAAAAGCGGTAAAGGTGAATCGTTCGGGAGAAGTATCAAAAGTAATTACCATCACAGATTTAGATACCTCAAGAAAAACCGGATTTCCTCAAATGGAGGTAGTAAAAGGCAATTTGCTTTTTGCGTGGACCGACGTCATCAATGAAAAGTCTTCTATACAAACGGCGTACCTATCGATGGATTTGTTCGAATCTGCCGAATGAATACCAATCATTGGAAAATTGAACGGCACTCTCATGCATCTGTGATATGGCATAACATTTGATGCTGTTTGAGTACAAAATGAGGCATAAACAATAGAAAATGATTTTTAGGAAAATAGCGTTTTTCTTTAGTGTAGCGGTATTGATGTTAAGCTGTTCCACATCACAAAAGCTTGTGGAAAATAATGCTGCATTGGATGGTTTGATAGCACAAAAACGTTTTGAAATTATCGTTAGAAGTGCAGAACCCTTAGTAACCCAAGCAATGGCCCAAGTGGCGAATAGCGGTATGTTGCCACCAGGAAATACCATAAGTCGTATTGATGTAACCGGCCAAGGTTATTTCATTAAGGTACAGGGAGATTCTGTTTCAGCGAATTTGCCTTATTTTGGGGAGCGCCAAATGGGAGGCGGTTATGATGACAATCCGGGCATTAAGTTTAACGCTGTACCTGAAAATATTGAAATCACTCGAGAAGATGGTAAGAACAGGCATCGTATCAAATTTACCATAAACGACAAAACAGAGACATTCAACATAAATACTGAGGTATACCCAAATTCGTCCGCCTCGGTTTCTATTCTAACATCACATCGCAATCGAATACGATACTCCGGTACGGTTGCAGCCTTGGAGGAGCAACAATAGAAGAAACGAATGTCGCCACATTGTTGATTTGGCTGCTATCAATCACAATCTACTCCCGTATCGCGACAATTCAGTCAAATTATTTCATGGTAATTATGGATTATAGTGCTTCTTTGCAGTATAAATCAATAATCAATCAGAAAACCCATGAAAACCAATTCCATCAAACAGTTCATTTTAGTTGCCTTCCTATCCATCACAACAATCGTATTAGGTCAAGAAACATTAACTACCAAACAATGGCAAGAAGATTTACGCTTTTTACAGAAAACGGTACATGATGATTTTCCGTTCCTGTTTAAAAAAGTAGAAAAAAAAGTCTGGGATGCCGAGGTCGAGAAATTCTATGCCCAAATCCCCGATTTGGAAGAACATGAGGTTCAAGTCGGCCTAACACGTATGGTTTCCCTTTTTCAATACGGTCATACCCAGATTCCTTTTAGTACTGTAGCCAATGACGGAGTATTACCCGTTAATCTGTATCATTTTGAAGATGGTATTTATGTGGAAGGGACACAGAAGTCACACAACGAGATATTGGGTGCAAAGGTGCTGAAGGTCGGTAATTTTCCGGTAGAGGAAGCCTTACAAATGATACGTCCTGTTGTTCCTGTTGAGAATGATAGTTATTTCAAGGCATATGGATTGCGTTTTCTTACGGCACCCGCTGTGCTGCATGCCCAAGGTGTGATACCTTCTTATAGCAAAAGTGTAGCAATGACCTTGGAAAAAGGGGGGAAGGTTATCGAATATAACTTGCCGGCCATACCCTTGAAAGAGCTGTCACGTGATTATGGTTTTACCACACCCAATGAATCTTGGGTAAGTGCCAAGGAGCCAGGGGAGACACCATTGTATCTGAAACATCTCAACGAGAAATACTACTATTTTGAGTACTTGCCCAAATCTAAAACAGTGTATGTGCGTCAGAGCTCGGTATTCAACCATGAAGCAGAAGCCTTGGCTGAATTCTACGAACGACTCTTTGAGTTTATAGATACTAACGACGTGCAGAAACTTGTTTATGATGTACGTTTGAACGGGGGAGGCAACAACTACAACAACAAACCGCTCATTCAGGGTATTATGGCCCGGCCCGAAATCAATGCGAAGGGAAAATTTATTTATATCATAGGCCGTAACACGTTTTCGGCCTGTCAAAACCTGACCAATGAGATTGAAAACTATACCAATGCCATAATGATAGGGGAGCCTACTGCCGAAAACAAGAATTTCTATGGCGATACCAAGAAAACGACCTTGCCAAATTCTAAGATAGATGCGTATTTATCGTTTGCCTGGTGGCAAGATAAAGCCCCTTGGGAGAATGCGGACGCCACAACACCTCAAGTTTTTATCGAGCCTACTTTTGAAGCGTACCGCGCCAATCAAGATCCTGTGTTGGAATTGGCCATGAACTACGATTTCGATTCGTTTTTGGTCAACCCAATGGACCATTTTACCAAATTGTTCATCGCCGGGGAAATGGAGCAGCTTAAAACGGATGCCACCCGTATTGTAAAAGACCCCGTGTATGCGCATATTCCCTTTGATAAAGAGTTCAAGCAGGTAGGCAGGAACTTGTTGTTTCAAGAACAATTTGAGGGTGCCGCTTTTCTTTACGGAATGTTCACGGAATATTATCCTGAGGATCCCGAGATGTGGGAAGGCCTTGGTACCGCATTAAAGGCTTTGGGCAAAAACAAAGAGGCCGATGCCGCTTTTGCAAAAGCAAAACATTGACCGAAAAAAAGTAAACAGCCCCAAGAAAGTAACACGTTAAATTTGAGTTAATTAGCCTAGTCGGGCCTAAAATTTGGGTAGGAATTTGATACATTAAGGGTGAACTAATATCTCTTGCAAAATGAAAAAAATTCTACCCGCTTTCGCACTATGCACTTTGTTCTTATTGACCTTGTCCGCTACCGTAAATATCGAATCCGAACCAAATTTGACGGCAGATTTCGTATACGGAAACCCTGAGATAGCCTCTATTAATCATATGAGTTTCGGCCCACAAGGAATCTTGTTTTTGGGAGATTCTCAAAATGCCGCTATTTATGCTCTTGAAACCAAAGACATACAATCGACTGATGAAGTAGCCGAAATCAACATGGGTGAATTCGATAAGAAGGTGGCCTCATCGTTGGGTACCACCGTTGAGAATATCAAGATAGGTGATATGGCCGTCAATCCGATTTCCAAAAACATCTATTTTTCCGTTCAGATAGCCGATGGAACTCCAGTTTTGCTGAAATTAAAAGGGGAGGAGTTTGAAAATGTTTCCTTAAAAGAGGTGAGCTATTCCAAAATTACATTAAAGGATCCGGTGGCCGCCGATGCCAAAGACCGAAGAGAAAGACCTTTGCGTACTTGGGCGATTTCGGATCTCAAGTTCCACAAGGGGAAAGTCTTGGTATCGGGCCTTTCAAACAAGGAATTCTGTTCTACCTTTAGAAGTATTCCGTTTCCTTTCAAAGATGCCCAAGAGCATGCTTCCCTTGAAATATGGCATGCCGCCCACGGTGAATATGAAACCCATGCTCCCATAAAAACGTTCGATGTCATTCAACTAGAGGGGACTGACTACCTCATGGCAAGCTACACTTGTACGCCGTTGGTACTGTTTCCCTTGAACGAACTCAAAGACGGAAAGCATACTAAAGGCCGTACCGTAGCAGAACTTGGGGCAGGTAATTCACCTTTGGATATGATATCATATGAAAAGGAGGGGAGTACCTACTTTTTGATGTCGAACAGCAGCAGACCGGTCATGCGAATCAAATATGACGATATCGTTAATTTTAAGGAATCTATGACCAAACCGGTAACCGTGTTTGCAGAGACAGCGGGAGTGGCATATGACAACCTGCCTTTTCCGTATGTATTACAAATGGATAATCTCGATGCAACCCATGTGGTTTACCTTCAACGACAGTCGGACGGAGACCTAAGATTACGTGTACGTTCTACGGAATGGATGTAAAACATTCACATAACATTAATAAAGAGATCAAGTTTTACTTGGTCTTTTTTTGTTTGACACTTCTTGTCGGTTGCGGTCGAGATACCGTTACTATCGAACATGTGGACTATGGGAATGAAAAGCCCATTGGTGTCACATTTTCGACCAATATGGACGTTGAAAAAATAAGGTTATTTGTCGGGGAGGAATCGCAAACCTCGGTTATCGGAGTTATTGTAGGTGCCAAGGGCAAACATCAATTTGCCCCAGTTGTTCCTTTTACCGAGGGACAGACCTATACACTTCGTAAAAATAATACGGAAGTATTGGCCTCATTTACAATACCAAAAAAGGAAAAGAAGGATACGGCATTGTTGTTGGCAATTCACCCAAAGGTGGATACGGTGCCTGAAAACCTTTTGAAAATGTACTTGGAGTTCGCACAACCGATGCAAGAAGTTCACAATGCTTTGGATTTCATAACGGTTATCAATGAGACCGACAGCATGGAAATAGAACCTTTTCTGAGGTTAGAATCGGAGTTGTGGAATAAAGAGCGTACTGTACTGACCCTCTGGTTGGATCCAGGCCGCATCAAGACCGATTTGATTCCGAATCGTGAAAAGGGCCTGCCATTAGTTCAGGGAAAGGAATACACTATGACCATCGACAAAAATTGGAAATCAATTGAAGGAGTGCCTTTAGAGAAGGGCCATACCAAAAACTTCTTTATTGGCCCGCGAGACAACGAAAAACCCAATGTGAGCAATTGGAAGTTACAAATGAAAGAGGGAGATCCAGGACCAAGTATACAGATCAACTTCGGGGAACCCATGGATGCCTTTTTGGCAACAGAAACGATTCTGGTGTATGACTTAAATGATAAACGGATAAATGGGCAATTTGGCCTTGATGAAAATGCAAGCGTCTTACATTTCGTTCCCGAAGATGTTTGGACCAGTTCGCAAATCGAATTACGCATCGAATCACGGCTCGAAGATCTGGCAGGAAATAATTTGAACCGTTTATTCGATACACCAATTTCTAAGTCAGAGCCAAACGCAAGCGATGGTCTAGACGCACATACGTTAGTTTTTAATATCAAGTGATATGGAGAGGGAAGGGCATTTATCCAAAGGCCTTTTGAGCAGCATAACTTATAAATCAGTAAATTAGGGTTCATCAAAAAACGAAAAGTATGAAAAAACTACTCATTATCGCTGTGCTCGTATGTACAGCGCAAATTAACTTTGCCCAAACGGATAAAGAATCCGTCACCGAAGTTTTAACACATTATATAGAAGGTACCGCCAATGGGGAGCCAGAGCGTTTAAAAACTGCTTTTCACCCAGATTTTAAACTTTATTTTGTAAAGAACGATAGTGTGACCGCTTGGAAGGGATCCGACTATATTGGAAATGTCAAAGAAGGCCAAAAAAGCAACCGTATCGGAAAAATAGTCGATATGAATATTACGAACGATGCGGCTACGGCCAAGGTTGAAATAGATATGCCAGATCGCAAACGGCTGTACACAGATTATTTCTTATTGCTGAAGACACAAGGTCGCTGGCAGATTATTCACAAGTCATTTACGTTTGTTGCGTATTAAAGTTTAGTCCTTAGCATAGTAAGATGGGGCAGTTCTTCAATAGTCAATTTTACCTACGTTATCTTTCTAAACAGAGAATAAACTGAGGGGCTAGTGTAACAACCGCAAAACAATCGCATCTATACTAGTAGACATCAGAACTATTCATCAACCTGTCTGCCGGAAGGCAGGTCAGAAAACGAAAAATTATGAAAAAAGCAAGTTTATTTTTAGCGCTAATGCTCTTAGCGGTATGTAGTGTAATGGGGCAGTATACCGAAACCCAGCATTTAGAAGAAACCTTTGATAATGTGCGATTGGACGGAAACGTACGCCTGTATTTAAAACAGGGTGCAGAGACAAATGTTAGTATTGAAGCAAAAAGTGAGCGGAAATTGTCGGATTATCGAATCAACGTTCAAAATAACACCTTATACATACAACTTCGAGAAAAACAACGTAACGGCGGCACTAGAAAGCGTCATTCTGCTCCGAAGATCAAAGTGTATTTGACGCATCCTGAATTAAAAGGGATTGATATGGAGGGGCTGGTATCGGCATATTCGGTTGATCCGATTACGAGCGATAGCTTTAGTGTAAGGGGCGATGGACTCATAAGAGGAAAAATTGAAGTAAACGTTCAAGAATTACGTGTCGATTTAGATGGATTAAGTTCCATGCGCTTTTTTGGCAGAGCAGACGAATCTGATTTACATGTTGATGGTATGGGGAAAATCAATGCCCGGGATTTGGAAACAGCAAAAGTATACAAATCGGTAGACGGACTTTCGCGAATTAAGGTTGCTAAATTATAGTTATACTTTATATCTGGTATCATGGTTGAAATACGCTTTGTAATTATGAATATTACATTACAATGAGTAAAAGACCAGTAAAATTCGTCCACGATGCCAAAGTCTTCGGATTGATAACAGAAGAAGTTTCAAACACAAAACATTTTGTGTACATTTTAGGATGAGTAGATGAGATTCGTGAAAGCGATGAAGTAGCATTCGAGCTGACCCAAGGAAAAAAAGGATTAAACGCGGTAAATGTAACAGTTATATAGTACAACGAAGAAAGTTTAAAAGAGAGGCCCGTTATGACTGAAGGGCCTTTTTGTTTTATATATCATCAAAAGCAAGAACATCAAAACACATTGAAATGTTTTTTTAAAAAGTTTTAAGAAACTTTGGGGAAATCTTAAGAGTTTTGCTATAAGAAATCGACGTAACTTGAAGTTGTATTGTTATCGTATGAAAAAGCACCGCAACTTCATCATTTTTTATAGTCTCTGGCTTGCAGGTATTTTTGTCATTTTTGTTTCTTTTGGTGAAAATAGGTCAGAAGATGAATTTCTGGAAACAGATACTAAAATTTGCAACGTAACCAAGGATTTAGAGCCTAGTTCAAGAAAGGCATTAGATAAAAAGAATTGCCAGCTCAGAGAACTCTAAGCGTAACGTGTACATTTCCCCATAAAGTTTTTTTAGCGTATACCATAGTAAGACACTACTTTCCGAATTGTCCCATAGATGAATAGAAGGACTAGGGGAGTAATAATGAGTTATAGCGAGGAGGGCTTTAAATATTCTATTTTACATAATATAAATTATAGAACAAAAATGTTCTATAATCCGTCATTATGGTCAAATAGC
>CAYGPR010000044.1:0-34647 GCA_964351985.1 uncultured Maribacter sp. | reverse complement strand
CGTCAGTACCCGTACCGAAGGCTCGCTCTACATAGACCTTATCGACTCGAAAAGCCGAGAATTGGTATGGCAAGGAAAAGGGGTCGGCAACCTTAACAATATCAGCAATATCGAAAAGAAGGAAGAACGTATTCAAGAATTCGTTTCCGAAATTTTACAGGCATACCCACCCAATGCGGTGGCCGGAAGATAATATAAGCTTCCCCCATAATATTCTGACCGTCCGCTTATGACACAAGTTTTAAGCGGACGGTTTTTTTGTACCTTTATCCTTGTAAAAAGAGTGCCCCATGGCTTATGAAAGCAATACCATTTTAGATAAGCTTCCTAAACACTTGAAGCAATATATTAAGCCTCAAAACTATGACGACTATTCGGCAATAGATCAAGCCGTCTGGCGCTACGTGATGCGGAAAAATGTAGATTATTTAAGTAAAGTGGCGCATAGGTCATACGTAGATGGACTTAAAAAAACTGGAATTTCAATCGATAACATTCCGAATATGTACGGCATGAACCGCATTTTAAAAGAAATCGGTTGGGCCGCAGTGGCTGTCGACGGGTTCATTCCACCTTCAGCGTTTATGGAGTTTCAGGCGTACAATGTGCTGGTCATTGCTTCAGACATTCGCCAGTTGGACCATATCGAATATACACCCGCCCCAGATATCATCCATGAAGGTGCCGGCCATGCGCCCATAATCGCCAACCCCGAATATGCAGAATATCTAAGGCGATTCGGTGAAATAGGATGCAAGGCCATTTCTAACGCCAAAGATTTTGAACTCTACGAAGCCGTTAGACATCTATCTATTATCAAGGAAGCTTCGGGAACACCAGAAAACGAAATTGACCGCGCCGAAAAACATATTGAAGAATTACAACAAAATATGGGCGAGCCCAGTGAAATTGCCCTGATTCGAAACCTACACTGGTGGACCGTCGAGTACGGTTTGATCGGGACGGTGAAAAATCCGAAGATATATGGCGCGGGACTTTTATCCTCTATCGGCGAAAGTGCTTGGTGTATGACCGAGAAGGTTAAAAAAATACCGTACTCCCTTGAAGCGGCGCACACCGCTTTCGATATTACCAAACCGCAACCACAACTTTTTGTAACTCCCAATTTTGCCTTCCTGAGTCAGGTTTTAGAAGAGTTCGCCAATACGATGGCCTTACGAAAAGGTGGGTTATCAGGTCTGAAAAAATTGATTTCCTCAAAAGAACTAGGTACTATCGAACTTAGCACTGGACTTCAGGTTTCAGGAAATTTCAAAAATATGATCGCCCATGATGGCAAACCGGTTTTCTTCCAGACCGTCGGGCCTACTGCCCTCGCCTATCGCGAAAAAGAACTGGTAGGGCATAGTATCAAAAGACACGCCACAGGGTTTGGTAGCCCCATTGGCAAATTAAAAGGTATCAATCTTGCTATAGAGGATATGAGTCCCCGAGACCTCAAAGCGTACAACATTTATGAGGGAGAACGGGTAGCCTTGGAATTTGAGGGGGGCGTAAAAGTCACGGGGCATATCATTACCGGAACGCGAAACCTCAAGGGAGAGATTATTTTGGTGACCATGAAAGATTGTAAAGTAGCACATGGTGATCAAGTACTTTTCGAATCGCTCAATGAACTTTATAATATGGCTATCGGCGAACACATTGTCTCGGCTTTTAACGGTCCTGCAGACCTCAACAGCTTTGATCTAGTGACGCATGAACTAAGCAGTTCCACCATAAAACAAGCAAAAGATAAGGTACGGTCCAAATTGGAACAATTATATGCCCAAGTTCGTGAATTTAGGGAAGGCACCAATACAACAATCTCACGTCACAAGGTTTTTGAAGAAATCAAAAAAGAGTACCCAAAAGATTGGTTGTTATCTGTCGAGCTTTACGAATTGGCAAAAACAAACGGAGATATGGTCTTTTCAAAGGAAATCTTGGCACATCTGGAAACCGTTAAACCCGACAATCCGAAGGTAGGGCACCTTATCGATGACGGTGTGTCTTTGGTCTCAAAAAGTTTCGTAGTTTAGAAGCAGCTGTCGATGAAGTGATTTAAACTTTTTGCATTTAAGCGAAAATTAGCCAGTTTTTGCCCAGTTGAAGACTTTTTTAAGTTGCATAGCAGTGCTACGGAACGAAAAAAAGGCAAAAAGTGGGTGGAAAAGGACAATTTTTTAGCCAATGGAAAAAGTTTAAATCACTTCGACTACCCAATTTTGGCTTTGTAAACCCTAAGGATGAAATCATTATTTTATATTTTCTTCATTATATCGTCTATGGCCCATTCACAAATTGAACCGAATTACGACGAAAGTAAGGTTCCTGAATTTTTGGTACCCGATCCGCTTGTGTCATTCGATGGCACTAAAATAAAAGATGCAGAAGCTTGGGCCGAAAAGGGTAGACCTGAAGTACTGGCTTTTTTTGAAAATAATGTTTTTGGCAGCGTACCGGGCGAGCTGGATGCCGTTTCTTTTGAAATTATCGAACAAGATGCAAATGCCATAGACGGAATTGCACATAGAAAACAGATAGAAGTTACGCTCAGCAAGGACAATAAAACACTTCAGTTCAATATTTTGCTCTATACCCCTTCAGGTAAGGATAATGCCCCTGTTTTTTTGGGATATAATTTTCACGGAAATCAAACGGTGACCTCTGACCCAAAAGTCATGATCACAAAGGCTTGGAACATGAAAAATGACAATCTTGGTATTGTCGATCACCAAGCTACCGAAAAAACAAGGGGCGGGCGATCACATCGGTGGGCTTTGGATAAAATTATTGACGGTGGATTCGGATTGGCGACCATATATTATGGTGAAGTAGATCCCGACAAAAACGATTTGAGCGATGGATTGCATCAACTCTTCTACAAAGAAGGGCAACAAAAACCAGAAGCCTCGGAATGGGGCAGCATTGCGGCATGGTCCTTCGCTCTCAGTAAGGCTTTGGATTATCTTGAAACCGACCCTGATGTTGACGCCTCAAAGATTATCTCGTTCGGTCATTCACGCTTAGGAAAAGCTGCGTTATGGGCCGGAGCCACCGACAAACGTTTTGTAGGGGTCATTAGTAATGATTCAGGGTGCGGAGGGGCCGCACTTTCAAAACGGAAATTTGGAGAAACCGTAGCACGTATCAACACTAGTTTTCCACATTGGTTCAATACGAATTTCAAAAAATACAATGAGAACGAGGAAGCGCTAGCGGTAGACCAGCATCAATTATTGGCGCTCATCGCCCCGAGACCTTTATACGTGGCGAGCGCCCAAGAAGATGAATGGGCCGACCCAAAAGGTGAATTTCTTTCCGCCCATTATGCAACCCCCGTGTACGGGTTGTTCGGTAAAAAGGGAATCGACACCTCTCAAATGCCTAAAGTCAATACCCCTATTCAAAACACTGTTGGGTATCATATTCGAACCGGCAAACATGATGTTACCGATTATGATTGGGAGCAGTATATCAAGTGGGCCAAGAAATTTGTGCAATAAGCTTACGAAACCCTACTCTTGATGAATCTAACTTGGCCATTATGGTTAGATTCGTGTTCGACAACATGAAACCACCTGCAATAATTGTTGGTAGGTTGATTTCCAAAGCCCTTGCTTGACTCCAGCAACCAAGTATCATCACGATTTTTTAGTTCCGTTTTCGAGAATTCACGAACTTCGTTCAGCTTGTCCGTATAAAAAGACAGGGGTTTGCCCTTAAGTGTTTTTCGTCCGACATCGCCAAGATTACTGGCTGCGTTCCATATCGCACTTTCAATCCCGAAATTCATTTTTTCTTTTGGCACTCCCGAAAATGTGTTCAATTGGTAATAACGCTCGGTCGCGGCCAAGTGCATCAACATGGCACCGATGGAATTTGAATTATCATCCAGTAAAAAATCGAGTTCTTTTTGGGAAAGGTCTTTGGAATCCCGCATAACAATCATGCGCATCCAATCCATCATGGACACCAAAATGCTGATTTGATCCGTATAACCCTCGCGTTTACCGAATTCGTGAATGTTGTCGTTCGGGGAAAAAGTTCCACTGGAAGCCAAATTGATATTGGGTACGAATAGTCCGGCACCTAAAATTCCCGTTGTTCTTAAAAAATCTCTTCTGTTGTTCGATTGTTTCGTATTGTCCATGATCGTTGATTTGTTTTCAAGGTAAAAACAAACCTCCAAATCAAGTCCTACTTTTCGGAAAGTTTAACATCAATCCTTGAACAACTGTTCGGAAAGACTTCCTGTTATCGGTTGCCCCTCGTATTCCAATGTCCATTCCATTGAATTTGTTAGGATGTAGAATTTCTGAAGTTCGCTGATCAATCGATTTTGAGCATTAGTTCTCAAGGTGGACGCCTCAACTTTTCGCATCAACGAGGCGTTGACGTTCTTTTTTATTTTATTGTAGTCCGCGGCATTAAACTGGTTGAGATAATCTGCCGTCACATCATAATATTCAAAATCAGGATTCAGTTTTATTTCCGGTTCAGGAATGCTTATGATGCGCAGTGTCTTATTCGCTTCATCGACCTCAAAATCGATTTTGCTTAAATCGTAAGCCACAGTAATCTCGGCATTAACAACGACCAAAGCTTTTTTGTCCGCCGTAATCAATGGCCCGAATAATTGTTGCGAATCTTTATAATTATAGACTTCCGCAAAGTGGCCCTCGGTAACGATAAGTTTCGAGACATTTTCAATTTCTTGTTGAATCAGCATCGAATTTTCTTGAAGAATGGATTTCTCCCTTTTGTCTTCGGTACAAGACCGGAAAATCAGTACACCTGCCAGTGTTATCAATGCACCCGCCAAAACTTTTTTCATAGGTTTTATAAAAATTTAACAGCCTTACCAAGTTCTCGACTCCGTTCGAACCGACAGTTGGGTAGTTTTTCGTTCTTCTACTACGTTCAGGATAACATTTAGAAGTCAATAAACGGATACTTCTGTTGAAGATACGTAATTTTCTCCTCTAGCGATTTCAAGAAATCTTGATGCCGCTCCGAACTTGGATTAAACGGGCGGTGGTGCAAACCCTTTTGAATTGCATCAACTTCATCCATTATCGAAAGAGCTTTTTCAGAAATCCATACTTCTTTGAATTTCTCCCAGATATAATCTATCGCGATTTGGTTGGGATGAACCATATCACCTTCATAAAAACGATAATCGCGAAGTTCGTCCATCATAATTTCATAGGAAGGGAAGTAAAAAAGGCTTCTCGACTCTGCTCGAAGTGACAGAAACTGATGAATCGCTGCAACCAAATGGGCCTTACTCTTTTGGTTTTCGACAAAGCCGTCCTTTATATGGCGAACTGGGGAAATGGTTAAAATTATATTTATACCACTATTTACATAGTGTAATTCATTAACGGTTTTATTAATAATATCTGTAATTTCAATTACATCTAAAAGTTCTTTATTGAAGTTATTGTTCGGTATTTTGTGACAATTTGAAACTATACGATTTTGTTCCATATAGCGATAAACCCAAGCAGTACCCAAGGTGATAACGGCATGAGTGGCGTCCGTTATTTGTCTATGTGTTCGCTCCAAGCCGTCGTTTAATTTCTCAAGCAAAATCTCTTTTGAAGCATCGCTCAAATCGGAGTGGGCATCAAAACAATGCCAACGCTCGTTGTGAAAAAATATATCCGTTTCAGTATATCTTTCTTTATGGATAGCTCTCGAAATCAGATTTTCAATGGCCTTGGGGTGAAATAAGATTCCAAACGGGTTCTGTAGTGACCTAAATTTAAAGTGTTCAAATTTCGCTCCGATATTATCCGAAAAACAAGAGCCAAACAAAACCATTTGACTGTTGTAATCAATCTGATTTTTTGCTTTGGTTAACGGAATTGGGGTTTGTAGTTTCATGTTTATGGAAGTTTAGGACCCAAAAGTTTTCGAAAAATTTTGGGCCTTTTCCCTATTTTAAATAGCCTTTGCCATTCTCCAAAGCCTCCTCAATACCATCAGGATTCTTGCCCCCTGCCGTGGCAAAGTAAGGTTGCCCGCCACCGCCGCCTTGAATATACTTTCCTAATTCACGGACTATAGCGCCCGCATTTAGGTTTTTTTCTGAAACTATATTTTTTGAGATATAGCAAGAGAGCAAAGCCTTTCCATTTTGTTCCGTTCCGAAAAGCAGGAATAGGTCGTCTCTGTTGTTTCCCATTTCAAAGGAGAGATCTTTGATGCTACCGGCATCCAAGTCTACTTTTTTGGCTAGAAATTGAACACCGTTGATTTCTTCCAGTTCGTTCAGCAAATCTACTTTTAGGTTTTTCGCTTTATCCTTTAACAGACTTTCTACTTCCTTTTTCAAGCGATTATTCTCGTCTTGAAGAGATTCGACCGCTTTTACCGGATCCTGGGCATTGTTCAGTAAATTCTTGATTTCAAAAAGCGTCCGATTATTTTCGGAATAAAAATCCTTAACGGCATCTGAGGTAATGGCCTCTATACGACGTATACCGGCTGCCACGGCCCCTTCGGAAACAATCTTGAAATGCCAAATATCCGCCGTATTCTTGACATGGGTTCCCCCACATAATTCTATCGATTGGCCGAAACGTACGGTACGTACCGAATCTCCATATTTTTCACCAAAGAGGGCCATGGCACCTTCTTTCAAAGCATCATGTATCGGTATGTTACGATTTTCTTGAAAGGACAATTGCCCTTCGATTCTTGCATTTACAAAATTCTCTACGGCCCGGAGTTCGTCAGCCGCTAACTTTGAAAAATGTGAAAAGTCAAAGCGTAAATATTTTGAATGTACTGCAGAGCCCTTTTGCTCCACATGGCTTCCTAAAATTTCTCGCAATGCCTGATGCAACAAATGTGTGGCTGTATGATTGGCCTCTGTTCTGCGACGCTGCTTTTCATCGACAACCGCTTTTAGGGCTTCTTTCAAATGTTTTGGTAAGTTCTTGGCAAAATGAACGATTTCGTTATTTTCTTTTTTGGTATCCAAAATATAGACCACATCACCGTTCGGCATTTCCAAATAGCCTTTATCGCCAACTTGGCCCCCTCCTTCTGGATAAAAAGGGGTCATATTGAATACTAATTGATATTGCTCCCCTTCTTTTTTCGAGATTACTTTTCGGTATTTTACCAATTTTACGTTGGCTTCTAGAACATCATATCCGACAAATTCCTGTTCTGCATCATCAATAAGAACCACCCAATCTTCTTTCGAAATTTCCGAAGCGGAACGCGAACGGTCTTTCTGCTCTTGCATGGCACTATTAAAGCCTTCTTCATCAAGAGAAAGACCTTTTTCACTTAAAATAAGTGCGGTCAAATCTATCGGAAAACCATAGGTATCGTATAACTCGAACGCCTTTCGGCCATCAACTTCATCTCCCTTGTTCTTTTTGATAATGGTATCCAGTAAAACCAGGCCTTGCTCCAAAGTATTGAGAAAAGAATGCTCTTCTTCTTTAATAACGTTCTCGATAAGTTGACGTTGTTCTTTGAGTTCAGGAAACGCCTTACCCATGGTTTCTGTCAACACGTTTACCAACCGATACATAAAGGGTTGTTTAGTATTTAAAAAAGTGAAGCCATAACGAATCGCCCTTCTCAAAATTCGCCGAATGACATAGCCGGCACCCGTATTGCTAGGAAGTTGTCCGTCAGCAATCGAAAACGAAACCGCACGTATATGATCGGCAATGACCCGAATCGCAATATCGATTTCTTCTTGATTCCCATACTTGGAATTTGTTATGGTCTCTATTTCACGAATTATGGGGGTAAAGACATCGGTATCATAATTAGATTTGACCCCTTGCAATACCATACAGAGCCGTTCAAAACCCATACCGGTATCTACATGCTTCGCAGGGAGATTTTCCAAATTTCCGTTCGCTTTGCGATTGTATTGCATGAACACGAGATTCCATATTTCAACCACCAGCGGATGGTCTTGATTGACCAATGAAGCACCTGAAACTTTCGCTTTTTCTTCCGCAGAACGGATGTCGACATGAATCTCTGAACATGGCCCACATGGTCCTTGATCGCCCATTTCCCAGAAATTGTCCTTTTTATTACCGAGGATAATGCGATCTTCCGGAACGATGGCCCTCCAAAGATCGAAGGCCTCTTGATCCATTTCTAAATTATCCTCATCATCACTTCCCTCAAAAACCGAGACATAAAGACTATCCTTATCAATTTTGCAGACCTTGGTTAAAAACTCCCATGCCCATTGAATGGCTTCCTTTTTAAAATAATCCCCGAAACTCCAGTTGCCCAGCATCTCGAACATCGTATGGTGATAGGTATCCTTGCCGACTTCCTCTAGGTCATTGTGTTTTCCACTTACGCGCAGGCATTTTTGGGTATCGACGATTCTGGGGTTTTTGGAAATGCTATTCCCCAAAAAGAACTCCTTGAACTGGTTCATTCCCGCGTTGGTGAACATTAGGGTAGGATCATCTTTGATGACCATCGGTGCAGAAGGTACAATCTTATGGTTTTTCTCCTTGAAAAAATTTAAAAAGTGTGTCCTAATTTCCTTGGAGTTCATAGAAAATGGTAAGGTTTTGTGAATTTTAACTTTTTAAACAAAACAATTTTTATATTTGTTTGTTTTGTTAAAACAATGCACAAAAATAGGATAAATTACCTTCATGTCTAAAGTAAAGTATTATTACGATCCAGACACGCTTTCGTACCGCAAGATAGAACCTAAAAAATCTAGGCGATATCGAAACATAGCTTTTTTTGTTTTGGGATCTTTTCTTTTCGGACTTTTTTCATTGATTTTATTATTGAATACGAACCTCATCAATACGCCAAGAGAACTTTCCCTTGCCCGTGAGGCTAAGAACTACGAACTGCAATTTGAGATTCTAAACAAGAAAATGGAACAGATCGAAGACGTTCTGACCAATATTGAAGAACGCGATAACAATATTTACCGACTTTATTTTGAGGCGAACCCGATCCCTGAAGAACAACGACGGGCCGGATTTGGTGGTGTCAATCGCTATAGGGCCCTTGAGGGCTTTAATAATTCAGAGATGGTCATTGCCACAACAAAACGTTTAGATATCATCAAAAAACAAATGGCAATCCAATCAAAATCGTTGGATGAGATTACAATTTTGGCCGAGGAAAAAGAGAAACTATTACTGGCCATTCCTGCAATTCAACCACTTAACAATGAAGATTTGACCCGTATGGCATCGGGCTACGGCTGGCGTTCCGACCCGTTTACCAAAGCAAGAAAAATGCACTGGGGAATGGATTTTACAGCACCAAAAGGGGCACCGGTATACGCTTCAGGTGATGGCAAGATAACTAGGGCCGATAATAATTCTTCCGGCTATGGCAAGCACATACGTATCGATCATGGCTATGGATATCTTAGTCTTTATGGGCATTTGAGTCAGTACAACGTAAAAAAGGGGCAAAAAGTAAAACGTGGGGACCTAATCGGATTCGTAGGAAGCACCGGAAGGTCTGAAGCACCGCATCTTCATTATGAAGTATGGAAGGACAAAGACCGTATCAATCCCATCAATTTCTATTATGGTAGTTTGACACCTGAAGAATTTGAAAACATGCTGAAATTCGCCAACCAAGAAAACCAATCATTAGACTAATGCAAGTAGACCTTCCTGAAAAACGATATTATGGAATTGGCGAAGTTGCCAAAGCCTTTGAGGTGAACACATCATTGATTCGTTTTTGGGAAAAGGAATTCGATGCGTTAAAACCAAAAAAAAATGCCAAGGGCAACCGAAAATTTACCCCTCAGGACATCAAAAACCTACAACTGATCTATCATTTGGTCAAAGAACGTGGCTTTACGCTCGAAGGCGCTAAAATACATCTCAAGGAAAGCAAGCAAAAGACACTATCTAATTTTGATATTATTCAGAAGTTAGAGCGTGTAAAGACGGAATTGATTAAGATTAAGGAACAACTCTAGGGATTATAAATATAGGAGTACGAATAATGTATTTTGATTTTGTTCATAAATCAAAGGGGCTGATTTGAAAATTTGTCGATTCGAAAGTGTAACACACTACCTATTTCTAATACTTATATTATATCAACAACTATAAACCATTAAAGATTTCCGCTTCCGCGGGGGGGACAAAAAACACTAATTATGAAAAAAGGATTAATTGTATTGATAGTTCTTGGCGTCATCGCTTTCGGACTTTATCAATGGGCAGTTGGATTTAACAATACCGCGGTGGAATATGAGGCCGATGCTAAAACGGCTTGGTCAAACGTAGAGAGTTCATACCAACGTCGAAACGATTTGATCGGCAACCTAGTAAAAACCGTTCAGGGCGCAGCAGATTTTGAAAGGGGAACCCTTACCGATGTTATCGAGGCGCGCGCCAAGGCTACTTCGACTACTATCGATGCCAATAATTTGACCCCAGAAAAAATGGCCGCATTTCAAGAAGCACAAAGTGGACTTACCGGAGCTTTGAGCAAACTGATGGTGGTCGTAGAACGCTACCCCGAACTTAAGGCGAATCAAAACTTTTTAGAACTTCAATCACAATTGGAAGGTACCGAAAATCGCATCAACGTGGCCCGTGACCGATTCAATGAGAAAGTCAACATCTACGATATTCATACCACAAAATTTCCAGGCAAACTCTTGGCCGGACTTTTTGGTTTCGAAGAAATGGCACGTTACCAAGCTGATGCTGGTTCAGAGAATGCTCCTGATGTGAATTTTGAATTTGAATGATTATATGTCAAGGGTAGAAGATTTTTTATCGGCAGAAGAGGAGCAGGAAATCGTCATTGCCATTCTTAAGGCCGAAAAAAACACTTCTGGCGAAATACGGGTCCACATCGAAGCGCATACGCGATTAGACCCAATGGAGCGTGCCAAAGAAGTTTTCCACAAGCTAAAGATGGACAATACCAAAGAAGAAAATGGGGTATTGATCTATGTGGCGGTCAACGATCGTAAGTTTGCTATTTGTGGCGATAAGGGCATTGACAGAGTCGTAACCGATGGCTTTTGGGACACCACAAAAAATACCATTCAGGCACATTTTAAAAAAGGCAATTTCAAGCAGGGTATCATTGACGGTGTCTTACAAACGGGCAAAGAACTTCAAGCCCATTTTCCTTGGCAAAACAACGACACAAATGAACTTAGCAATGAGGTATCTAAAGGGTAGTACACTGTTGATTTTACTTTTTTGGTGTACCTTTTCGCTAGCTCAATTCCAAATTCCTAAGAAACCGTCGCTACAGACCAGTGTTTATGATTACATTGATTTGCTTCCCGAAGGACAGGAAAAAGCCTTGGAGCAAAAATTGATCAAGTACTCAGATAGCACCTCCACACAGATCGTAATTGCGATTATCAGTTCCACGGAAGGTGAAGAAATCACCTATCTGGGAGCCCAATGGGGACAAAAATGGGGCATCGGACAAGAAGGAAAAGATAATGGTATTCTAGTATTGCTGGCAAAAGATGACCGAAAAATAGCCATCAACACCGGCTACGGCGTCGAAGGAAACTTGACCGATGCCATGTCTCGCAGAATCATAGAAAATGTTATTGTTCCGCGCTTCAAGCAAGATGATTATTATGCAGGACTGAACGAAGGTTCCGATGCCATCTTTCAGGTGTTACAAGGGGAATTCAAAGAGGAAAAAACTTTTGATGGTGGAGGCGGCGGTTTTCCTTTTGGTGTATTTCTACCTATTCTGATTTTTATAATTATTCTCATCATTCTTTCAAGTAGAAATCGAAGAGGGGGCGGCCGAAATGGCGGGAAACGTTCTTCAGGACTTGACATCTGGGACATCATCATTTTAAGCAACATGGGCCGTAGCGGTGGTTCAAGTGGCGGATTTGGCGGTGGTGGAGGCTTCGGTGGAGGCGGAGGATTTGGCGGAGGCTTCGGTGGCGGAGGCTTCGGCGGAGGTGGTGCTTCCGGGGGTTGGTAAGTTGAATAGACAGTTTCTAGTAGCCGTTGGAAGTAAAAAAATAAGTTCAACTCCGAACCGAAAAGAATAGCGAACAAAGAAAAATATAGAAATACTAGCTACTAAGAATTACTTCTTCCTCATAAATATCGTAATAGGAACCCCCGTAAAATCAAAATGTTCTCGAATCTGGTTTTCAAGATACCTTTTGTAGGGCTCCCGCACATATTGCGGTAGATTACAGAAAAACGCAAATTGCGGATAAGGTGTTGGTAATTGCGTACAGAACTTAATCTTGACATATTTGCCCTTATAGGCCGGTGGAGAATAACTTTCGATAAGTGGCAACATCACATCATTGAATTTTCGGGTCACAATCTTTTTACTTCTGTTTTCATAAACCTTGACCGCCGTCTCAATGGCCTTAAAAATACGTTGCTTGGTCAGTACCGAAATAAAGAGAATCGGCACGTCGGTAAAGGGTTCGATAGCCTCTTTTATTTTTTTGGTGTACTGTTTCATGGTATTGGTCTCTTTATCCTCGACCAAATCCCATTTGTTGACCAAAATAACGATGCCCTTGTTATTTCGGTGTGCCAACCAAAAAATGTTCGCCACTTGACCATCGAATCCACGCTGGGCATCGAGTACCAGCAGCACAACATCGCAGTGCTCTATGGCCCGAACCGAGCGCATGACCGAATAAAACTCAAGGTCTTCTTTTACCTTAGCCTTTCTTCGTATTCCGGCCGTATCCACTAAATTGAATTCAAATCCGAACCTATTATATTTGGTATCAATGCTGTCTCGTGTGGTTCCGGCGATATCCGTAACAATGTACCGATCCTCGCCTATCAAAGCATTTATGAAGGAGGATTTTCCTGCATTGGGCCTACCGACCACGGCAAAACGAGGAAGCTCATCTTCTACTTTCTCCTCTTCGGGAAGCACTTCTACCAAAGCATCGAGCAATTCTCCGGTACCACTGCCATTGATACTCGAAAGGTTATAATATTCCCCTAATCCCAAAGCATAGAATTCAACGGCATCTGCAGCACGCTGCGCGTTGTCGACTTTGTTTACCGCCAAGAACACAGGTTTGTTGACCCTGCGTAAAAGCTTTGCCACATCTTCGTCCATTCCCGTTACTCCTGCTTCTACATCGACCATAAAAATAATGGCATCCGCTTCGTCTATAGCCAGTTCAACCTGTTTGTCAATCTCCTGTTCAAAAATATCATCGCTGCCCTTCACATAACCGCCGGTATCGATCAAAGAAAAGTTCTTACCGTTCCAGTCACTCTTTCCGTAGTGGCGATCCCGGGTTACGCCGCTTACCGCATCGACAATGGCCTCTCTTCTTTGAATAAGTCTATTGAAAAAAGTAGATTTACCTACGTTCGGTCTTCCCACAATGGCTACGATAGCACTCATACCTCTCAAATTTGCTGCAAAAATACTATTAATAATCGAGCAAATAATGGTATCTTTTACTTTGGAAAAATGACAGCACATGAAACCGCTTTCCAATGATATCGTTCTTAGGCCCCGTTTTCAATTGGACCTCCCAGAACCCAAGGAAGCTGCGCTGGAAGCTTTTGAAACCAATCAAAAAAATCCTTTTATGGTCAAAAGGATGGACGACCATGTCTTTATCAAGTTCAAAGCGGAACAACTCCACTTCTGGTCGCCCCAATTACATCTTGAAATCAACGAAACTGACGAAAAGAACAGTAAATTGTACGGACTCTTCGGCCCCAACCCTACTTTGTGGACATTTTTTATGTTCCTTCATTTCGGGGTAGCGACTATTTTTATCGTTCTAGGGGTCTGGGCCTATTCAAGCGCCTCCCTCGACCGCCCTTACGGACTTCAAGTAGGGCTGATGGTGGCCATGGTAGTGCTCTGGTTCGCCTTATATGCGTTCGGCAGGGCGGGCAGGCAAAAGGGAAAACCCCAGATGCGCGAATTATATGGATTTATGATGGAAACTTTGGATAAATAAATAGGTCAGTATTAATTTTGGTTGTACCCGAACCGTTTTAACTGTCTGGCATCACTACGCCAATTTTTATTCACTTTAACATACAGTTCAATATGGACCTGTTTGCCAAAGAATTTTTCCAGGTCTTTTCGCGCTTCGACCCCAACCCTTTTTAATGCGCTGCCTTTGTGGCCTATTATAATTCCTTTTTGGGAATCACGCTCGACCATGATGACCGAACGCATACGAATGATATCTTCATCTTCAAAAAACTCTTCCGTTTCGATTTCTACCGAATACGGAATCTCTTTTTTATAATGGATAAGAATTTTTTCACGGATGGTCTCGTTCACGAAAAAACGTTCTGGTTTATCTGTAATCTGGTCTTTGGGATAATAGGCCGGCCCTACGGGAAGCAGTTCGATAATACGTTCGAATACGTTCTTGATATTAAAGTTCGAAAGCGCTGAAATGGGATGCAACTCTACTGAAGGTAATTGTTCTTGCCAATATTGCACCTGTTCTTCCAACAATTCCTGTGTAGCGGTATCAACTTTGTTCAATAATAACAAGACGGGGATTTTACTATTTTTTATCTTCTCGAAAAAAGCTTCATCTTTCAAGGCCTTCTCCCCGATTTCGACCATATAAAGCAAAACATCTGCATCTTCGAAAGCAGATTTTACAAAACCCATCATGCTTTGCTGAAGTTCGTAGGCAGGCTTGATGATTCCAGGTGTGTCAGAGAGTATCATTTGAAATCCATCCCCATTAACGATACCTAGTATGCGATGTCGTGTTGTTTGTGCCTTAGAGGTGATTATCGATAATTTTTCGCCAACGAAAGCATTCATCAAGGTCGATTTGCCCACATTCGGATTGCCGATGATATTTACGAAACCTGATTTATGCTCTTGCATCTTTTAATTTTTTGAAATATTCAGTTGCGGCTACATTAACTTTTGGCGCAAGCAAAATTAAGGCTATCATATTCGGTATCACCATCAAAGCATACGACAGATCGATTAAATAGGTAACGAAGTCCAATGATACAACTGCGGCCAAAACTATCGTTATCACAAAATAGTGATTATAATATTTTCCGATTTTAGCGTTGGTTAAAAATGAAAGACATTTGACTCCATAATACGAATATGTAAAAAGCGTAGACAGCGCAAAAGCTGAGACTATAATCATCAACAAATAATCGCCGTATCCGAACAATGTGGTTCTAAAAGCACTTAAAGTCATTACAATTCCATCGGTATCCTCCAAATATGCTCCACTTAAAATAATGACGATCGCCGTAAATGTGCATACCATAATGGTGTCAATAAAAGGCCCCAACATAGAGACCAACCCTTCACGGATAGGCTCGTTGTTCTTCGATTGCCCATGATACATAGGAGCGCTGCCTAAACCAGCTTCATTTGAGAACATAGCCCTTTTTACGCCGACTATAACCAAGCCCCAGAAACCGCCAGTGACAATCGTATTAAAATTCCAAGCTTCCGTAAAAATAAGCTTTAACGACGGAATTACCTGTGAGGAATTCATCACCATTACCATAACTACCGCAGCCAAATAGATCATTACCATAGTTGGCACAATGGCGGTCGCGACCTTGGCAATTTTTGACAACCCACCAAAAACCACAAAAGATGTAATTATTGCTAAAACAATACCGATAGTCAGTTTCCAGCTAAAATCATCCATTTGAAAAAAAGCTTCTGACGGCTTTATGACATTCATAAAAGTTTCAGTGAACTGATTCGCCGTGAATACGCCTAAAAATCCGAATATGCCGGCAATACAGAAAAATATAGCTAATGGTTTCCATTTTTGACCTAAGCCTTGCGTAATATAGAACATCGGTCCGCCCTGTAGTTTGCCATCCGAGTCTTCTCCTCGAAACATAATGGACAAGCTGCCTGAATAAAACTTAATGCACATGCCTATCAGGGCCGTCATCCATATCCAAAAAACAACGCCCGGCCCACCTCTATGTATGGCTATTGCAACTCCTGAAATATTGCCCAGACCAACCGTCGCAGCCACTGCAGCCGATAATGCCTGAAGTGAACTTACGTCTCCCTTTGCGTTTTTATCGTCATATTTTCCCCTTACAATTTCGATGGCATGACCAAAGAAGCGATATGGTAGAAACTTAGAATAAAAAACTAGAAAAAGCCCGCCGCCGATAAGCAGTGTGAACATTGGCCAATTGGCAATGTCATTCGCTCTTGAGAGAAAACCGTTGATTGCATCCATGAAGTCGAAGGTATGGATTTTAAGAATTTTTTAGTGGAATGGCAGAAAAAAGATTCTCTTCACAAGTTTTGATAATGACAAGAAACCGTTGTATATTTGTCGCCCGTTAACCTAAATAAGGTTTTCGATTTTCTCGTCGGATTTTATGCTCCGAAGTTTAAAACAAGTGAGAAAAACACTCATATCGCGGGGTAGAGCAGTAGGTAGCTCGTCGGGCTCATAACCCGAAGGTCGCTGGTTCGAGTCCAGTCCCCGCTACTAAGAATCAAGCAGTTACAGAAAATGTAACTGCTTTTTTCATTTTATCTAAAACAATTGATTGTTTGACTAGACTTCTAACTATTTACTACTGTATTAAGAACCAATCCATAATTTGCATCAGGGGAGAATCACTAAACAAACAGGAAATTTAACTCTGTATGGAATCTACTTCGGGCAACTTGTTTGCTTCAAGCCCTATCTTCAGTTAAATGTCCATTTGGGGCGGCCCATCCACTTTGCTAAGAGATTATTAATTACTCCTTTATTAAAAAAGATGAGAGAATTTATCAAAAAATATGAAATTTGGGTGTTCTTAATTCTTGCACCTATACTGAATACATGTATCACTTATGCTAGTAGTAAAGGGTTTATTAGTGAATTTGTATATACCCATGGCCGTTTTTACGCGCTTTTGTTCTTATTATTCGGTATCGTGAATTTCACAAAAGGTACTGAGGGCATATTAGATTTGTTTAGACCCATGCTTAAATGGAAAATTAATCCTAAGTGGTATTTATTCAGTTTACTGTTCGCATTTACGATAGCTGCTTTTACATTGCTTCTTAAAGATTTTTATTATGGAAATGATTATTCTTTTTCCTTAAAGTTGAATTTTCCGCGCCTCAAGCTTAGTTTTTATATATTGACTTGGGCATTTTTGGGTGAGGTAGTTTGGATTGGTTATGCAGTACGTGAATTATCAAAAATCACAAAACCATTTTATGCAAGTCAAATTATCGGTATTTTTTGGACCTTATGGTGGGTTCCGTCAGTTTTTATCAATGTAGGTGTTATTGAAGGCCTTCCGCTATGGCCATTATTCTTAAACATGATGGGGGCTGCGGGTATGTGTACTATCGTTTATGAAAGAACCAAAAGTGGTCTTTGTGTATTGCTATTGCAGTATATGCTTAATATGTCTCTCCTACTGCTGCCGGTCTCGCCGACGGGAGGAGGCATTCCTACCTATTCAACGTTTGCCGTTCTTTATTTTCTGACTATGCTGGGTTTTATGTATTTTATGTCTCCAAAGAAAAATATAATAGCATAGAACGGTTGAAAATATTATTTATTCGCCTGAAGTTCTCTACTATCAAACTGTCCGTTTAAACGAAAGGAAGTCAGATTACCTTTGTCCCTAACGATAATAGAATTCGTACTCGGCCGGATTACGAACGGGTGAGATTTTATGCGTATTTAAGACTTGAACTAGGTATATCGAAAATCTCTATTTTTCGGAAATGTAGAAAATAAAGTAGCGTGTTTTTTATTCGCATTATGTTTACCATATTACACCAAGACTAAAGAAGGTACTTGTAATATTTGGTTAATTTATTGCTCCGATAAAACTGAAATAATAGGCTTCTTCGGCATATTTTTTTTCGGAGTGATGCCACAACCTAAAACCTGCATTCTCAAAAAGTATAGGGTAGTTGTGCGAAAAAGAACGTTCGTGACCGTATGGTTGAGAACCAGGGTTTATGGCAAAATCATGATCGACTCCGTTTGGTTCAATAGCTACGAATATAATTTTACCCAAAGCATTCAGCATTTTAAGAAAATCTTGTAATCGCCGTTCCGTAAAATATTCCAGAACACCTCTAGAGGTAACAAAAATCATGTTTCCACGCCCATGCTCCTTGACCCACTCATAACCATCGGAGGCAACGAACTCCAACCTAGGTTCTTTTTTGAATTTTTGGGTGTTGATCGTAATTTGATCTAGGCTTAAATCAATACCGACCATGCTGTCGATTTCAGGAAATTTCGAGCTCAAGTACTCGAGAACCTTGCCGTTGCCCGTGCCTATTTCGACAAGCGTATTGTAATGCCCGTCTTCTTTTTCCAATTTCTCTTTTAAGATGTCGAATATGAAAGCACAATCGGGAAGAAAAGCGTTTTCAAAAGAATCATCCGTTTCGAAAAAGAATTCCTTACCACGGTTCATCCAATAATTGCGTTGAAATTCGGCCAAAGTATCGAAATCTCCATTCTTCTCTGCCTTGCTCAAAATTGCATTACGTATCAAGCGATCGGCCAAACTGAATTTGTCATCATCCGCAATAGTCATCCCCCTTTTAGTCAGTACTGATGCTCTCTTGGGTCGCATAGCAGCTAAAATTGTTCCCGCTAAATTTTTAATTTCTTCTTTCATAAGGTGTATTGTCCATAAAAGACATTATGAATCCTTATTTCAAAAATAATTAATTGATATCAGGCGACGTTTATTTTTTTGGTTTTTCTTATGTTCGGGTCTTGCTTTGAGAATGTCGATATATCGTATTTTTTTTTTCGACAAAACGAACGACTACTAAAAAAATCAGATTCTTCTAGTCAAAAAATTTTTTTGTAAAAAAATGATTATCAATTTATTAGCTCTTAAAAATCGACAGAAAAGCTATTTCAACACTATTTTTCACTGCTTTGAACAAGATTTTATCTCTATTTTTGTGGCTAGCCAACGTTACGCAATTTAATAATCTTTAACGTTGTTTTTTCTTACCATTTTGCAAAATTCCAGCAAAGAATAATAGATGCCCCTTTGAAGCGTTAGTATACTACTGAATAATGAACAAATCCAGAATTCGACAAGAGTTTTGAGTAAAGATGATTATTGAACAAAAAACCTATGTGGCTATCCAAAAATGTCATGAATTTATTCGAGAGACCATTTTGCAAAATAAAATTTGTAGATGCTCGTACCTAGCGAAAATCGAAGATTAATAACTACCGACCTAATCGATAAATGCCAAAACCGAACCAACATACCAAAAAACCCTTAGAATCGATCGACCATACCATTCAAGGTCCTACTTTGCCCTACCCCAATTTAATGTTACATCAACTTTTGGAGGAAAGGGCCAGGGTATCCCCCGAGGCATGGGCCCTTGAGTATGGAGATCAGCGCATCACATATCGTGAATTGCAAAAAAGCATTTTCCAAACGGCACATTATCTTTGGGCGCAAGGTGTTCGCCCAGGTCATGTTGTGGCGATTTCCCTAGCACGGTCCCCGGATTTGATAATGACCATTTTTGCGCTGCTGCACTGCGGGGCGACTTATGTTCCCCTTGATAATGGGTATCCCGATGCGCGGTTGCAGCTTTTAATCGATGACTGCAAGGCCGATTTCTTTATAAGCGATGCCTCCAAAAGTGGACTTTCAGTCTACTCGAATAAAATTTTTATAACCGATATCTTGACAGCTATACCGACATTGCCCGTGGAGTCCGTCACCCATGAGGGCAAGTCCGATTCGGCAGCTTATATCATTTATACCTCAGGGTCTACTGGAACTCCCAAAGGCGTACAGGTTACCCACCGCAACCTCATCAATCTGGTCTATTCTATGGGTCATGAACCCGGTATAGGGCCTGAAGACAAGATTTTCGCAGTTACAACTATTTCGTTCGACGCCATGGTCATGGAGACCTTTCTACCATTGCTCCACGGAGCTACAGTGGTGATCGTCGATGAAGACACACGAAGAGATGGGCATCTTTTATTGGAAAAAGCCCGGGAAGACGACATTACCATGATGTGGGGAACGCCAAGCATTTGGCAAATTCTTTTGGATTCAGGCTGGAACAGACCATTGAACATCAAGGCATTGATCGGGGGAGAGCCCGTGCCCATGACCTTAGCTCATAAATTGCTCGATAGATGCACCGAGTTATGGAATATCTATGGCCCCACGGAAACAACGGTTTGCTCCCTATTGACCAGAATCGAGAAAAACGATGACCAGATTACCGTTGGCAGACCTGTGGCCAATACCCAAATCTATTTACTGGATGAAAAAGGTGCACCTGTGGAGGAAGGCGAAGTTGGGGAAATCGTTATAGGCGGCGATGGTGTTTCGCTAGGCTATTTGAACCGCCCGGAACTGACGGAAGAACGATTTGTTGAAAATCCGTTTGACGCTGATTCCCACGGTAAAATGTATCTCTCGGGGGATATGGGAAAGCTTTTACCGAATGGACAATTACAATGTTTGGGCCGAAGGGACAAACAGGTAAAAGTCAGAGGCCACCGCATAGAATTGGGGGAAATCGAATCCGTTGTTGGCAAACTTTCAGAGGTCAAAAAAGCGGTCGTGCTCGTTACGGATCAATTGGGGCATGAACTTAAGCTGGTGGCATACCTGCAAGCTGAAGGAGCAAAAAAAGATGCTGGTGCGATACGTGCAGCAATCGAAGAAATTCTTCCCGATTTTATGGTGCCATCCTTATTTATGTGGGTCGATGAATTTCCGATTACCGCCAATGGCAAAATAGACGTGAAAAGCCTTCCAAGGCCTGAATACGTTAGACCCGATTCGGCACCTTTGTTCAAAAAGCCGCGTACCGAATTGGAAAAGACCATGGCCGCAATCTGGACGGAGCAATTGAAAATACCGGCCATCGGCATTGATGACAATTTTTTTGAAATGGGCGGTACGTCCCTTTTGACGCAACGGGTCGCCACTTTGGTCGGACAAAGTCTGAAACAAAAAATACCGATAACAAAAATCTACCAATATCCCACGATAGCCACCCTATCGGAATATATTGAAAATGAATCCAAAACCGTTTCCTTGCCTGATTACGCGAAACTCAATGAGAGTGTAGCATCCAATGATGTGGCGATTATCGGCATGGCCGGAAGATTTCCCGGGGCAAAGACCATAGCTGAATTGTGGGACGTTCTAAGAGAGGGCAAAGAAACCATTTCCTTTTTCAAACCCGAGGAACTCGACAGAACAATTCCTGAATCACTGCGAAATGACGCGCTTTATGTAAAGGCTCGCGGCGTCTTACCTTCGGCCAAGGAATTCGACGCCCTATTTTTTGGTATCAATCCAAAGCTTGCGGAAGCCATGGATCCACAACAGCGATTATTCCTTGAAATCGCTTATGAAGCCCTTGAGCAATCCGGCCATTTGCCTAAACACTACGATGGCAGCATCGGTGTTTATTCAGGTACCGGCACCAACACGTATTACAAGAACAATGTATTGCCGAACCAAGATTTGTTGGAACAAGTAGGGCATCTTCAAGCCAATACGGTCAATGAAAAAGATTATATAGCATCACGGACCGCCTACCACTTGAACCTGAAAGGTCCGGCCGTAAGTGTGCACTCGGCATGTTCCACCTCCTTGCTTGCCATCGCCGAGGCCGTTGAGGCGATCAGAACAGGGCAGTGCGACGTTGCCTTGGCGGGCGGATCCAGTCTGACCGCCCCGATCAATAGTGGCCATCTGTACCAAGAAGGTTCGATGCTGAGCCCTGATGGGCATTGCCGTTCGTTTGATGCAGAAGGAAAAGGTACCGTATTCAGTGACGGGGCCGGAGTCGTTTTACTCAAAAGCCTAGAGGCCGCCGAAAAAGATGGCGATACGATATATGGAATCATCAAAGGGGTGGGCATCAATAATGACGGAGGAAATAAAGGCAGCTTTACCGCGCCCAGCGTGGAAGGTCAAGCAGATGCGATTACCAGAGCTTTGAATGATGCCCGAGTTTCGCCAAGTACCATCAGTTATCTGGAGGCACATGGTACGGCTACCCCCTTGGGCGACCCCATCGAAATGGAAGGACTCCACACCGCTTTTGGAAAACAGGAAAACAGAAACTATTGTGCCGTGGGTTCCATCAAAAGCAATATGGGCCATCTTACCGCCGCAGCGGGAGTCGCCGGTCTGATAAAAACGGTATTGGCAATGTACCACCGACAGATTCCCCCATCGCTAGGATTTGAGAAACCGAACCCGGCCATTGATTTTGAGAATAGTCCGTTTTTCGTGAACAACACCTTGCGAGATTGGAATGTTGAAGGAACCCGTAGAGCGGGCATCAGCTCTTTTGGCGTAGGCGGCACCAATGTGCATGTCGTTGTCGAAGAATATGTCTCGCAACCGAAAAATTCCGGTTCGGCACGCCCGATGCAACTACTAGCTTGGTCCGCCAAGACTGAAAACAGCGCAAGGGAATATGGCACTTCATTGGGTAACTTTCTTAAGGAAAAAACCGAGTTATCGTTGGCCGATGTGGCTTACTCTTTGAATATGACCCGGGATAGCTTCAGCCATAGGAATTTCATTTCGGCCAATTCGACGGACGATGCCGCGGAGTATTTGTTGTCCAAAAAAAATAGTGCCAAGAACACTTCCGTGTTAAAAGTGGTGCCGAATGAAACGGTTTTTCTGTTTCCGGGGCAGGGAGCACAATTTCTACAAATGGGCCGTGCGTTGTACGAACATGAAGAAATCTTCAAGAAGGCAGTCGATACTTGTGCAGCCCTATTGATGGATGACTTGGGTACAGATATTCGGAAAATCCTTTTTCCTGACGCGAATTCCAAGAAAGCAGCGTCAAAACTAAAAGATACACGGTATACCCAGCCCGCATTGTTCGTCATTGAATACGCCCTTTCACAACTTTGGATGCATTGGGGCATTAAGCCCACCTTGCTCTGCGGCCACAGTATCGGCGAATTTGTAGCGGCACATTTAGCCGGTATTTTCAGCTTGGAAGACACCTTGCATTTGATTGCGGTACGAGGGCGTTTGGTAAGCGAACTTCCTTCAGGTAGTATGTTATCGGTTCGAATAACGGCCGAAAATGTTCAGGAAATACTCCCTGATACACTTTCCGTCGCCGCTGTAAATTCCGATAGGCTATGTGTGGTTTCCGGCCCGGATGATGAAATTGGGAATTTCGCTAAAATCATCAAGGAAAAAGATATTCCCCATAGTCTATTGGCCACCAGTCACGCCTTTCATTCGGCCATGATGGATCCCGTTTTGGAAACTTTTGAAAAGGAAGTCCGACAACTGACTTTAAATACCCCCAAAATCCCCATCATTTCCACAGTAACAGGAAAAAGGCTGACGGAAGCCGAGGCGATAAATCCAGAATATTGGACCGACCATTTACGTGCTACCGTTTGTTTTTCCGATGCCATCGACACGATTTTGGAAATTGATGATACCGTTCTACTGGAAGTCGGCCCGGGACAGACACTGACCACCTTGACACGCCAAAAGAAAACCGGAAGGACTGCGACCGTCTTGACCAGTTTACCGGCTCCAAAGCAAGAAGAAGGAGCCTACCCTGCTCTGTTTAAAACTTTGGGCGAACTATGGCTTTCAGGCCTTGAACCCGATTGGAAAGCATTCTACGAACTGCAATCGAGACAGTACGTTCCGTTGCCATCGTATGCGTTCGACCGAAGACCGTGTTGGGTGGAACCTCCTATGATGAAACCAACATTACAATTTGCGGCACCCTCCAAAATTCCTTATGAACAGGGTTTTGAAGAACCTAACGTTAAAATAAACGAAGACCCTACCAGTACAGTTATGAGAAAACCGATCATCCTTCAAAAAATTTCGGAAATCATCGAAAATGCCTCGGGTATCGAGTTGGAAGCCCAAGAGTATGACAGATCCTTTTTAGAGCTTGGATTGGATTCTCTGATCCTTACCCAGATAGCCCTTACCTGCAAAAGGGAATTCAACATGGCCATTACCTTTCGGCAACTCAACGAAGAATTCGCGACCCCAGAACTTTTGGCCGACCATCTAAATCATCATCTACCGGCCGAAGTATACGCCCCGGCACCGCAAAGCACATCGAAACAGCATAGGGAATCGATGCCGATGATGCAGGCATTGCCAAGCAACATGAATTCGGCTGGAAATCAAAATTCGGCTCTGGATCTTATCGCACAACAATTGCAGCTTTTGGGCCAACAAATAGATCTTTTAAAGGGCCAAGGGGCGAAACAAGCTCCCATAAATTTGAACGGCAATTCAAAAAACACCAATGCAACATTAGTCTTGCCTCAGACCGAAGAACTTTCTGAAAAGGAACGGACAGAACTTAAAAAACCTTTCGGCGCATCGCCCCGTATCGAGCGGCAAGCATCGGAACTGAACGAACACCAAGAAAATTTCTTGAACGGGTTGATAAGTAGCTACAATAAGAAAACCGGGGCCAGCAAAGCCTATACCCAAAAACATCGATCCGGTATGGCGGACCCTAGAGTGGTTTCCGGATTCAAGCCATTGACCAAGGAACTTATCTATCCGATTGTCATCAAGAAATCCTCTGGCACCCGCCTTTGGGATCTCGACGGAAACGAATACATCGATGCCCTGAACGGTTTTGGATCTTGCCTTTTCGGGCACCAGCCCGATTTTATCAAGAAAAGCCTTCAGAAACAAATAGAACTAGGCTATGAAGTCGGGCCCCAGCATCCGTTGGCGGGCGAGGTATGTGAATTACTTTGCGAATTTACGGGCCATGAACGTGCGGCCCTTTGCAATACAGGATCTGAGGCCGTACTCGGTTCAATGCGGATTGCCAGAACGGTTACAGGTCGTTCTCTTATTGTGGCCTTTTCGGTTTCCTACCATGGTATCATCGATGAGGTACTTGTACGTGGATCCAGTAAGTTGAAGACCTTTCCTGCAGCGGCCGGCATCTTATCGGGATCGGTCCAAAATATGTTGATATTGGAGTATGGTACCGAAGAAAGCCTAAACATCATTCGCGAACGGGGCCATGAACTGGCCGCGGTATTGGTGGAACCGATACAAAGTCGAAGGCCTGAATTTCTGCCCATCGATTTTCTGAAACAGGTACGGGAAATTACCACTGCATCGGAAACCGTTCTTATTTTCGACGAGATCATTACCGGTTTTAGAATGCATGCCGGTGGCACACAGGCACTTTTTCAGATCAAGGCCGATATCGCGACCTACGGGAAGGTAATCGGTGGTGGCTTGCCCATCGGCGCTATCGTAGGAAAAAAAGAATACATGGATGCGCTTGATGGCGGTTTCTGGCAATATGGCGACAGCAGTTACCCCGAAGTCGGAGTTACCTATTTCGCAGGTACCTTCGTGCGGCACCCCCTTGCATTAGCTGCTGCAAAGGCTTCTTTGAACCACTTGAAAGAACAGGGCAATGCACTTCAGGATCGCCTGAAAAAGATGACCGATCGCCTTGCAACGGAATTGAATTCAGAATTCTTGAAACGAAAACTCCCCATGACCATTACCCATTATGGTTCGCTTTGGCGATTGAAATTCAACGAAGATATGCCCTATTCGGAGCTACTCTTCGTCTTGATGCGTGAAAAGGGAATCCACATTTGGGACGGATTTCCATGCTTCATCACAACTGCTTATACTGAAGCAGACGTGACCCAAATCATCGATGTATTGTTGACCTGTACCGATGAGCTCATTGCAGCAGGTTTTATGGATGCCAAAATGATAAATGACAACGCATCGGGGGTCACGAAGACAACATCGGAGGTGTTGAACAACCCTCCCATGGAAGGTGCCCGGTTGGGTCAAGACGAAAATGGAAATCCCGCATGGTTTGTAGCACATCCAAAAAAAGAGGGAGAATATGTCAAAATCGATTTGTAACGGTCAATTTCGATTTTAGTTGATCAAAATGCATGCAATAAGATAAAATTCGGACTCGTGATCCGAACATCAATGAAACAAACTGCCGAAATACCAAAAAGCAAAGAACAATTCGATCCGTTCGCCGGACCGGAAATCGAGTACGTTGTCCACACCACACAGGCACAGGAAGAAATATGGGCGGCCTGCCGATTGGGCGGTCCCGATGCGAATAGAGCGTACAATGAATCCATTTCCCTGATTATAAAGGGGAAACTTTATGAAGACGCACTTGAACAGGCGTTACAAACATTGGTACAACGTCATGAATCGCTTCGTTCCGTATTCAGTCCAGATGGTCGATTTATGAGCATCTTTACAAAACGGGACATCGAGCTTTCCATTTTAGACTACAGTGATTTGGCAACCGAACAACGAAAAGAAAGCATCTCAGGGTATCTAAAAAACGATGCACATCATATTTTCGACTTGATCAAAGGACCGTTATTCAAGGCTGGCCTCATCAAGACCGATGCCCTAGAACATCAATTGGTACTAACGGCCCATCATATCATCTGTGATGGCTGGTCCATCGGAATCATGCTACAGGAATTAGGGACTCTATACTCGGCCCATTTGGAAAACCAAGAAGCCAACTTGCCCCGACCGAAAAGCTTTCGTGAATTTTCGGATATACAACACCTACTTACCACAAGTCAGGAATATGGCGAAATCGAGCAGTTCTGGTTGAAACAATATGAAGAATCAATCCCGCAACTCGACCTTCCGACTGATTTTCCACGGCCATCGGTGCGAAGCTATAAAAGTCAACGTTTGGACTTTCCCTTACATACCGATTTATTGAGCGATCTTAAGAATACAGGGGTAAAAGCGGGCAGTAGTTTCGTAACGACCCTCTTGACCGTCTTTGAGCTATTTATTTATCAACGAACCGGACAAACGGATTTCACGGTGGGCCTTCCCGCAGCGGGCCAATCGGTTTCCGGTATGACACACCTGGTAGGTCATTGTGCAAATCTTTTGCCACTTCGGAGCTCCATCGACACCGACCTTTCCTTTATCGAATATCTGAAGAAAAGAAAGTCCGCACTTTTTGATGCCTACGACCACCAACAGCTTAGTTTTGGACATCTTCTCCAAAAATTGCCCATTGCCAGGGATCCTTCCCGAATACCTTTGGTACCCGTGGTATTCAATATGGATATTGGTATGACCGATGGAGTTGCCTTCAAGCATCTTGAATATGAATTAATCAGCAACCCAAGGGCTTACGAGGCTTTTGAGATTTTCCTGAATGCGAGCGGTTCCGAAAAAGACCTTCTAATGGAATGGTCTTACAATACATCGCTTTTCAAACCTGAGACCATTGAGGCTATGATGGCCTCGTTCGAGAAATTGCTCCGAGAACTTGTATCGACGCCCAATGAGACGCTGGCGACCCTGTTCAATACCGACTACTCTTCGGCGTATCGTTCCTTAAATTCAACCGAGTCGTCCTATCCCGAAGAGGCATTGCATACTTTGATATCGAAACAGGCTGTGGCGACCCCGCACCGGACCGCTTTGAAATATCATGCCGCCGAAACGACCTATGAGGAGCTTGAAGAGAGCGCAAATCAAATGGCGCATTATCTGAAGGAACAAGGGGTCTCTTCCGGCGATTTTGTTGGGGTGTGCCTACCTCGGTGTCCCGAACTACTCGCAACTTTACTCGCCATTTTAAAATGTGGGGGCGCCTACCTGCCATTGGATGCATCGTATCCTCAAGCGAGAATTGAATATATGCTCGAAGATTCTGAGGCAACCTTTTTGATTACGACAAAAGAATTATCGAACTCCTATTCCAAGGCTACCAGACATATCGTACTGGAGGAAATGCTTGCGGAAGCAGGTAAATTTTCAAACACTCCTTTTGCAACCATTGTTTCACAAGATTCGGTGGCCTATCTCTTGTACACGTCGGGCTCGACCGGGAAACCAAAAGGAGTATCGGTAACTCACCGAGGCTTGATCAATATGCTCTACAGTATAGCCAAGGAACCTGGAATTAACGAAAATGACCGATTTCTCGCCATTACCACCATCTCGTTCGACATCGCCGGGGTGGAGCTTTATCTTCCCTTGCTAAATGGTGCATGCGTTGTACTGGCAGACACCCAAACGGCCCGTGATAGCCGATTGCTTTTGGAAACCCTGGAAAAAGAAGATATTACCATTTTACAGGCCACACCCTCGACATGGCAAATGTTGCTGGATGCCAACTGGCATAAACCTTTAAAATTAAAGGCCTTTTGCGGGGGGGAAGCTTTATCCCCAACTTTGGCGCGACGGTTGTTGACCAAGTGCGAATCACTTTGGAATATGTACGGCCCAACCGAAGTCACGGTTTATTCAATAATAAAACAGATTTTTCTACATGACACTTTAATCACTATTGGTAAACCCATTGCAAATACCCAAATCTATATTTTGGACAAGCAGGATCATCTTGCCCAACCAGGTACCGTAGGAGAGATAGTCATTGCAGGGGATGGAGTAGCCAAAGGATATTGGAAACGCCCTGACCTTACGGCTGAAAAATTCATAGAAAACACCATTGATCCAGATGGAAATTCAAAATTGTACCGGTCAGGCGATTTGGCGAGATTATTGCCTAATGGGGAAATAGAATGCCTCGGGCGAGTAGATCACCAGGTCAAGATCAGGGGGCACCGCATCGAACCCGGGGAAATAGAAAAGGTGTTGACCGATCTTGAAGATATCAAATCGGCCGTAGTTCTAGAACAATCGGATCGGCTTCTAGCCTTTGTAGTACCCGTTGACCCTGCAGCATCCAATAAAGAACAAATCGCCCGGTGGCGTGGAAATCTGTCCAATTCGCTGCCCGATTTTTTAGTGCCTCAAGACTTTTACATCTTGAATGAATTTCCGAAAACACCCAATGGAAAACTAGATCGGCAGGCACTTTTGAATACGCATTCCGATCAAAATAACGCTCCTAAGAAGATTACCGCACCACGTTCGAAAACGGAAAAATTGATGGCCGATATTTGGAAGAATTGCCTCAACCTTGAAGAAGTGGACATTTACGGCAACTTTTTTGAACTTGGCGGTCACTCGCTTCTGGCCATGCAGGTTATGGTGCGCATTGAAAAACAGACCGGAAAACGGCTGCCTTTGGCGGCCTTGTTCGAATATTCGACGATAGCGAAGTTGGCGGGATTATTGGCTGCTGAAAATGAAGACATCTCAGGCGATTCGCTAGTGCCCATTCAACCCAATGGCCATAAGCCTCCACTCTACCTCATTCATGGTGTCGGACTCAATACCTTAAAATTCAACGATTTGGTACAAAATCTTGATAACGACCAACCCGTATACGGACTTCAGGGCATGGGCATTACCACCATGGATCATCGTTCGATAACAGTCGAAGAAATCGCCGCCCATTATGTCGCTACTATTACCAAGGCGAATCCTGATGGGCCTTACGCACTGGCCGGTCATTCTTTCGGAGGAATCATTTCTTATGAGATGGCACGGCAATTACAACAACTAGGTAAGAAAGTCAGTATGCTCGCCATGCTGGATTCGTATGTTGAGCCTTATTTTTACTACGCCTCCCCTCTAGGAAAAATGATAGGAAAACTTCATTTTCATTTCAGGAAAAAAACAGCTTTTCTAAAAGGGATGTTCAGCAGTTGGGAGAATTTCAAAATCCATTTGAACCGTAAGAAGGAATATTTGGTCGAGCAAAAATTTAAGTCCGATACCGCCTCGACCGAAGAAGATCGATTGGAGTATCGGCGCGCCATGGAGGTCGAAAAAATGAACGCTATCATCATGAAGCGCTATCATCTTGTGCCAGAAAATTTCGAAATAGACCTTTTTCGAGCCGAAAAACCTTTATTCTTTATGCACGACCCGGTGTACCTCGGATGGAAGAACATCCCCTTGGGGGGATTGAACATTTATGACGTACCGGGCGATCACCTCGATATGTTCGAAGCACCGCACGATATCATTTTTGCCAAGATATTACAAGGTGTTCTCGATTATCGAAATGCTAATCAATGATACCTGTTCTATGAATTTTCAGACTGTTCTTGCAGAAAGATTCGTTTTCACAATAATTTCATACTATCGATTCGTAGTGGCCCCGAAACCTCTCGGTCGATTTGGCCCTTGAATGCCAGATGACAACTGTAATCAGCATGGAGGGGAATCTCTTTAAGATAAAAATCATCATTGATGATTCGGGTGCTGTGCTTTTTGATCTCAAACGATTTTAGAGAAATGTTCATACCGCTTCCATGCGCTTTTAAAACTGCTTCCTTTTGTGTCCAATAATCAAAAAAAGCGAAGTTGGTATCCTTTGAATTCGAGATACTCTTCCATTCGTTTTGGGTCATTTGTTCTTTATAATGATCTATTTGAATTTCTTTTATCAACTCGATATCGACTCCTATTTCACATTGATCTGAAATAGCGCAGATCGTGATATTCCCCGAATGTGAGATATTGAAATACAAACCATCAAAAGCGAAATAGGGTTTGGCATTTGCATTGAAGCGTATCTCATTTATATCCGGTCTTTCATCGATTCTTTTTAATCCATATTCTAAAAGTAATCGCCCCAATAGCGAAAGTTGCGCATCTTGCCAGCGAACGAACTTTTTGATTTTTTCTTGATATTCCACAGGAAATTTGGGCAGCGCATCCCTTAACAATAGGGCATGCCGTTCTTCATTGACAGATGCATAATAGATAATGGTCATAAAGTTAGCAATTGATGCCTTTGTCAACAAATATAAGAGACTGTTTTGAAATGTATCGTTAGAATTGTTATGACCTATTTTTGATGCAGTATGAGGCAAAAAGAGGTTATAAGAAAATAATCGAGATATTTCAAAACAGTCTCTAATGGCATTCTATCTTAAAAACCACTATCGCGACCACCGAGGTAGCAAGTATTCAATTCTTTGATATTAGCCATTTCGGTATTTCTGTTGAAACAATAGTTGGCTATCTTTGTGTATGGCCCAAAATCTATTTGACGAATTCGATGAAGTATCTTCAAAAGCCTGGAAACAAAAAATCCAGTATGAGCTTGACGGGGCGGATTATAACGAGAATTTGGTTTGGGAGTCGGCCGAGGGAATTAAGGTAAAGCCCTTTTATCATAGCGGTGACCTTGAAAAAGTGGACCTTCCCACAAAAGTTGTTTCCAAGGTATGGAAAATAGGTCAGGAAATCTTCGTAGGAAATTCCAAAAAGGCAAATCAAAAAGCACTTGATGCACTTCAGAGAGGGGCTGAGAGTTTGATTTTTAATATTCCTTCGGAAAACACAAATATCGAAAAACTACTTTCCGGAATCGATTTAGAAGCCGTTGCCATACATTTTAACCTTCAATTTCTGTCGGAGGAATTTGCCAAACAACTATTGGATTTGGCCAAAATTTCTAAATCTGAAATCCATTTAAATATCGATATCATCGGTAATCTAGCCCGAGCTGGAAATTGGTTTTTTGACTTGAAGAAAGACTATACAATTTCAGAAGCTATCGTTTCCAAATTTGAACCTTCAAACGCCACTACCGTTTTGAGCATTGACATGTCTCTTTATCAGAATGCCGGGGCGAATATCGTGCAACAATTGGCCTATACCATCTCACATGCCAATGAATATTTGAATCATGGTTTGTTCGAAAAATTACATAGCCCGGTATTTAAAGTTTCCATAGGGCCTAATTATTTTTTTGAAATCGCCAAACTTAGGGCGTTGCGTATTTTATGGCGAACTCTGGCGAGAGAATATCGTATGTCGACTGATTGCCACATTCTTGCCACCCCATCTAAACGGAACAAGACCTTGTATGATTATAATGTCAACATGCTCCGTACCTCATCAGAATGCATGTCGGCTATTTTGGGAGGTGCCGACACCATTTGTAATCTACCTTATGATTCAATTTATCATAAGACCAATGAATTCGGGGACCGTATTGCACGAAATCAACTCTTGATCATGAAAAATGAAAGCTATTTTGACAAAGTGGATAACCCTGCAGATGGCTCATATTATATAGAGACTTTGACATCTCAAATAGCCGAAAAGGCATTAGATCTTATCAAAAGCATTGAAAGTGGAGGTGGTTTTTTAAAACAATTAAAAGAACATACCATTCAGAAAAAAATAAAGGAAAGTGCCCAAAGGGAACAACTCTTATTTGATAAAAAAAAGGAAATATTAGTAGGCACCAACGCCTACCAAAATGCTGATGACAGAATGAAGGGCGCAACGGAACACTATCCTTTTTTAAAAACCGACAAACGCAAAACATTGATAGAGCCTATTCTTGAAAAAAGATTGGCCGAGGCGTTGGAACAAAAACGCTTGGGCGATGAGTAGAAAGGATTTACGGCATATTTCCATAAAAAATTCAGAATTCAGAATTCAGGATTCAGAATTGGAGTCAGGTTACTTTGAAACCGCAGAGGGTATCGCACTAAAAAAATTATATGGTCAAAATGATATCGAGAAATTAGATCACCTCAACTTTGCGGCAGGTTTTCCTCCCTTTCTCAGAGGTCCCTACTCCACCATGTTTGTCAGAAGACCATGGACGATACGGCAATATGCCGGATTTTCTACCGCTGAAGAAAGTAACGCCTTTTACAGAAGAAATCTGGCCGCAGGTCAAAAAGGACTTTCCGTGGCCTTTGATTTACCCACCCACCGAGGTTATGACAGCGACCATGAGCGCGTCACAGGTGATGTTGGGAAAGCCGGGGTAGCCATTGATTCGGTCGAGGACATGAAAATTCTTTTTGACAGAATTCCTTTGGATGAAATGTCCGTTTCCATGACCATGAACGGAGCCGTTTTGCCCATTATGGCCTTCTACATCGTTGCGGCCGAAGAACAAGGTATACCGCCGGAGAAATTGGCCGGGACCATACAGAACGATATTTTGAAGGAATTTATGGTGCGTAACACCTATATCTATCCACCCGGACCATCAATGCAAATCGTATCCGATATTTTCGAGTACACCAGTAAGAACATGCCCAAATTCAATAGTATCAGTATCTCTGGCTACCACATGCACGAAGCCGGTGCCACTGCGGATATCGAACTGGCCTACACGCTCGCCGATGGTCTGGAATATATCAGAACTGGACTAAAAGCAGGAATGGATATTGACAGTTTTGCGCCTCGACTATCTTTCTTTTGGGGCATAGGCATGAACCATTTTATGGAAATTGCCAAACTTCGTGCGGGAAGGATGCTATGGGCGAAATTGGTGGAACAATTCAGTCCTAAAAATAAAAAATCTTTGATGTTACGAACCCATTCTCAGACCAGCGGATGGAGCCTTACCGAACAAGATCCTTTCAACAATGTAGCCAGAACTACCGTCGAGGCCATGTCGGCCGTTTTCGGGGGTACCCAAAGCCTTCATACGAACGCTTTGGATGAAGCTATCGCATTACCTACGGACTTTTCGGCCCGAATTGCCAGAAATACACAGCTTTTCTTACAGCATGAAATCAAAATTACCAAGACCGTAGACCCATGGGCAGGAAGTTTTTATGTAGAACGTCTCACCCATGAACTGGCCCAAAAGGCGTGGAAGCTTATCGAAGAAGTCGAGACGCTCGGTGGCATGACAAAAGCCATAGAGGCGGGCATTCCAAAAATGCGCATTGAAGAAGCCGCAGCAAAAAAACAAGCACGGATCGACAGTGGTCGAGATGTCATCGTCGGCGTTAATAAATTTCAATTGGAAGAAGAAGACGCGTTACAAATATTGGAAGTCGATAACAAAGAGGTACGTCGCCAACAAATAAAACGTCTGGAAGCGGCACGAAATAAACGTAATCATCGTAGTGCAGAAAACGCACTAAAACAATTGGAAGATGCAGCGAAGCAAAAAGTGAAATCTAACCAAAACGAAACAGATGCAACTAAAAATTTACTAGCTTTAGCCGTAAACGCGGCTCGAGAAAGGGCAACTTTAGGAGAAATCAGTAAAGCTCTTGAAAACGCCTTCGGAAGGCATACGGCAAACATTCAATCCATTTCAGGGGTGTACTCAAAGGAAATAAAGAACGACGAAAGTTTCAAAAAAGCTAGACAACTAGCGGACCTATTTGCCGTACAAGAAGGTCGTAGACCTCGCATTATGATAGCTAAAATGGGACAAGACGGTCACGACCGAGGTGCAAAGGTTGTGGCCACCGGGTATGCCGACCTAGGTTTTGACGTTGATATCGGGCCGCTTTTCCAAACGCCCGCTGAAGCTGCAAAACAAGCCATTGAAAACGATGTTCATATACTCGGTGTTTCTTCACTTGCCGCCGGACACAAAACACTGGTGCCCGAAGTCATTGAAGAGCTAAAAAAATATGACAGGGAAGACATTGTGGTCATTGTAGGTGGTGTTATACCTAAGCAAGATTATCAATACTTGTTTGACAAAGGTACGGCCGCAATATTCGGACCTGGATCCAAAATTCCGGATGCCGCCATTCAGATATTGGAAATTCTTATGAACGATTGACTATTTCAAAGGATTTAAATGAAGTAAATGCTTCCGCAATTTCATACTTTTTCTCCTTTCGGAAACTATAATTTTTAATACATTTGCACCCACATTTGAAAAACGGTCGCGTAGCTCAGCTGGATAGAGCATCTGCCTTCTAAGCAGACGGTCACAGGTTCGAATCCTGTCGCGATCACT
>CAYGPR010000043.1:0-35019 GCA_964351985.1 uncultured Maribacter sp. | reverse complement strand
AACCAAATTAGGCCTAGCGCGAAAATTGATCTTCAGCAAATGGAAAGAAGGTCTAGGCGGGAATTTATCCGTAATATCTTCGGGAAGTGCAGCACTCCAACCGCGGCTGGCAAGAGTTTTCAACGCAGCAGAATTTGGCGTCATGGAAGGCTACGGACTTACCGAAACCTCTCCCGTAGTTTCTGTCAACGATATGCGCAACGGCGGATTCAGAATAGGCACCGTTGGTAAATTACTGGAACGCACCGAGGTGAAAATAGCAGATGACGGTGAGATTTGCGTCAAGGGACCTCAAGTCATGATCGGTTACTTTAAAGATCCTGAAAAATCGGCCGAAGTCTTAAAAGACGGATATTTCCATACTGGTGATATTGGCGAAATCGACACAGACGGGTTCTTAAAAATAACCGACCGGAAAAAGGAGATGTTCAAAACATCGGGCGGTAAATACGTGGCGCCACAGCTTTTGGAAAATCGATTGAAACAATCCCGTTTTATAGAACAGGTGATGGTGGTCGGGGAAGGTGAAAAAATGCCCGCTGCGTTAATCCAGCCCGATTTTGAATTTTTAAATGAATGGGCTCAAAGACACAACATTACGATACCTGCAAATTCCGACATTGTCTTGAACGAAAAAGTGATTGCCCGTTATCAGGAGGAAGTAGATTTGGCGAATGAAAAATTCGCGAAATGGGAAAAGGTAAAAGCGTTTCGATTAACTCCTGATATCTGGAGTATTAATGATGGGCACCTCACCCCGACTATGAAGCTTAGACGTAAGATTATCAAAGAAAAGTATCTAAAACTTTATAATGAAATCTACGGTAATTAAAAGCTCTGAATCACCCTATCACATATTTCATGGCCTTTGAAAAATATACAACTGAACAATTAAAAAAATACAATAAAATCCTACTGGGCTTTATGATTTTTGGCCTGTTTTTAATGTGCTTTGTAACCGGCACGGAATTATATAAAATTTCCAATCAAGAAGATAGTAACCTCATTTATCTCGTGCCCACCGTTTTAGGGCCTCTTTTTGGCATCATACCTCTGATTTTCTCCTCCCTAATCGGGAACGAGATAAAAAAACGCAAGAAAAACAATTCTTAGCTTGTCATTCAGAATGACCAAAAAGAAGTCCACCTCTATTTATAAACTTTTTTTCAAAAATTTATTATGCATGCATAATAAATTTTTATATATTTGGTAACCCACAAATTAGAAAATGAAAGATGCTACCATAGATTATGCATTACGGGCAACTTGGCAAGCCGTAGCTCGTATGTATAATGAAGAAGCGAAGAAGTTCGATTCTACCATGGCCGTCGGTTTTACACTTTTAAGCGTTGACCCGAAAACAGGCACACCATCGACGGCATTGGGGCCAAAAATGGGAATGGAGGCGACAAGCCTTTCGCGCATTTTAAAACGGATGGAAGAACTGGGGTTGATAGAACGAAAACCAAATCCGAATGATGGAAGGGGTGTTTTGATCCACTTGACCGATTTCGGACTTGAAAAACGAAAGGACTCTAAGGATGCCGTCCTTCAATTCAATGAAACGGTACGGGCCAATGTTTCTCAAGAGAAACTGGATTGCTACTTTGAGGTCATGGAAACCATCAACCAGTTGATAACGGAAAAAAGCATTTATACTAAGGATATAACAACGAATAAAACCTAGATCATCACATGAACAAGCATATTAAAAAGGTAGCGGTCATCGGATCGGGTATCATGGGAAGCGGCATCGCATGCCATTTTGCCAATATCGGTGTCGAAGTACTGTTGCTCGATATTGTTCCGAGAGAACTTAATGAAAAAGAGAATGCCAAAGGCCTGACTCTGGAGGACAAAGTGGTACGAAACAGATTGGTCAATGATGCATTGGCAGCCGCATTGAAATCAAAACCCTCCCCTATTTACCATCAAAAATTCGCAAGTCGGATAACGACTGGAAATTTGGAGGATGACATTGCAAAAGTTTCCAAGGTCGATTGGATCATCGAAGTGGTCGTAGAGCGCTTGGATATCAAAAAGATGGTTTTTGAAAATCTGGAGAAACACAGAACGCCAGGTACTTTGATTACTTCAAATACTTCAGGGATTCCAATAAAATTCATGTCCGAAGGGCGAAGTGATGACTTCCAGAAGCATTTCTGTGGAACGCACTTCTTTAATCCGGCACGCTACTTAAAATTGTTTGAAATTATTCCTGGACCTAAAACTTCAAAAGAAGTATTGGATTTCTTGAACGGATATGGCGAAAAGTTCTTGGGAAAAACTTCGGTTATCGCCAAAGACACTCCAGCCTTTATCGGAAACCGTATCGGTATTTTCAGCATCCAAAGCCTTTTCCACATGGTCAAAGAAATGGAGATGACCGTCGAGGAAGTCGATAAACTGACCGGACCCGTAATCGGAAGACCTAAATCGGCAACTTTTAGAACCGTCGATGTTGTAGGATTAGATACCCTGGTTCATGTTGCCAACGGCATCTCCGAGAATTGCAAAGACGATGAACGCCACGCAATTTTTGCGCTACCTAATTTTATTTCCACCATGATGGAAAACAAATGGTTGGGCAGCAAAACGGGACAGGGTTTTTATAAAAAATCCAAAGACAAGGATGGTAAGACCGAAATTTTGACGTTGGATCTCGATACAATGGACTATCGTTCAAAAAAGAGTGCAAAATTCGCCACGCTTGAATTGACCAAGACCATTGACAAGGTCGTTGACCGTTTTTCTGTTTTAGCAGGAGGAAAAGACAAAGCAGGCGAATTCTACCGAAAGAGTTTTGGACAATTGTTCGCCTATGTTTCGCATAGAATTCCCGAGATTACCGATGAGCTTTACAAAATAGACGATGCCATGAAGGCCGGTTTCGGTTGGGAACATGGGCCTTTTCAAATTTGGGACGCTATCGGTTTGGAAAAAGGTCTCGAGTTCATAAAAGCGGAAGGTCAAGAAGCTGCCGCATGGGTAAAGGAAATGAAAGCCTCCGGAAATGATTCTTTTTATTCCATCAAAGAAGGCAACACTTATTTCTATGACATTCCGAAGAAGGCCATGGAAAAAGTCCCCGGTCAGGATGCCTTTATCATTTTAGATAATATTCGCAAGTCGAACGAAGTATTTAAAAATAGCGGTGTAGTCATCGAAGATTTGGGCGATGGAATCCTGAATGTGGAATTCCAGTCAAAAATGAACACTATTGGCGGCGATGTGATAGCAGGCTTAAATAAAGGTATCGACTTGGCTGAAAAAGACTTTCAAGGTTTGGTAGTCGGAAATCAAGCTGCGAACTTCTCCGTAGGAGCCAATATCGGCATGATATTTATGATGGCCGTCGAACAGGAATATGATGAACTGAACATGGCCATCAAAATGTTTCAAGACACGGTAATGCGTATGCGGTACTCGGCAATTCCGACCGTTGCAGCACCCCATGGAATGTCTCTTGGCGGTGGTTGTGAACTCTCGATGCACGCCGACAAGGTAGTAGCGGCCGCAGAAACCTATATCGGTCTTGTGGAATTCGGGGTTGGTGTTATTCCCGGTGGTGGCGGTTCAAAGGAAATGGCGGTGCGTGCACAAGACACGTTCAAGAAGAATGATGTCGAGTTAAATGTTTTGCAGGAATACTTCTTGACCATCGGCATGGCGAAAGTATCCACTTCGGCGTATGAAGCCTATGATTTGGGAATCCTTCAACATGGAAAAGATATTGTCGTGGTCAATAAAGACCGCCAAATCGCTACAGCAAAAGCACATGCGAAATTAATGGCGGAAGCAGGTTATACCCAACCACCCAAGAGAAAAGACATCAAAGTATTGGGGAAACAAGCATTGGGAATGTTTTTGGTAGGCACCGATTCAATGGAGGCCAGTCATTATATCAGCGAACATGATAAAAAAATCGCCAATAAATTGGCATACGTTATGGCGGGCGGTGATTTATCGGAGCCAACATTAGTAGACGAACAGTATTTATTGGATTTGGAGCGAGAAGCGTTTTTATCACTGTGCACGGAGAAAAAGACCTTGGAAAGAATCCAGCACATGCTTAAAACAGGGAAACCTTTAAGAAATTAAGAAAATGAGAACTGCATATATAGTAAAGGGATATCGAACAGCTGTAGGTAAAGCGCCAAAAGGAGTTTTCCGCTTTAAAAGAACGGATGAACTCGCTGCGGAAACCATCGAATTTATGATGAAGGAGTTACCCGATTTCGATAAAAAACGCATCGATGATGTCATCGTTGGAAACGCGATGCCAGAAGGCTCTCAAGGGTTGAACATGGCCCGTTTGATTTCTTTAATGGGCTTGGACATTGTTGATGTCCCGGGAGTTACAGTAAATAGGTTCTGTTCCTCGGGAATCGAGACCATCGGAATTGCAACGGCAAAAATCCAAGCGGGAATGGCCGATTGTATCATTGCTGGTGGCGCCGAAAGCATGAGCTCCGTACCGATGACCGGTTATAAAACGGAGCTGAATTATGATTTGGTTGCCGCGGGTCACGAAGACTACTATTGGGGAATGGGCAACACTGCCGAGGCGGTCGCTAATGAATTCAATGTATCTCGTGAAGACCAAGATGAGTTCGCGTATAATTCACATATGAAAGCACTTCGAGCACAAGCCGAAGACCGTTTTCAAGATCAAATAGTTCCGATTGAAGTTGAACAGACCTATGTGGATGAAAATGGAAAAAAAGCAACGAAGAGATATACGGTTACCAAAGATGAAGGTCCGCGTAAGGGAACCTCGATAGAGGTCTTGAACAAACTAAGACCAGTATTTGCTGCAGGAGGTAGTGTTACCGCTGGCAATTCGTCCCAAATGAGCGATGGTGCGGCATTTGTTATGGTCATGAGCGAAGAAATGGTCAAAGAGCTGAACCTTGAACCTATTGCAAGATTGGTAAATTATGCTGCTGCTGGAGTACCCCCAAGAATTATGGGAATCGGTCCCGTTGCCGCCGTGCCAAAAGCGCTAAAGCAAGCCGGACTGAAACAAGATGATGTCGAACTAATCGAGTTGAACGAGGCCTTCGCTTCGCAATCCTTGGCCGTAATTCGTGAATTGAACCTGAACAATGATATTGTCAATGTCAATGGTGGGGCCATCGCTTTAGGTCATCCGTTAGGTTGTACCGGTGCAAAACTTTCGGTGCAACTGTTCGATGAAATGCGAAAAAGAAATATGCAAGGCAAATACGGAATGGTAACGATGTGTGTTGGTACCGGACAAGGCGCAGCCGGCATTTACGAATTTTTGAATTAGAAAAAGTAAGAAATCATGAGTACAGAAACAATACAAAAGGACAATCTACTGCGAGGTGGACAATTTTTGGTAAAAGAAACAAAATGCGAAGATGTTTTCACTCTGGAAGATTTATCCGAAGAGCAAAAAATGATGCGCGACAGCACCAAGGAATTCGTTGATAGGGAACTTTGGGCACATTGGGAGCGATTTGAAAAGAAAGATTATGCATATACCGAAGAATGCATGCGAAAGGCCGGCGAACTCGGACTATTGAGTGTCGCAGTGCCCGAAGCATACGGTGGAATGGGAATGGGCTTTGTTTCAACCATGCTGGTTTGCGATTACATTTCAGGTGCGACCGGATCTTTTAGCACTGCCTTTGGCGCGCATACAGGTATTGGCACAATGCCAATTACATTGTACGGTACCGAGGAGCAAAAGCAAAAATATGTTCCTAAACTGGCTTCCGGGGAATGGTTCGGCGCATATTGCTTGACGGAACCAGGCGCAGGATCTGACGCAAATTCTGGCAAGACCAAAGCGGTTTTATCCGAAGATGGAAAGCACTACAGTATTTCCGGGCAAAAAATGTGGATTTCAAACGCAGGATTCTGTCAGATGTTCATTGTATTCGCACGAATCGAGGATGATAAGAACATAACAGGATTCATTGTTGAGAACAATCCTGAAAACGGAATTACGCTAGGAGACGAAGAGAAGAAATTGGGTATTCACTCCTCCTCTACCCGTCAAGTATTTTTCAGCGAAACCAAAGTCCCCATTGAGAATATGCTTTCGGAGCGTGGCAACGGATTTAAAATTGCTATGAACGCTTTGAATATAGGTCGAATCAAATTGGCCGCCGCCTGTTTGGAAGCACAACGTCGTGTTATCAACGAGGCCGTGAAATATGCGAACGAGCGTATCCAGTTCAAGACTCCAATTATGAATTTTGGTGCCATTAAGGCCAAAATAGCAAATATGTCAACGAACGCATATGCAGGAGATTCTGCATGCTACAGGGCAGCGAAAAATATTGAGGACCGTATTGCCATCCGTGAAGCGGAGGGTAATTCACATCAAGAAGCCGAACTCAAGGGTGTAGAGGAGTATGCTATCGAATGTTCTATTCTAAAAGTAGCGGTTTCTGAAGATGTTCAAGATACTACCGATGAAGGTGTTCAAATCTTTGGCGGTATGGGCTTTAGTGCCGAAGCCCCAATGGAAAAAGCTTGGAGAGATGCTAGAATCGCTAGAATCTATGAGGGCACTAACGAAATCAACAGAATGTTGTCTGTAGGCATGTTGGTCAAAAAAGCAATGAAAGGCCATGTGGATTTATTGGGTCCGGCGACTGCTGTTGGCGAAGAGTTAATGGGAATTCCATCTTTCGATGCCCCTGATTTTTCAAAATTGTTCGCTGAGGAAAAGGATTTGGTCGCACGCTTGAAAAAAGTGTTCCTGATGGTTGCGGGAAGTGCCGTACAGAAATTCGGCCCCGAATTGGAAAAACACCAACAATTGATGTTGGCAGCCTCCGATATTCTTATTGAGGTTTATATGGCCGAAAGTACCATCCTAAGAACCGAGAAAAATGCGAAACGTTTTGGAGAAGACGCCCAAGCGACCCAAATCGCAATGTCAAGGTTGTATTTATACAATGCAACTGAGACGGTAATTCAAAAAGGAAAAGAAGCGATAATATCTTTTGCGGAAGGCGACGAACAGCGTATGATGTTGATGGGATTGAAACGTTTCACAAAATATACCAATAACCCGAACGTAGCAGCTTTGCGCACACAAATTGCGGACAAAGTAGCTGCAGACAACGGTTACACCTTTGACTAATTCAGATGATTCCTTCGGAGACAGAAGGGAAAGCCGTCCGCAATTTGTGGGCGGTTTTTTTATTTGGTAAATGCTCAAGAAGCGCATAATTTTATCTGCGATGAGCAAATTACTTCAAAAAGCCTATTCCCCAGTAAATTTTACAAATACGGGGCATCACTTAATCGATATGCTTTCAGAACATATTGGTCAAGTTTTCAATGAAAACCTGAATAAGGTCATTAATTGGTCAGAACCAGAACCGTCCCTGTCCTTTTGGAAAGAATTTCTTAAAAAAGGAAAGTCGGAAGCGCTTTTTGAAGAAGTGCTAAAACGTTCGACACATTTGCACCACCCAAAATATATAGGTCATCAAGTGGGTCCTGCCGCTCCTATTACACTCTTGACGTCAATGATCAGTGCAGTACTTAATAATGGTACGGCCGTTTATGAAATGGGAATGGTTACCAATCCTATGGAGCGCATCATTACCCGACTACTTTGCGATAAAATCGGCTACAACGAAAACGCTAGTGGATTTTTAACTTCCGGGGGCACTTTGGCCAACCTCACCGCACTTCTTTCGGCAAGAAAAGCCAAGGTAGCCTTGGATGTTTGGAATGACGGACATACCAAGCCTTTAGGGGTTATGGTTAGTGAAGAAGCACATTATTGCATAGAAAGAGCAGCAAAAATAATGGGTCTAGGCGAAAAAGGGCTTATCAAAATTCCCGCAAAAGCTGATTTTTCAATGGATGTTTCGGCGCTAGAGACCGAATATAGCAAAGCATCGGAGGCAGGAATTGAAATATTCGCCATTGTAGGGAGCGCGCCGGCCACGGCAACGGGAATTTTGGATGATTTGGAAGCCATTGGTGTTTTCGCCCAGAAGCACAAGTTATGGTACCATGTTGATGCGGCCCATGGTGGCGCTGCACTTTTTTCTTCCAAATACAAGCGAGCCCTACATGGAATTGACAAGTCTGATTCTGTTGTCATAGATGGACATAAAATGATGATGATGCCAGGAATAACCACAGCCCTAGTTTATAAAGATGGAAGGACTTCCGATGCGACCTTCAGTCAAAAAGCGGATTACCTTTTAGAAGATTCCAACGAAGCTGATTGGTACAATTCAGGAAAAAGAACTTTTGAATGTACCAAAAACATGATGGCATTACATTGGTTTTCATTGTTAAAGACCTACGGAGAAGAACTGTTCGATGAATATGTTACCGACCTCTATGATTTAGGTAGTGCCTTCGGAGAGATGATAAAAAACGAGGAAGGCTTTGAACTAGCAGTAACTCCTATGACAAATATTGTTTGTTTTCACTATCTCCCAAACAATAAAAAACACAATGACGAACAATTGAACGCATTGAACAAATCGATTCGTCAGCACTTACTGGAAGAGGGAGAATTCTATATCGTACAAACAACGTTGCGGGGAATTCATTATTTTAGAACGACGATAATGAATCCGTTTACAACGGAAGAACATTTGAAAAAGTTGTTGACAAAAATCAAAGAAATTGCCGCAGCTATTCCCTCATAGATTGCAAAATCTTTTCTTCAGTATCCTTATTTGAAAAATTGATGGCGCACTCGATAAGTGCCAAATGCGAATAGGCCTGTGGAAAGTTTCCTAAAAGTCTTTTCGTCTTAAAATCAATGTCTTCACTAAAAAGACCTAAATGATTACTATAACTTAATAATTTATCGAATTGGGCCTGTGCTTTTTCTTCTTCCCCAATTTTAAAAAGGCTATTGATAAACCAAAATGTACAAATCGTAAATGAAGAAGAAGGCAATCCGAAGTCGTCTTCATTTTTATAACGATAGAGCAATCCGTCATTACTCAGTTCTTTTTCTATGGCCTTTACGGTACTGACAAATTTCGGGTCCTTGGCAGCGATAAATCCATAAGATTCCATCAATAACACCGAAGCATCCAAATGGGTTGAACCATACGATTGCACGAAAGCATTGATTTTTTGGTTCCAAGCATTCTCGAAAATATCATTTCTGATTTCTTCCTCAAGCTTGGCCCATTTATCTAGTTTTCGCGTCTTTTTAAGAATCCTGGCGACTTTTACCGCCCTATCGATCGCAACCCAACAAAGTACCTTTGAAAACGTAAAATGTCGGTCTTCGGTACGGAATTCCCAAATTCCCTTGTCCGGTTCTTGCCAGTGCCTACTAACGATCCATACAATTCCCTTGGTTATTCCCCAAAGTTCCTCTCCGTTTTCTATGCCCGTGTCGAATTTGGCCAACTGAGAATGTATGACATCCATTAAAATGCCATAAATATCGTTTTGTTTCTGAGCATACGCCGCATTGCCTACACGAACTGGTTTTGAACCTTTATAGCCCGCTAAATGGTCCAAGGTTTCTTCTGTCAATTTTTTTTCTTTATTGATGCCGTACATGATCTGCAGTTTCTCATCTTTATCGGGAATCAGATCGATGATAAACTGCAGGTATCTTCTAGCTACATTTTTATGCCCGAGATCGGCCATAACTTTAATGACCATCGAGGCATCGCGAATCCAGCAAAAACGATAGTCCCAATTTCGGACCTCCCCTATGGTTTCGGGCAATGAGGTGGTGGCTGCGGCCAAAACCGCTCCGGTCTTATCGTAACTCAATAATTTCAAAGTTATCGCGCTTCGGGTAATTTGCTTATTGTATTTTCTGTATGTGGGTGTTCTATTGGCCCAGTTCAACCAGTATACCTTTGTCCGTTCAAGGTCCAGATAAATCTTTCTAGATGTCGGTTGTAAGATTTTTTCGTTGTAGCCAAGCAAAAAATAGCCATTTTGGGTTACTTCCAGTTCCCTTCCTTCTAAAACAGTGTTTTTGTTAAAAGAGGTATACAGAAAAACGGTGTCGAATTTCTCGGTATCCGTTAAGCTTACTATAAAATTCCTTTTGACATAAGTGTTCGTCGTACCCAGGGCATATTCGAGTTTGGGTTCATAATGTACCCGAAACTTGGGTTTTCCCTTGATATGTCTGATGTGTCTAGCTAACTCTGGAGGTGCGTGATAGCCGCCATTTTCATTATAATATCTCGGCATAAAGTCATGTATCTCAAAAATATTGTCGCCATTAGAAAACCTAGTTATCAAAACGGCGGTATTCTTCTTATAGCGCTGTTTGATGGTATAATCGTCATCGACCAAAATTTCAAAACTGCCTCCTGTTTGCTCATCCAGGAGTTTGGCGAATACAGAAGACGAGTCAAATTCTGGCAGACAACACCAATCTATACTTCCTGTTTTTGAAATTAATGCCGCACTCCGACAATTCCCTATTATTCCGTAGTCTAAATTATCCATTCAATAAAAATCTTGATTCATTAGATGTAACAATTGCTTTTGCGTCGCAATTTGACGAAATTTAAACACAATGAATCGTAAACACGACGAAAAAGACTAAAATATGGGCAAAACTATCATAATCTCAAATAGACTACCCGTTCAATTACAAATTAGCAATGGAAGCATAACAGCAGTGCCCAGCGTTGGTGGATTGGCGACCGGCATGAAATCGGTGCATTCAGGCGGAGATAGTCTGTGGATCGGCTGGAGCGGATTGACCGATGAGGAAATTCCTGAAGAGCTGGCAGAAGACATTGATAAGGCACTTGCCGAACATGGCTCATCTAAAGTAAAGCTTACGTCAAAAGAAGTCGATGGTTTTTATTACGGATTCAGCAATCGTACTATTTGGCCATTATTCCATTATTTTTTAGAATATTCCGAGTTCGAGCTAGATAGCTGGAATACCTACAAAACGGTAAATCAAAAATTCGCCGATGCCATTTTGGAAAAAGCGGACGAAGAGGATATTATCTGGATACATGATTATCAACTGATGCTCGTTCCACAGATGGTTCGTGAACAACGCCCGAATATTTCTATTGGATTCTTTTTACATATTCCCTTTCCTTCCTATGAGATTTTTCGAACGATGCCTTGGCGCGAAGAAGTTTTACAAGGTCTTTTAGGTGCCGACTTGATCGGTTTTCACACTTATGATTATGAGCGACACTTTTTAAGCTCGGTGCGAAGGCTGCTTGGTCTAGAGGTAAGTTTCAATGAGATTTATCTTGAAAATCGAGTCATAAAGGCGGATTCATTTCCTATGGGTATCGATTACAAGAAATTCAGGGATGCGGCCCTGGAGCACGAAAAACGAAACCCCAAGGCATTATCCGAGCTACAAAAAAGACTCAACAAGCACAAGGCGGCGGATCCGGAAGCCAAGTTTTTCCTATCCATCGACCGGTTGGATTACTCAAAGGGAATCGCAAAGCGCCTCAATGCCTTCGAATACTTTCTGAACAAATATCCCCAATATAAAGAGAAAGTCCGGCTTATAATTTTGGCGGTGCCCTCTCGATCCAATGTACCGCAATACCAATTGCTCAAACGGGAAATCGATGAGCTCGTAGGTCGGATCAATGGGGAGTTTTCCACTGTGAGTTGGACTCCAATCTGGTATTTTTACCGTTCCATGCCCTTTGAAAATCTAATCGATCTATACACCTCAAGCGACATTGCCTGGCTGACCCCCTTACGAGACGGAATGAACCTCGTGGCGAAAGAATATATCGCAACACGGACCGACAAAACGGGAGTACTCATTTTAAGTGAAATGGCAGGTTCTGCCAATGAAATGAACGAATCGCTGTTGATCAACCCGAATAATTTTGAACAGATCGCCGATTCGCTGTACGAGGCAATCAACATGCCCAAAGAAGAGCAACAGGCGCGAAACGAAGTTCTGCAAAAAAGATTGGAACGCTATAATGTGGAAAGATGGGCCAACGACTTTATGAACTCCTTGAAAGCCCAAAAAGATAGGGATGCCACCAATGTCTCCAAAAGAATAACCGAGCTTAGGTTGAATTCTATTTTGGAGGATTACAAAAAAGCCCGAAAAAAACTATTGTTCTTGGATTACGATGGTACGCTTGCCGGTTTTCATAACGATCCCCAAAAAGCCGGACCTGATAAGGAGCTGTTCAATTTATTGGATGCATTGAGCAGTCAAGAAAACACAGATGTTTTTCTCATAAGTGGAAGGGATAAGGATACCTTCACGCGATGGTTTCTACCGAAAAAATACAATATGATCGTGGAGCATGGGGTTTGGATTTCCAGGGGTGGCGAGGAATTCAAATTGCTTGAAAATGTCAAAAACGATTGGATGGGGAAAATCCGTCCGGTTCTGGAATCTTTCGTAGATCGAACTCCCGGAAGTTTTATCGAGGAAAAAAACTATTCCCTTGCATGGCATTATCGAAAGACCGATCCAGACTTCGGCAATTTAAGGGCGACGGAATTATCTACGGTTCTAACAAGTTTGATCGGTACGGATGATTTAAGTGTATTGAACGGCAACAAAGTCATGGAGGTCAAAAGCAGTAATGTCAATAAAGGCCGTGCCTCGATGCGAATGCTGGGCGAAGATGATTACGACTTCGTTTTTGCCATCGGCGATGACTGGACGGACGAATTCATGTTTCAAGAACTTCCCGAAAACACGGTAACGGTTAAAGTAGGAAGGCAAAAAACGGCAGCCAAATATTTTGTTGAAAACACGCAAAAGGTACGTGAGCTTTTGAAATCGTTTGTAAAAGCATAAATTTAGGGCAAAACCTGTTCTATGAAAAAGTTGCTTTCCTTCAGTTCACTTTTTTTGGTCATGGCAATGTATGCCCAACGCAACACCGAAGTCTACCTTCTTGATATTCAGGAGAAGGGTGGAGAAATTTCATTTTTAAACCCAAGAAATATTTCGAACAATGAGGGCTATGACAATCAGCCTTCTTTTTATGATGACAACACCTTGTTATTTTCTTCCACTAGAAATGGCCAGACTGATATTGTAAAATATGATATTCCCACGGGGGAAACTTCATGGGTGAGCGACACTCCCGGTGGCAGTGAATATTCTCCGTTACGGATTCCTGGATCTGATGATGTTTCTGCTATTCGTTTGGATACGAGCGGATTGCAGCGCTTATATCGCTATAAAAATCCTACAGTAGAATCCGGAGTCATTCACAAAGACGCTAAGGTCGGGTATCACCTATGGTATTCAGAAGACGTTCTTGTAAATACAATTTTAGTGGAAAATCGTATGGACCTTGTGGTTTCTAATTTGAGGGATGGGACCAATTACACGGTTCAGAAAAATGTGGGTCGTTCATTACATAAAATTCCAAACTCCGAATTGGTCAGTTATATCGCGAAAGATGAGGACATTTGGCATATTAAGTCCTTAAACCAGACAAGTGGTGTCACGAATGTACTGAGCACGCTACCGAAAGGCACCGAGGATATTTGTTGGTCACCCGACGGAACGATTCTGGTTCCAGCAGGAAGTATTATTTATAAAGTCAATCCAGAATCAAAGGAAAATCCGGAAGTCATAAATCTTTCCGACTATAAAGAAATCAATAACATTTCTCGTATGGCGGTAAGTTCTGATGGAAAGCACTTGGCAATAGTTTCTGAAGAATCCCCATCCAAAATTGTCCAGAAACAGGTCGATTCATATAACGCAGGAGATCTTGATGCCTTTGTAAATTGTTATTCCGAAAATGTTGTGGTACGCAGGTTTCCGGCCGATACGCTCTATGTCGGCCATGAAAAAATGCGCAAGAATTACAGTAGTCTATCTCCCGAAAATAAAGTGTACAATGTAGAAGTCGTAAAACGCATCATAATCGGAAACAAAATAATTGATCAGGAAAAAGTTACCGGCAATGGAAAAGTACAGATGCAAGTCGCACTTTACGAAGTGAACAACGGCAAGATTTCGAGCATGACTTTTATCTTCGATGATGATTCCCCTAACCCTGAAACAATTGTTCAAGAACAACTGGATGCCTATAATGCAAGGAATATTGAAGGCTTTTTAGAGACGTATACCGAAGATGTGGAATTGTACAATTTTCCTGCAGAAAAGAGGTCACAAGGCCAAAACGAAATGCGAAAGGGCTACACAGGCTTTTTTGAAACCACGCCCGATTTACATTGCGAAATTAAAAACCGCATTGTCATCGCCAATAAAGTCATCGATGAGGAATATATCACCGCAAACGGGAATAATTTTAGTGCCGTGGCCGTCTATGAAGTCGAAAGTGGCAAGATCGCGAAAGTGACTTTTCTACGCTAAACCAAAGCATTGAAGCCAAAACCCCATATTCTTCCGATAATTATTTTTTCACAATTCGCCTGTACCTCACTTTGGTTTTCAGGCAACGCGGTGGTCGATGAACTCGCCGTAAAAACGGGTTTCGGAAATGAAATCATTGGATATATTCTCTCTTCAGTGCAATTGGGCTTTATTGTCGGCACGTTGACCTTTGCACTATTTATGGTAGCTGACCGATTTTCACCCTCAAAAGTATTTTTGGTCTGTGCTCTTTTGGGAGCGTTATGCAATCTGACCTTGCTTTTGGAAAACAATTCCAAGGCATTATTACTTATATCACGTTTCGCCACGGGTTTTTTCTTGGCAGGCATCTATCCCGTAGGGATGAAGATTGCAGCGGACTACTATGAGCAAGGCCTCGGCAGAGCTTTAGGGTTTTTGGTCGGTGCCTTGGTTTTCGGTAAATCATTCCCCTATCTTATCAAGGCGATGCAGTGGGGCGATGATTATACCATGGTCATAAAATCGGCTTCGGCCACTGCAGTTTTTGGGGGAGTACTCTTATGGACCTTAGTACCCGATGGGCCTTTTAGGAAACCAATCCTTCGGTTGCAATTGCAATCTGGGCCCAGACTTTTCCGAAACACAGGATTTCGAAAAGCCGCTTTAGGCTATTTCGGCCATATGTGGGAGCTATATGCCTTTTGGGCATTTATCCCTTTTGCCTTAGTGGCATACAACACCATGGGTAACCATACCATTTCTATACCTTTATGGACCGCTATCACCATCGGCCTTGGCGGAATTTCGTGTATTCTAGGAGGTTATTTATCCTTGCGCTATGGGAGCAAAAAAGTAGCGGTGATCGCTTTATTTCTTTCAGGGATTTGCTGTTTGTTATCTCCGTTATTATTTCAATTTCCTGTCATGATTTTTCTGGTTGTCTTGTGTATTTGGGGTATGGCAGTAACCGCCGATTCACCTCAATTTTCATCATTGGTAGCATCTTCCATAGCTCCCGAACTCAAGGGCACCGGACTCACTTTGGTCAATTGTATCGGTTTTGCCATTAGTATTGTCAGCATCGAATTACTTTCCGCGCTATCCAAGATCCTCGATCCAGTTTATTTATTTATGGTGCTGGCCATCGGGCCGATGCTAGGAGTTTCGAGTCTTTTGAAACGACGGGCATAACTATATTTTTATGTACCTTAAAACCTTGAAAAATCAGCGCTTGCGCTATTAGGAATAACTAAATGAATTCTAAAATGAAAATGAAATTACTTTTTGCACTATCCTTACTTTGCAGTACGTTCGCGAGTACCGCCCAAACCGACCAACGCATTTATGATATCATCGATGCCGTATCCGCAGAACGTATCGAAGCGGATGTAACGAAGCTAGCCAATTTTGGAACGCGTCACACCCTAAGCGATACAGTTTCCCAAACCCGGGGAATCGGAGCCGCTAGAAGATGGATAAAAAGCGAGTTCGAAAAGATTTCGGCAGATTGCAATAGTTGTTTCGATGTCTCTTTTCAGCGTGACCTGGTCAAAAAGGGCACCAATGCCCGTATTGTAAAAGATGTCTATATAGTGAATGTAGTGGCAGTGCAAAAAGGTACCAAATACCCTGATCGCTATATTATTATGAGTGGCGATATCGATTCGCGTGTCAGCGATCCCGCTAATTTTACCGATGATTCACCGGGTGCCAATGACAATGCCAGTGGCATGGCGGGCACTATAGAAGCCGCCCGTGTCTTATCAAAATACCAATTTGAAAATAGTATTATCTATTTGGGGCTCTCTGGGGAAGAGCAAGGACTTTTCGGCGGTCAGGGCCTGGTTAAAAAAATGAAAGCGGAAGGATGGGACATTATCGGAATTTTTAATAATGACATGATAGGAAACATTAAAGGGGTGGACGGAATCATCAGCAACGTAGATTTCCGGATATTTTCGGAACCCGTACCGGCTACCGAAACGGAAGAACAACGAATAGCAAGACGTTTTTATGGAGGCGAAGTTGACGGAATTTCGCGTCAGTTGGCGAGGTACGTGCATAAGACTACAAAAACCTATATGCCAGAAATGAACCCCATGATGATCTATCGTCTAGATCGATTCGGACGCGGTGGGCACCACAGGCCTTTCAACGATGCGGGTTATGCGGGCATTCGCATTATGGAGGCCCATGAAAACTACACCCAGCAACATCAAGATATAAGAAGCGAAAACGGCATTGAATATGGCGATGTGCTCGAGCATGTCAATTTCGACTACGCCAAAAAATTAACGGCGGTCAATGCCATTAGTTTGGCATCATTGGCATGGGCACCACCCGCTCCGAAAGAAGTAAAAATAGGAGGTATCGTAGAACCTTCAGCGAAGTTTCAATGGAGTAAGGTCGATGGCGCCATAGGCTACAAGATATATTGGAGGGATACCACCTCGCCCACTTGGGACCATAGCCGTTATGTCGGAGATGTCACAGAATACATCTTGGATGGCATCGTTATTGATAATTATTTCTTCGGAATTTCTTCGGTCGGAAAGGATGGGTTCGAAAGTCCGGTCGTGTTTCCGAATGGAATATTTAGATAAAAGCACCAAATCCCAAGTACCAAATTCCAACAGATGTATTGGAATTTGGGATTTGTCCTTTTGAATTTTAAAATTTTGACTTCTAAAAACAGTATCGCAATGAAATATGTTTTCTTATTGTTTCTAATGTTAATCTCAACCCCAGTGTTCTGTCAAGATTTTACAGAGCAAGACACCCTTCGTGGAAGCATCACTCCAGAACGTGCCTGGTGGGACCTTAACTACTACCATTTGGATATCGAGGTGAAACCCGATGAAAAATATATAGTGGGCAGTAATACCATTCGATATAAGGTATTAAATGCGGAACAGGTGCTGCAGGTAGACTTGCAGCCCCCGCTAACCATTGAAAAAGTGACTCAAGATGGCAAAGAACTCGATTTCGAATCGAAGATAAATGCCCACTTCGTAAAATTGGAAAAACCACAAAAAGAAGGAGACCACAATGAAATCGTGGTGTACTATTCTGGAAATCCCAAGGAGGCTGAAAATGCCCCATGGGATGGGGGTTTTTCTTGGAAAAAAGATGAGAACGGAAAACATTTTGTCGCAACCTCCTGCCAAGGACTCGGCGCCAGCGCCTGGTGGCCCAACAAAGACCATATGTACGACGAGGTCGATAGTATGTTAATCAGTGTGAAGGTGCCCAAAAATTTGATGAACGTTTCCAATGGACGGCTTCGAAAAATCGAGGAAACGACCGACACCAAGACCTATCATTGGTTTGTGGGCAACCCCATCAATAATTATGGGGTCAACGTCAACATCGCCGATTATCTTCATTTCGGGGAAACCTATGAAGGCGAACAGGGCCCTTTGACATTAGACTACTATGTACTCAAATACAATCTTGAAAAAGCCAAAGAGCAATTTAAGCAAACCCCAATGATGATGGAAGCTTTCGAGCACTGGTTTGGTCCCTACCCTTTTTATAAAGATGGTTTTAAACTGGTCGAAGTACCTTATTTGGGAATGGAACACCAAAGCTCGGTTACCTATGGAAATCAGTATGGAAACGGATATTTGGGAAAAGACCTCTCAGGTTCGGGTTGGGGACTAAAATTCGATTTTATTATTATTCACGAAGCAGGTCATGAGTGGTTCGCCAATAATATTACCTACAAAGATGCCGCCGATATGTGGGTACATGAAGGGTTTACCTCCTATTCTGAAAATCTATATCTGGACTTTCATTACGGCAAAGAAGCCGCCAAGGACTATGTCATCGGGCTTCGCCAAAATATTCGACATGATCGACCGGTTATCGGTAATTATGATGTGAACAATTCAGGGTCGAGCGATATGTACTATAAGGGCTCGAATCTTTTGCACACGATTAGACAATTGGTCAACGATGATTCAAAATGGCGCCAAATATTGCGCGGACTCAACAAAGATTTCTACCACCAAACTGTCACCACAAAACAAGTCGAAAATTACATCAGTGAAAAATCGGGCATCGACCTTTCAAAAGTCTTTGACCAATACCTACGCACAACTGACATTCCCGTTTTCGAATATGAAATGCAAGACGGCAATGTCATCAAATACCGCTGGACGAATGTGGTCGAGGGTTTTGCTATGCCGCTTCGGGTTTTTGTGGACGAACAGCCACTTTGGCTAAACCCCACCTCGGAATGGAAAACCGAAAAAGCGAATCCTAGTGCCACGACTTTTAAAGTAGATAGGAATTTTTATGTGGAGAAGAAGGAGCTTTGAATTAGATTAGGGTGTATTATACGAATAATAAACTTTTATTGAAGTAATTATAAATTAGAGATATAGTTACTCGTGACTATATACATTTTTAGGGAAGGCTACAAAAAGGGTAAGGCTACATTTTTAGGAAATGTCACACCCTAAATATACTTTTGGAGCGAAGAATAAACTACCTCAGGGCAAGCCCACTAGGTATCAAAATTCCAAAAATTAAAATTCCAAAAAGAACTAAACAGGGCCTCGGGGAGCCAGCTTGCCGGCCGACCGTTAAACCTGTAAGAGATTAAAAAAATTACCGAAAAGATTCTGCTTTTTGAGTATTGCGAAGTAATTAATACAATAAAACATATTCATAATGAGTTAATTCATAATGATTTATGGGGAGCAAACCCAAAATTTGTACAGAACTTAAAAATAAGGACCCAAACTGTGAGTGGTATTTGTTTCTAGACATAGAAAATGGAAATAATAGGTTCTGATAAAATGGAAAAAGATGAAACACCTCAGCGTTTACCTAATCATCGTCATCGCCCTTGTATCATGTAGTGAAGATATAGAACCGATTCCTGAAGAACCTTTAGGGAGAGTAAGGCTAAGTTTAATAGGAGATAAAGAAATTGTTGGTGAGATATTGACTATTAATATATTGGATAATAGCGGCAGTGTTCTTAAATCAATTAATAGCATTTCGGCACCCCCATCAGAATTTATTGAGCTTGATGAAGGGTCGTATCGAATTTCGATTTCCTCGCAAAATCAGGAATTCTCGAATTTTGGCGACCTAGTATTCAATGGGATTTCAGACCTATTCGATATTAGTCGATCGGAAACTCTTGAGATATCCGTAAATCTAATTTTTGATGAACCCCTAGGACAGGTAAAAATAGAATTATCAGGTTTAGATACTGATAATGAAACTTTTTCATTGATTTCACTTGATGCCGATAGCACCGTAGTTGCAACAGAAGAAAACCTTCTTGAAATATCAGACTACTTGGCTTTGGAAGATGGAACGTATCAATATGCAATTCAATCCACCTTAAGAAATTACAATACAGTAGATGATCTTGTTTTTTCTGGATACTCAGCTGAATTCAGCATAGCAAAAGGAGATACCCTTTTACTAGATATCAATATTGGTTTGGATGACCGAAAAGGTTGGGTTCGCATACCGAATGTTCCAATAGGGGAACGATTTGCCGCTGCCTCTTTTATAATTGAAAATAACATTTATATAGGTTTTGGATCAAGTTTTTCCAATGAGCGTTTTCAAGATTGGTGGGTCTACTCAATAGATGATAATACGTGGGAACGTCTGGCCGATTTCCCGGATGGAAGGAGATTCGCCTCACTTTCTTTCAGCATTGGAAGCAAAGGCTACATTTGTCTTGGATATGATGAAAACGCAACTCAACTTTCAGAATTATGGGAATTTGACCCAGCGACAGAATCTTGGGCCCAGCTCAATGATTTTCCCGGTGTTGGGAGGTCTTCCGGTGCAGTTTTTGTCATTGATAATAGAGCTTATGTCGGTTCCGGGATAGCCAATGGAGTCAATCCCTTAGGAGATTTCTACTCATTCGATCAAAGTAATAACGAATGGAATCAAATATCGAATTTCATCGGTGATCCTACGTATGGTTTTACTTCATTTGCAATAGGAGATGTAGGTTATTTAGTAGGTGGGGTCACTAATACTACAGGAGAGATAGGCCAAGATGTGAGAACAAGACAGTATGCGGAATATAATAGCTCAAATCAAACTTGGGCAGAACTTTCACCTTTCCCTGGTGATGAAAGATTAGAGGCCGTTGGCTTTTCTATTGGAGGAAATGGATATTTTGGATTGGGGAGTATAGACAACAATACGGCCGGTACCGATTTCTGGGTATATAATCCAACGGATGGCACATGGCAAGAAACTGATTCATTTATTGCAGAACCAAGGTTTTCGACAATTCATGGCTCAAATGATTCAGTCGGTTATTTTGGATTCGGACAAAAGGGAAACAGCCAATATAATGACCTGTACCTTTTCTACCCGAGCAAATAGGTACGCTTGACAATAAATAAAACAAATTCGGCTGATGTACATTAGTTTCCGCCAGGTTGCAACTGGCGGCCCAAACGATAAGCAAAAAACCATTCTAATCAATTTTCCTCCCTGGAGTATAAGGCGCCCCGGCGGCTTCAAGAGCAGTTTCAAAACTTTCAAGTTCGTTAAAATAGCTTTTCAAATCACTCTTGAATTTCCCAAAATCCGTTTCAGCGATTTCGATACTCCGTTTTTGGGTCTCCGTTGGGCTTTGGCGTGTTTCCCAGTTTCCATAGGCCACTCCTCCTACACGTGATTGAATCGAAGGCTCGGTCGCTTCATTGAATTTTTGTCGTATCGGGTCGCCATACAAGTCCGTTCGCAAGTCCGATAATTTCTTATCCAATACATTTAACTGTTCAAAAAGTCCGGGGTTTGCCTTTGGGGTTTCCAACAGTGCGGCTTTCATATGTTTTAATCGATTGCCCGCTTCGCCTAGCTGCCTCCCGGCACTTGAAAGCTGCCTCGAAAGCTCACTGGTTTTTTGCTGAAATTCGGCTACAGCTTTAAAATCTGTTCCTTCCACCGTATTCGGTACAGGTTTTACGGTAAACTCTTGTGCGGCTCCCTGCGACGCTAGGTTTCCGTTGTGGGCGACAAAAAGTTCTACCGAGTATTTTCCCGGGGCGACCAAAGGTCCTTCTGCATCTCCGGCCCATGGGGGCCTGAATTCGGGTTCACTCAATTCGATGGGGTCGGGTGCGGGAAGTTTTAAATCCCAATTCGCACGGTGCAATCCCTTTTTGGCAGTTCCATTTATCCAACGGATTGCATTGCCCTTGTCATCCTTGACCAACAACAATACTTGAGGTTCATTTTCATTGGCTTCTTCGTTGAGTCGCTCCCAACCGGGGAAAGGGATGTTCAGGTTCTTTTCACGAAGCGATTTTTCTGAATCTTTACGTTGAGCCTTCGAAGTCTTGGGAACCTCATCCAAATAATAAGTGAACACGGCCCCGAAAGGAGGGTTTTCAGTCCTGAAACTTGTAGTACCTTGACCGGGCATCCCTTTGGCCTGCATCGGAACATTCGGCACATACCACCAAGCATCGCGAACGGAAAAGAGCGTGTTCGACTTTTGGCTTACCGCATTGCTGAGTTCCCGTAACGGGGAGTAATCATCCAAAACATAAAAGCCGCGACCAAAAGTAGCACCGACTAAATCGTTATCCCTTTTATGTAGTTCCAAATCTCGAAAGGCGATTGTGGGCACTCCCCCATCCAGCTTGATCCAATTCGTTCCTTTATTTGGCGAAAAATAGATTCCGTATTCCGTTCCGATAAAGAGCAGGTTGTCTTTTATATGATCCTGTTTCAAAGCCCACACTATGGTTCCGGCAGGCAAATCCCCGGAAATCGATTTCCAAGTGCGACCCCTATCCGAACTCATAAAAACATACGGACTAAAATCGCCAAACTTATGCGCATCCGCAACGGCAAAAACGGTATTGGCATCATGTTGTGAGGCTTCGATATCATTGATAAACGAACGTGCCGGTACCTTGGGAAACACTCCGCTCTTCCTCCAATTCTGTCCGCCATCTTCACTTGAATGTATCAACCCGTCATCGGATCCCGTGTACAGCAATCCCTCGACTTTGGGCGATTCGGAAATGGAAGTCAAGGTCGCATATTTAGACATGGCACCCGTATCGTATAAGGCATCGGAACTCCAGACCCGATTGTCCAAAGTCTCCAATTCGTAACGGTTGGTATCGGTCGTGAGGTCACCGCTAATCGGTGTCCATGAGCTTCCCTTGTTCTCACTGTGCCATACGCGTTGAGATCCAAAATACAACCGTTCATTATTATGCGGACTGATCAGTAAAGGGCTGTCCCAATTCCAACGTTCAGGCGCATCACCAGGCGCAGCTTGGGGTTTGATATTCAAGACCTCCTCACTGCGGCGGTCCAAGCGATGTAACTCCCCTTGTTGAATTTCCATGTAGACAGTATTTGGATCTTCAGGGTCAAAGGAAGAGTTATAGCCATCGGCTCCTAACGGCACGTACCAGTCTTGATTTCGTACCCCCTCGGTATTCATAGTTCGTGAAGGACCGATCAAAGTACCTAAATCCTGAGCCCCTCCGACAATATTATAAAACGGTTCTGCATTATCCAGTCCCAATTTATAGAACTGCGATATCGGCAGGTTCGGAAAATGTCTCCAGGTAGCACCCTCATCAAAAGTTTCGTACAGTCCGCCATCGGTACCCGCCAGCATATGCTTTTCATTATCAGGGTCGATCCATAAGGCATGGTTATCACTATGTTTTTCGCGACCCGTGCCGAGTACCTTGAAGGTTTTACCACCGTCACGTGTAACATGTATAAAAACATCCATTTGATACACTAAATCAGGATTTTCGGGAGACGCTTCGATTTCTTGATAGTAATGAGGGCCTGTTCCTCCAGAGATATAAGAGTTCTGTTTTTTCCAACTTTCCCCTTTATCGGTGGATTTATAAAACCCTTTTTCATCATCGTTTGCTTCAATGGTGGCATACACAAACTCAGAATCGGCCGGAGTTACCGCAAGCCCTATTTTCCCAATATCGCCACTTGGCAGACCGGTTTTGACTTGACGCCAGGTTTCCCCGTTATCGGTCGATTTGTAAATTCCGGATTTAGGTCCGCCGGCCAAAAGCGACCAAGTTTGTCGACGACGTTGATAGGCCGCAGCATAAAGCACATCAGGATTCGAGGGGTCGAATTCCATATCCGTCACCCCAGTATTTTTATCGATTTCAAGAACTAGATTCCATGTTTTGCCGCCATCTTGGGATTTAAATAATCCACGTTCCCCACCAGCGGACCACAATGGTCCCTCTGCAGCAACGAAGATGACATCACTATTTCTAGGGTCGACCAGAATCTTGCCGATATGCTCTGATTTTGCAAGTCCCATTTGCTGCCAAGTTGTTCCTACATCATTACTGCGATACACTCCGTCGCCCAAAGCCACATGGCGACCACTAACATTTTCACCGGTTCCTACCCAAACTACGTTCGGATTGTTCGGGTCAAGGGTTACGGTGCCCATGGAATAAGAAGGTTGGTCATCAAAAACAGGTTTCCATGTAATTCCGCTATTGGTGGTCTTCCACAATCCCCCCGAACCGACGGCAACATACCATTCGCTTCGATCATCCGGATTTACCGCAATATCAGCGATACGCCCGCCCATAAGTGCAGGGCCAATTTCACGCAACTTTAGACCGGATGCAGCTTTTGATAGTGCCTCTTTATCGATTGTCTGCGCCGTGCTTACAGCCATACTTAAAAGACAGGTAAAGAGGAACGTAAATATGACTTTGATTTTAGTTTTAGACATGATCGGTGGTTTTTTTTGAATTAGCTTCCTTTCTAAAAAGGCCTTATAATTTTGTCAGGGTAATTTAACCAATTCAGAAGTAAAAAGAGGACGTCTAAAAAAATAAAAGAAAACGGATTCGTTTCTTTACCACGCAGTCCTGTTTATTTCTCAATTTAGGTTGGCTATCACTAAGTAACTCATCCTTTTCGTGCACAATTACTGATACATTAAGTTTTTGCGGTATTTTCAATAAAAAATGAAGCCACCCAAGTAATTACGGATAGCTTCATTGATTTGAATAGCTGAGGCTGTAAAACCCCTTATTTATTGCTTTTCGAGAATTGCATAAACAATATTGTTGGAGTTGGTAATTTTTAAAGTTGTTCCATTTAACTCCAATGTCCAATTAGGATTTGTGAAACAATTCCCTATAGGAGTTAGAAAAACGCCATAACTGCCACCGTTAGCTGAAAGAAAATCCATGGACCAGGCCCCACAGCTGATAAGGTCTACAGTTGCAGTACAATCCTCAATTACCATGGATACATAAAGACTTGGATTAGGAGAATATGGCCCAGTCCATTGTCCTATTAGTTCATTTGGCGAAGGTGATTGGCAACAATCGTCGTCATCCGAATCGATCAGGCCATCACAATCATCATCAATACCATTTCCACAAATCTCTTCGGCGCCTAGGAATACTGTAGGATCGGTATCGTCACAATCATCTGCACTTGGAACACCGTCCCCATCCAAATCATCATCCAGTGTTGCAGGATTGCAGTCGTCATCCACACCATTGTAAACAATCTCTTCAACTCTTGGATTAACGGCGGCATTGGTATCATCACAATCTACCTCAGAACAATCATTTTCAATATCAAAATAGCCATCGCCATCCATATCCATAGCGTCTCCATGACCTTGATGCCCACCTAAAGCATTAACACTTACGTTGATGATTCGTCCTTTGTGGCAAACATCGATTTTTGCTTTCTTGCCTTTTAGTGACGTCGATGTATTTACTAAAGTGTCTTGTATTTCATCGTTCGCCGTGTTTTGGTCACTATCACAGCCTAGTAGACAGAGCATTGCAAATACGGTAAATAATAGTCTTTTCATCTTTGATTTTTTAAGGGTTATTTATTGAATTAAAATACTTCTAAAGCGCCTTAATAAAGGGAAAGGTCAGGACGAACGTTTCATTATTTTGTCCGAGCGGCCACTTTCTTTTATCGAATAGAAATTGCCTTATCAATCTTGTCTGCAATTAGTTGTGAAATGATTTTAAATAGAAGAGCCGACTACGTCGGCTCTAATTTTTTTAGTTATCCACGGAAAGCCTAGCTTCCAAAACTCACGTTGGTCACTGCCATAATGCCTTCACCCCCCGGTTGTGAGGCATCGGGTTTATGTACAAAATATAGTTCTTTGGCCTTTACATCATCCATCGGTGCTTCGAACACTATCGGTATCATTCCCGCTTGAAAGCCGCCGGGTCCTGCATCGACTTGTTGCAATGTTCCACTTTTTCCGATTAGTCTACCATCCGGCGAATCCAACCGCAGTTCGAAATTTACCGGAGCTTGAGGTTTCTCTTGAAAACCGACAATCAAGGTCGCAGATTTGACGCCCTTTAGATCGATATTATCCAAAGCGAACCAACCTTCTTCGGCAGGCACCAACAATAAATTTCTGCCACCAAAAGTGACCGGCGAAAATTTCTCTGCTTTAGTCGTAGGTGAAAAAGCTACGGTACTGCCTTGAAGCGCAACCGATTTTACGCCTGTCAAGGGTCGTATGCCATCCACACCCTTATCGGTGTAGCTAGCGGTCAGAATCATGGCATTGTCGCTTGGCGAAGGCTTCGGCACTATGCTTCCCTCTAACGGAAGCGACTTTTGTTTTGCTCCAGTATCGGCCAACGACCGAATGTACAATGCAATTTGACGGGTTTCATCCTCGGTAATATTTGGATGGGCCGCCATTGCGACCTCGCCCCAAACTCCAGAACCCCCTGCAACTATTTTCTTTTGTAAATAACCGGTCGCTCGTCGGTCGTTCTTATATCTTTCGGCAATATCCTTATAACTTGGTCCGATTGATTTTTCGGCTTCTTTATGACAGGCCTTACAATCCATACCCAGTGTCAAAGCTTTGCCCGTTACCGCGGCTGAGACCTGTTGATGCCCCATGGATTGGTTCACTTGATCCATTCCTTCCATATAATCGACGGAAACAAAAACATTGTCGGGATCGATATCGGTGTTGCCATCTGGATCGGTGACGGTCACCTTATAATTAATCGGCGTTCCCGCGATGAAGAAAGAGGAATTTCCACCTTTAAGATCTATCGCGATCTCTGGGCGGGAATTTCCCGCTACGATAGATGTAGCATCGCTTTTTGCACTCGCTCCGACCGCATCTTTTGCCTCAACGGATATTTTGTACTCACCCCCATCTGAATACGTATAGCTTACCTCGGGTTCGCTGGTTTCTTCAGTCTCGCCATTGCCAAAATCCCAAACGTACGAAACGGCATCTCCTTCAAGGTCCTCCGCTACTACCTTTGCAGTAATCGTTAAAGGAAGTTTGCCGGTATCTTTATCCACGATTAGATGATCGATTACAGGGGGTCTATTTCCACCATTGTATTCGATAAAGCTCAAGCCTGAATCATCGTTTTTCGAGAACCATCCGCTTCCATATTCCAACAAATACATTCTACCGTCAGGACCTAATTCCATATCGATAAGATTGTTCACCTTAATATCGGATGCAAAGGGCTCCATTTTATTGAACGTACCATCTTCGAAAAGGGTTACGGCCATCATCCAACCACGCATCCATTCATAAATAATCGTCTTTCCGTCGTAATAAGAAGGAAGTCCACCCCCATCAGGATACATATCTGAATAATAGGTCGGACCGGCCATGGCATTTCGCCCACCTGTACCCACCTGCGGGAAATCTGGCGTTTCGGCATACGGATAATAAATGTAAGCCGGCGTTGTCGGAGGAAGCTCCCGTAGTCCCGTATTGTTCTTGGAATCGTTGATAGGCTTCATCGGGTCGAATGCCTCCCCTGATTTTCCGGTTTCGTAGTCATAATCGTGGTAAGCATAATTGTTACCGATAAAAAACGGCCATCCGAAATTTCCTGCTTTTAGTGCCAGATTCATTTCATCATAGCCTCGCGGGCCACGGGTGCCTAACGAATCGTTGTTCGCATCCGGTCCGACTTCGCCCCAGAACAAATGTCCTTTTTTGGGGTCAACGGAAATGCGGTACGGATTTCGATGGCCCATGGTATATATCTCAGGGCGTGTTTTCTCGGTACCAACGGCAAAAAGATTTCCTTCTGGAATATCATAACTGCCATCTTCGTTTACTTTTATCCGAAGGATTTTACCCCTTAAATCATTGGTGTTTCCTGAAGAACGGCGCGCATCGAACTGTGAATGTCCCGGAATATCGTTTAGGGGCGCAAACCCGTTATTTACATACTTAACCTCTTTTTCGTTAAAAGGTGTGGAATTATCTCCGGTGGAAAGGTATAACAAACCATCTCCTCCGAAGGCTATGGAACCTCCTGTATGGCAACAGATTTCACGATCGGAACCAACATCTAAAATTTTCTGTTCAGAGGCCAAATCAAAAGTGCCATCCTTAAAAGTAAAACGCGATAGTCGGTTAACTTGGTCATCGCCCGTCGGGGCATAATACACATAGACCCAATTATTGGTCGCGTAGTTCGGGTCTTTTTGAATACCCATTACCCCCTCCTCGGCATTGACACCCGGAGTGTTGAGTGTTTGATGGTACACATCTAATTTCGCCACTTCTTTCAATTCTTTGGTCTCTGAATCAAAATGCATTATTTCGCCACGACGTTGCGCAATAAGTACGTCGTTGTTCGGTAAAACGGTCATTTCAGTGGGTTCAAAAAATTCGCCCCCAACAAGTGAAACCTTAGAAAACCGATTCACGTCTGGCGGAATTTGGGTAGTCGCTTTGCCGTAATCTAGGTTTTCATTGTCTCCGATGGTGTATTGGATTCCGCCTAAAACGTGCTTCAGAAAAAGGTCTTCGGAGTAGCTTTCGTCCGTATGGCCACCTCCAGTATAAAAAGCTCGACCCCCGTCAAAATTATGATACCAGGCAATAGGATGGAAATCACCGTTCTCGCCACCTTCATAGGTCGATTCGTCTAAAGTCATCAACACATTGACATCGGGATTTATTCGCTTATAGTTGTACAATTCATCGGTACGGTGCCATACGGAATCCGTAAACATTTTAGTGGAAATATGGTTGTTGTCCTTTACGATAAAATCCGCTTCGGGCGTACCGGAAGGGTGGCTTAAAAATTGTGCCCCTGCCAGTTTGTTGTACCAACCCCAATCGTATTCCGTATCGGCGGCGGCGTGGATTCCGACATAGCCTCCCCCAGCTTGAATGTACCGCTCAAAAGCGGCTTCTTGTTTGGCATCGAGAATATTCCCTGTAGTGCTTAAAAAAATAATGGTAGAATATTGTTCGAGATTGTCTTCGTTGAACAATTCGGCATTCTTCGTGGTATCCACTTCAAAGCCATTTTCCGCTCCCAATTTTTGTATGGCCGCAATTCCAGCGGGAATCGACGCATGTTTAAAACCCATGGTTTTGGAGAATACCAGTACTTTGGGATTACCTTCCCTCTTGTTCCCACAAGAGCTGATTAGCAATGCGCATACCATTGCCAATAGGGGAAATACTTTTTTCATACTATTTCTTATTGAGTTAATTAAGCTTCTAAAGTAATGATTCCCTCTTTGAATTACTAAGCTGATCCGTTAGAAAGCACTATTTTTAGTAAAAATGTTCAAAAAACACCTTTAAGGATCTTAGCTAAAATGAGAGCACTGGTCTACGAAAAATTTCAGGGAACACTTCAAATCCACAATGTGCCCGACCCTACTCCAAAACCGGATGGGGTTGTCATAAGAGTGTCCGCCACAGGGTTATGCCGAAGCGATTGGCACGGCTGGATGGGCCACGATCCGGACATTCGATTGCCCCATGTGCCCGGTCATGAATTGGCCGGGACGATAGCCGCGCTTGGAATAAATATTAAAAATTTCAAAATTGGCGACCGAATTACGGTACCCTTCGTATGCGGTTGTGGTTCCTGTAGCCAATGTGTTTCTGGAAATCATCAAGTTTGTGACCATCAATCACAACCCGGATTTACCCATTGGGGCTCTTTCGCGGAATATGTCGCGTTGGATTATGCCGATACAAATTTGGTAAAACTTCCCGTAGAAATCGATGATCTTACCGCTGCCACGTTGGGGTGCCGGTTTGTTACTTCGTTCAGGGCAGTCGTACATCAGGGCAAAGTAGCCGAAGAACAATATGTCGCCGTGCATGGCTGCGGTGGCGTAGGACTTTCGGCTATCATGATCGCAAAGGCCTTAGGTGCCAAAGTGTTTGCCGTGGATATTAACGACGAGCAATTGAAACTAGCAAAATCACTTGGTGCCGACGCAATAGTAAATGCCAAAGAGACTCGAAATGTGGTGGAAAGCATCAAAGACTTGACTCGAGGTGGTGCCCATGTTTCCATCGATGCCTTGGGCAGTGCGACTACTTGTTTCAATTCCATTTCAAACCTTCGTAAACGAGGAAAACATATTCAGGTCGGCCTGATGACGGAAGACCATAGCCAACCTAAAGTTCCTATGGATAAGATAATCGCGAACGAGTGGGAAATCATTGGTAGTCACGGTATGCAGGCTTTTAAATATCCGGAAATGCTGAAAATGATAATCGATGGAAAATTGCATCCCGAAAAACTAATAGCACGAACAATTACATTGCAAGAGGCTGCATACGCGCTACCCCAAATGAATACTTTTGACAAAACCGGTGTTTCAATAATCAATTCCTTTTAAAACATATGGATAAAATACCTGAGCTTTATTTTAAGAACGATACCGAATTCCGGGAATGGCTTCATGAGAACCATGCTAAAATTGATGGTATTTATCTGATCTTCTATACTATCGCCCATGAAAATGATAGCATGCGCTGGGAAGAGGCGGTTCAGGTGGCCATTTGCTATGGTTGGATCGACAGCACCGTTAAAAGCCTGGGAGATGGAAAAAGACGTCAATATTTTTGTCCGCGAAAACCGAAAAGTGTTTGGAGCAAAGTCAACAAGAACTATATCAAGGATTTAACTATAAAAGGGCTGATGCACGAAAACGGACTAAAAGCTATTAAAATCGCAAAAGAAAATGGTTCTTGGACCGCATTGGACAATGTTGAAAATGGTATGGTTCCCGAAGATTTACAAAAAGCCTTTGATTCCAATCCGAAAGCTTTTAAGAACTACAAAAAGTTTACCAGAGGGCAGCGAAAAAGCTATCTATATTGGCTAAACCAAGCGAAACGAGAAGAAACGAGACAGAAAAGAATTGAAGAAATAATTCGACTTTGCGAAGCAGGTATAAAGTCGAGAAATACTAGATAGAATAAAATTATTAAAATTACCGAGTAACTAGAATTATTCCATATTTATAACATAAAATCAAAACTTATGGACAAAGCATTAGAAACCATGATAGCCAATATGTCAGAAAAAACGGGGAAATCACTTCAAGAGTGGACAGCCATTCTCAAAAAGAAAAACTTTGCCAAGCATGGCGAAGCTTTGAAGTTCCTAAAAGGAGAACATGGGGTTACCCATGGCTTTGCCAATACCATTATTGTTTTGTCAAAAGAAGAAAAAGTGGATGATGATGATCTTGTAGCCAATCAATACAAGGGAAAGGAAAATCTAATTCCTATTTACGAAAAACTGATTGCTATTATTAAGACTTTTGGCAATGACGTAATTATCACTCCGAAAAAAACCAGCGTAAGCATTATCCGAAAATGGCAGTTCGCACTCATTAAACCGGCAACAAAAACACGAATCGATTTGGGGTTGAAATTAAAGGATAAGCCCGAAACTAAACGGTTAGGAAATTCGGGGCCATTCGGTACCATGTGCACCCATCGCGTGCAACTGACACAAGTGGACGAAGTGGATTCCGAATTAAAAGAATGGCTGAAGGAGGCTTACGCGAAGGCGAACTGATTGCTTGTTGCAAACAGCGATTTACTTACTTTCTTCCATAAAGTCTGTAATAAATAAGAGCGGCAATACCACCGACAACGGCAAATCCTGTCAACATCCAAAAGACATTTTGAAAACCAGGTTCCCCTGGATTGGAATCCAATAAATACCCAAAAGCGAGGCTTGCAAAAATATCTGGAGTAAATCCAACCAAAGAAATAAGACCTACTGCGGTTCCGGTGAGTACAATCGGGATCTTACCGTCTTGCATCACGGCAAAATATAAAGCTCGTGCGGAATAAACACCTATTGCGACTACGATTACGGACAAAAAGAACAAAGCTGTTGTAGACGGACCGATGATACCGGTAGCAAATAAAAGTCCCCCGATAATGGATGCAATAAAGCTAAAAACCAACCACAATGTAATTTTAAAGCGGTCTACGATCAAGCCCACCAAAATACCCGTCGTAGGTCTTAAAAATTGTAAAAATGTACCTAGCTGGGCAGATTCAACTTGGTCGTACAACATCACTTCATTAGCGTACTGCGAGACAATATCAGTGATTTTATAGGCAACATAGGCGCAAAGAATAATGACCATGAGCAACCAAACCGCAGGAAGCCTTAAGACTGATCCAATTTGTTTGACAGATATCTTTTGAAGGAGGATTTCTTTTTCGTCAACTCCAGATTTCATGAAAAACCAAGTTAGGACACCAATGGTACATATGACAAGGGAAAAGGAATAAATGACATACGCAAAGGCGTCTTTTCGATCCGCAAAAGAAGTTGATCCAACATCATCGGCAACGAATATTGAAAATACAAAGACCCCTAACAATCCGAAAAGAAAACCTGTAAGTCCGCGACCTCCATCCAATAAACCGAAAGCCTTACCTTGTGAAGTGGCACCTCCCCAGACACGGGTAGCTTTGATCATCGGCGCCCAAAATAGAAAAATAGTAGTAAAACCCCAGTAGCCGAATAACACTTGTAGCACTTCAAACTTTGGGAACGTAGCAAAAACCAGTCCGCCTAAAGCGGTCATCCATAAGGCAATTGCCATCAATTTTCTGGGTGGGTACTTATCAGCTAAAATTCCTCCAAATGGATATGAAATCATAGCTACAATACCATAAACGGCCGTATTTATGCCCCATTCCACATTGCTCATTTGAAAAACATCCAAAACAGTAGGCCTGAAAATACGGGGCAATACAAAAGGAAGAATGAATACGGCCTCACCAGCCAAAATCAACAAGACGAGATAATACCAAGTAGAGGTCTGCTTCATAAGCGAGAAAGATACTAAGAACAGATGAAATGTGGAACAGGCTTTACTTTACACGACCAATTTATAATTTTACCCTACTTTTGTGCTAAGCGATTCGACAGGTGTACCGAGCAAGCGTGTTTCCGTTATTGGTTTTCCTTTTAATCGCCATAGTGATGTCAAAATTGCCCCAGCAAAATCAATTCCTCGACCTATCGGACTATGGTAGGCCAATCGCAAGACTCATTGCACAATCCCTTAAAAATACAAGCTTTACCCCTATTCATGTTACGCTGATGTTCATTATCTCAGGGGGTATAGCTATTGCCTGTATCTTTAATGGATACTATTGGGGCACGGTATTTTTCTTAGTGTTAAAATCCATCTTGGATGCTGCTGACGGAGAATTGGCGCGCCTGAAGAAAACACCTTCTTATACAGGTCGGTATTTTGATTCCGTTTCTGACATCATTCTTAACTTGATGATTTTGCTGACCGTTTGGCATGTTACACAAGGTTCCCTGGTCTATACTTTATTCGCATTTTTTGGACTTCAACTTCAAGGTACTTTGTATAATTATTATCACGTCATCCTTAGAAATAAATACCATGGCGATACGACCAGTCGCGTTTTTGAAAACGAAACACCCAAAGCATTAAAAGGGGAAAAACAACGGGACGTCAATATATTATTTGGTATTTACACCCTGTTATATGGTGGTTTTGACCGCATTATTTATAAGATGGATGGTAATGCCGTAGAGTCGAAAAACCTCCCGAATTGGTTCATGACAGCCGTTTCGACTTTCGGGTTGGGCTTTCAACTGCTAATTATCGGCCTGCTGCTGGTCGCGGGATTCGAAGATTATATCATTCCCTTTTTTATAGTTTATTCCGTTTTTATCTTCATTTTTATTGCCATTCGCAAGATGATTAATCCATAATTATTTTTACTTTTCAAGGATGAAGAACAATATACATCCTTTACCCTACCTTTTATTTTTTACATTATTTTTTCTGGCCTGCACCGCCGAAAAAAAGAACACCTACGACATCGCCATCCTGAACGGTTCGACCATTGATCTGGAAACGGGAGCCATTGCCCTAAACGATATTTTTATTTCGGATGGAAGTATTCAAAAAGTTACCTCCTCGGAAACCCATGAAAATTTTGAGGCCGGACAAACCATCGATGCGACAGGAAAATATATGCTACCTGGGTTCTGGGACAACCACGTCCATTTTCGTGGTGGTGACAACCTGATAGAAGCCAACAAAAACTTCCTCAAACTTTTTATAGCCAACGGAATCACAACTGTTCGCGATGCCGGTGGAGATTTGACCACTTCGGTCATGGATTGGAAAAAAGAAATTGCAACTGGAGATTTGGTAGGGCCTACCATTTTCACTTCCGGACCTAAAATCGATGGGGCCGATGCAACTTGGGCGGGTTCGCTAGAAGTGGAAAAAGATTCCGATATTTTCGAGGCTTTGGATTCACTACAAAAGATTCCCGTTGATTTTGTCAAACTCTACGACAGTCGAATATCGGCTGATACCTATCTAAAAACCATTTCGGAAGCAGAAAATCGAAACCTGATTACCTCCGGCCACATGCCTTTTACCGTTACACTTGACGAAACCATTGGAGCGGGCATTGATGCCATCGAACATCTATATTATATCATGAAAGGATGTTCATCACAAGAATATGAGATTACCCAACGCCTTCAAAAGAAAGAAATAGGTTTCTGGGATGCTATGCCTTTGTTGATGAAAAGCTATACCGATAGTACCGCACAAAAGACCTTCAAAACACTCAAAGAAAATAATGTATATGTAGTGCCTACCTTGCACATTGGCAAGACCTTAAGCTATTTGGATGAAGTCGACCATTCAAAAGACGAATATCTCGCTTACATGACGCCAGGAATCGTTAGAACGTATCAAGGTCGAATCAATAGCGCCTTGATCGCCTCCGAAAAAGCGAGGCAAGATCGTAAAAACCTGGACGCCTTTTTCGGACAATTGGCAAAGTCTTTGAACAAAGCCGGAGTAGGGCTTTTGGCAGGTTCCGATAGTGGGGCTTACAATTCGTACACCTACCCTGGCATTTCATTGCATAAAGAGTTGGAACAAATGGTCGCCAACGGTATTTCGCCTTTAGATGCGCTTCGTACTTCGGCCTATAATGGTGCCAAATTCCTCAAAAAAGATTCGGATTATGGTAATCTTGAAGAAGGAAAAGTTTCCGATTTGGTAATGTTGGATGCGAATCCCTTGGAAAATATTTCGAATACCCGGAAAATTAATTCCGTGATGAAGGGGAATGTTGTTTTTGATAAAGAGGAAATGCAAAAAATATTGGATTCGACGGTCGCAGAGACAAAATAGCTGAAAAAAGACTCCTTCCCCAGCAAGGGGAAGGAGCCATATATTTTTGAAAAACTAGCATGAAACCCAACAAACGTCACGACAGGCCCGATTCAAAAGCGAATAGAAAACAACTAAGAAAAAAACTGACCCCCTCCGAAGCTTTTCTTTGGAAACAACTGCAAGGAAAAAAAGCTTGATAGAAGAAAATTTAGGAGACAACATGGTATCGACCAGTATATCGT
>CAYGPR010000042.1:0-36147 GCA_964351985.1 uncultured Maribacter sp. | reverse complement strand
CGTTATATGCCTCGGTCAAGTTTTCTGCAATGATTTCGGCAGGTCTTCCCTCTATGTGATGGCGCTCGATCATATGTACCAATTCACCATCTTTAAAAAGTGCCATACTTGGCGATGACGGCGGGAACGGAACCATTAGATTACGTGCTGCATCTACCGCTTCGGTATCGACACCGGCAAATACGGTGACGATATGATCTGGTTTTTTGTCGTTCATCAAACTCATTTTGGCGGCAGGCCGTGCATTGGCAGCGGCACAACCGCAAACGGAGTTGACAACTACAAGTGTTGTACCTTCTTGGTTGATTGCTTTTTCTACCGCTTCGGCCGTATATAATTCTTCAAACCCGGCCATGGCCAAGTCATCTCTCATAGGTTTTACTAATTCTGCAGGATACATAATTCTTTAAATTTTATATGGATTACAAAGATAGTGGTTTTGTCGTATTTTATTGATAGACCTTAACTTTTCGTTGGACTTTTGGTTTAAGGCTTAAATCATATCTTTGGAAAAATTTATGGTCAAATGATTAAATGGCTTGCGGCCATATTGGGGTATTCGTTCTTTCGGTTTCCCGGGGCGATATTAGGGTTTTTGGTCGGTAGCTTTATCGATAACCTAACGGGCAGTGGGGGTCGGGCACAGACCATTTTAGGAGACCTTACGCGACAGAATGTGAGTCCTGCCGATTTTGAATTGAACCTGCTCTCCCTTTGCTCTATCGTGATTAAGGCCGATGGCACCGTAAGTAAGCGCGAAATGGATTACGTGCAACAATATTTTGTCAGCACTTACGGAAAAGAAAAAGCCAATGCCATTTTCAGGACGTTCAATGACATTAATAAAAAACATGAGATTTCGGCACAACGTATCTGTGCGTATTTGAACCAACGCACCCGATATGAGGTTCGCCTTCAATTGTTGCATTTTCTGTTCGGTATCGCCCAGGCCGATGGAAGTGTCAGCAACCCCGAGATTAACAAAATTCGTGAAATTGCAGGATATCTTCGAGTTGCCTTGCGCGACTTCGAGAGTATTATGGCCATGTTCGTACAGTCGGCCGACAATGCTTACAAAATACTTGAAATAGAAAAAACGGCAACAGACGATGAGATTAAAAAAGCATATCGTACCATGGCCAAAAAATACCATCCTGATCGTGTGAATACCGGGGATGAAGCTATCAAGAAAGGGGCCGAGGAAAAGTTCAAGGAAGTACAAAAAGCTTATGAACAGATTCAGAAAGAGCGAGGGCTGAATTGAAGTTGGCAGTAATTTTTTTAGTTCCTTTCAAAGTTCAAGGGCGAAATATAATTTGATAAATTAATACTTGGCGAGCGTTATATCTCAATAATACTGCTTAACAACAAGTTCAGAACAAAAACGTAATATATGCAAGATTTCGGGTTCTATATCAAACTTGGCCTCGAACATGTACTTGACCTTGGGGCCTATGACCATATTCTGTTTTTAGCGGCGTTAGCTGTTCCTTTTACATTCAAAAATTGGAAAAAAGTACTGTTGCTAGCGACCATTTTTACGATTACGCATTGCCTTTCTTTGGGGCTGTCTGCATATGGCGTCTTGATTATGGACGTCGGGTTGATAGAATTCTTAATTCCAGTAACTATTTTTTTAACCGCAGTCTTTAACCTCATCTACGCTAAAAGTGCGACCGAACACAAAACGATTTTGCTCCATATAATCGCAACTGCATTTTTTGGCCTGATCCACGGTTTTGGGTTCAGTAATTATTTCAACATGCTAATGGCCGGGGAGGAAGAAAAATTGAGTCCTCTTTTGGGCTTTGCCACAGGCATAGAACTTTCTCAGATAACTGTTGTTTTGGCCGTTTTAGGACTCGCCTTTCTCATTCAGTCGGTTTTTGGGGTCAAGAAGACGATTTTTATTGTCTCCGCATCGATTTTGGTCGTACTTGTAACAATACCGATGTTGATTGCGACGTTCCCTGTGTAAGGTTGTAAGCGACATTTGGGGGTTCTTGCCGAAAAGGTGTGTTAAAATTAACCTTATAAGCGTGTTCGGGTTTTTTAAAACAGGTAAATTCGTATTTCAAGACTCTTGATTAATGAAACCCGCTAAACAGGAAAAATACGATAAAGCCTATTTAAGAATGGCCCAAGAATGGGGCAAACTTTCGTACTGCGAACGCAAGCAGGTAGGTGCGATCATCGTTAGAGATCGTATGATTATTTCCGATGGCTATAATGGAACGCCTACAGGCTTCGAAAATATTTGCGAAGACGAAGAAGGGTATACCAAATGGTATGTTTTGCACGCCGAGGCCAATGCGATATCGAAGGTGGCCTCTTCCACACAATCGTGTGAAGGTGCAACGTTGTACATTACTCTGTCACCCTGTCGAGAATGTAGTAAGCTGATTCATCAGTCTGGCATAAAACGTGTGGTTTACCAGATTGCCTATAAAGATGATTCTGGATTAAATTTTTTGCATAGAGCAGGAATTGAACTGGTGCATATGCCGATCATTGAAACCACCGTGTAAATTTTCCGAAGAAGCAATGAAAAAGAAATACCGTTACTTAGGGCCCTTTATTCTTGCAGCCGTACTTGCGGCGGGTATTTTCGTTGGTGGCAAGTTACATTTCAACGATACGCCCGAAAGACTTTTTACGACCAACTCAAAAAAAGATAAACTCAATCGGCTGATCGACTACATCGACTATGAATACGTTGACGAAATCGATACCGACAGCATTGTTGACGTGACCGTAAACAATATTTTGGAAAAGCTGGATCCCCATTCCGTCTATATTCCCAAACAGGAAATGGATAAGGTTTCCGAGAATATGAAAGGTGATTTCGTAGGGATCGGTATTAATTTTTACCCTTATAAGGATACCATTGCGGTAATCCGGACTATCGAGAATGGCCCAAGTTTTTTAAAGGGTATAAAGCCGGGAGACCGTATATTGATGGCTGATAATGATACCATTTACGGTAAAGATCTAGCCAGTGATTCAGTGGTAGAAAAATTGAAGGGTAAAAAAGGATCTACAGTGAAATTGACCGTCTATCGTAAAAGCGAAGACCGCATATTTACGGTGAACGTAAAACGTGATGTGGTCCCGATTAAAAGTGTGACGGCCTATTATATGTTGACGAAAGATATGGGCTATATCAAGGTCAATCGCTTCGCCGAATCGACATTTAAGGAATTCAGGTCGGCCCTTAAAGAGTTACGAAAACAAGGTGCCACAAAATTGACCCTCGATCTTCGCGATAATCCCGGAGGATATCTGGGCATTGCCGAACAAATGGCCGATGAGTTTTTGGAAGATGGAAAATTGATCCTTTTTACTAAGAACAAAAAAGGTAAAGTAGACAAAATATATGCCACCGATGAAGGTAGTTTCGAAGATAAGCCGGTCTATGTGCTTATCAATGAAAGATCCGCTTCGGCCAGTGAAATCATTGCCGGGGCACTTCAAGATAATGATATAGGTACCATTGTGGGCCGTCGTTCATTTGGCAAAGGTCTCGTGCAGCGCGAAATGGAACTCGGCGACGGTTCGGCCGTTCGTTTGACCGTATCACGGTATTATACACCCACAGGCCGCTCGATTCAAAAATCATATGACAAGGGACATAAAGATTACTATAAAAAGTTCACGGATCGTTACCACAATGGAGAAATGGTCTCTGTGGATAGTATCAAGGTGGCCGACTCGCTTAAATTTACCACGCCAAGAGGTAAGGTGGTCTATGGAGGCGGCGGCATTATACCCGATGTATTCGTTCCAATTGGCACCAATGAAGAAGAGGCCGTGGAAAGCATGGACAGTTATGGTTTTATATCCTTCTTTATTTTTGAACATTTAGAAGAAGATAGAAATCGGTATACAGGCTATTCAAAGGAAGAGTTCATAGCTGATTTTAAGGTCGATGATATTCTATTCGAACGATTTGTGGACTATTGCATTGGCAGAAAATTGAACATAAGTTTTTATGATTATGAAGAACCTATAAAACTCTACTTGAAAGCGGCAATAGCAGACCAACTATTCGGACCAAACGTACATGCCCTGATTAAAAGCTCGGCCGATGCAATGTTGAAACAGGTTTTGGAACTTGATAACCCTGTAGTGAAACAAGGAGAGGCCGAGGAAATCGAGTCAAAGAACTGACCTTGACCTGCCCTATTCTTCGTTCAGCTTATTTTGAATTTTCTTCGAGGTAATATAAATAAGCAACAGTACAATGGCACAAAGCGATGCAATAATGCCAATGATCGCAATGATGCTATTGCCTTCCAAAGGATTTTCAAAATTCACCAAGGTGACATTGTAAGCAATCAAGGCGATACCCAGAACGATCAATATTATAGACAGGGTCTTGTTCATTTAGTCGTATGTTGTTTATGACAAAAGCTGATTGATATTGGTCGTGAACAGCTTTACCGCAATGGCCATCAAAATTACACCAAAAACTTTTCGTATCACGTTTAGGCCACCTTTGCCCAATACTTTCTCTATTTTTTTGGAGGATTTCAACACAAGATATACAAAAATCGTGTTGGCCGCAATGGCGACGATAATATTCTCTACATGATATTCCGCTCTGAGGGATAGCAGCGAGGTAAGCGTTCCGGCACCTGCGATTAAAGGGAAGGCGATAGGTACAATGGAAGCACTTTCTGGTTCATCATCACGATATAACGAGATGCCTAAAATCATTTCTATGGCAAGAAAGAAGATAATCAGTGCGCCCGCTACGGCAAAGGAATTCACATCGATTCCGATAAGTTTTAAGATTTCTTCCCCGACAAAAAGGAAGGCCACCATAATACAGGCTGCCACTATTGAGGCTTTCCCTGATTGAATGTGTCCAACTTTCTTTCGTAACGTAATAATGATCGGAACGCTTCCTAAAATATCGATAACCGCGAACAAGACCATAGTGGCCGTTGCGATTTGTCGAATATCAAAATTTAAATCCATTGACATGACTGAAAATTTCGGCAAATTTACGTTTAAAAGAAGCATTGAAGAGTTTTTAAGGAAATAAATTGAACTATTTCGGGAAGAAGACCCGCATCTGATTTAAAGGAAATAACACTTTAGTTTCGAGGCAAGCCGGAGCATTTAAATCTCCATTATCGAGTAAATATTCTATCCTACTAAAAAACTATCTTTGCCATCTTAAAAATGGCTACATGTTCCAAATTGGAAAAACCATTATTTCGGAGGAGATACTAGAAAATGATTTTATCTGTAACCTTACGGCCTGTAAAGGCGCATGCTGTATCGATGGTAATGCCGGTGCACCGCTAGAAGATAAAGAAACTGAAATTCTAGTCGACATCTATTCGGATGTCAAAGCCTTTTTACGCCCGGAAGGAATCGCGGCAATCGAAGAACAAGGTGCATTCGTGAAAGGCGAAGATGGCGAATGGGAAACCCCATTGGTCAACAATAGTGAATGCGCCTATGTGATTTTTTCTGAAAACAAAACCGCGAAATGCGGTTTGGAAGAGGCCTACAACCAAGGCGCCACAACATGGAAAAAACCGGTCTCCTGCCATCTTTATCCCGTAAGGGTTCGTGAATATACGGAGCTCACGGCCGTGAATTATCATAAATGGGAAATCTGTGACCCCGCTTGCACATTGGGTGCAGAATTAAAAGTACCGATCTATAAATTTGTAAAGGAGGCTCTGATACGAAAGTTCGGTGCCGTGTGGTATTCAGAACTGGAACAGGTCGCCGAAGAACATGTCAGACGGTAGGTATATGCACTACAACTTTTGTGCCCGTAGGACTATTGTTCTGGTCAAAAAGATCCAAAATTTCAACATTGAAATAGTTCTGAAAGTCACGTGAAAAATTCGCGAGCCGTTCTTTGGTGATATCGATACCGACCGATTTTCTCTTAAGAACTTTGCTTTCCTTGATCTTTTCGGCCGCTTGCCGACCGACTCCGTTATCGGTGATGGTGATATTTATAAATCCGTTTTTTCCGCGACTGACCTGAAGATCGATTTTCTTTTTCCCCTCTTTTGACGATAACCCATGCCAAAGCGCATTTTCCAAAAAAGGCTGTAAAATGAGGGAAGGGATTTTTACCAACTGCGGGTCAATGTCATCTTCGATGGTAATCTTAAAGTCGATTTCATTTGAAAACCGTATGTTCTCGATATTCATATAAAGCTCAACGGTTTCGAGTTCCTCCGCAAGCGGAATTTCCTTCAAAGAAGAGGCTTCAAGAATTTTGCGCACCAATTTTGAAAATTTGTTGAGGTAGTGAACAGCGTTTTTCTTTTCGTTGTTGATGATATAAAGTTTAATGGAATTCAGCGAATTGAAAAGAAAATGCGGATTCATCTGACTGCGCAACATCGACTGTTCCAAGGTCAACATTTTTTTATCACTTTTGAGCTGATACTGTCGATAGAGAATGTAAAAAAGACCTGCCAAAAAGACTAGCACAATACCGCTGATCAAAAAAGTCGTCTTATTTTTCTGCAAACGCTGTTTTACCGCTTCATTGTCCTTTGCCAAAGCCTCTATCTGGGTGCTTTTCTTTTCAGCTTCGTAGCGAAGAATCATGTCATTCACATAACGTAGATTGCGATCGTTCGATATTTCATCATCATAATGTTCGGCCACTTTGTAATATTCCATGGCTTTTTTGTAATCGCCACGCTTCCATGACAGGTCTGACAAGTACCTATTGGCCTGGGCTATTTCACCGGGCAGGTTATATTCTTGTGCAAGTTCCAATCCTTGTTGTAAATGATTCTTTGCAGCCTTAAATTTCTTGAGACTTATTAGGGTCCATCCTAAGGTGATGTGTACCAAGGCGATGATTTCTTGATCGCCCAATTCAACGGATTGTGGTAGAATTTCTTCCAAAATACGTTGGGCCTCTTTGGTTTTATCTTGGTGAACATAGACATGAGCGATTCCGTTTTTACATATGATACGGCCTTTATCGGAATCGATTTCTTCATTATAAGCTAAAGAAGTGGTATAGCTTTGGAGCGCTTCTTCAAGTCTTCCGAGAGCTTCATTGCACTCCCCTATATTTTGGTAATTTATGGCCAGACCCAGTTTGTTGCCCAGTTCTTCTTCGAGTTTCATCGATTTTTGAAACTGTTCGATCGCAAGGTCGAATTGCTCCAAGGTTTGATAGATATTTCCTATACCGTTCAAAGACACATTGATGCTCCGTTTCAGTCCTTTAGATGGGTTTTCGACCGTCTCTGCTAGTTCGAGGGCTTTTTGACTATAATCCAAGGCAGATTTTATAGCATCGGTCTTACGAAAAACGACGCTGATCATATTAAGGCTATAGACCTCGAATTCGAGGTTTTCACCCGTCTGCGCAATTTCAAAAGCCCTTTGATGTAAAGCCAAACTTGTTGAGAATCGTGAAATGTCGCGGTACTTTCGGCCCAATTGATTGAGTGCGTAGGCCTGCCCGGCGTAGTAATTATTTTTTGCCGATTCAGCCGAAAAAAAACGCATGGCCACAGTATCTTTTCGAACAGATCGTAGTACGGCATCGATTTCACTATAGGTCATCGGGGCCGTTTTGATGAGGCTGTCGACGGAGTTTTTGAGGGACTCCGATACTTCTTGCCCGCTGACATTCGACAATGCGAATAAAATTAAAAATGCACATATGAACTTGGGCAATGTACCTCGCAAAAAGTGTTTCTGCTTTATATGGAGTGTGGAGAACTTCATATATAAACTAAAGCATGTCTAAAAAATCGGATTTTTTTTGTCTGGAGACCGGAATTTTGTGATTGGATTTTAGAACAACATAGCCATCGGTCTTGAGAAACTCTTTGATTTTGTTCAGATTGATGATATATGAGTTATGGATTCGAAAAAAAGATTCTTGGGGAAGCATATCGTTCACTTCCTTCAATTTTTTTGTCAAAACAATTTTTTGGCCATCGGCAAGAAAGATAGTACTGTAATTGCCATCGGATTCTGCATACAGAATTTCGTCGCTTTCTAAAAAGAGCAATTTTCCATCGGTACTGAACATTATCTTTTTATCCAACGAATTGGAATTGAAGTTCAAAAGAATTTTCTCCAACCGTTCCGAGGTAAAGTTTTTGGCATTGTACTTTTTAATTTTGCCAATGGTCTCTTTGAGATCATCTGTGTCGATCGGTTTCAACAAATAGTCAATAGCCTCGTTCTTCAAGGCCTTTATGGCATATTGGTTATATGCCGTTGTAATAACAACAGGAAAATCTTTGTTCTTGAGTTTTTGAATGAACTGAAATCCGTCCATAGTAGGCATCTCAATATCTAAAAAGAGGCAATCTGGGGTGTTTTTTTCTAAATAATCCAACGCCTCAAAAGGATTGGTAAACGAGGCTACGACCTTTATTTCATCACTAAAGTTGGTGAGTTCCCAAGTAAGGCTCTGCAATGCTTTCGTTTCGTCATCGACTATTACCGCTTCTATCATCATCTATTATTTGAACTCATTCAAGTTAATCAAAAATAGCAGTATTGCCGTGGTTCCTTTAAAAATATGTATCGTTTGAAGTGATTTAAGTACGGTTGGTAGAAAAATAATGAAATATGGTTCCGCCCCTATATGCCTAAAATCGGACTTAAAATAAGGAAAGTGGGTCAAAATTTATAAATGACCCGAACGTATGCCATTTATACAGAATTTGGCACCATTTATACATAATGCCATTTGACGATAAGGGTCTTAAGGTAGATTTGGTCTTGCCAACTTATGTTGCGTTTCCTTGTTTGTCAAGGTATAGTGTAGTTTGCCCTTAATTTACAGTTAAAGTATAACGCCATGAAAAAGTGTGCGATTATGTTCGCTCTTCTAGTTTTGACGCTCTTGCTAGCGGCTTTGAAGAGTGATCGAAATGAAATGATAGCGGATGACGCTTATGCACTGGAAGAAGGCGATTTAGAGCGATTGGTCTTAGGAAGTGAAAAACCTTAAAAGACTTCCGGTCATAGATTGAGAGTCACAGATTTAATGAAGCCGGTGCCTGTTAAAAGGTTATTATGGGTTTGTCATTGAAAAACAGAGCCTTACGGCACGATAGCATAAGGTCTTTATCTATGAAAAAAAGTGTTTTTCATCGGAAATTGCTTATTTTTACTGCAACTCCCCCGATTATACATAGAATACTTTTGGTTTGGAAAAAAAGAATAGGCAGTCGATGTCTTATTCCAATGTGATAAAGTATTAAGATTATAATAATTTTATGAAACTGCCATACCAATAGGTACGGTCCGAAGGAAATGCGTTATAAAAAAGCGTGTTACTGTTTTTAAAACAGGTCCGTCTGATGAAGTTCTGAAATTTGGCACCCGACCAACTTGTTGGTTATGTGATTTGCTTGATAATTAGGTTTCGGGGGAACTACCTAAATCAGCTCCAAACGAAGAGTCCATCACTCGTGATGCGTCGGAAGGGCCGTACGGTTTGGCGGTATCATATCAAAGTAGTCTTTAAGGCCATGAACATAGGTTCATGGCCTTTCTATTTCTAAATAGTGCCACGACTAGCTCTAGGTCCGTATTAACATTTCTTCTCTGTATAAGGATATTGATACTCAAAGATTGGGTTGTTTACCCCTATGGTATTTGGGCCGAACACCTCTAGTGTCACTGAAAGTCTACAATTATCTTTGGAGTATAAAGATTCGACTTCAAAAATTAGGACGATTTCCACAATCTGATTGAAGTTGAACATAGTAAAAAACACTTCCCCCGGTTAACCTTTTTTCAATCCGTACATAAAGAATAAACGAGAAATCAAAAAGGGAATGACCCAATCAAATAAAATCGAAATCGTATGAAAACGTCTATTGTTCTTATCGCAGCACTTATTCTGAACACTACATTGCTGTTGGCAGAACCAGTTTCAGAACTGTTGAAAAGTATCAGTGTCTGGCCATTTGTAATATTGGAAATACTTCTGTTTGTGGGATACTACCTTAATATCACCTTGAGGGATTTTAGAAAAGTCACAAAACCGGACTTTACCAATCTAAAAATATTCGTTGTCAAAGGAAGTAAGAAAATTAAAACGAATACTCGGTCTTAGGTTCATGTGTCTGCGGATAAAAAACTTAAAAAAACAGGAATAGAAACAAGCCCCAAAATAAAAACCAGAAAGATGACTACGATTACAACACTTCAAAAACCATCCAAACTCGATTTGGTTATCTATGATCTAAAGCGGTTTATTCGCGAAGAACGATTGAACAAAGACAATTTTTGGCAGTTGGATAGTATGTTGTTCGTAGTTAATTCGGAACTAAAAAAAGGAACCTTGACCAATGATGGTATTTCTCGAATACGTTCTTGGTTCGATTCAGAATTTTTAAGAGAAACTATCCATGGGCTGGGTTTTATGAAACCTAATGGCTACCCTGGAGACTATCTTTTTTTAGACAGACTTTATACTCGCCATATAAACAAGAATCCTAAATATGGCGTATGGGATGAGTATGTACAACAGCACGCCGCTCCGAATGCCGTTCGTAACCGTAAGGAGTACTTCAAAAAATTGGTTATTGAGAAAGCGTCAGGTAATTCACATTTTAACCTTCTTAATGTGGTAAGTGGTTCAGGAAGGGAACTTTTTGAACTGTACGGTGAATTTCAAACCAAAAACGTAAATACTACCTGTGTCGAAATAGATCAAGGGGCAATTAATTTTTCCAAGAGGCTAAACAACGAATACCTTGGAAATATAAACTATGTCCATTCCAATATTTTCAAATTCAGAAATAACAAAACCTACGATATGATATGGTCCGCCGGGCTTTTCGACTACTTGAACGATAAGGCGTTCGTCTTCCTTTTGAATAAATTCAAGAATTGGCTCTCACCCAATGGCGAACTTATTATCGGAAATTATAATGAGGAATACAATCCCAGCCGTGATTACCTTGAAATTCTTGGTGATTGGCACTTGATCCATAGAACGGAAGCTCAGCTTATATCACTTGCCAGTGAAGCGGGGTGTGATAATTGTAGCGTCAAGGTAAAGCGCTTAGAAGATAATGTTATACTTTATTTAAGCCTTAAAATGAAGTGATGCCTACTATGGCCATTAAAATGCCCCTTTTTTAAACCAAAAAGTATATTAAAAACCATACTTTTTGGTTTATTTTTTTCTTTTGATTTTATCCGAAATTTTCAAATTTCAAAATCGCAATGAACATCACACGCGAAGCTACATTTCAACAGACCGTGTTAAAAACTTTGTGATTGTTTTGATGCATCGCCCTTTTTTGGACGCCTACATTTTTCCATCTTTGTTCATCCCGACAGTAAGGTAATTTTCATCCTGCTTATCTAAGTTAATTCGAGTTGCATAATGCAAAGGTCTTTTCTCCCTGTGAGAAGATTGGACCCAAGCAACCGACCAAATGAATGTGCGATAGAATATTGTCCGAAATCGAAATACAAATTAAAAAACTAAACAACATTATGTCAACAGCGTTAGAGCCGATTCTAGAAGAAAATGAAGACCGTTTTGTAATTTTTCCCATTAAGCATCACGATTTATGGGAATGGTATAAAAAATGTGAGGCTTGTTTTTGGACCGCCGAGGAAATTGACCTTCATGAAGACCTGAACGACTGGAACAATAAATTGAGCGACGATGAGCGCTATTTTATTAAGCATATCTTGGCCTTTTTTGCCGCATCGGATGGTATCGTGAACGAAAATCTTGCCGAAAACTTTGTAAGTGAGGTACAATATGCCGAGGCGAAATTCTTTTATGGTTTTCAGATTATGATGGAGAATATCCACTCCGAAACCTATTCTCTTTTGATCGATACCTACGTTAAGGACGAAAAGGAAAAAAATGTTCTTTTCAAGGCGATCGAAAATTTTCCCGCAATCAAAAAGAAGGCCGATTGGGCACTGAATTGGATTGACTCCCCAAGTTTTGCTGAGCGTTTGATCGCTTTTGCAGCTGTTGAGGGTATTTTCTTCTCAGGTGCGTTCTGTTCTATATTTTGGTTAAAGAAAAGAGGTTTGATGCCGGGGCTTACTTTTTCGAACGAATTGATTTCTAGGGACGAGGGTATGCATTGCGACTATGCCGTACACCTGCACAATAAGCATTTGATCAACAAGGTGCCTAAAGAGCGTATTACTGAAATCTTGACAAATGCGTTGGATATAGAGCGTGAGTTTATCACTGAATCGCTTCCGGCGAGTTTGATAGGAATGAACTCAAAGTTGATGACGCAATATCTTGAATTCGTTACCGATAGATTGCTTGTCGAATTGGAATGTGATAGAGTGTACAACGCTACGAATCCTTTTGATTTTATGGATATGATTTCACTTCAAGGAAAGACAAATTTCTTCGAGAAAAGAGTTTCTGAATATCAGAAAGCAGGCGTGCTGAACAAAGAAAAGGATGAGGATGCACAGAAAATCAGCTTCGACGCAGACTTTTAAGTAGATTTCATAAAACCTCTTGAAATACAGAGGTTTTTTGTGCTTAAAAATAGAATGTAAAGTAATTGTTAAAGCCAGGCTCCTATAAATAAAGTTTCATTAAAATAATTGTAGCAAAATGTATGTAATCAAAAGAGACGGAAGAAAAGAGGTAGTGATGTTCGATAAGATCACGGCCCGTGTTCGAAAACTGTGTTATGGGCTCAATGGGTTGGTAGACCCTTTGAAAGTGGCTATGCGAGTTATCGAGGGGCTATATGATGGCGTGACGACATCAGAACTTGATAATTTGGCGGCCGAGATTGCGGCGACCATGACAACGACTCATCCTGATTACGCAAAACTGGCAGCTCGTATATCTGTATCGAACCTGCACAAGAATACAAAGAAATCTTTCTCGGAAACGATGAAAGATCTTTATGAATATGTGAATCCTAGAACAAATAAGAAAGCTCCATTGTTGTCCGATGAGGTTCACAAGGTGATTTCTGAAAATGCTGAGAAGTTGGATTCGACGATTATTTATAACCGAGATTTTGGCTACGACTATTTCGGCTTTAAAACCTTGGAGCGCTCTTATCTTTTGAAATTGAACGGGAAAATCGCGGAGAGGCCACAGCATATGTTAATGCGTGTCGCCGTGGGAATCCATTTGAACGATCTCGATTCTGCTATCGAGACCTACGAATTGATGTCAAAGAAGTATTTTACCCATGCCACCCCGACATTGTTCAATTCAGGAACGCCTAAACCGCAAATGTCCTCTTGTTTTCTTTTGGCAATGAAAGATGATAGTATTGATGGCATTTACGATACGTTGAAGCAGACCGCCAAAATTTCCCAATCGGCAGGCGGCATCGGATTATCTATCCATAACATCAGGGCAACAGGCTCTTATATCGCGGGAACCAACGGTACTTCCAACGGTATAGTGCCTATGTTACAGGTGTTCAACGACACGGCCCGCTATGTAGATCAAGGTGGCGGAAAACGAAAAGGAAGTTTCGCCATTTACGTTGAGCCATGGCATGCCGATGTGTATGAGTTCTTGGATTTGAAAAAGAACCACGGAAAAGAAGAGATGCGAGCTCGTGATCTTTTTTATGCCATGTGGATTCCGGATTTGTTCATGAAAAGGGTAGAGGCCAATGAGGAATGGACCTTAATGTGTCCTAACGAATGCCCGGGATTATTTACGAACCACAGTGAGGAGTTCGAAAAATTATATTTAGGCTATGAAGAACGAGGAAAAGGAAGAAAAACAGTAAGGGCCCGTGAACTCTGGGAGAAGATATTGGAATCACAGATAGAAACCGGTACGCCCTATATGCTCTACAAAGATGCAGCCAATCGCAAGAGCAACCAGAAAAATCTGGGCACTATTCGGTCTTCGAACCTTTGTACTGAAATTATGGAATATACCTCACCAGATGAGGTGGCGGTATGTAATTTGGCTTCCATTGCCTTGCCTATGTTCATAAAAAATGGAGAATTCGACCATAAAGAATTGTTCAGGGTCACCAAACGTGTGACCAAGAACTTGAATCGGGTCATTGATAGAAACTACTATCCGGTCAAAGAGGCCGAGAATTCGAATATGCGACATAGACCCATCGGTCTTGGAGTGCAAGGGTTGGCGGATGCTTTTATTATGCTACGCTTGCCCTTTACAAGTGATGAAGCCAAAAAGTTGAATCAAGAAATTTTCGAAACACTTTACTTTGCCGCGGTTACCGCCTCTATGGAAGCTGCTAAGGAAGAAGGGTCGTACTCGTCGTATGAAGGTTCGCCTATCTCCCAAGGAGATTTTCAGCATAACCTTTGGGGTATAAAGGATGAAGAACTTTCCGGACGATGGGATTGGGGTAAATTGAGAAAAAGCGTTAAGAAAAACGGAGTACGCAACTCTCTTTTGGTAGCGCCGATGCCAACCGCTTCAACATCACAAATTTTAGGAAACAATGAATGTTTTGAACCCTATACCTCAAATATCTATACCCGTAGGGTCTTGAGCGGAGAATTTATTGTGGTGAACAAACACCTTTTGGAAGACCTTGTTGAACTCGGACTTTGGAACGAGAACATGAAGCAAGAATTAATGCGTGCCAATGGTTCGATACAACACATCGAGACGATACCTCAAGATATTCGAGAGCTCTATAAAACCGTATGGGAACTCAGTATGAAAGATATCATCGATATGTCGAGACATCGCGGATACTTTATCGACCAAAGCCAGTCATTGAACTTGTTCATGGAGAATGCCAACTATTCCAAATTGACTTCTATGCATTTTTATGCTTGGAAAAGCGGTCTTAAGACAGGAATGTATTACCTGCGCACCAAGGCTGCTGTCGATGCCATTAAGTTTACATTGGATAATACCAAGAAAAAAGAAATGCCGATAAGTGTAGCGGCAGAAGCAGAAGTAGCAGCGGCAACACTGCCGAACCCGGAAGCGGCTACCGCCATGGAAGTAAAAGCCACCTCGGTCGCACAGCAAGAATTGGACATACAACCCATGTCAGCGGCAGAAATGAAAGAAATGATAGCAAGGGCAAAAGAGGGCCAAGCCGATGATGATTGCCTAATGTGCGGATCTTAAAATGTTGTCATTCCCGTACTTGTGCTGAATTCATTTCAGTATAGGCGGGAATCTGTTTAATCAATAGTAAAACCTTTTATAAAAAAACCTCGGTAAAAAGCCGAGGTTTTTTTTTATTGGATAATTTTTCAGGTAAAGACAAAGTTTGGAGGACTTCATAGCGGCATTAAACGAATTTGCAATGAGCAAATAAATTGCCAAGGCTAATTGAACATATAAAAAATAAGGATTGAAAATGGTATGAATTACAACAGTTAAGGCAATTTGCGAAACTAATTGCATTAACCCTTTAAGAGAAGTAAAAAGGTCTTATTTTTCAAAATAAGGTCGCAAGGCACTTGAGAAAACCAATGCCATTGCGTAAATAATAAGAATAATGATATACTTGTCCATGCCCCAATAAATAACTCTATAATAATATACGGTTAAAGAACGCAAAAAGACTATTTAAATTTTAAAAATTGGCAAAAAAATAACGGAACAACCAAAATTTTCATAAAGACTTACAAAAAATGAGGCATTTATAGACGGCAGGAAAGGAAAATGACACACATACATCTTGATGATAAAGACGTATATGTGTCATGTTGCATTGGTAACAATCTGTCACTTTTCATTTTGAAAAGAACAATTGTACTTTAGTCCTCTAAGCTCAACTCACGTTCCCTTTTAAAAAAGCGTTTGTACGTAGCCTTAGAAATCAACAACAATGCAATGTAACTGATAAGTAGGTATAAATACGGGGTCATATAACAAGAACGGAGGTAGTGGTCACTATCTTACCCTGGTATTGTGTTATACATCGAAAACTGATTAAATTTTCGATGAAAGGCAAAGTTTTGATTTTTGACGATCGATGAATGACAAAATCATCGATGATTGACCCGAATAAACTTTCGAAATCTTTTACTTTCATGGAGAACGTTATAGTAAACTTCTTGTTCAAGGTTATTTTTAACCTAGGGTAATCATGCTGAACAATATTTAGAGTAAAATAAAAAGACGCCGAAAAGGCGTCTTTTTATTTTCAAATACGAGTTGTTACATAAAAGCGTCCACTTCTTTATAAGCATCAATAACCGCCTGCTCGCCAGCCTTGCCCTCTTTTGAATTGCCATGCTCCATACCAAGCACGCCATCAAAACCTTTTTCGTGGATCCACTTGAATACGTTTTTGTAATTGATTTCCCCAGTGGTCGGTTCTTTTCGCCCCGGGTTATCACCGATTTGGATGTAGGCGATTTCATCCCAAGTGAGACCCATGTTATGGATTAGATGTCCTTCAGTTTTCTGTAAATGATAGATATCATATAATATTTTACATGATGGACTATCGACACCCTTACAGATCATATAGGTCTGGTCAGAATTTTGAAGATACAGATCTGGCGAATCGGATAACGGTTCAAGTACCATGACCAATCCGTGTGGCTCAAAAATCTCGGCACCTCTTTTCAGGGCTTCGATAACATGACCATCTTGTACCCCGATAGGCAATTTTCTCTCAAAACCACCGGGAACAACGGTCATCCATTTCGCATTAACACGTTTGGCTACTTCGACAGCTCTTTTGCAACCGTCAAGAAAAATATCAATATACTCCTGTTTTCCGGCTGCCAAGGTGTTGGCCATATTTCCACCTTTATCGACAACAAAAACGCCCATGGTCATACCACGTTTGGCAAGTGTTTCGCCCATTTTGGTCTGTAACGCCACATCACGCCCCATCATACCATTGTCCTCAAAAGCAGTAAACCCTTGATCGGCCATAAAATTGATCTGATCGATAGGGTCCTCGCCTGCATGTGACTTGAACATGCCCAAATGCGGAGCGTACTTTAAATTAAAAGTATGCGCATCCACATTTTTTTGGGTCTCTTTGGCGTGCGCCAAAACACCTCCTAAGGAAAGTGCTCCGGTCGTTAGAGCCGTTTTTTGTATAAAATTTCTTCTTTTCATTTTTTTATGGGTTATGGTTGAAAATTTAGGTTTCTATAAACTTAGATAAAATATGGAATCCGGCAGCTTCAAACGAAAAAAAGAGTAAAAAAGGAAAAGAGTTAAGGATTACAATCAACTACCCTTAACTCTTTTGTCCTTGACTCTTTTGCTTTTTTAAGTTACAATGACCAGGCTTTGCCTTCAGTAAGCTCTTGAAGATCTCCACAAGCGATATATTCGCCAGGAACCGGTAGATAGGCCAAAACTTCTTCACCGACATATTCCGAAGATTTGTATCCCCAAATGGTCATCCCTCTTAAATTGTTCGCAAAGGCAAATCGTGAAACGGTATCGTCCAATTGTGCCTCTTCCCCTTGAGCGACTGACTCGTTGTACGAATTGATCATATCAAAATATTTGACCTCATCTTCCTTTGTAACTTTAAGTGCCGCCGCCAGAACGGGTTCTAAATCTTCAGCAGAAAGGTCTTCTATTTTATCTTTTCCGGCATCTGTCAAGGCTTTGTCCAAAAATTTGTCCATCGACATTTTCACAAAATCTTGCTGCTCTTTTTCTATGACCTGATCAGCAAAGCGATCGATAAAAATATCTACCTGTACTTCAGAAGCCGAGGGAGTATCGGTTTTTGGTAAAATGATATCCACCAATTGGGTCAACACGGCACCTTGTTCTTTCGAGAAAAAATCAGGGGTCCATGCCAAGACTTTTTCTTGCTTGCAACTTTGTACGATTCCGAGTAAAGTGGGTGTCGCTACAACGTAACCGAGCGACAGCCCCATATTTTTGAGTGCTTTTCTTCTATCCATTATATGTTTCCTTTTTTAAGTTCTTTGACCGCATGGTCTGCAGCTCTGGCCGTGAAGGCCATATAGGTTAATGACGGGTTAACACACGCGGCGGAGGTCATAAATGCACCGTCGGTTACGTAAACATTAGGCACATCGTGCAACTGATTGTTTCCGTTCAGTACCGATGTTTTTCTATTTCTGCCCATTCGTGCGGTACCCATTTCATGTATGCCGAGACCTAGACCTGTAGGTCCGTCATGTCCTTTTACGTCACGGAATCCTGCTTTTTCCAACATTTCTACCGCAGATTCTTGCATGTCTTTGCGCATGGCAAACTCGTTCTCCTGCAAGTCGGCATCGAAAGTGACCGTAGGTAGTCCCCAACCATCCAGTTTATCGTAATCCAAGGTCATGCGGTTATCCTCATAGGGGAGTACTTCACCAAAACCACCGATACCCATCGTCCAACCGCCTGGTTTAAGTATGGTATCCTTGAGGTCTTTTCCATACGAGAGTTCCGCAACGGTATCTTCCCAATCGCCCCTGCTGGCCCCGCCCTGATAGCCGAAACCACGTTTGTAGTCTTTTCTGTCGGAAGAACCCCCGAGGTTCCTAAATCTTGGAATGTAAACTCCGTTAGGTCTTCTTCCCTTATAATATTTATCATCGAAACCATCGAATTTTCCGGAAGCCCCAACGCCCAGATGGTGATCCATAATATTTCTTCCCAACTGATCGGAATCGTTGCCCATACCGTTCGGGAAGCGATCCGATTTGGATTGCATTAAAATAGCGGTCGATGCAATCGCCGAAGCACAAAGAAAGATTACTTTGGCCTTGAATTCATGGGTTTCTTTGGTAACGCGATCGATGACCTTGACGCCAGTCGCCTTTTTGGTATCCGCATCGTAAATGACTTCATGAACTATGGAGTCCGGTCTAAGCGTCATGTTTCCCGTTGCCTCTGCGGCAGGTAATGTAGATGATAGACTGCTGAAATATCCTCCAAACGGGCAACCGCGTATACATCTATTTCTGTATTGACATTTGGTACGTCCGTCAAAGTTTTTTGTTCCTGTAATGTGAGCAACGCGACCGATCGTTACCGCACGGCCATCAAAACCTTCCATCACTTTTTCTTTGAACTGCTCTTCAACGCAGTTCAGTTCCATGGCGGGCAAAAAATTACTGTCGGGTAGTTGAGGTAGATTAAGAGCCTCGCCGCTCACACCGATATAGTCCTCAACCTTGGCATACCATGGTGCAATATCTTTATAGCGTACCGGCCAATCGACGGCAATACCATCTTTTTTATTCGCTCCGAAATCAATGTCGCTCCAACGGTAACTTTGACGGCCCCATTGTAACGAGCGTCCTCCAACGTGGTAGCCACGCATCCAATCGAAACGTCTGATTTCGTTATATGGGTGAACAAGATCGTTTACGAACCACATTTTACTGGCAGCATTGGTCGTATAGCCTGTCCTATTTTGTTTGGGTTGTTTTTCTAAATCTTCTCTTGTGGGTTGTCCGGCATTGGGAAAATCCCACGGATCTAGATTGGCAGTCTCGTAATCTTCGATATGTTTAACCATTCGACCTCTTTCAAGAACCAAGGTCTTCAATCCTTTTTCGCATAACTCCTTTGCGGCCCAGCCTCCGCTGATTCCTGTACCTACAACAATCGCATCATACGATTCTTGCTCTTCATTGTAATAGAATTTACTCATGTACCAAATTGTTTAGTCTCTAAATTTATTAAATTAAAAATTAATTTTCTACTTTTAAAAACTATACTTCAGAACGACATTCGACTAAAACGATATCGTAAAACGAAATAATCAAACGGCAACCAACGAATTTCAAAATGAAAAGATACAATACGCTTTTAAGGCTTTCTTTTTTAGGAGGTCTTATTATTATGCTATCATTATCCGCATGTAAGGAAAACAAAAAGGACGATACCGAGACGACCGCTGAAGAGCCGGTCGCAGCAGTAAATGAGCCATTCTTCAAACTTTCATTGGCGCAATGGTCGATGCACAAAATGCTTTTTGAGGGTAAAATGGATCCATACGATTTTGCGGCAAAGGCCAAGTCCATGGGATTTTCGGGCTTGGAATACGTCAACCAATTTTATGCGAAGGAACTCAAAGAAGCTAACTACTCCGCCGAAGCCATGGCCGCTTTTGTGGAAAGGTGCAATGCCGAGGCCAAAAAAAATGGCGTCGAAAATGTTCTGATTATGATCGATGGCGAAGGATATATGTCCGTATCGGATTCGGCAGAGCGGCAAAAAACAATTGAAAACCACTATAAATGGGTAGATGCGGCCGCTGCCATGGGATGCCATGCTATAAGGGTCAATCTTTATGGCGAGGAAGACCCTGTCAAATGGAAGGCCAATTCAGTGGATGCCCTGACCAAACTGTCTACCTATGCTAAAGACAAAAAAATAAATATTCTTGTTGAGAATCATGGCGGCCTATCTTCAAATGGCGTCATGATGGCAGATGTGATGGCAACCGTAAATATGGATAATTGCGGAACCCTACCTGATTTGGGAAATTTTTGCATTCGCAGGAACGATCCCAAAGACTGGGCCTCGGGCTGTGCCGAAATGTATGATATCTATAAAGGCGTTGAAGAATTGATGCCATTTGCCAAGTCCGTAAGTGCGAAATCCCACGATTTTGACGAGAATGGCAACGAGACGGAAATCGATTATACAAAAATGTTACAGATTGTAAAGAATGCCGGGTATACAGGATATATCGGAGTTGAATATGAGGGCAGTGAACTTGGCGAAGAAGAAGGTATTATAGCGACAAGGGACCTTTTATTAAAAGCCGCCAAAGAGGTCGAATAAGTTTAAACCAGTTCATTAACCACGTTTCATGAAGGTTTTTTTTAATCAGTTATTTGATTACAATTTCTTTTGCAATAAGAAGTTGATAGAGCAATGTAGCACGCTCGATTCGATGCCGTCAAAAAGTTTAGAGCTATTTAGCCATGTACTTAACGCCCATCATATCTGGAATGCCAGAATTTTAGGAAAGCCTTCTGAATATGAGGTATGGCAGCTGCACGACCCTAAAGAGTGGGGCGACATACATTATGAGAACCAGCGCAGTTCTTTCGAAATTATTACCGGTGCCGATGATTTTGAAAAGCGTATCGATTACGAGAATTCCGAGGGGCGCTTGTTTACCAATACTTTGCAGGATATACTCTTTCATATACTAAATCACTCTACCCATCACCGCGGCCAAATAGCAACGGATTTCAGGGCCAATGATATCGATCCCCTAAAGTTGGATTATGTGTTTTACAAACGTTAAATAGTCAAAACTATGAAAAATGGGGTACGTGTACAGCTCTCGCTGATGATGTTTTTAGAGTTCTTTATTTGGGGTGGCTGGTTCGTAACCTTGGGGTCTTTCTTAGGAAATAACCTCAGTGCTACGGGTGCAGAAACAGGTATGGCTTTTTCAACGCAGTCATGGGGGGCTATTATTGCACCTTTTATCGTGGGTTTGATTGCTGATCGATATTTTAACGCAGAACGGATACTTGGCGTACTACATCTTATTGGAGCGATCTTAATGTATCAAATGTCGCTTGCCACAGAGTTTAGTATTTTTTATCCTTACGTTTTGGGATATATGATCGTCTATATGCCAACATTGGCCTTGGTCAATTCTATTTCATTTAGGCAATTGAAAGATCCAGCTAAAGAATTCCCCTTTGTCCGTGTTTTTGGGACATTGGGGTGGATTATAGCCGGATGGGTCATTAGTTTTGGTTTTAAATGGGATTCCATAGAGAATATAGGTCAAGGAGCGCTTTCCAATACATTCTTAATGGTGGCAATTGCTTCGGGTATACTCGGCATATTTAGTTTTACGCTACCTAAAACACCACCGACCATTAAAAAGGGTGAAAAGGTCAGTCTTTCCGATATTTTAGGATTAGATGCCTTGAAATTGTTGAAAGACAAAAACTTCCTGATATTCTTCGTTTCGTCGGTTTTGATCTGTATTCCCCTGGCATTCTATTATCAGAATATCAGTCTCTTTCTTACGGAATATAAAGTCGAGAATTCGACCACTTGGGCAACCTTAGGTCAAATATCAGAGGTGATGTTCATGTTGTTGTTGCCTTTCTTCTTTAAAAAATATGGGTTCAAAAAAACCATACTCTTCGGAATGTTGGCATGGGTCTTACGGTATCTTCTATTCGCTTTTGGTGATGCAGGAGACCTGTTCTTTATGATAGTGATGGGTATCGTACTACACGGTATTTGTTACGATTTCTTTTTTGTTTCAGGTCAAATATATACCGATTCGAAAGCGGGGGATAAAATTAAAAGTGCGGCCCAAGGTCTTATTACGTTGGCTACCTATGGTATAGGTATGCTGATCGGTTATTGGGTCGCGGGCCAGATTTCCGATAAGTACCTAATTGCGGACAATACGCATAGTTGGCAAGAAATCTGGATTTTCCCTGCAGTTTTTGCAGCCATTGTTTTTATATTGTTCATGTTTTTCTTTAAAAATGAAGAAATTGAATACGAATCTTAACGGATGTACAGAAACGAAAACGAAGATTTCAAATAAATAAAATAGTGAAGTATTATGCCAAAGAAAATTAGACTAGGAATTTTAGGAGGAGGGGGCGACTCCCTCATAGGGGTATTGCATAGGGTGGCATCCCATATCAATGATAATTATCAGATTACCGGAGCGGTTTTCAATCCAGATTTTAAGGCAAATAAGGCGTTCGCCCGAGAAATCGATGTGCCTCTTGATCGAATTTATGAAGATTTTGATACCATGATCGAGGAAGAAATGAAGCTTCCGGAAGATGAACGCATTCAGGTCTGTTCCGTTTTGACTCCGAATTTCCTTCATTTTCCGATGGCCAAAAAGTTGTTGGACAATGGTTTTCATGTCATCTGTGAAAAACCGATGACCACCACCTATGAGGAAGCTAAAATTTTGCAGAAAGCACATAAAAAGGCAGGAACTGTTTTTGCCCTTACGCATACGTATACTGGATATCCTATGGTACGGCAGATGCGCGAGATGATAAAATCAGGTGCTTTGGGAAAAATACATAAAGTCGATGCAAGGTATTACCAAGGATGGATTAACACCATCATCCACGACAAGAAAAAACGCTCCTCGGTATGGCGTTTAGATCCTAAAAAGGCAGGAATCAGTTCTTGTATGGGAGACATAGGTGTACATGCGTTCAACCTTGTCGAGTACACAACAGGCTTAAAAGTCCAGTCCCTATTGTGCGATTTCAATTATTTATATAAGGACAATAAGATGGATGTTGACGGCACCGTGCTGATTCGCATGGGCGACCATATCAAAGGCGTCATTCGGGGAAGTCAAGTCGCCACTGGCGAGGAAAACGGATTGGCCATTGCCATTTACGGCGAAAAGGGTGCTTTCCGATGGGAGCAGGAACGACCAAACTTCTTATATAAATTGAGTGATACCGAACCCACCCAAGTTTATAAACCAGGTCATGCGTACAATTCAAAATTGTCTTTGGATGGCACCAAACTTCCTGCTGGTCATCCTGAAGGAATTTTTGATTCGATGGCAAATATTTATCTGGGCGTAGCCAAGGCCATTCGGGGTAGAAAATACAATGACGGTGAATTCCCGACCATGGAAGACGGCGTTCGGGGAATGGACTTTATCGAGGCTACCGTTGCCTCGCATAAAGGGGGCAATGTCTGGGTGAAGCTTAAGAAATAACCATCCAATATCAGAATAATTGGAAAGAGGCCGCTACATGCGGCCTTTTTTAGTAATTAAGTTTTTTTGAATTAAAGATAAGAACAAGTTCAAGTTTCTTATGGATTGTAGCGATAACAATAAATGTAGTTTTCAATAAAAAGTAAAATAAAAAATACCCTTATGCGTTATTTGAAGAAACATTTGTATAATGCAAAAATATCTAGTTCTATTTCTTTTTTCGCTCGTTGTTATCGGATGTTCAAAAGAAGTTCAGAATGAAACTTCCAAAGTTAGTGATGAACCATCCAATGTTGAGGATGAGCCCTTGGTAGAACAACCAATTGATGAAAGCCCTGAAATTGGCCTTCAATTTTTTGGTTTCCCTAAAAGCAGGGATATAGGTATCGGAATTTTCAAAACCTCCTATGGATATTTTTCGGTTGAAGGTGTTTCTAGCTCAGATTTTGATGAAGATCGTTCTAGTAATTTGGTTCTTAGAAAGTTGAATGAAGAACTTGAATCCAATGAAGAAACGATTATTCAAATAGATAATGATGAAACATTGTACGAAGTAAGACAATTGGACGAAGAAACCTATGTTATAACATCTAACAGATATGTTGATGAAGAACGATTGTACCTCGTCCCAATAATTAGGATATTCAAAGATACGGGTGAAATTGTGGCCTCTAAGATCATAGAGCCCAATGCCGAGCTAGCTGATTTACATGGATATGTTAGCGATCTTTCTATATCTAACGGAATTATATACGCAGCCATAGAATATAATTGGACAATAACTTCTATTGTAGCCTTTGATATTAATCTTAACCAAAATTGGTATATTGTTTCAAATGATGCTAAATATGGTAAAATTTACGACTCTGGCGATAATTTCTATTTTTTTGCTACCAGCCATGGAGAAAATGGGCGATCCAATGTCCTTGATGCCCAGAGCTTGGCTTTCGTGCCCAGAGACACCCTTTGGAGCAATAGCTATCAAGGTTCTTATGACAATGAATTCAGGGCAAGTAAAATAATAGGTTCAGGTTCTAATTTGTATTTCATTGGTCAAGGAGGAAGGGAGACTCCATCAGGGTCAAATAGTAATAGTCAAGGAACGGTAGTAGTCATAGATTCGGAAAATGGAGAAGAAAAAGACAGATTTCTACTGAATTCTTTTGGACAATTGATCGATGCGGAAATTATAAATCAAGATTTGGTAATCGGAGGTTGGACTAATGAAAGCAGATTAAAAATAATAAGAACAAGTGTTCCCGGCGACATTCTTTGGGAGTATGAATATGGTCCTTTTCAAAATGAAGTTGTCAGAGACATTCTAATTTTAGACAATAAAATAGTCTTTTTGGGAGATGTCCAAACCACAAGCGCAAATGACGATAGAGAAGTAGTTTATGGAATTTTGAATGCTTCTGATGGAAAGTTACAATAGTATTGATATGATTTAACGCGGTCAAACGAATAATCCGTAAAAAAGCTATTTTACAAAAGCCGCATTATGCGGCTTTTGTTTTTTTGAAATATTGATTATTTAATAGGCCGAATCATATAACTAAATTCCAAATTCCCTGCCGGTATTTGATATTCTTTGCGCGGCATATATCCCCAACTATTATCGCCCCCAACACCCATTTGACTATGGTCTATATTGATGTTGATCAAATCACGTTTGATTATGTCGTAGGTATGCCGTTGTTGTTTTTTATCGCCTTCGTCAAAGTCAGAATTATATTGATGATGCGCACTGAAGCCGAATAGTTTTGGAGCGCTGATTTGGATGCCTTTGCCAACTGAATTTGTAAAAGACAAAGTTCTGATATCGGTTCGATTACCATTTTCTTGTGGACGGATATATTCGAAATATAGTTCTTCCACTTTCGCATCGTGTTTACCAACAAGTGCGGAAGTTTTACGATCTTGATAATTTTCATGCTTTCCTCTTCCGTACCAGTTCACATTATCATAAGTCGTATCGATAATAAAATTATTTCCAAAACGCGGGAGTATGGGAAGACTTTCTTTAATGTTCATCAATTTGGTATCGACCAATAGTTCCCCTTTGTTATTGATGGAATAGGTAATCACGACTTCTCCCCCCACTGAAGGCAATTTGTATTTCGCCGTCAAACGTAAATCGTTTTTGACCTTGAAATTATTTTTGGGGAGCGTTATCGCATCGACTACTTTTTTTCCTTCATTGGACTTCAATTCTAAGGCGACAAGATTTTGTGTTGCGGTAGCTTCTTTCCATTTTTTCAATTTTATTGGCATGTTATAGCCATAATCGTTATCGATAGGTGCCCGCCAGAAATTGACACTTGGGCCTTTTTTGATTATGTTGCCATTACCGTAATCTAGGGCTGTGAGTGTGCCATCGACACTATTGAATCCGATTTCGAAGCCATTTCCCGCAACTTTTATGATATCATCTTCTTTGGTCACGGAGATTCCATCGGTATCCATTTCAAAAATGGATGGGGTATAATCGGTCAATTGAAATTGCTCATATGCCAATAGAAAATGTTCGGGTATTAATGCGGTTTCAGTCCTATTGGTCATAAAAATATTCAAGAAATACTCGGCTTCTGGGTTTGAGAATTTCGGAAGTTCAATTTGTATTTCTTTAGATTCGTAAGGCTTCAAATCGATTTTTTCAATTCTTCCATTTGCGACTTGATTTCCGTTTTCCATCAACCGCCAAGAAAAGTCATATTCCGAAAGGTTTGTGAAATCGTACATATTGGTCAAAGTTATTTTTCCCGATTTCGGATTTTCCGATTTGAACTTTACGTATTGATAGACCTTCTTTACTTCATATAAAGATGGATGCGCCGAACGATCGGGGTTGACCAATCCGTTCAAGCAAAAATTGTTGTCGTTTTGAAGATGCCCTGCTCCAAAATCCCCTCCAAAGGCATAAAAATCCACTCCGTCTTCGTTTTTGGTTTTGAGGCCTTGATCGACCCAATCCCAAATAAAACCACCCTGAAGTACGTCGTACTTCTCGATGACATTCCAATAGTCTTGAAGATTACCGACACTATTACCCATAGCATGGGCATACTCACATTGAATGTAAGGTCGCTTAGGATTATTAGTAGCGTAGGCTTCCATGGATTCGATGAGGTCGTACATTGGTGCTTGAATATCGGTGTTTTCATACATCGTAGCACCTTCATATTGAACGGGTCTAGTTGAGTCTTGTGATTTCAACCACTCGTAAGTGGCAACAAAATTCTCTCCATTTCCTGCTTCATTTCCCAAAGACCAAGTCACGATAGAAGTGAAATTCTTGTCGCGTTCAAACATTCGAATGGTACGATCTAAATGCATTGCTTTCCATTCTGGGCGATATGCCGGGTGTATTTTTATTGCTTCGACATCGTTGTCAAGTCCTTGGTTGGTTGCCCCCATTCCATGAATTTCGATATTGGCCTCGTCGACCACATAGAATCCATATTTGTCGGCCATTCTATAAAAGGAAGGGTTTTTAGGATAGTGACTGCAGCGAATCGCGTTGAGGTTACTTCGTTTCATAACCTCCATGTCCTTTAAAGTAATCTCCTCACTGATCACATGGCCGGTGGTTTCATCGTGATCATGAAGGTTGGCCCCTTTAATGAGCACAGGTTGCCCATTGACCAAAAATTGGCTGTTCTTGATTTCGATTTTCTGGAAACCGATTTTAGAACTTACCGCTTCCATGACCTCGCCTTTTTTGTTTTTAAGGGAAAATAGCAGGGTGTACAGATTCGGCTTTTCGGCATTCCATGTTTTCACCTTCGGAATTTGCTTTTGGAATTCGACCTTGGTTTTGCCTTGTGCAAAATCAACCTTTTTACTTTCAGAATAAATCTCTGAATCTCCGTCGAGCAACTTTATTTCTACCTTATAACCCCTGGCTTTTTTACCGTCATTGGCTATTTCTAAATTGAGGTCAAACTTACCGTCAACATAACTATTTTCTAAATCAGCAATGGCTCGATAATCTTTGATTGTTAATTTGTTGGTTGCATATACATAAACATCCCGCTCTATTCCGCTCAAACGCCAAAAATCTTGATCTTCCAAATAACTGGCATCCGACCAGCGAAGAACTTGAACCGCTAACGAATTTTTGCCTTCCTGTAAATATTGAGAAATCTTGAATTCAGCAGGAGTTTTGCTTCCCTCATTGTATCCGACCATCTTTCCATTAATCCAAACGTATGTCGCTCCGCTAACTCCACCAAAATGTAAATAGATGTCTTTGTCGTCCCAGTTTGCTGGAATTTCAAAATCACGCTTATAACTTCCTACAGGATTTTCTTCATGAGGAATAAAAGGTGGGTTCTTCGGAAAAGGATAAACGACGTTGGTATAAATAGGAGTTCCGTAGCCTAATACTTCCCAATTCGAAGGCACGGAAATTTTATCCCATCCGGAAGTATCATAGTCCGAATTGAAAAAGTCGACCGGGCGGGCCATTACATTTTCAGCATAGTTAAAACTCCATTCCCCATTTAGCGATTGGTAAATAGGGGAATTTTCCCAACTGTCATTTTCAAGGGCGGTTTTTTCATCAGCATAGCGATAAAAAGAGGCTGTGGGTTCTTCGCGATCGATTTCGAATATTTCGGGATTCTCCCATTCAGGGTTTTCCCATTTCGGAGCTTGGGCGTACGCTTGAGCTAAAAAACCGAAAAGAAAAAGTAGTGTTGAAAAACGAAAGATTAGCTTGTTGAACAAAGAAGTATTCATAGTGTACTTGCTTAAATTGGTGCTGTCCAAGATAAACAAACTTTTGGTAAGGAGAAGGCGGTGTTCTAGCGTTCAAAAACTTTTTCGAACTCTTGGCAGACAATGATCATACTCTCTCTTGGTACGCGACCAAAAGCTTCAAGTTCTCGGGTGTAGTAGTCCCAATGAACTTCTTTCCAATATTTCAATGACTTATCGCCTTCGCCCTCAAGTTTGGCATATTCGTCATCGATACTGAAAAAGGGTTTAAGGATAACCTTCTTGGTTTCGATAATACATTGTGCTTTGCCCCCCCAGTCCGTAACAACGGTATAATCTCCTATTTTGGGCAATCTTTCCTTGCGATATTGCAGCCCTAACAAGGAGTCTGAAGTTGCTTTTTTGATTCCTTTTTTAACCAAATTGACACATGTATCGGCATCAGCCTGGTTATCACCAAAATGATAGACTTTCGGCGGTTCGTGAAAGGCATCTTCGAGGTGATTCTTTAGATAATCTCCCCACATGTTATTGGCTGAAGTGTTGTCCATATTTCCTTAAACGTTTTTGGCTCAGTTTATATTGTTGTTCGATCTTGCTAAGAAAACTTGCCGGCTTTAAATTCTTTCGCTGCATGATTGGCCGCCCTGGCCGTAAATGCCATATAGGTCAACGACGGGTTCACACAACTCGAAGAGGTCATAAAAGCACCATCGGTCACATAGACATTAGATACCAAATGAACTTGATTGTTTTTGTTCACGATGGAGTTTTTTGAACTATGCCCCATGCGAGCACCTCCCATTTCATGTATGGCGCTTCCGGGCTTTGAATGGTTATCATATCCGTTCACGTCATCGAAACCGGCACGTTGCAACATGGTTTTTGCCTGTGCCATCATATCTTCGCGCATCTTTAGTTCATTATCTCTATACTCAACATCGAAATTCAATAAGGGCAGACCCCATTTATCTTTTTTGTCGGTACTTAAGGTTACCTTATTATCGTCGTGAGGCAAAACTTCCCCAAAAGCGTTCATACCTATTTGCCAGTTGCCGGGTCTTAAGATGGCCTCTTTCAAATCTTTACCATAATTGGCCTCTGCAATGGCCAATGACCAATTGTGCCGGCCAGCCCCGCCTTGGTAGCCAAACCCACGTACATAATTTTTGTTTTCTGTGTTTTGATCCAAGTTTACGAATCTGGGAATATAGAACCCGTTGGGTCTTCGGCCCTTGTAATATTTATCGAGATATCCTTTGACCGAGGCGCTGGCACCTACCTGAAAATGATGGTCCATAATGCCCCGGCCTAAGGCATCTGAATCATTGCCAAGCCCGTTCGGGAAACGTTCCGATTTGGACTGCATTAGAATACCGACCGAGACCATGGCAGAGGCGCATAAGAAAATAACTTTGGCCCTAAACTCTAATTTTTCATTGGTTTCCGTATCGATGACCCTTACTCCTGTGGCTTTTTTCGTCTTATCTTCATAGATCACTTCATGAACAATCGAATTGGCTCTAAGCGTCATGTTCCCTGTTCGCTCGGCAGCAGGCAGTGTAGATGAGTTGCTACTAAAATATCCCCCGAAAGGGCAACCTCGACTGCATCGATTTCGATATTGACAGAGTGACCGACCTTCTTGATCCTCGACAACACCGGTGAGATTTGCACTACGGCCAATGGTCAACAAACGTCCGTCATCGAATTTTTCCGAAATGGATTTTTTCAGTTCTTGTTCGACGCAATTCAGTTCCATAGGAGGTAAAAAATGGCCGTCGGGCAATTGTTTCAAGCCTAATTTTTCACCATTGACCCCGATATATTTTTCCACTTTATCGTACCAAGGCGCAATATCGTTATAGCGCACTGGCCAATCGATTCCATGACCATCCTTTTTGTTGGCCTCGAAATCGATATCGCTCCAGCGATACGATTGCCTGCCCCAAGTGATGGAACGACCCCCGACGTGATACCCCCTTAACCAATCAAAACGTTTGGTTTCTTGATAGGGATGGTCGACGCCGTTTACAAAAAAGTGTGCACTGTCCTCGCCTGGAGCCCATTTTCTGTTTTCTGTATGATACTTCTCTTTTTCCTTGAGTGGCAATTGTCCCCGTAAGGGAAAATCCCAGTCGTCTTTGTTCATGGTCGGATAGTCTTTGATGTGTTCGACCATACGCCCTCTTTCAAGTACCAAGGTTCTCAACCCGTTTTCGCAGAGCTCTTTGGCGGCCCATCCTCCGCTTATTCCGGTTCCCACTACGATAGCATCGTATATTGTTTCTTGATAGTTTGGCATTGTGGTTGTTTTAAGAAAACTTTCCTGCTTTGAATTCTTTGGCGGCATGGTTTGCGGCCCGAGCAGTGAATGCCATATAGGTCAACGAAGGGTTGACACAACTTGAAGAAGTCATGAAGGCCCCATCGGTAACATAAACATTGGGTACACTATGTACTTGGTTGTTTTTGTTCAAAATCGACGTCTTCGAGCTATGGCCCATTCGTGCGCCTCCCATTTCGTGAATGCCCAATCCCGGGCCGGAAGATTCTTCATATGGCTCGACATCTTTAAAGCCCGAGGCTTTGAACATGGCGACGATTTCCTTTTTGATATCCTCGCGCATGCGATATTCATTTTCTTTGAATTCTACATCGAAATCGAGTTGGGGCAATCCCCATTTGTCTTTTTCGGTGGCACTTAGTGTCACTCTATTGTCATCATAGGGTAAAAATTCACCAAAACCAGTAACCCCGATTTCCCAGTGGCCCGGTTTGAGGATTTGCTCTTTAAGGTCTTTTCCATAACTCATTTCGGCCACGGCTTCTGACCAATCTCCTCGACTGGCAGTACCTTGGTAGCCGAAACCTCGAAGATATCCTTCCCTTTTTGTTTTCTCATCGAGATTTACAAATCTCGGAATGTAGAAGCCGTTGGCCCTTCTTCCCTTATAATATTTGTCCAAATGGCCTTCTACTTTAGCTCGGGCGCCCAATTTGTAGTGATGGTCCATGATGCCCCTTCCGAGCGCGTCGGAATCATTACCGAGTCCGTTCGGGAAGCGGTCCGATTTCGATTGTAACAAGATACCCACGGAGGCCATTGCTGAGGCGCAGAGGAAGATTACTTTTGCATTGAATTCTAGTTTTTCATTGGTTTCTGAATCGATGACTCTTACCCCGGTCGCCTTTTTTGTTGTATCGTCATAAATGATTTCATGAACAATCGAATTAGGTCTCAGCCTCATATTGCCAGTTCTTTCTGCTGCGGGCAGTGTCGAAGAGTTACTACTGAAATATCCGCCGAAAGGGCAACCTCTTGAACACCTATTCCTATTTTGGCATACGCCACGACCTTCAAAATCTGCATCGGGATCTGTGATGTGGGCCGCGCGCCCAATTGTGATTAACCTTCCATCATCGAATTTTTCACTTACCGCTTTTTGAAATTGCTCTTCAACACAGTTCAATTGCATGGGCGGCTGAAATTTTCCATCGGGCAATTGTTTGAGGCCTAAGTTCTGGCCACTGACACCGATGTATTCTTCGACCTTGTCATACCATGGCGAAATATCTTTATAACGTACCGGCCAATCGATATTGACACCTTCCTTTTTATTGGCCTCAAAATCAATATCGCTCCAACGGTAACTTTGTCGACCCCAAGTGAGTGAACGCCCGCCAACTTGATATCCCCGTATCCAATCAAAGCGTTTGGTCTCTACATAAGGGTGTTCTAAATCGTTCACAAAGAAATGTTTGTTATCTTCCTTGGGTGCCCAGCCCACGCGATTTTGTATATGGAATTTCTTTTTGTCTTCGGCCGAAAGTTCGCCCTTTAAGGGATAATCCCATGGGTCGTCGTTCATGGTAGGATAGTCTTGTACATGTTTGACCATTGGTCCTCGTTCAAGTACAAGGGTCTTTAATCCGTTCTCGCACAACTCCTTTGCCGCCCAACCGCCACTGATTCCCGTTCCTACCACAATAGCATCATATTGCTCTTCTTGATTCATTCCTTATTTTTTATTTTAATTCTGATCCTTTTGCTATATTTATGACTTCACTTTAAAATAAGGTCATTCCCATATTAACCGATTAAATATAGGATATAATTCTTAAAACTGATTGTATCTTCCAATTTCAATAACTCGATAAACTATTTTGATGAAAACAATTAAAGGACCCGCCGTATTTTTAGCACAGTTCGTTGATAACAAAGCACCGTTCAATACGTTGGATGGCATGTGCAAGTGGGCATCCGATTTAGGCTATAAGGGAATTCAGATACCCACATGGGAAAGTTTCTTGATCGACTTGGACAAGGCCGCAGAAAGCCAAGATTACTGTGATGAACTGAAAGGAAAGGTAAATTCATACGGATTGGAAATCACTGAACTTTCGACACATTTACAAGGGCAGTTGGTCGCGGTACATCCTGCTTATGACTTGATGTTCGATAATTTTGCTCCAGATAGCGTCAAGAACAATCCAAAAGCTAGAACCGAATGGGCGGTGGATGTCGTAAAAAAGGCGGCGACCGCAAGTCGAAGATTAGGCATAACCGCCCACGCGACTTTTTCGGGTGCTTTGCTTTGGCATACTTGGCATCCATGGCCGCAACGGCCGGCCGGGCTTGTGGAAATGGGTTTTGAGGAATTGGCAAAACGTTGGATGCCTATTTTGAACCATTTCGATAAAGAAGGTGTAGATGTCTGTTATGAGATCCATCCTGGGGAAGATCTGCACGATGGCGATACTTTCGAACGTTTTTTAGAGGCTACTGGTAATCATAAAAGAGTGAACATTCTTTACGATCCCAGTCATTTTGTATTGCAGCAATTGGATTACATAGAATACATTGACCATTACCATGAGTTCATAAAATCGTTCCACGTTAAGGATTCAGAATTCAACCCGACAGGTAAAAAAGGTGCTTTTGGTGGTTATAACGATTGGGGCGATCGCGCCGGTAGATATCGTTCGTTGGGCGATGGGCAAATCGATTTCAAGACCATTTTTTCAAAATTGACCCAGTATGGTTGCGATGTTTGGGCAGTAATGGAATGGGAATGCTGTATAAAGAGTCCTGAACAAGGTGCTCGCGAAGGAGCAATTTTCATCCAAGACCATATTATCGAGGCGACCGAAAAGACGTTCGATGATTTTGCGGGTTCTGCAGTAGATAAAGAAATGTTGAAAAAGATCCTAGGAACATAAACGATATAAATAATTTAAGGAAGAATGAAAAAAATATTTGTAACAATTGTTTTGGCGGTAGCGTTTTTGGGGTGTAAAGAGAAAACAAAAGAAACTACGACAGAAGAGGATGCCGCGTTGACCGAAGCAACTACCGAAACGATGAGTACCGAGGATGAATGGACAACTCTTTCGCTGGATTATTGGGAGGCTTTTCGAGGTGGTGAAGTTCCAAAATATTGGCAGGCAGAAGATGGCGCTATTGTATTTCATCCGCCGACGGCTGAGGAGCGAAAGGGCGAAGATGGAAAGAACAAATCCTTTAATCTGGTCACAAAAGATAACTATTCAAGCTTCGTACTTTCCTTGGAATGGAAAATCTCTGAAGCTGGAAACAGCGGCATACTTTGGGGTGTCAGCGAGGATGAAAAATTTAAAGAGCCTTATCATACCGGTCTAGAAATACAGGTATTGGACAATGAAAAACATCCCGATGCCAAAAATGGCACCACACATCAAGCCGGAGCATTGTACGACTTGGTCGAACCATCACAAGATGCTACTAAACCAGTCGGCGAGTGGAACACCGCCGTCATTACCGTAAATCACAACACAAATAGCGGGAGTTCTGTTTTGAACGGGGTAGAAGTTGCCACTTTTCCAGTAGGTGGGGAAGAACTCGCAGCGATGTTAAAAGGGTCAAAATTCGAAAATTGGGAAGGTTTCGGAACGTTCAAAACCGGAAAAATTGCACTTCAAGATCACGGAGATGTGGTAGCCTTCAGAAATATAAAGATAAAGGAACTTTAAAAAGAGCGATACGCTAGAATCGACTAAACAATAACGACCGAAACGATGAAAAAACTATATTTTATTCTGATTGCTGTATTTGCCTTCTCATGCAAGGAAGCACCAAAAACGGAGTCAAGCGATACTGCCGAGGTAATCGAAGAACCACAAGACAATGTAATTACCTACGAAGAATATTCAGACCCGGAGCCTACGGAACCAGAGGCTACCGAATACTATGAGCCCAAGGTACCAGTCGTAAAGCCTGGAAAAGACGGTGCGCCTCCGAGCGATGCCATTGTTTTGTTCGACGGGTCGAACTTAGATGCGTGGATAAGCTCAAAAGATAGTACGGCGGCCCCTTGGCATTTGAATAAAAACGGAAGCATGACGGTTGCCGACAAAACTGGAAATATACAGACCAAGCAAAATTTCGGGGATATTCAGTTGCATATCGAATGGAAATCGCCTGCAGAAGTGCGCAGAGAAGGTCAAAACCGTGGAAATAGCGGTATATTTTTAAACGGAATGTACGAGATACAAGTTTTGGACAACAACGATAATCCTACCTATGTAAACGGGCAAGTGGGTTCCATTTACAAACAAGGCCCGCCTTTGGCCATGGCCTCTGTGCCTTCTGGAGAATGGAATACCTACGATATCATTTATCATATGCCAGAGTTTAATTCAGAGGGCGGAAAAATTAAATCTGCTACGGTTACCGTACTGCAAAACGGTGTCTTGATTCAAGACCATACCGAGATAAAAGGCACAACCCCTTATATTGGTTGGCCCAAGAATCCCGAACATGGTAAGGGGCCTATAATGTTACAGGACCATGGCGACGATAGCCGCGTGAGCTATCGAAATATTTGGGTCCGAGAATTGTAATTGATAAACTAAGCATATTGATACGACCCATTGGCATCAAGTAAAGATTACGCCAATGGGTTCTTTTTTCACGAATATTTTAAAGTATGATGGCCACTTCGATGAGCTACTCAAAAGCACTAATTTTAGGTATCTTTGGCCTAAATAAATTGGTTCTAAAGTAATAGGATGGAAAAACATAGGAAGAAATTATATGTTCTTTTGATAGTCATATTGTTGGTTTATGTTGCTTATTTAGGGTATAAAGACGGTTTGGCCGACGTTTCCCCAAAAACTGAAATAGAAGTAAAGGAATAGTCTATGATTCAATCCATGACAGGATTTGGGAAGCATGTAGTTCAGCTTCCATCTAAAAAGATTACCGTTGAACTTAAATCATTGAACAGCAAAAGCCTCGATTTAAATGCCCGAATGCCCTCTGCATATCGTGAGAAAGAATTGGAACTTCGGAAAGTAATCGCCAGTTCTTTGGTCAGGGGCAAAATCGATTTTAACCTTTATGTCGAATTGACGGGAGACGAAACTTCTGCTCAGGTAAACGAGGGGGTTGTACGACAGTATATGAAACAGCTTAAATCGATTGCCGAAGGCGATGATATTCGATTGTTGGATATGGCCTTGCGGCTACCTGATGCCCTAAAGACCGAACGTGAGGACCTTGACGAAGAAGAATATAAAACCATACGACTCGCATTAAAGGATGCATTGCTTGAAATCAATAAATTTCGTTCTGAAGAGGGTAGCGTACTTGAAAATGATTTCATGCAAAGAATAAAAAATCTCAAAAAATTATTGACCCGAGTGCTGGATATGGATCCTGAAAGAACCGCTACGATTCGTGAGCGACTCGAGAAAGCCGTCAAAGATATCAAGGCCGAGGTCGATCCGAACCGTTTTGAACAAGAATTGATATATTATCTAGAAAAGTATGATATTACAG
>CAYGPR010000041.1:0-36702 GCA_964351985.1 uncultured Maribacter sp. | reverse complement strand
TAATCTAATTGAGGGTGGGTTTTGTTTTTTAGTGAGTCCCCATTTTAAAAGACCGAAGGTCATGGCAAAGCCGCCGGATGAACTAACCCCGCCGCTGGGCGGGGTCTTGACGTATCGACGGGCGGGTTTTATCATGGTCTTTCTTCCCCGTTTTGAAAGGCCGAAGGTTGAGGCAAAGCGGCCGGATAAACTAGAGGCCGTCCAAAAAACCAGAAATTTATTCTTCTGTCAGATCGAGCGGAGTCGAGATGTCTTCAACCGTGAGGATTTGTGGTTCTCGACTCCGCTCGAATTGACAGTACACGGGGCTTTTTAGACAGCCTCCTTGATGTGGTTACGGGTGGGTTGTCTTTTTATAAAACTATTTCTCCCGAATTCGCTCTAAATACATAGTAATATTGGGCATTTCTCTATCTTTGAAAAAATTGCTTGCATGAACAATATTTTGGTCACGAATGAGGTCACCAAACGTTTTGGAACATATACTGCCCTCAATAGCGTTTCCTTAGAAATACCCAGAAATAGCATATACGGACTTTTGGGTCCAAATGGGGCCGGTAAGACCACTCTTATCCGCATTATCAATCAAATTACCTTTCCTGATAGTGGTACCGTACTTTTTGATGGCGAGCCTTTAAGACCCAACGATATCTCGAATATTGGATATTTGCCAGAAGAACGAGGTCTCTACAAAAGTATGAAGGTAGGAGAACAGGCTCTATATTTGGCGCAATTGAAAGGCCTAAGTAAGATAGAAGCCAAGAAGCGCCTAAAATTTTGGTTCGACCGTTTGGAAATAGGGGATTGGTGGAACAAGAAAATTCAGGAACTTTCAAAGGGTATGGCCCAAAAAATTCAGTTTATAGTCACCGTGCTACACGAACCAAAACTATTGATTTTTGATGAACCCTTTAGCGGTTTCGACCCCATAAATGCTAATATTATCAAAGACGAGATCTTGAAACTAAAAGACCAAGGGGCCTCGATAATTTTTTCGACCCATAGAATGGAGTCGGTCGAAGAACTTTGTGAATACATTGCGCTGCTACATCAATCTGAAAAAATATTGGACGGTAAGCTTTCCGATATCAAGAAGGCATACAAAAACAATATTTTTAAAGTGGGGCTTGAGGTCGAGCAAGGTGAATTACTTTTGAAGGAATTGTCCGAAACTTTCGAAATTTCATCTTCTACATACACTGTGAATGAAAAGCAATTGGATTTCACATTACAATTGCAGAACAATGATACCCGGGACGTACTGCAGTATTTATCGAGTAGGGGAAATGTGAACCAATTCTTGGAAACCGTACCCTCGGCCAACGAAATTTTTATTCGAACCGTTAAAAACAAAGGCACCTATGAATAAACTGCCATTGATTATAAAAAGGGAGTATTTTGCCAAGGTACGTAACAAGTCTTTCGTTATTATGACTTTTTTGAGCCCAATTTTAATGGTCGGTATGATCGTGCTTATTGCCTTTTTGACCAAGGTCAACGATAATGAGCAGCGGGTCATCGTTGTTCTGAACGAGAGTGATTATTTTTCCAATGACTTCAATTCTACCAAACGGACTTCCTATATCAATTTTGAGGATATTTCTTTAGAGGCTGCTAAAGACTCCGTAGCCAGTCTAGGCTATAGCGGTCTTTTATACATTCCCGATGAAAAAGATTTGGAGAAAGTGGCAGGCCGTTCTTTCTTTTATACTAAAGATGCCCCGAATACCGGGATACTCGATAATTTGGAAGACACCTTTCGTGATAGGCTAAGGCAACGCAGATTACAAGAGTTAGGGGTTTCTGAGAAAGAGTTTGCCTCGATGGACAAGAGTTTCGAAATCAACACGGCTACCTTCGAAGGCCAACAGAACCTAAAGGGCATTAATGAAATAAAAGCTGCGATAGGTGGTGGGTTCGGATATTTGATTATGATGTTCATCATTATTTATGGCGGCTTTGTCATGCGAAGTGTCATCGAAGAAAAGACGAGTCGCATTATCGAGGTCATTATTTCTTCGGTAAAACCTTTTCAATTGATGTTAGGTAAGATAATCGGTACTTCCTTGGCGGGCATCACTCAATTTGCGATTTGGATTATCTCCGCCGGATTGCTCATGATCGTAGCTTTCGCCATATTTGATATAGACCCTACTGGGATATCTCCAAGCGGTGGGGTAGGTTCGGGTATCGGGGTGGCACCTCCGATGCCCGATGCCAATCAGACCTTGAATTTATACGCACAAGAAATTTTTAAGATTCCGTGGGTGATGTTGATCACTTTTTTCATCGTGTATTTCATTTTGGGATATTTGATCTATAGCTCAATTTATGCCGCTATTGGTGCTGCAGTTGATAATGAAACCGATACACAACAATTTATATTTCCTATTATTCTGCCGTTGATGTTGGCGATTTACGTAGGTTTCTTTTCGGTATTCAATAATCCTCATGGCCCTATAGCTGTGGGTTTTTCTTTATTTCCGTTAACATCCCCGATTGTAATGTTGATGCGTCTGCCAGGAGGAATTGGCGAAGGCGGGGTACCCATTTGGCAACTGGCGACCTCTATTTTATTGTTAATAGGTACCTTTATAGGTATTGTTTGGCTGGCGGCGAAAATTTATAGGGTAGGTATTTTGATGTATGGAAAAAAACCGAGCTATAAAGAACTGTTCAAATGGTTAAGATATTGATATGGATAGGTTGAGTGAAATTGGGGATGCAATAAAGAGCTTTCTGAATATTAGCATATTTGATGGAAAGGATATCCATATTAACGTAAGTACGCTGATAGCGATAATACTTGCGCTAATTATCGTCTCGTTTATTCTTAAAGTAATCAATAGGATCGTAACCAAAAAGCTTCCGCTCGAGGACAAGAATAAGTTTATCAGTGTCTTCAACTTCCTGAGATACCTACTTTACATTTTTGTAGTGGTCATCGTTCTGCACTCCTCAGGGGTCAACCTGACCGTTCTTCTTACGGCATCCGCGGCCTTGTTCGTAGGTCTGGGTTTTGCCCTGCAATATCTTTTTCAGGATATTATTTCAGGGGTCTTGATGATTATGGACCAATCACTTCACGTCGGAGACATCATCGAGGTAGACGGAAAAGTGGGTCGTGTCTTTGAGATTCGCCTTCGTACGACACGCGCCTTGACTCGTGACGATAAGGTCATCGTTATTCCCAACCATATATTTTTGACCGATAGTATTTACAATTATACTCAAAACCACAAGACTACCCGCGAAAGTGTAAAAGTAGGCGTGGCCTATGGCAGTGATGTAACAAAGGTCACCCAAATCTTGGAGGAGGTCGTCAGCGACCAGCGCGGAATACTTAAAAGTCCAAAACCATTTGTTCAATTCGATGATTTTGGCGATTCGGCATTGTTGTTTTCGGTTCATTTCTATATTACCGATAGTTTTGGGGATCCGAGGATTAAAAGCGAAGTACGCTATAAAATCGATGCTGAATTCCGTAAAAATGCCGTTACCATACCTTTCCCGCAACGAGATGTTCATATTTTTCAACCTAGACCCTTTGAACACAGTAATGTCACTAAAACTGACCAGGAATGGGGATTAGGAGACGATTAGGCATCATTTGGTCCGTTGGTATTTTCTTTATTATAGTTTGGGGCAATGCTCAGACTCCCGATGTATTGCGTCTCGAATACATGCTAATGCCCAGAAATGATGCAGGGGCCAAACTTTCGCGAATCAAACTAGTGGCGAACATGCCTATTAAGGTTCGAGACTCGAACAATATCATTATTGGTGGCGAATACAACCGTTTGGCCTATGATTTGCAACGTGACGATATTGTAGTCGGGGCAGAGGGGTTGAACTACTTCCATGTTATCGATTTGAATTTGGCGTATGTCATGAAATATAATGAAGATTGGCGGTTTGTTGGGGTATTGACGCCGCGATTGGCATCTACGTTGACAAACCCCTTAGAGAATGGAGATTTTTCAATAAATGCTACGATAGGCGCCTTTAGAGATCGGCAAAAAATTGCCAAACCTGATCGTCTCGTCTTGGGTATTGCCTATAATTCGACCGTGGCGCTAAGAATTCCATTGCCAGTGGTATATTATGAGAAACGCTTTCATCGCAATTGGACCTATGTGATCGGTGTGCCCAAAACCGGAATGAAGTTCCATTTTAAGGAACGCAATATCATTCAGACAGAATTTATTTTGGACGGCTATTTCGTAAACCTTCAAAATAGTACTGTGCTGCCCGATGCGGGTTTTGCCTCGTCGATATCGTCGTCGGCAGCCTTGGTTACTTTAGGATATTCCTATAATTTGAACAAAGCCATGTCGCTTTATACGTTTGCAGGGCACACGTTATTTCAAAGTGGGGTCTTGAGAGATAGCGATAGAAATGATATTTTTACATTGAACGATAAGGCCAGTTTTTATTTTAGAACTGGATTTAGAATAGGACTTTAAAAAGAAGATTATGCCTAAAATATTGATTATAGAGGATGAATCGGCGATTCGTAGAGTATTGGTAAAAATACTCTCCGAAGAAAACGATACCTATGACGTTGAGGAAGCAGAGGATGGACTAAAAGGCCTTGAGACTGTAAAGAACAATGATTATGATCTGGTACTGTGTGACATAAAGATGCCCAAAATGGATGGGGTTGAGGTATTGGAAGCCGCAAGAAAAATCAAGCCGGAGGTTCCGTTTATTATGATTTCTGGTCACGGAGATTTAGATACTGCTGTCAATACTATGCGTTTAGGTGCTTTTGACTATATATCGAAACCCCCCGATTTAAATCGGCTACTGACTACGGTGCGCAACGCACTCGACCGTAAGGAGCTTGTGGTCGAGAATAAAATCCTCAAGAAAAAGGTCAGCAAGAACTATGAAATGGTGGGTGAAAGCGAGGCAATCAGCAATATTAAGGATATGATAGAAAAGGTCGCCCCCACTGATGCACGAGTACTTATAACCGGCTCTAACGGTACCGGAAAAGAACTGGTGGCCCATTGGGTCCATGAAAAAAGCCACCGGCATTCGGCCCCGTTCATCGAAGTGAACTGCGCCGCAATTCCGTCAGAGTTGATAGAGAGTGAACTTTTCGGTCATGTCAAAGGGGCATTTACTTCGGCGGTCAGAGATAGGGCCGGTAAATTCGAAGCGGCCAACAAAGGCACGATTTTTCTGGACGAAATTGGCGATATGAGCCTCTCGGCCCAAGCCAAAGTACTGCGCGCTCTACAAGAGAGTAAAATTTCACGGGTAGGTACTGATAAGGATATCAAAGTAGATGTTCGTGTTGTAGCGGCCACCAACAAGAATTTACAAAAAGAAATCGAGGAGGGTAAATTTCGCGAAGACCTTTACCATCGTTTGGCGGTAATTTTGATAAAAGTTCCCGCTTTGAACGATAGACGAGAAGATATACCTATTTTGATTAATCATTTTGCCGATAAAATAACATCAGAGCAGGGTATTGCCCCGAAAGTATTCTCGAATAAAGCGATCAGCTTATTAAAGGGTTACGATTGGACGGGTAACATTCGAGAACTACGAAATGTTGTCGAAAGGTTAATTATCCTTGGTGGAAAAGAGGTTTCGGAAGATGATGTAAAATTATTTGCAAGCAAATAGGCATCCAGTACCCCTTGTGTACATTTATTTCGCGCAATCCTTAAGTCTTTCAAGGGCTTCTGCAGTTATTTCTTTTGTCCTGAGATTGTAGTATTTCTTTCCTTCCGAAAGATTGGACTTTAGTAGTTCTGTTTCACAATTGTTGTAAACTCGAGTGGCAAATTCCAATGCTTCCTTGCAATCAACGGTTTCCACGATATTGTCCAATGAAAATTGATAGTCTATCAACGAGGCGTCAATTTTACGGTGAAGTTCATCCTCGGTAGGGATTTTACTAAAGGATTCGGTATTTCCCGTTTCCGTAGTATTCATCGCAAGAACATCGGTCGGGTACTTGCTCACATGTCGTTCATGGTCTTCAAGTGCGGCTAGGCCGTCAAGTATATTCTGTAAAGCGTTGCGTAGTAATCGTTTGGCGTCGGTCAAAGTATTTGTTTTGACCGTTTGCTTAAGGTTTTCCTTACCCTCGTCAATAAGTTCGATGGCATCTTCGCAACCACATTCCGTCAGCTCTTTTTTAGTTTTTTCAATAGCATTTAGGCCCTTATACGTGAAGAAACGAACCTTGTTAAGGTCATTCTCGGCAATGGCTTTTTCCGTCTGGGTTTGTACAAAACCTAGATTTGAACTTGCATATTCGCAGGCCTTGGTCATTGTAAAGGAGGAAAATATACAAAATGCCAATAAGCATATAATAAGGTAAATTTTCTTCATAATATCGTCGGTTTATGGCGTAAAATTTGGGAATTCTAGCTATGTAAAATTAAACCATGAGGACCTTTGAAACCTCATTTTTTCGATAGATGGAGGGTGGTAGCCCATATATTGGACAAACCGTTTTTTAACTAAGATAAACGGTCATTTTTTTTAACATTATAGGCATTTCAACGATGAATTATTTTATATTCGGAGTATGATTACACCAGATTTAGCATCATTTCGCGTCGATAAAACGATAAAACTGTCAGATTTCCCTACGTATAACGATTTACAAGCTTCCAATAAAAAACTAAAAAAAAGCTTAGAAGTCGTTAGGGTCGAGCTTGGAGAGTTTCAAAACACCCTTTATGCAGATGGCAGATACAGTGTTCTGATATGCCTTCAAGGAACCGACACCGCCGGAAAAGACAGTCTTATTCGCGAAATTTTCAAAGATTTTAATGCCAGTGGAGTGGTCGTACACAGTTTTAAGGTACCGACCGAACTCGAATTGAAGCATGACTATCTATGGAGGCACTACATTGCACTCCCTGCAAAGGGGAAATTTGGGGTTTTTAACCGTACCCATTATGAAAATGTATTGGTTACCCGCGTGCATCCCGAGTATATTTTAGGAGAACATATACCTGGTATCCATGAAGTTTCTGACATCGATCAAGCTTTTTGGAACAAACGTTTCGAACAGATAAATAATTTTGAACGCCATTTAGCTGAGAATGGCACTATAATCTTTAAATTCTTTCTTCATCTTTCTAAGGAAGAGCAACGCCAGCGTCTTTTGCGAAGATTGGCCTTAAAAAGGAAAAATTGGAAATTTTCTCCTAGTGATTTAAAAGAGAGAAAGCTTTGGGATGCCTATCAGCGGTGTTATGAGGAAGCCATCAACGAAACTTCGAAACCTCACGCGCCATGGTACGTGGTGCCTTCCGATAATAAAAAGGCGGCTAGGGTGATAGTTGCATCCATTATCTTGGAAGAACTCAAAAAATATACTGATATCAAAGAACCCGAACTTGACGACAAAATAAAAGAGAATTTAGAGCTTTATAGAGATCAATTGAAGAAAGAAAAAGAATGAAAAAGTGGGTATTGATTGTATTAGTGGTCGTACAGGGTTACAGCCAGTCGAAAGATGAAAAACAAATAAAATCAATTTATGAGGCGTCGCTGACCCAAGGTAAGGCCTACGATTGGCTGAACCACTTATCGAATCAGATCGGTGGTAGGCTTTCGGGTTCGATACAGGCGCAACAGGCGGTCGACTACACCAGGGCCCAATTGGATTCTTTAGGGCTCGACAGGGTATGGTTACAGTCCGTAATGGTGCCCAAATGGGTACGGGGCACCCCTGAGTTCGCTTATATTGAGACCGAACCGGGAATGACCAATACCGTGCCCATTTGTGCACTTGGTGGCTCTGTGGCTACGCCCCCTACAGGTATCAAGTCCAACGTAATTGAGGTGAAAGATCTTGAGGAACTTGAGACATTGGGAAAGGAAAAGATTGAAGGTAAGATCGTGTTTTATAATCGACCGATGGATCCCAAGTTCATCAATACTTTTCAGTCTTATTCCGGTTGTGTCGATCAACGTTATTCTGGGGCCGTTGAGGCTATGAAATATGGCGCCGTCGGGGTGATTGTTCGCTCAATGACCTTAAGATCGGATGATTATCCCCATACGGGTTCAATGACGTATGGAGATACTTCGATTTCTGAAAGAATTCCAGCTGCGGCCATCAGTACCAATGGAGCGGACTTTTTAAGCACAACTTTGAAATTGAATCCTGAAATAAAATTCTATTTTAAGCAGAATTGCAAACAGTTGGAAGATGTCGAATCCTTTAACGTTATTGGAGAGATTAAGGGTAGTACCTATCCTGACGAAATCATGATAGTAGGTGGACACCTAGATTCTTGGGATCTTGGAGACGGCGCACACGATGACGGTGCCGGATGTGTTCAAAGCATGGATGCACTAAGAATTCTAAAAGTTTCCGGTTACAAACCACAACGGACCCTTCGCGTGGTGCTTTTTATGAACGAAGAAAACGGACTTCGCGGTGGAAATAAATACGCGGCCATTGCCACGAGTATTAAAGAAAAACACATTTTTGCCTTGGAAAGTGATTCTGGAGGCTTCACGCCAAGAGGTTTCTCCTTTGATTGTTCCGATGCGAATTTTGAGCGCGTTTTAGAATGGAAAAACTTATTTGAACCATATATGGTACATTACTTTGAAAAAGGAGGTAGCGGGGCGGATATTGGTCCCTTAAAAAACGATGAAATCGTCTTGGCCGGACTTCGACCAGATTCACAACGTTATTTCGACCACCATCATGCCGAAAACGATACGTTCGAACATGTGAATAAACGCGAACTGGAGTTGGGCGTAGCGTCTATGGCGAGCCTTTTATACCTTTTTGATAAATATGGAGTAGTGAAATAGCCTAAAGATATCGATGTTGATTTTTTTGACTGCCTACGATCGATAACTTCCAACTGCTCACTGCCACTGGATACTTTTTTCCTATCTTTGCCGCTCATTAAAAACGAGTAAAATGCAAGAAGGAATCTACGCTAAGTTCAATACCTCTAAAGGAGAAATTTTGGTAAAATTGACCCATGATAAGACTCCCGGTACGGTCGGTAATTTTGTGTCGTTAGCCGAAGGAAATCAAGAAAATAAAGTAAAATCAAAAGGAGAACCCTATTACGATGGTCTTACTTTTCATAGGGTAATTCCAGATTTTATGATTCAAGGAGGATGCCCTCAGGGGACTGGAACCGGAGATGCCGGCTATAAATTCGATGATGAATTCCATCCTGAACTTACACATGAAGGACCAGGCGTACTTTCTATGGCAAATGCAGGACCAGGAACCAATGGCAGTCAATTTTTCATAACACATATTGCTACGCCATGGTTGGATAATAAACATACTGTTTTCGGCCATGTGGAATCAGGGCAAGAAGTAGTCGATGCTATAGCTCAGGGCGATACTATCAAGACCTTAGAAATTGTTAGGGCGGGCGACGAAGCCCAAAATTGGAACGCTTCCAAAGCTTTCGAAGAATTTAAAAGCTCAAAAGAGAAAAGAATTGCCGAGGAAAAAGAAAGACAGGCGGCTGAATTGGATAAAGTTGCGGCAGGTTTCGATAAAACCGATAGTGGTCTGCGTTTTAAAATCATCCAAAAGGGTGACGGGGTAAAAGCCGAGAAAGGTCAGAAAGTTTCGGTTCACTATGAAGGTGCGCTGTTGAACGGACAGGTATTTGATTCATCCTATAAAAGAAAGGAACCTATTGATTTTCAATTGGGAATCGGTCAGGTAATTCCGGGCTGGGACGAAGGCATCGCACTTTTGAAAGTGGGTGATAAGGCCCGTTTCGTCATTCCGTCCGATTTAGCCTATGGAAGTGCCGGCGCGGGTGGAGTAATTCCTCCTAATGCGACTTTGCTCTTTGATGTGGAGTTAATGAATGTAAAGTAACCTAGGAACGGTTATTTAATAAACGATAACATACGTAAAAATCCCTGAAGATATTTCGGGGATTTTTTTGCGTTATATTGTAAAGTTTCTAACCTCGGAAATTACTCCTGATCAGACTCTTTTACCAAACTAGCATTGCCGATATTAATTCGAAGAATTATCAAATTCAACGGAACTATACTTTATAAGAGCAATATTGAGCGCAACAAGCACGCCAACAATTATTAAGAAGGCTATCATATTTTTGATTTTGGGGCAAAAATTCGATTAAACACAATATTTAACGCCTAGATGTAAGAATTAGTATAGAGTGTTGCCTGAAATATAAGAATTTTATTTTTGGTATTTGCACTTCAAAAGTAATATTGCAGAACACTTTTGCCCTTGTCAATCGCGTAGGGAAGACCGTTACGGATCATAATTTCACAAAGATAACATGGTCTTAAAGGAGGTTTTTAGACACTCAGACTTTGCTTTGGAAGTCGATACTGATTGCCAAAAGAATGAGGTTGATAGCAACCAATATAATAAGAATGGTGAAAAAAGTAAGCATACAGGGGCTTTTCAAATTGTTGTTGAGCTTCATTAATATAACAGCTGAGACCCAATTGACCCTACCGTCTAAATTGAAAATAACATGCCTAAGATTCTTTTGTCTTAGTAAGGCTGAAGGCCAATAAAACGATATTAATTATAAGAATGATGAAGAGTACTCCAAAGAAGGATAGCATATTTTGTTCTAGTTTTCAATGGGGAAACACTGAAATTGTTTAAGTATGAGATAGAAGAAGTCGTAAAAGGTTGCGTTTAAGTTGAACAAAGTTACCAAAATGTATGTTATTTCTTACCAAATTGAACAAAAAAAATAAAAAAACCCTGACAAAGCTGTCAGGGCTATACTATAAAAAAGTTTATTTCTACCTAGTCAACTACTTTCACATTAACGGCGTTCAATCCTTTTTTACCTTGTTGTAGTTCAAATTCCACAACATCACCTTCTCGAACTTCATCGATCAAGCCAGAAATGTGTACAAAATGATCTTCGTTTGAACCATCTTCAGTGATGAAACCATATCCTTTGGAATCATTGAAGAATTTTACTGTTCCTTTACTCATAATAAATAAAATTAAAAATTAATTAAAGCGCAAATGTACTGTTAAATTTTGAAATCACGTATATTTTAGCATGTTATCTTTATGTTACGGCATTGAACTCACTGATAGGGCTTTACGGGATTAGCCGGAGGCATTGACCAATTTTCGCATCTGTACCCATTGTTTCAACATAAGTCGGGCATCTTGAGCAGGATAGCCAAGCACTGATTTTCCCGCAGCAATATCGCCCATCACCCCTGAACCGGCACCTACCACGGCCCCTGAGTGAATAGTGGTATGATCTTTTATAGAGGCACTACCCCCGATTATTACTCCATCGCCCAAGGTCACCGAACCTGCAAGACCACTATGGCCTGCCATAATGCAAGACCGGCCCATAACACAATTATGCGCAATTTGCACCTGATTGTCTATTTTGCAACCATCTCCGATAATGGTTGCGCTGAATTTACCTCGGTCGACACATGAATTGGCACCTATTTCGACCTGGTTTCCGATAATCACATTTCCGATTTGGGGGATTTTAACAAGCCCTTTTCCGTCATCGCTAGGCCGATATCCGAATCCATCGGCTCCTATGCTGACGTTATTATGGAATGTACAATCGTCACCAATTTGGGTACGTTCACGAATTACCGTACCTGACCATACTATGGTGCGATTTCCGATGGAGGTTTCATCATAAATGCAAACATTAGGGTATACGACGACACCATCTCCTAAAACGACATTTTTCCCAATGTAAGAATTGGCTCCTATTTTACATTGCTCTCCAATCTTTGCTGAAGGATGAACGACGGCGGTAGCATGTATTTCAGTTTGCAGTTCGGGTGGTCCGGGGTCAAAAAGTTCCAAGAGCTTTGCCATGGCGAGGTCAGCGTTCTTTACTTTAATAAACGCACGATTTTCACCGGGGCCAATCTTGATGTCCTCAAATACTATAGCCGCACAGGCATTTGAAGTAGTCCATTTTTTGACGAATTTCGAATTTCCAATAAATGTAATTTGATTGGAGGTAGCTTTCTCCATTTGTTCCGGACCAATTATGTTTTCTTTGGTGCCCCCTTCAAGAACCCCGTTTAAAAAGTCGTTCAGTTCAGAAATGGTAAATGATTTCATAGCTTGTTTTTTGGTAGTTATAAAGCCGATTTTATTACATTCTTGAAAGATAAGTATTCGTTAAGTATTTGAACACAAATAATTTAAAACAATGCTATTCAGATGACTGTTAAGAACTTAGTTCAAATCAGGGCATAAAAAAACCTTTCGACAAGAGGAAAGTTTGTTATCGATAAAAATAATTTTTAGACCGTAGGGTCCGGAGTCATGCGTAAATAAGGTTTTACTTCTTCAACTCCCTTCGAGAATATTTTTCTTGCTTCTTCTGTTGGGATGGCGGGACTGACCACTACATCCTGCCCATTTTCCCAATTGGCCGGTGTGGCCACTTTGTGATAGGCCGTAAGCTGTAACGAATCGACGACGCGCAATAGCTCATAGAAATTACGTCCGGTAGAAGCGGGGTAAGTCAATATCAGTTTTACCGTTTTATCGGGAGCGATGATGAAAACGGAACGTACAGTAAGGTTATTATCCGCATTCGGATGAATCATGTCATACAGATTCGAGACCTTTTTGTCCTCATCGGCGATGATCGGAAAATTCACTGTGGTATGTTGTACTTCGTTAATGTCCTTGATCCATTCTTGATGAGATTCCGCACCGTCGACGCTCAGCGCCAGCATTTTTACATTTCGTTTATCGAACTCCCCTTTGAACTTTGCCGCAGTACCTAGTTCCGTTGTACATACCGGGGTAAAATCGGCTGGATGAGAAAAAAGTATGCCCCAGCCATCGCCGAGATAATCATAGAGATTAATGGTTCCCATGGAACTGTTCGCAGTAAAATCAGGGGCTTTGTCGCCCAATCGTATTGTTGCCATTTTATATTGTTTTTAGGATAGAAATTATTATCCTACAAATTTAGTAGATTAAAGGGTTCCGTTGAATTTTCAAAGTTAAAAGTGTATTAAAATTTAATTATTTACCCGTTGTCGGAAATGGTTTTAAACCCCTAAAATCATTTTTGTTCTAGCTCCCTTATTTCTTGTTATTTTTAGGGATGGAAAATATTGAGATGGATGAACTTCGCTATCCTATTGGAAAGTTCGAAAAACTGCATACTATTGACATGTTAAACATTGAACGGTGGATTCAAACACTTGAAGAAATGCCAGAAAAGCTCACCGGAAGGGTCAAAAACCTTTCAAATGAGCAGTTGGATACTCCATATCGCCCCGGCGGATGGACGGTACGACAGCTCGTGCACCATATCGCCGATAGCCACCATCATAGTTATACCCGTTTTAAATGGTCGCTGACCGAAGATAGCCCTCTTATAAAAGCATACGAAGAAAAAGATTGGGCAGAATTGTTCGATGCCAGAACGGCACCTATTGAACTCTCGCTCAACTATATTAAAGCATTGCATGCGAAAATGGTCTTTTTGCTTAGGGGCCTAAAGCCTGAAGATCTGAAAAAATCATACTTGCATCCCGAAGATAATGCGACCGTAACCGTGGAAGAAAATATTGGCAAATACGCTTGGCACAGTCAACATCATTTGGCGCACATCGAAAACCTTTTAGAAAGAAAAGGTTGGCGGTGAGGTATTGTAAGATGGGGCAAACAGGTTTACACCTCTTGCTTCATGATAAACATTCCACGTTCGGAATCTATCAGGTCCGGAAACTCCAAGTTCTTTTCGGAAAAAATCTCGAATCCGTTTTTCTCATAAAAAAAACGGGGGAGGCCTTTTTTCATGGTCTCCAACCAAACGACTTTTTTTTTCGATTTTTTGGCTTTGTCAAGTACAAAGTTGACGACAAAACTCCCGATTCCTTTTCTCGAAAATTCTTTGAGCAGGTAAATCTTATCCAATAACAAAGCTTCTTTTTCATAGAGAGGCGTGGGTGCGGCAACATTTCTTAATTTGAGGATTCCCGCAGGAACTTCATCGGAGTAGACCATATAATGCATAGAATCAATATCTCTTATATCATCAAGCAAAACCTTTCTGGTAAAACTGTTTTTTATGTAATATGAAGAATCGCTATCAAGCCAAAGATGCCGATAATGTTGCTCATACGCTCGTTTGCCCACTTCGATATAGGTATCGAAAAGAGCCACTTGAAGAGGTTCGATGATAATATTTTCTTGCATCGCCGCTATGCTTGTTCGCCGCCCTCGGGGCCATAAAATAAAACCCAGGTCGAAAAATCTTCCGTAAAATTTTCAAAGCGGTGTTCTATTCCCGCCGGTACGAAAAGAAAATCCCCGGTTCGGAACGTGGTTCGTTCTCCATCATTTAAAAATTCCCCAGAACCGGAAACAATAATATAGACCTCATCACGGGTATGGGGTTGTTGTAAATCAACCTTGTCTGGTTTGTATACTTCTACGGATAGTGTGCCATGTTCGAAAACAGTAAGAAAAGGAGTATTCGATTGAGCCAACTTTTCAAGGGCTTCGTTAGTATTGATATTCATCTCAAAGAATTAATGCTGATTAGCGGCCCATTTAATATTGCAACCGATACTTGGTCTTTGTTCAGGATTTATTTCCTTTCCCGAAAGTAAAGAATCCATTGCTTCGCGCAGGTCCTTTCCGGTTACGGGAATTCCGTTTCCGGGGCGTGAATCATCCAATTGTCCGCGATAGACCAGTTTTAAATCCCCATCGAACAAATAGAAATCAGGGGTGCATGCTGCATCATATTTTATCGCGACTTCTTGAGTAGCGTCATACAGATAAGGAAAAGTATACCCCTCTTGCTCGGCAACTTGCTTCATCAGAGGTGGGTCATCTTGTGGATAGTTTTCAACGTCATTGCTTGAAATGGCAATAAAACAGATACCTTTCGCTTGATATTGCTGTGCCATTCTAACAATTTGATCATTAACATGTTTTACAAACGGACAATGGTTGCATATGAACATGATAACGGTGCCCTTAATTCCCTTGATGTCGTTCAGTTTCATTTTGCTTTCCGAAACCGTATCCATGAGTTCAAATTCAGGGGCCATTGTGCCCAACGGAAGCATCTTACTTGCGGTTCTTGCCATTTTCATTTTTTTTTGCACTTTAAAGTTAATGGTATTCCAAGAGAATTCTAAACTGCAAAAATTATTTTTAGTAAAAGTGATAGGTGATTTAGAAATGAAAGGGACGACTACTAAGTTTCAAAACGGTTCTTTATTTGAGAATGTTTTATATTAGGGACTTTCAAAACGGACCCACCTATTGACCGAAACCATACTCGATACCGTTCGTATCAATTTCGATACTCAAACCCTTTGGCTGCTTAACTCCGCATTGGCAATGGTCATGTTCGGGGTTGCCTTAGAGATTTCTGTTAGTGATTTTAAGCAGTTGCTCAAGAATCCGAAACCGGTGATTATTGGTGTGATGAGTCAGTTCTTAGTGTTACCTATAATTACTTTTTTGCTTGTGATAACAATAGATCCCCTGCCAAGTATCGCCTTGGGGATGTTTATGGTGGCGGCCTGCCCCGGAGGTAATGTTTCGAACTTTATAGCGCATCTAGCCAAAGGCAACGCCGCGCTTTCGGTCAGCCTGACGGCTATTGCTACCTTATTGGCGGTAGTTATGACACCATTGAACTTGCAATTTTGGGGGTCTCTGTATGCGCCCACGGGCATACTTTTAAAGGAAGTTGCTATCCAACCTTTAGAAATGATAAAATTGGTTTCCCTTATTTTGGGTATTCCTTTATTATTGGGTATGTGGCTTAATTATCTTAAACCGGGGCTTGCAAAGAAAATGGCCGGAGTGCTCAAGATTGTTTCATTGCTCTTTTTTATTTCCTTGGTTTTTTTGGCCCTGTACAACAACCGTGATATTTTTATGCAATATGTGTTCTATGTTTTTTGGATCGTTCTTATTCATAACCTCATCGCATTTACAACAGGTTTTTCTTTTGCAAGGTTATTGAGACTATCTCAGCGCGATGTCCGCTCGATAACCATTGAAACCGGAATACAGAATTCAGGTCTGGGCCTTTTGCTCATCTTCACCTTTTTTGACGGACTTGGCGGAATGGCCTTATTGGCCGCTTTTTGGGGTATTTGGCATTTAGTCACCGGTCTAGCTCTCGCGGCGTTTTGGGGCTATAAACCCATTAAAAAAGAAGAACTGGCTTGAAGAGTTTGGGATACAATTTGGTGAAATTATGGATAAAGACTAGTCTTTATCTATATCACGGAAAAATCAAGGTTTCGGGCCTGGAAAATATTCCTAAGGACAAACCGTTGCTCTTTTTGCCCAATCATCAAAGTGCGTTACTTGATGTATTATTAATTGCGGTCGACTGCAATAGGAAACCCTATTTTTTGACCCGTTCGGATGTTTTTACGAACAAAACCCTGATTGCCATTTTTGACCATTTTCAAATGATACCGATCTATCGTATTCGAGATGGTCGTGGTTCATTGAAGAACAATCAGGCCGTTTTTGACCGCTGCGCCAAGTTGCTAGAAAGGGGAGAGGCCTTGTTGATGTTTCCGGAAGCGAACCATAATTTGAGAAGACGGGTTCGGCCGTTAAGTAAAGGGTTTACCCGTATTCTATTTGCTGCTTTGGAAAAGCAACCAGATTTGGATATTCAATTGCTACCTGTAGGGCTTAATTACCAAAAAGCAACCGAATTCCCAGATCAAGTGGCGATTCATTACGGAAAGAGTATTGCTTTAAAGGATTTAGTAATGAAGAATGATTACCAAGGCTCGATTCCAAGAATAAAATCTACCGTTGCCGAGGCATTGGAAAAGCTCACCACCCATATTGAAGATGAAGAAAACTACGATTTGATAATGGAGCAGTTGGAAGCCAAAGAAGTTGACTTTTTAAATCCCCAAGAAGTCAATGCAACCATTAAAGAAATCGATAATTCAAGCAATAGGACCGAAATAACAAGAACCAATTCACCGGTGTTTTTAAAAACTGTTTTTACGGTTCTTAATTTTCCTGTACTACTGCTTTGGAAAACCTTCGGTAAGCCCAAAGTATGGGAGCCTGAATTTATGGGTACGTTGCGGTTTGCTTTTGCCCTAATTGTTTACCCGGTGTATTATTTTTTTTTGTTTTTGGCTGTTGGGTTTTTATGGGGTTGGCTTATTGGGCTGGCCGCAGTTGGGGCATTGTTTTTATTTAATTGGGTTTATGTGAGGTATGTTTAGGGGATAAAGACTAAGTTTTTGAATAGATTTAAAATCATAAATCGACTGTGATTCAAAGACCTATTTCTTTCTCAATAGCCCCTTCGACCTCAATGGAAGGCTCTATTAGATTCGAGTTTATGATTTTACCGTTTTTACCGATTAGAATATATTTTGGAATTGATTTTATATTGTAATTGCGGCCAAAGTCCGTTCTCATACCATTTTTAATAAATAGATTCACACCTGCTTCTTCATTTTCTTTTTGAAGAAATGCCAACCATTTATCTTTTGAAGAATCCGCTGAAACCATAAGGATTACAACATCATCTTCGTCTTTATATTTTTTAGCGAGTTCTAATACCTTGGGTCTATGTTCAATGCATGGTCCACACCAGGTCGCCCAAGTGTCAATAAAAATCACCTTTCCTTCTAATTCCTTTAGATTAAAACTCTTTCCGTGATTATCCTCGGCTTCAAACATGTAGGCGTTTTTTCCATTTTGCGAGGCGTAAAATGACTTTGAAGCCTTTTCAATCAGATCGGAATATTTATTATTCTTTTCCCTCGTTAAAACATTCTCCAAAACTTCGGAATTAAAAAGTCGCTCATGTTTCTGCCAATAAAAAGGTATTTCTATCAAAGACTTAATATATACAGCTTTTAAAAGATCAGCTAAATCTTTGTTCTTCGTTTTAGTTTCGATGAAACTTAAAAAACTTGGAATATCCTCTATGGATTGGTGTATTCTTAGATATTCGATTTCATATTTATTCAAATAAATGTTGGGAAGGGATTTCAAAGTTTCTGAAGGCCCTGGAATCATTTTTATAAAGTCAAAATAACCCCGGTGAGGGTCCAATTCTTTATCAACTCTACCTAGCCAAAATTGAAAAAGATATATCCTAGCATTGTTCTGGAAATAAAGAATATCGGCTACCTCATTTCCGAATTGATTTTTGTACTTATCAATAGCCTTTTCCCTTATTTTTCTGAAATCATCCAATAATATAGGGATAGAATCGATATTATCAGTTTGGAATATAAAAGAACTGTTTTTGTTAATGAAATCCAGATTACTTTTCCAGAGATAATTAAGAAGGGAGTCACTCTTACTTTTTGTAGTTAAAGTCGAATCCGGATTTACTGTGATATTTAGATTCTTTTTTGGTGTAAGAATAGATAAATATTGAATTTCGTAATCCCCGCTATGCAAACTTACTACAGTGGGCCTAGTTAATTGGATGGTTTTTACTTCTTCAGTATCATAAATTTTGGAGATTTCTTTTTCCGTCCCCAATTCTGAAATATAAATGGTGTCCCATATTTCATTGGAGTTTATACCTATGTTTAGCCCTCTTTTCTCCTCAGTACAAGAAAAAAGTAGAATACCAGAAATCGCTATTAAAACGAAGTATTTCACAGGTAATATTAAGGTCTCATACCTAATTTAAATTAGTTTTCTACATCATCCCCCCAAAAAAGATAGCATTCATCAACAACTTGTTCGTACCATACCAAAATGCCCTAAAGTTCGTATTGTCCGTAAAGAGGATAACACGGCCCTTTCCCATTCGATTGACAACGAATGGCACGGAGTTTTTGATGAGTTCCGCGTTCTCTTCTGAGATATAACCGCTTAATAAAGGGTTATTGGTATATTGAATGGGGTTGTTATAACTGTGTTTATTGGCCTCGATATAAACGTTGGAGTTTCTAAATAAGGCCAAACGGTCATTTTTATACCCAAAATTTACGGGATGTGATCGATCCAGTTTTGCCTCGAAAATGGCCCCTCCGGTTACTTGGGCACCATTAAAATCGTTCTTTTTTTCAAACGGGATATTCTTGGCGACCCTGGTCGTATCCTTTTTGAAGTTCAACTTTAAGAATTCGTTTTTGTCAAGCCACTCGGCAACGTTCGTATAGCCAATCAAGGTGCCACCATCTTTAACCCATTCTTTCAGTTTATCGGCATCTTTTTTAGTAAGGGCACTACCTGAAGACCTTGGGATGATGATGTCGGTATAGTCACTAAGGTCGGCGCGACTAAAATATTCAGTGTCGATTTTGGTTAATTTCATATCATAGCGCGTATCGAACAAATGCCAAATTTCTCCAGCATCATAAGAACGTATACCATTACCCACTAGAATGGCGACTTTCTGTTTTTCGACAGGGTCAAAATCATTACTGCCCAAATCAATGCCTTTGGTAAGTCCGGTGCCTACCGCGGTAATTTGCAATGTGCTTTCATCGGCAACTTTCGATAAAAAAGAGTGGAGTTCCGAAGCATCTAAATCTTGGTTCTGTACAGGAATCATTATCGTACCGTAGTCGTATTGTTTTCCTTCCAAAGTAAACGGTGATTTCGCGACTTTGGCGCGAAGTCCCTTTTCTAGAATTTGGTTCAAGGCCTTTGGTGTATAGTATTCGTGCCATTCGAAAAGGTAAGCGTAATTGCTCTGGCTGCTTATGTAGCCTGATAGGGGTTTAAGCTCCGATATTTCCTCCCCTGCATTGTTCAAAGAGCTTATTTCGGAATAGTCCACGTTAAAGGCCAAAGGAAACGTCCAAGCCGAGATATCATAAAAGAGACTATCGGTAAAACTGGTTCGCTTTTCGAACATGGCCTTGACCAATCTTGAATTTTTTTGATTTGCGGGTACAATGTAACTATTTCCCCTCTTATAATTTTTTCCGGCGATTGCGGCATCGTTTGCCAGTTCGTGTACCTTGATTTTGTGGCGTTTTAAAATTTCGGCAAGATGCCATGCTTTCGCGGCATCTTTGCTGTCGCCGAATATTATGGACTTTTCTTTGGTGGCTTCATTTCTGAGCTGCGTGTAGAAATCGCGTTGGTACTCCAAAATCTTTGTCCGCATATTTTTGGCCGCCTCAATGGTCGAGAGGGCGGTGGTAAACTGATTACGAACCGTAAACGGAAAAGTCAATAGTCCGTTTTCGCTTTCTTGAATATGGCCTCGTGAACTCCCTTGTTCGAATAGAATGCCAATGCTTCCGTTTACATCAGGAAAAGTAGAACCCTTTCCATAATAGTAATCGTCATAATTTTCCTCAGAATAATACAGCGAGCCGATTTTATCCAAAGCCTTGGCATGGTAGGTTCCGATTTCAGCAGTCAATTCTTGATTTATTTTCGGGGTCAACGGATGTACCCGTGTCGGTTCGCCAGGTTGAAAAAAGAAGGTAGAGTTCGTGCCCATTTCGTGATGGTCGGTCAAAATATTCGGCAGCCATTTGTAAAAGGTTTCGATTCGCGCCCTACTTTCAGGAAGCTGTACAGGTAGCCAGTCGCGGTTCATATCGAACCAATAATGGTTGGTCCGTCCACCGGGCCAAACTTCGTGATACTCCCTTTCGTTGTTGTCGGGATTCAAGTTGATACTCTTATTCGTATTGGCCCAATAGGCAAAACGCTGCAACCCATCGGGATTGAACGACGGATCCATCAAAATAACCATTTTGTCAAGCATCGTTTCGATTTCAGGACCTTCGGCAGCGGCCAAATAATAAGCGTATACCAATCCGGCATTGGCACCGCTAGGTTCGTTGCCGTGAATTGAAAACCCTTGATACACGACTATAGGCTGGTCTTCGACCGCAATGGAGTTCCCTCTATTTTCGGTAAGTGCGATATGGTCTTGCCTTATTTTTTGTATGTTCTGATGGTTCTTGGGTGATGTGACCGTTAGCAACAAAACAGGTCGTCCTTCGAAAGTTGAACCTCTATTTTCAATGGAAATACGGTCGCTGGCCTCCGCCAAAGTCTGCATGTAGAACATCAACTTGTCGTGGGTGACATGCCATTCGCCGACCTCATGTCCTATGATTTCTTTGGGAGTGGGAATGTCGGCATTATAACTGATGCCCTGCGGAAGATAATAGTTGAGGTCCAATGTCTCTTGGGCAATACTATTTTGGAAAATTAAAATGGATAGTACAAATACAATTTTTTTCATTTGTTACGTTGAATTAGCTAATGAACTCAAGATAAGTTCAAGTTTTAAATGTAAAAAAAACGACCCTATAAAAAAGGGTCGTTGTAAGAATATTTTATTTGCGATTGCTAGATATCATCAAAATCGACGTCTGTAAAACTATCCGTTGATTTCACTTCCCCATTTTCGCTGGGTACCTCTTCTTCTTTCTTAAAATCTTTTTGGTGTCTTTCGGAAATTACTTCAGTACCTTTTTCATCGATGATATAATCCATCATTTCTTCGACATGTTCCCTGAAGGCGGAGAAATCCTCTTTGTAGAGATAAATTTTATGTTTTTTATAGTGGAAAGAACCATCATCGTGGGTAAACTTTTTACTTTCCGTAATGGTCAGGTAGTAGTCCCCCGCCTTTGTACTTCTAACATCAAAAAAATATGTTCTTCTTCCTGCCCTTAAAACTTTGGAATAAATTTCTTCCTGTTCCATTGAATCTCTGTCGCCCATTTCGTGTAGTGTCTGGTTGTCCTTAAAAAGATGTTAATTTTTCAAAAATGAAAAAAAAATGCGGTTTGAGCAACAATTTTTCAGTTTTCTTTCTCGGATAATTGGCTTCTGTAAAGCTCTCTATAGTAACCATCAATGTTGTTCAACTGATCATGTGTGCCTTCTTGTAACAATTCACCATCGGCCAAAACCAAAATTTTATCCGCATTTTTGGCCGAAGAAACACGGTGGCTTACGATAAGGGTCGTTCTATTTCGGGAAGCTTTTTTGAGATTGTTCAAAATTTCTTCTTCGGTCTCGGTGTCCACGGCTGAGAGGCAATCGTCGAATAGATAGATCTGTGGGTCTTTTATCAAGGCTCTTGCTATGGAGACCCTTTGTTTTTGGCCACCACTCAGGGTAATGCCCCGTTCTCCAAGAATCGTATCATATTGTTTTGAAAAGCCCATGATATTTTTATGGACGACTGCGTTTTTTGCTGCGGTCATCACTTCATCGTCGGTGGCATCTTCCTTTCCGAATTTTATATTGTTCTGTATTGAATCGGAAAAAAGAAAGGCATCTTGGGGTACCGCGCCAATACTACTGCGAAGGCTTTCGAGGTTCAATTTTTTTATTGGCACTTCATCGACCAAAATTTCCCCTGAATCCACATCGTACAATCTTGCGACCAAGTCCAAAATAGTAGACTTTCCTGACCCCGTTTTCCCCAGAATGGCCACAGTTTCACCTTCATTGATTGTGAACGATATGTTTTTTAGGGCGGTTATATTGGTATCTCCATAGGTAAAAGTGACGTTTCTGAATTCTATTCTACCCTGAATAGGGGTGGGCTCCACAACGTTGTTGTAAATCGAAGGCGTTTCCTTCAAAAATTCATTGATTCTTTTTTGCGAGGCCTCCGCGCGTTGTACGATAGAGGTCAGCCAACCTACAATAGCGACTGGCCAAGTCAGCATATTTACATAAAGAATAAATTCGGCGATGACACCCACTGAGGTAATCTCACCATCTAAATATTGTTTACCGCCAATATATATGACAAAGATATTGCTGATGCCGATCATCAATACCATCAACGGGAAAAACCATGCGTTCACTTTGGCCAGATCCATACTTTTATCTTTTCCTTCGATGGCCAATACATTGAGTTCTGCATTTATTTGCGGTTCCAGGGCATAGGCTTTGATGACCGAAACCCCAGAAAAAGTTTCTTGGGTAAATGTTGAAAGGGTTGAAAGAAACTCTTGCACTTTGGTACTGCGACGATGAATAATACGACTTATCTGGTAAATAAGCACCGATAATATAGGCAAGGGTATCAGGGCATACGCGGCTAAAGTGGGCGCCGTGATGAACATAATAGGTATGATACAGGCAAAAAGGGTAATCGTGTTGATACCGTACATCAAGGCGGGACCGGTATACATTCGCACTTGCCCGACATCTTCGCTGATACGGTTCATCAGGTCTCCCGTTCGATTCTTTTTGTAAAAGTCGAGGCTCAAAAATTGATAGTGGTCAAAAACCTCGTTCTTCAGGTCGTACTCTATATATCTTGAAACATTGATAATGGTCTGCCGCATGAGAAAAGTGAAAAATCCGGAGAGCAAGGCGGCGCCGACAATGATTAAAATAAACTGTAAGAGTTGCTCCCTTGCTAGGGTCTCGGCAATTTTACCATCCATAAATTCTTCGACGACCGTAATGGATTTATTGACATACGATGGCATGACCAACGTAAAGACCCGGGCAATGACCGTAATAATAATGCCCATGAGCAGCTTGAACCAATATTTTTTGAAGTATTTGTTAATGTACTTTAGTTCTCTCATGCTATGGGTCGGCCGTGGCGAGTTGGTCATTTTACCGAAGTGTCAAAGATAACGGTTTGTAGCAAACGTAAATGTTATAAAATACCTAAGATAAAGATGAAGGCCTAGTTCCGAATCGGAAATAGATTGTTATTTTTGCCCTGTGCAACTTGGCCCAAATTTATCTAAAGTTCTTTAAACATGCTTACCAGAAGGCATATTCGTGTTAAAGTGATGCAATGCATCTACGCACTTATCCAATCGAAGGATGATTCATTGGAAAAACAGGAGAAATTCCTGAAGATGAGCATTGATAATATGTATACGCTCTATCTTTTGATGCTGAGCCTTCTCATCGAGGTGCGGAAAATGGCGGAAGAACAGGTTGAGCTTTCCTCAAAAAAATACCTGCAGAATACTTCCGATAGTTATCCCGATAAAGAAAAGTTCGCAAATAATGAGGTATTGAAGCAATTATCCAAGAATGAACTGTTGAAATCGGAATTGAAGAAACGAAAACTCAAGAATTGGTACCTTAATGAAGAGTACGTAAAATTGATTTACAAGGCTATTGTGGAAAGTGAAAACTATTCTAGCTATATGCTCTCGCCTGAGAACTCTTATGAAGATGATCGTGAATTGATCCTTGAACTCTATAAAGAAGTTATCGCTCCGAACGAAAAAATCTATGATTATTTTGAGGATAATCAACTGACATGGGTCGATGATATTCCGATTGTTAACACCTATATTGTAAAACAACTGAAAAAGGTTCGACAAGATCAAAATGAATCTTTCTTTTTGCCCAGGTTGCTAAAAGATGACGATGATATGGACTTTGCCCGAAAGCTTTTGACAAAAACCTTACTGAACGATGCGATGTTGGAGAAGGAAATAGAGGGAAAAACCCCGAATTGGGACAAAGACCGTATCGCCGATATTGATTCCATTTTGTTAAAAATGGCGATTTGTGAATTGTTGAATTTTTCTTCGATTCCGGAAAAAGTAACAATCAACGAATTCTTGGAAATCGCAAAAGAATATTCAACCCCGAAGAGTAGCATTTTTATCAATGGGGTATTGGATAAGTTAGTGAAAGAATACAAGGTTGAGGGTAAGTTGCAAAAGGTAGGTAGGGGCCTGTTATAATACCTGTTTAAAAAAATCTGGCATGCCCTAGCCCTAGGGATATGGTAGGTTCATCGATGAACGGTCTGTAAAAAAACTTGCTCATTGATAGACTACAGGCCCAATTTTAACGTTAGTAAATAAATAATTCTTTAATTTCGCAAAAAATAATCCGTACTACTATGAAAAAATTAGTTTTATCAATAGGAGTTTTGAGCCTATTCGTTTTCGCTTCTTGTAAGGAAAACGCATCTGAAAAAATCAAGACCGACAATGTGGCAGTGGCCGCACAACGCGACGAAGCAGCCAAGCAGCTTCCTGTAATGCAATTCGATGAATCTGAGTTCGACTTCGGAACTATAGATCAAGGTACTCCGCAGGAGCATACTTTCGTGTTTACCAATACAGGTAATGCCCCATTGATCATAACCGATGCCAAGAGTACTTGTGGCTGTACCGTTCCTAAAAAACCGGATGCACCGATTGCTCCCGGAGAAAAAGGAGAACTTTTGGTACGTTTCAATGGTTCAGGTCAAAATCAGGTTACAAAGACGATTACTGTTACTGCCAATACCGAAAAAGGGCAAGAGCTTTTGAGAATCAAGGCTTTTGTTAATCCAAAAGGAGCTACTCCAGCAGGACCGGTAGCGGGCAAGTAATACAAACGAGAATTTAGAGAGACACTATTTATGGGAGATATTGGACAGTTCCTACCGATGCTGTTGATTTTTGTGGTAGCGTATTTTTTTATGATACGCCCACAGATGAAACGCCAAAAGGATGAGAAAAAATTTGCATCGGAATTAAAAAGAGGTGACCGCGTTATTACAAAAAGTGGTCTCCATGGAAAAATTTTGGAATTGAACGATAGCGACCTTTCTTGTGTTATTGAGACAATGGCCGGTAAATTGAAGTTTGACCGTTCCGCGATTTCTATGGAACTCAGCAGAAAATTGAATGCTCCGGCAAAGAAATAGTCTTTCTCACTTACAGTTTTAAAAGCGGCGACCCTAGGGTCGCCGCTTTTTTGTTGCCTCATTGCGGAAAGGTATTATGTGCTAAAGCATTTACTAAACGGTTTATCCGACAAAGCAATATGTTGAAGTTACTTTCGCTAAAATCCGATTTCATCATTTCCATAGTCTTTCCAAAAATCATTATATTCAAGCTTCCTTAAAACAAATAAGTATGTACACAAATCGACGAAGTTTTATCAAAAAAAGTTCTTTGGCCTTGGCCGGGTCAAGTGCTGCATTTCTCTTTCCCATGCAACTTTTGGCAACGATGCGCAAAAGGGTTGGAGCGAACGATCGAATCAATGTGGGCCTGATAGGATGCAAAGGCATGGGTTTTTCAGATTTGAGTTCTATGTTGAAGATAAGCGAGGTCAGTGTAATCGCACTCTGCGATGTCGATGAAAATGTGCTTAAGGAAAGAACTGCCGATCTTGAAAAAGCAGGAATCAAAAAACCAAAATGGTATAAAGATTATCGCAAACTATTGGAGAACAAAGATATTGATGTCGTTATCATCGGAACTCCGGACCATTGGCATTGCCTCATGTTGACCGATGCTCTTCAAGCAGGTAAAGATGCATATTGTGAAAAGCCGATCGCCAACTCCATTGAAGAAGCCGACATCATGTTGAATTATGTGGGTGCAAGTGACCGGATGGTGCAAATCGGACAATGGCAGCGTAGTCAGCCCCATTTTGTTGATGCGATAAATTTCGTCCATTCCGGTAAGTTGGGCAACATTCGTTTGGCGAAGGCATGGGCGTACCAGGGTTGGATGAAACCTGTTCCCGTGGTGACTGATACCGCTGTGCCTGCAGGTGTTGATTATGATTTGTGGTTAGGCCCTGCACCGCAAAGACCTTTTAATGAGAATCGGTTCCATTTTAATTTTAGATGGTTTTGGGACTATGCAGGTGGACTCATGACCGATTGGGGCGTACATTTAATTGATTATGCTTTATATGGCATGAAGGCCGGTCGACCACAATCCGTAATGGCACTGGGCGGAAAATTTGCCTATCCTGATGATGCTTCCGAGACTCCTGATACCTTGCAGACCGTTTTTGAGTACGACGGATTCTCCATTTTATGGGAACACGCCACGGGGATCGATGGAGGTAATTATGGCCGTAATCACGGCATCGCTTTCATCGGTAATAATGGAACATTGGTAGTCGATAGAAACGGATGGGAAATTATTCCGGAAGAAGAATTTCAAGGATGGGGCAAAGATGGAATACCCAAAATGGAAGCTGTTACGTATGGCACCGGAGGAGTCAGTGGATTGGACCTGCACACGGTTAATTTTATCGAAGCTGTAAAAAGTAGGGATTCTTCGAAGCTCACGGCACCGATTCAAGTAGGCTACGATGCCGCTTTGGTCTCCCATATGGGTAATGTAGCCTTTAAGACCGGTAATCGTATTTATTGGGATACCGCTGACCATAAATTTAAAGAAGAAGCCGCAAACGAATATATGAAAGCCAATTATCAGAACGGCTGGAAGCTGCCGATGCTCTAGGGCAAAAACCAAATTCCAAATTCCAAAAGCACATTTTTGAATTTGGGATTTATCCGGTGAGGGATTATTTATATTTGTCATTAAGTCCCTTTCCGTCTAAAATCAATGGAAGTATTTTTTCAAGTCGTGATTCCTTGGTTTTTTCTTGTTTGGCATTTGCAATATAATCCGAGTATTCTTTTTGATTATATGGTGAAAGACCTTTGAAGGCCTGGTTCAAACTCTCTTTTTCGGCCAAAGCATCTTTCAACAATTTTGGAACGGTAACTTTTATTGAAGTTTTCTTCTTGGGCACTAGTTCCATTCCTTTTTTCTGGTTCTCCAAAGATTCGTTCATGTAGGCGAGAACTCCCCTTTTGTCTATTTCGTCAATGGATCTGAAATGCCAGTGCCGCATCGCTTGGGTCTTTCCCTCTTGGGCGTTGACCAAAACGTTCTTGGGATCCTTTAAAAAAACACCGTTGAAGAAGCCGACGCCAAAATGGTTTTTGAAGCGCGCTATCCAAAATACATTTTTTCCATCGATGGCATAAACGGGAGCTCTCCATTTAAAGGTTTCTTCGGCCTTGGTTTTCAACGCCAAATCTCGTAAAATCTGTATTCCTTTCTGAAAATGATGGGCTTTGGAGAAATAGGCTTCCAATTTTTCTAAACGGTCCATGGGATTTAGTTCTTACTTGCGGTAAGTTCGCAAATTTTCACGATAACGTCAACCGCTTTTACCATACTTTCTACGGGCACATATTCATATTTACCGTGAAAGTTGTGGCCGCCTGCAAAAATATTGGGGCAAGGCAGGCCTTTGTAGCTTAGTTGTGATCCATCGGTACCTCCGCGAATCGGTTTTATGATCGGGGTAATCCCGAGGGTCTCCATCGCTTCCTTCGCAATTTCCACAATATGAAATAGAGGCTCGACCTTCTCTCGCATATTGTAATATTGGTCTTTTAATTCCAACGAAATACAGTTACCATATTTTTTGTTCAATGTGGTCGCCGCATCTTTTAAAAGCTGCTTCCTTTTTTCAAAGAGATCCATAGCGTGATCCCGAACGATCAATTCAAATTCCGCATGTTCAATTTCACCTTTGATTTGATGAACGTGAAAAAACCCTTCACGACCTTCCGTGTATTGTGGAGTTTCTTCCTTTGGAAGATAATCGATAAACTCATTTGCGATACTTATGGCATTGACCATTTTGTTCTTGGCATAACCTGGGTGCACGCTCTTTCCTTTAATGGTAATCTTGGCGCTTGCCGCATTAAAATTTTCGTATTCCAGTTCGCCGATTTGGCTTCCGTCCATAGTATAGGCCCAATCGGCACCGAATTTTTCGACATTGAAATGATGTGCTCCGCGACCGATTTCCTCATCGGGTGTGAATCCGACCCTAATATCACCATGTTTTATCTCCGGATGTTGGATGAGGTACTCCATGGCACTGACGATTTCCGTAATACCCGCTTTATCATCTGCACCTAGTAGGGTGGTACCATCTGTAGTGATAAGGGTCTGGCCTTTATAGAGGTGTAAATCCTCAAAATAATCAGGAGAAAGAACGATGTTCTGTTCGTCATTTAGAATAATTTCCTTTCCATCGTAGTTTTCAATAATGCGGGGATTTACGTTCGTTCCCGAAAAATCGGGAGAGGTATCGAAATGGGATATAAAACCGATGGTCGGAACTTTTTTGTCAACGTTGCTTGGCAATGTTGCCATGATATAGGCCTTATCGTCTATCTCAACATCGTGCAGTCCGATTTCCTTTAATTCATCTACCAATTTATGGGCCAAGACCCATTGTTTTTCAGTACTTGGTGTGGCCTCCGATTTTGGGTCACTTTGGGTGTCAATGGTTACGTAACCTATAAATCGATCTATTATATGTTGCATCTGAACTGATTTAATCTTTTTTCATTTAAGCGAAAATTAGTCATTTTTTGACCAGTTGAAGACGTTTTTGAATTGCATAGCAGGGCTATGGAAGGAAAAAACGGCAAAAAGTGGGTGAAAAAGGACAATTTTTTAGCGAATGGAAAAAGTTTAAATCAGTTCCCCGTATAATTTTTGCACCAAAATACTGTTAATACTAAACGAATTACAAAGTAATAGTTTTATGTATTTCAGAGCTTTAGCAATTTTTTGGATGCTGGTATGCATCACCTGTACCGTCAAGGCCCAGAACTGTACGTTGGATATAGGTGGGAAAAATATCGATATGATCGTGAAGATATTTCAACTCAACGAAGCACAAATAGGTTCTATGGAAGAATTACGGGCCGAACTCGAAATAACGAACAAGGCGGTTCAAGAGGATATTCAAAAATTGTTCGACCAACACCCGCAAAGCACCCCGGAAGAATTGATGACCATGGCTGGCAAATACAAAGTCTTGCAACAAAAGATTGTCGCTGCCTCTTACGAAAGTGATAAAAAATTGCTTTCCCTTTTTAATGAAAAGCAGTATGAACGTTATCTTATTCTTTGCGAGGAAGCAATACGAGATCCGATTCGGATAATTCCAGTTTTGACAGAAGAAATTATTGACCCGGAATGATGTTAACTTCCAATGTTGATAAATTACGCTGAGATAGGAGAAATACTAGGGTTTTGTTTGTATTTTTGACTAAATCTTACCGTAGTTCATGTATAAAATATTCGTTCGGCCTTTTCTTTTCCTACTTGACCCAGAAAAGGTGCACCACTTCACATTTTCCTTAATTAGGATGCTCTCAAGTATCGGATTTTCTAAAATATTTCGCTCGTTATATGTTGTTGAGGACCAAAGACTGGAACGTGAGGTCTTTGGTCTGAAATTCAAAAACCCGGTCGGATTGGCAGCTGGTTTTGATAAGGATGCCAAGCTATATAAAGAACTCTCAGATTTCGGATTCGGTTTTATAGAAATCGGAACATTGACCCCCAAGTCACAAGAAGGAAATCCAAAAAAAAGACTATTTCGATTAAAAGCTGACAAAGCACTTATAAATCGTATGGGGTTCAACAACAAAGGGGTTTTTGATGCCGTAGAACGATTGAAACAGAATGACGGAATACTTATCGGGGGCAATATTGGCAAGAATAAGATAACGCCCAACGAAAATGCTGTCAAGGATTATCTGATATGTTTCGATGCACTTTTCGACTATGTCGATTATTTCGTGGTCAATGTAAGTTCACCAAATACACCGGGACTTCGAGAACTTCAGGACAAGGAGCCTTTGACGGCCTTGCTGAAAGAGCTTAAAAAGGAAAATGAAAAGTTTGCCCACCGAAACGATGGTAATGGGAAACCGATACTTTTGAAAATCGCACCTGATTTGACCAATGCACAACTACTTGATATTATCCAAATAGTCGCCATGACCCAAATCGATGGTGTTATTGCCACGAATACGACTATAGAGCGAAAGAACCTGAAATCTGAACTTGTCTATACGGAGGAGAAAGGGGGCCTAAGCGGAAAACCCTTGACAGAAAGAAGCACTGAGGTCATTCGTTTCTTGGCCGAAAAAAGTAACAAAGCTTTTCCAATAATCGGGGTAGGGGGTATACATTCTGCCCAAGACGCCTTAGAAAAGTTGGAAGCCGGTGCGGACCTTGTACAGCTGTACACTGGGTTCATCTATGAAGGGCCATCGTTGATCAAAAGAATTAACAAAGCGATACTTCAAAATAGCGGGCGGTAGGCAGTTGCGGTAAGAAGTACTTTTTAAGATGAAAGATCCTTATTTCGAGAAACATTTTCGAGGTATTATAAAATACCAAGACTGCAATGAACTGCACCACCAACCGATACTGCTAACCACCTACTTGACTTACTTCGTCCAATAATCTACTACGGTAACATCTTCCAAATGGGGTGAAAGCAACTCAACAAATGCCTTATGGTCTGGGTGGGGTAGATAGGCGGCCCTACCTTCCTCAGAATTGAAGGTTACGAAGAAACAATGGGTAAGCCCCTTGTTCAATCCTTCAGGGCTATTGTTCGTTCCCCATTCGTAGGCTGCAATTTCTGATATTTTTGATGGCAATGCGGCGAAGGCATCTTCAATTTCCTTTATTTTTTCAGGTGCTGTACCTTCCTTAAATTTAAATAGCACCACATGGCGCAAAAGGCTGTCTTGAACTAGGGTCATTGCTGTAGTTTTGGTCGATGTCATTTTCTCCGCTTTTTCCTCATGTATTCCAAAAACGGAAAAGGTCATAAGAATGGCAACGGAAGTGATAATAGTTTTCATAAGTTTTCTGTTTTTCGAAAGATATAAAAAAAGATGGGCATTCTAACGGAATTTGTATTTTACGGGCCGCAATCACTATAATGAACTACGAAATACTTTTCGCATTTATGGGGGCCACAGCGGCCTTGGCCATCTCTCCCGGACCGGATAATATATATGTCTTGATGCAGAGCATCGCGAACGGAAAAAAATTCGGTTTGGCCACCGTTGCAGGACTCATATCGGGCTGCTTGGTACACACTACCCTTTTGGCTTTTGGGGTTTCTGCCCTGATAAAAGAGAATGACAATATCTTTTTTATTATCAAACTCTTCGGAGCTTTATACCTTTTGTATTTAGCTTATCAGGTTTTTCGCAGCGAAGCCAAGCTAAACCTTGGTGAAAGTTCGACACCTCGAAAAAGCCTGTCACAATTGTTCCGTCAAGGGTTTATCATGAACGTATTGAACCCTAAGGTGACCATTTTCTTTTTAGCGTTCTTTCCAGGGTTTTTGTTCAGTGATTCAATGAGCACGGTAGTTCAGTTCTATATTCTGGGATTGCTTTTTATGGCTGTTTCCGCTATAATCTTTAGTTTAATAGCCATTCTATCGGGAATAATTTCCGATTACATTACCAAAAACGGGAATGTCGGTATATTACTGAAATGGTTACAGATAATCGTGTTCGTCGGCATTGCTATTTACCTGATGCTATCGGAGAAATAATAGTATTTTTGATATCATCTTTTCTCCGTTTGGCTCTGTGATATAGCTATTATAAAGAGTTTCGCAGCGTAAAAAGACCTGCCTGCCGTAGGCAGGGTTTTACGGAGTGGGATCAGAAGCTTTTATGGATACAAAAATTAAAATCATAGAATGTCCGCGAGATGCCATGCAAGGCATCAAGACCTTTATCCCCACCGATGAAAAGGTTAAGTATATTCAGTCGCTTTTGGGATGCGGTTTTGATACCATCGATTTTGGAAGTTTTGTATCCCCAAAAGCAATTCCCCAAATGGTGGATACCGCAGAAGTACTTTCTCGATTGGATCTGTCGAAAACCAAAAGTAAATTATTGGCAATTGTCGCCAACGTAAGGGGCGCAACGGATGCGGCACAACATGAGGCAATCGATTATTTAGGATTTCCCTTTTCCATTTCAGAAAACTTCCAGATGCGAAATACGCATAAGACCATAGCTGAATCAGTAGTTACCTTAAGAGAGATTTTCAGTATTGCGAATGCATCCGGTAAACAAGTTGTTACTTATATTTCAATGGGATTTGGCAATCCTTACGGAGATCCTTGGAACGTTGAAATCGTAGGGGAGTGGACCGAAAAACTAGCCGAAATGGGTGCACGGATTTTATCACTTTCCGATACTGTAGGCACTTCTGATCCAGAAACAATCGATTATCTGTTTTCCAATCTCATCCCAAAATATACCGAAATTGAATTTGGGGCCCATTTGCACACGACGCCGAAGAAGTGGCACGAAAAAGTTGATGCCGCTTTTAAAGCGGGTTGCCGAAGGTTCGATGGGGCCGTTCAAGGTTTTGGCGGTTGCCCAATGGCCAAAGACGAACTAACGGGTAATATGCCGACCGAGAAAATGCTTTCGTACTTCAATACGGCAAAAGTGGATTCGGGTGTCAATTGGTTGGTTTTTGAGGCGGCTTATAATAAGGCCTCGGAGCTGTTTTCTGCTTATTAGTTCAAGCTTTTTCCCCTGCAGGCAGGCGGCTTTTTTTTTGATTTGTATTTTCCTTTACCTATTTAAAATTTCAAGGCCGGTTGTTTTAAAATACTTAAAGGTTTTGAACAAGAAACGAAAGCGATATAGAATATGACTAAAATGTAGCGATTCTTCATTTCCACCAACCTTTATGTTTTCTAATATAAACCATTTGTCCCGTGTGATAGGCATTATGTGAAGACATGGTTAAGAGGTCGGAAGCCCATTCCGACAAATCGTTTTCATTTGCTTTTTCAGTCCATCGTTCCAATTCCGTTTGAACGCTGTCCAATTTAATAACAAGGTTTTTCCATTCCTTTTCAGTGTATATTTTAAAGGTTGTGTCATTATCCATCTCGAAGTTCGAAAAGTCCTCTCCTTTAAAAGCTCTCAGTTGCATTTCATTCCAAAAAGTCAGATGAGAAACGAGTTCTGCTATTGAGTGGTTTTCCGTACTGTCTTTCCAATTCGATTGTTGAGCAGAAAGTCCATTTATGGCGATTTTAGTAGGAACGAACCAATTTTCTTCATTATGCGAGTATTTCAATTGTTGTACAAGTAATGATTTCACATTCGGGTCAACAGTTGTTTCTGAGCAGTTCAAGATAAACAGTCCAAATCCGATTAGGGTTAAAATATTTTTCATAGTTCTGAATGCTTGTTAAAATATTGTACAACACTACTATAAAAACAACAAGTATGTGCAGCGTGTTTTCATTTCACTTAAGCCAAACTCAAACTCTTTTTAGTACCGTAATTCGAGTCCTCCGAAGAGACCGAAAGGTAATCCGGGTCGGAGACCTGCAGGTACTCTTGCCACTGCGTAGGTTTCATCCAATAGGTTCATGGCATTTAGAGTCAATGCAATGTGTTCATTGTAGCGATATTTTCCGCCTAGATCAAGAACGATGTTCGAGGCAACTTTTTCGTTTTGAGGAATCGTTCCGCTACCCGCTTTCGTTCTGAAGGCCCCATTGAACCGACCACTAAAATTAATTTCAAAATCCTTATGTTCTAAAGATACCGTAGTGTTCAACTGGTGCTTAGAAAGATATGGTAGTTCATCTCCGACATTGACCTCGCCCCAGATATCATTTTGACTGCCAAAGCTATTCAAAAATTCGGTATCGGTCAGGGTATAGCCGAACGTTATGGGCAAGATGTATTTTTTGGAATTCGGCAACAGGTTATAATTCAGTAATACTTCCAGGCCTTGCACTTTTACCTCGCCCGCATTGAACTGGTCTAAAGAACCTGTACCGCCGGTCGCGGCAAGATCGCTTCCCAATAGATTACTATAGTCATTATAGAAACCTACCATTTCTCCAGTGAATCCGCCATAAGAAAAGCGGGTGCCTAATTCATAATTGACACTTTCTTCCGGTTTTTCACCGACTTGGTTGCTAGGCGGGGAGAATCCTTTGTGTATTCCTCCGAAAAGGGAAATGTTCTGAAAGTTGTAATTAAAGCCTATTCCAGGTATGAGAACATCGACACGGTTCTCTCTTTCAGAAAGTTCCGTACCTAGTCTGGTCACATCATTTTTACCATAATCGGCCCTTCCCAAGGTAATATTCTCATAGCGTATGCCCGGTGTCAAGGTCAGGTTTTTATACTTTAGTTTGTATAGGGCATAGGATGAAAATGCACGGGCATCACTGACCCGGTTGGCGTCCGTACCACGAATTCCTGCTTGAGTCAACACCATAGTGCCATTGGTAATGCCATAGCTATCGACCCATTGAAAACGATCTTCTTCATCAAAATGGTAGCGGAGACCAACTTCAATATCGTGAAAAGTCTTTTGGCCCGTCCAATGATAGTCAAGTTTGGTCTGAACCCCCGTAGAAAGGTAGTCTCGATTGTTCGCTTTCACACCAAGAATGTCATCTGCAGCACTATTCGAAGTGCCATTCACAAGATCGAAATAGGAGGAAAGTCCGGTTGGATCTTCCAAAATACCAGCAATACCTTCACGATTACCCGCAACGGTCACATCGTTTAATTTATACCAATTTCTGCTAAACCCATTATAGTAACCTACTGTTGTAATCCTGAAATAATCACTGAACTTTAGGGTATGCGTACCCATGAACTGTACGTGTTCGGTCGTCATCTGATCTGCTTGAGAACCTGCGTACCGCCTAAATGGGGTTCTCTCGAAATCAGATTGGGTCAAACCTAAATAAGTCTCGTTGGAAATTTCATCGGAGTACTGGAATTTAAGCTCAAACTCTTGCCCGATCGTAGCATCGGGATTGGTTTTGACACGGAATTTCGTGACCAGGTCGTTTTTGTCGAACCCGGTTTCCTCGCCATTATCCAATTCTTTGAATCCGTTAGAATTGTAGTTAAGGTATTCAACGGAATAACCAAAATTCTTTTTACTATCGCCTAATTGCGCATGTAGGCGACCACTTTGAAAACTACCATAACTTGAGTTCAGAAAGATTCCAAAAGTATCGGGCACTTCGGTGGAAAGCATATTGATCGCGCCACCCGTAGTGTAAGGACCATATTGCACTTGACTACTGCCCTTTAAAATTTCAACGGACTGCATTCGGGCGATGGTCGGGAAGTAATAGGCAGAAGGGGCACTGTAAGGTGCCGGCGCAATAAGCACCCCATCTTCCATCAATGATATTTTGGAACTCCGCTCAGGTGACGTTCCGCGAAGACTAATGTTCGGTCGAAGTCCGAAACCATCTTCTTCGTAAACATTTACACCAGGTACACTTCTCAGTGTTCTATTGACGTCTGTGTAATTGAATTTTTTAATTTCCTTCGGGGAAATATAATAAGCGGAACCTGTTCTGTTCTTTGCTTCGAATTTACTTCCTAAAATAACCTTTGCCGATAATACGACTTCGTTTAGATGGATGGAATCCATAGGTTTTGAAGGGGACTGTTGTGCGAAAAGGGAGAAAGAGAATAATAGTGAGCCGATAGTGATTTTGTTGTACATCTTATTTAGACTTATTTAAAATAATAGAACAAATGTATGACGTGTTTTGGAAATCACAAAGCTTATTTAGAATAAATAAAAATAAAAATTTGTTAGTTTTTTGTAATCAGAGAGTTAAACACAAATTTTAACAATGAAGTGATTATTTTTACACCAAGTATCGAACAAAGAGATGCGCTTATGACACTAAAAAATATATTTTTGCTATTAATTCCTTTAACAATAATGACTGGATTTACGGCTGTAGCCCAAACCCAAATCCAAGAAGATATTGCTGCCATTACCGAGGTCAGTAAAGCCCGTGCCGAAGCTTTTAATGAAGCCGATGCGAAGGAAATAGCCCGTTATTTCACTAAAGATGCCGTGCTTATGGCTCCCGGACAACCGGCTGCAATCGGTACGGAAGCTGTTCGCAAATATTATCAAGAAATCTTTGATATGTTCGAGGTGGTCTTGGAAAGTCATTACGAAGAAGTTGAAGTTTTTGGTGATTTGGCCTACGGCCGCGGAGAAGCGATTGTTCGTCTTACTCCCCGAAATGGAGGTAAATCGACCGTAGCTTCTTCAAAGTATTTGAATATTTTGAAAAGACAACCTGATGGTGGCTGGATGACGACCCATGATATC
>CAYGPR010000040.1:0-36925 GCA_964351985.1 uncultured Maribacter sp. | reverse complement strand
TAGAGGAAAGGGATTAAGTAAATGGCTGATAAATGAAATAATGGAACACCCTAATCTTCAAGGATTAAGACGCTGGATTTTATTAACTGATACAGCTGAATGGCTTTATAAAAAGTGTGGGTTTACTGAAATACCAAATCCTGAATTTTATATGGAGAAACATAACCCGAATGTATATAACGGAATAGATAAAACTAATGCCAACAATGTAAAAAAATAATTGCGGTTACGTGCTTATTCAAAGGTAGTTGCGTGTTTGCTACGTCTGAATTTCCATCTGAAATTCCTCGCACGCAAACCCACTACTATTCTTATACGAGTCCGTTAGGTTTCATACAATGAAACAAAATTCAAAACCATGAAATTAATTATTGTCACAGTCTCGCTACTCATTTTCTTTTGGGGTCCTATTATTGAATTTCAGAAAATTAAAAAAAATAGGATATTCCATCCCGAAAATAAGGGATTAGGTATAAACCAGAATGACGATTTCACTGGTTTATGGGTAAATGAGGACGACCAAACAAGAGGAATTACCAAATGCAAAATTTCTTTTGAAAATAGTAATATAGTCGTACAAATGTGGGGCGCTTGTCATCCAGAGGATTGCGATTGGGGAGAAAATGTTGCAAATGAGGTTAAAAAAGAAACCAATAAATTTGAACTTCTTTGGGATCAAGAATTCGCAGAAAGCGCTATAACTTACGAAATCATTGATGGAAAACTAAAACTGACAAATAAAAGGCGTTATAAAGATAATTCTGGTCGGTCAGACGGTACTTCCGTAGAATATTTCCAAAAGTGATAAGTACGAAAACCTAACAAAGAACTGAGTTAAAAAACAAATAAAATTTAGCTCAATCTGCCAGTTTAGTTTCTATCGTAGTCACCCTGCTGGAACGAGCTTGCAACTCGTGTCCACGAAAGCCTTTACAGCTAACCAACGACCTCGATAACGTTAATCGAGCTTTATAAAAACAATTGAAAATGAAAAAAATACTCCTCCCGCTACTACTCGTCCTCTTCGTCACCAATTGCAAAAAACCAACCGACAAATGGACCGACCTATTGGCAGAAAACTCTTTGGAAGGCTGGCACTTCTTTCAAGACAACGGCTCCAAAAAAGGGTGGATCGTAGAAGATGGTATTTTAACCTTTAACGGTATTTCCGATATGGAAACAGGTGAGGGCGACGCGAGCCTACTTTCCGATAAAATCTATGAAAACTTCGAGATTAAATTCGATTGGAAAATTATGGCCGGTGGCAATAGTGGTTTTATGTGGGGCGTACAAGATGACCCGAAATATAAATATCCGTATCAAACAGGGCCTGAAATCCAGATTTTGGACGCCGCCATGTATGAGGACACTACCATTATTTTAGGTGGAGAAATCGAAGTGCAAAATGTACTAGAGGACCTTGAAGAACGTAAACACTTCATAGGGTCTTTGTACGACCTATCGGCTCCCACTGTACTCGATGCCTGCAAACCCGCCAACGAATGGAACTCTTACCACATCAAAATCAATTACATGGCCAATCGCGGCGAGGTCATTCTTAATGGTGTTTCCATCAATTCGTTTCCGCTACAAGGTCCCGAATGGGATGCCATGGTCGTCCAAAGTAAATTCGGAAAATCTGAAACGGCCGATTATATCGGTGGCGCACGCTGGGAAGATTTTGGAAAATTCTCAAAAGGCCATATTTGTTTTCAAGATCATCCCGGCGAAGTTTCTTTTCGGAATATCAAGATTCGGGAATTGGATTGAACTGTCATACGCTGGTGGCATTCCAAGCACTAAATTTCTAGGATTCGCTATTGCTCAATAACCAGTTCGGCGGTCTCCACAGGAATTTTAGACAATTTCGGGGCCGTCGTAAAAATACCGTCCACAAGCTTATGTAGGTCGGGAATAACAGTTCTTGCGATTTTGGAGTTGCTGTTCAACAGCACACAAATACCAAGATCGGCTTCGGGAAAAATCGCGATTTCGTTCCTGAAATTATTGACACTGCCGCCATGGTGCCACATGGTTGTTTTATCTAGGGTCGCTTCATCCTCAAATTTGTGGATCCTCCACCCAAAACCGTAGTGCGATGAAATATGCCCTGGCCAACGCTTGTAATACTTACGGCCGATGTTGATATCCACTCTCGGTTCAAAGGCATCGGCCAATGCCGACTTCGGCAATACTTCTGGATTATGTCCCAATAAAAATCGCATCCATTTCGCCATGTCTAGGGCGCTGGCATTGATACCTCCCGCAGCTACAGCATTATCATAACTGTCGGTAAGCGGTTTGCTACTCCAACCATTCCTTCGCTTCGTATGTGGTTTGGCAATATTTTCTTTTTCTTTCAACGTTTCATAATCGGTGTTCGCGGTGCGCATGCCCAAGGGCTTGAAAAAACGCTGCTTCAATAATGTCGTGAGTTCTTTGCCCGTGGCCTTTTTGAGTATCTCTCCGCTTAGGGCGAACATCGCATTCTGATAGCTGTACATTTGGCCAGGTTCGCTTATCGGGGTTACTTCCTTAAAACGCCCGGCGATATCCGTTAGGGGAAGTCCTGCTTCGACAAGGTTCGTAAAACTATGATAAGGTGTACCCGAGGTGTGCGATAAAATAGTGGCCAATGTAATCTTATTGGTATTCGTATTATCGCCCAACTGAAATTGAGGCAGATAATCCCGGACTTTATCCTCCCATTTTAATTTTCCTTCATGCTCAAGATCGGCGGCCAACACTCCTGTGAAACCTTTTGATAAAGATCCCAATCGAAATATGGTTTCCCCGTCGACCTTAGCTTTGGTATCGATACTCTTTTTACCAAATCCTTGGGAAAGAATGATGGAATCGCCATGAACGACACTGACTCCGGCTCCCACAATATCCCCGGAAGCGATTGCTTTTTTAAAATAAGAGGTTAATGCGGTCCGTAACTCTTTTTGTCGTGATTTATAAATCTTAAACTTGGCAAGGTCGATGCCTTTCTGTTCTTCGGTAACAGCCGAATCCACAATCTCAGTCGCTCCATCAGTCGCCGGTTTCCCAGAGCTTAAGGCCATCAAAGCAAAAATAAAGAGTAGTGAAAGGGTAAAACCCAATAAGATCTTAAAGCGCCGCATAGGTTACGTCATATTTGGTTTTGGCAGTTCGGAACTAAATTTAGTACTATCTTAGATATTAAACGCCTGATTTTCCTTAATATTTCACTAATTTTTGGGATGCTACCGTCTTATTCATTAAACAGTATTTCAAACCAATGACCAAAACCCAGTACCGAATCTATGTGGTAGAGCTCCACAAAAAAGTATTTACGGAAAACAGGAAGTTCCGGGAAGCGAATCCACAGTTCAACGGGGTGCTAGAATGCCTCTATGTCGGCATGACCAGTAAAACGCCAAAAGAACGTTTTGAACAACACAAAAAAGGAACCTTAAGCAAAAAAGGGCATAACCTATCTTCAAATATCGTCAAGAAATACGGTGGTTATCTGCGTCCTAGTCTTTACAATCATATTGAGCCATTGAACACAAGGGCGGAAGCCTTAAAAATGGAAGAACAACTGGCCTTAGAATTACGAAGGAAACGCTATGCCGTTTGGTTTAACTGAAAGGCCCATTATCAATTCGAAAAAAGTTAAGAGTACCTATTTCGCTTTGAATAGAAAAGAGAGCATATGATATTGGCCCTCTTCACGAATTCCTTTTGCATTAATAATTTTTATGTTATACATATAAAACATAAATAAAAATTTATCTATTTATTTTCAGAACTTTGCCGTAACAAAAAAACAACAAATATGGAAAACAGTGTTTTAGTAAAAAACAAGCAAAGTATCCGATCATCAAAAAAAGTTAAGATTGCCGTTGCGCATGGGGATGGTATTGGTCCCGAAATCATGAAAGCTACTTTACGAATCATGAAGGCCGCCGGCGCCAATATCGAAACAGAACCAATGAGTATCGGCGAACAGGTGTACCTATCTGGAAATTCATCAGGAATCGATAAAAGCGCTTGGAATGCCATCGAAGGTAACAAAATTATCCTAAAGGCACCGATAACTACGCCTCAGGGCAAGGGTTATAAAAGCTTGAACGTTACGCTGAGAAAATCACTCGGTCTCTTTGCCAATGTACGGCCTGTAAATGCTTTGCATCCTTTTGTTAAAACGAATTTTCCTAAAATGGACCTCGTGGTCGTTCGTGAAAACGAAGAAGATCTGTACGCAGGGATCGAACATCAACAGACCGATGATGTCGTGCAATGTCTAAAATTGATCACGCGGCCTGGTTGTGAGAAAATCGTGCGCTATGCTTTTGAATATGCCAGGGCGTACGGCAGAAAAAAAGTGACCTGCATGGTCAAGGACAACATCATGAAACTGACTGACGGCCTATTTCACCAAGTCTTCAAGGAAATAGCAGCCGAATACCCCGAAATAAAAAGTGAATCACAGATTATCGACATAGGGGCTGCAAAACTAGCCGCTAGTCCCGAAAACTACGATGTTATCGTAACCTCGAATTTATATGGGGATATCATTTCGGATATCGTTGCCGAAATTGCTGGATCCGTGGGCATGGCAGGATCGGCCAACATAGGCTCGAACGTGGCCATGTTCGAGGCCATTCATGGTTCGGCACCCGATATCGCCGGGAAAAAAATTGCCAATCCTTCGGGGCTCCTCAACGCCGCCATACTCATGTTGGCCCACATTGGACAGACCGATACGGCCGACAAGATAAAAAATGCTTGGCTATCTACACTGGAACAAGGCTATCACACGGCGGATATTTATCAAGAAGGAATCAGTTTGAAAAAAGTATCTACCGATGAATTTGCAGAAGAAGTCATCGCAAGATTAGGGAAAGCACCTAAAAATCTAACTGTCAGTAACCTAAGTAGTGGGAAAGGAACGATTCACATTCCCGAATACCAGCGAAATGACACCATAAAAGAATTGGTAGGGGTGGATGTGTTTATCGATTGGAAAGGTACAGATCCCAATCTTATCGGAAATCTTTTGGCAAAAATCAATTCGCATAACCTTAAACTGAAGATGATTACAAATCGAGGTGTAAAAGTGTTTCCCAGTGGGCTGAAATCCACCTACTGTACCGATCATTGGAGATGTCGATTTGTTGCCTTGGAGGCCCAAACCCAAAAACAAGAACCCGTTTATGAACAAATAGAATATGAACAGGTTATTGCGCTATTGTCCAAACTTCACGAAAAGGGTTTTGATGTGATCAAAACGGAAAATCTTTACGAATTTGACGGTATACGAAGATTTTCATTGGGTCAAGGCGAATAATGTATATTTGGATTAGCTATCTATCTACAAAAAGTCCCGTTCAGCATATTATTACTGAACGGGATTTTTTTATGACCCAAAAGAGAAGTTATTTAGACAAATACATCTTTCTACGATGGTACAATTCGTAAAACTGATCGTCCTTCAAATCATCGATAAATAGAATACTCTCACCCGTACTTTTCATCTCAGGTCCCAAGTTCTTGTTTACGTTCGGAAACTTGTTGAAAGAGAATACAGGTTGTTTGATCGCAAAACCTTCGAGTTGCGGATTGAAATCAAAATCCTTGACCTTTTTCTCGCCCAGCATCACCTTGGTCGCATAATTCACATACGGTTCTTTATAAGCTTTTGCAATGAACGGTACGGTTCGCGATGCCCTTGGGTTCGCCTCGATGATATAAACCTTATCATCTTTTATAGCAAACTGTATGTTGATCAGACCCACCGTTTTCAGTGCTAAGGCAATCGTCTTAGTATGATCTTTTATTTGCTGCATTACGAATTCCCCTAAATTAAAAGGAGGAAGGGTCGCATTCGAATCCCCGGAGTGGATGCCGCAGGGTTCGATATGTTCCATGATTCCGATGATATAAATATCCTCGCCGTCACAAATGGCATCTGCTTCCGCTTCGATGGCTCCATCCAAATAGTGATCTAAAAGTAGTTTGTTGTTCGGTATGCTTCTAAGGAGTCCGACTACGGTGGCCTCTAGGTCCTCCTTATTGATAACGATTTTCATCCCCTGCCCTCCCAATACATAAGATGGTCTTACCAACAACGGAAATCCGAGTTCATCCGAGAGATCTAAAGCTTCTTCTGCCGTTTCCGCCGTGCCGAATTGCGGGTAAGGAATATTGTTTTCCTTTAACAATTCAGAGAAACTTCCGCGGTCTTCCGCCAAATCGAGTGCTTGATAACTGGTGCCGATGATCTTGATGCCATATTTATCCAACTTTTCAGCAAGTTTTAAAGCGGTCTGGCCACCGAGCTGCACAATAACGCCTTCGGGTTTTTCATGACGGATGATGTCATAAATATGCTCCCAAAAAACAGGCTCAAAATACAGTTTATCCGCCGTGTCAAAATCAGTGGAAACAGTTTCGGGGTTGCAATTTATCATAATGGTCTCGTAACCACATTCAGCAGCGGCCAATACACCATGCACACAGCAATAGTCGAACTCGATGCCTTGCCCGATACGGTTCGGTCCGGAACCTAGTACAACGATTTTTTTTCGATCGGTCACTACACTATCATTTTCTACGTAACGCTCGCCTTCAGGAGACTCTATCTCAGCCTCGAAGGTTGAATAATAATATGGGGTCATAGCCTTGAACTCCGCAGCGCAGGTATCGACAAGTTTATAAACCCTGTTCACACCCATTTCAACACGTTTGTCATAGACCTCACTTTCGTAGCAATCCAACATATAGGCAATCTGGCGATCGGCAAAACCTTTTTGCTTGGCCTCTAACATCAATTCTTTGGATAAGGAGCCAATTGTATATTTCGATACTTCTTTTTCGAGATTGTACAATTCTTCATATTGCCGTAAATACCACATATCGATTTTCGTAATGTCGTGTATTCGGCTAAGGGGAATTCCCATCTGTATTGCATCGTAGATAATGAAAACCCGATCCCAACTTGGTACTTTTAACTTATGAAGAACTTCGTTGTAGTCTTTAAGTCCTTTGCCATCTGCACCGAGTCCGTTTCTATTGATTTCCAATGATTGTGTCGCCTTGTGCAATGCTTCTTGAAAAGAACGACCAATGCCCATCACTTCACCTACGGACTTCATCTGAAGCCCTAGTGTCGTATCGGAACCTACGAATTTATCGAAATTCCATCTTGGTATTTTGACGATTACATAATCCAGGGTAGGTTCGAAAAGTGCCGATGTCGATTTGGTAATTTGGTTATCAAGTTCGTCAAGATGATATCCAATGGCCAATTTTGCGGCAACTTTTGCAATCGGATATCCGGTAGCCTTTGATGCCAAAGCAGAAGATCGTGAAACCCTCGGATTGATCTCGATGGCGATTATATCTTCTTTCTCATCAGGACTGACCGCAAACTGTACATTACACCCACCGGCAAAGTCACCGATACTCCGCATCATGTGAATCGCCATGTCGCGCATTCTTTGATAAGTTCTATCGGAAAGCGTCATGGCCGGGGCCACGGTTATCGAGTCACCTGTATGAATGCCCATCGGGTCCATATTTTCGATGGCGCAGATGATGACCACGTTGTCGTTCTTATCCCGTAGTAGTTCTAGCTCATATTCTTTCCAGCCCATCATTGCCTTATCGATCATCACTTCGTGAATCGGGGATATTTCGAGTCCGCGACTTAAGAGTTCGTCAAAATCCTCTTTTCTGTATACGATGGAAGCACCTGCACCACCAAGTGTGTACGAAGCACGAACACATAAGGGAAAACCGAATTCTTGAGCAATTTCTTTTCCTTTTAAAAATGAAGTTGCTGTGGCCTGCGGTGCCATACCGACTCCGATTTTCATCATCAACTCCCTGAACTTCTCCCTATCCTCGGTAATATTGATTGCATTGATATCTACACCTATGATCTCGACCCCAAAATCTTCCCAAATACCTTTTTCATCAGCCTCGATACAAAGGTTTAAAGCCGTTTGTCCGCCCATCGTTGGCAAAACCGCATCAATTTGAGGATGTTCTTTTAAGATCTGTATAATGGATTTAGTGTTCAATGGTTTCAAATAAATATGATCGGCCATTACCGGATCGGTCATAATAGTTGCTGGGTTGCTGTTGATTAAAATGGTCTCGATACCATCTTCCTTTAAGCTCCGCAACGCTTGTGAACCCGAATAATCGAACTCACATGCTTGACCAATGATAATCGGGCCAGAACCAATGATTAAAATCGACTTTAAATCCTTTCTTTTCGGCATTTTAATGTATTTGTATAAGTGTTAATGAGTAACGTAGTATTCAATGAAGTATTACCATTTGGACAAAAAAAAGGTGCTACTTTCAGAAAAGTAACACCTTGAATATTTATAAAATGTTCAATCATTATTTTTTATGTCTCGGCTCAGAGGATACGGATAGTTTTTTTCTTCCTTTCGCTCTTCTTCGAGCAAGAACTTTTCGACCGTTGACGGTTGCCATGCGTTCTCTAAAACCATGCTTGTTTCTTCTCTTGCGTTTTGACGGCTGATATGTTCTTTTTTGTCCGGGCATTTTTTAATCCTTTTCGTTTTTTTAGCCTGATGTGGTTTCATCCACAAAATCTGGGCGCAAATATACGAAGAGTTTTTGCTCTGGCAAATGGATTTAAAAAAATATTTTTCAACACCGTATTTAGTGGGGCTTAATGGTTTTTACTACTTTTGTCACAGCAATTTTCAAGGCCTAAAACCCCCGCATGATGAGATATTTTGTAGCATTGACTATTTTATTTTTGACATCGGCCCTTGCCTTTTCTCAAACAAAATTGCAATACAATCTTGAGAAGAATTCCGTTTTTGAAATTCAACAACGAGCGGAGCAAATCATTACCCAAGAATTGGAGGGTGCCACGCACGAACTCAATAACGTCATTGATGGCATATTGGAATTCAGGGTACTTGGTGAGGTCGATGACACCTACGAGATCGAACTTACCTTTAAAGATCTAAATCTAAAAATGACCTCCAGTATTCAGGGAGAATTGATGAACGTCAAGGCCAAGGATACCACCGAAGGAGATATGCAGTCTAAAATTTTCAACAGTCTATTAAACAATCCCGTTTCACTGATCTTGGCGAAGACAGGAGATATTCTAGCGGTAAAAGGAGGAGATAGTCTGGTTACCAAAATGGCCCGAGCATCTGGCTTGGAAGATAATTTTTCACTGAACATGATGAAAGCCAATCTTGAAAAGGAGTTCGGCTCTGAGGCATTATCGAACAATTACAAACAAATGACTTTTATTTATTCTCCTGAAGGGGTTCAGGTCGGTGACAGTTGGCAAAATGAATATATGGGGAAACTTAACGCAAAAAATACATGGATGCTGACCGAACTGAATAAAGAAAAAGTAGACATTAGCGGCACCGCCGATGTTATTATGCTTGTTGAAGAGCCTGCTACCAAAATGAAACTTAACGGCACCCAAGAAACTAAAATTATGGCCGATCCGATTACGGGATTTATTCAAAAAATGACCGTGACCGGAACTTCAAATGGCACCTCAATAATGGCTCAAATGGGAGATACTGAAATTCCGACAACTATAAAATCAACGATTACCTACGAATTAATCAAAGAATAAAATAACCATCATGTTCAACAAGAATATCAAATTAATACTAGCAGGACTTATCATTTTCTATGCAGGATATCAATTTGTTGAAGGAAATATCGGCAATGGCATCGCCCTTATATTTCTTTCATTGATCTTTATCTTTTTGTATTTTAGAAACGAGATGATATTGCTGGCCTTTCTGCGCATGCGGAAACAAGACTTGGAAGGTACTCAAAAATGGTTGGACAAGATCAAAAACCCCGAAGCAGCTTTGGTCACAAAACAGCAAGGGTATTACAACTACCTACACGGTATTCTGCACTCTCAAAAAAATCTGACACAGGCTGAAAAATATTTCAAAAAAGCCTTAAAACTAGGGCTTACAATGGACTATGACGTCGCCATGGCCAAATTAAGCCTTGCAGGAATCGCCATGCAGAAGCGTCGCAAACGTGAGGCCACCACCCTTTTGAACGAAGCTAAAAAGCTGGACAAGAATAACATGCTGACCGAGCAGATCAAAATGATGCAGCAGCAGATGAAAAAAATCTGAACGAGGTCTTTGACCTCGTTCAGATTTTTTAAATGTTCAAATTCCAAAAAAAGACTATTTTGAAATTTATTTTTTATAATATCCTTTGTTCGGTATCTCGATGGTGTATTGCTTTCCTGAGTTATTGTTCAGGTGCGGCTCACGCAACCAAGGGTTATGACGTTTTAAGATTTTATAGTTGATTTCATATTTCTGGGCGAAATTGGCAAAACTTAGTACCGGTTCATTTATTTCCACTTTAAATGTAGGTACGGCATTGTAAAGGTCTCCCTTCTCGATATCGAATCCATATTTTTCAGGATTGCTCAATATTTCCTTAATGGCCATAATTCGAAAAAGGTACCTTCCGGTCTCTTCTCCCAATAGTAAATCGTAATAGTTTTCAACCTGTTGTACTCCGATATATTTATCAATATTACCGGTTCCAGTATTGTAGGCCGCAGCGGTCAAAGTCCAATTTCCGTACTTTTCTTTGTACTTTTTTAGATATTGACAAGCTACTTCAGTTGATTTTTCCAGATGATAACGCTCATCAACGTTACTATTGATCTCTAGTCCATATTCCTTACCGGTTGCTTTCATAATCTGCCAAAACCCGGTAGCACCGGCATGCGAAACCACATTTTGAAGTCCGCTTTCGGCGACCGCCAGATATTTAAAATCATCCGGCACTCCATTTTTGGCCAAAATAGGTTCGATAATAGGAAAATATTTATGTGCACGCTTCATCAAAAGCAATGCGTTGGACTGCCAATAGGTGTTTACTAAAAACTCTCGATCCACACGCTCCATGATTTCGGGATCGTCTTGTGGCACCTTTTCACCTGCAAAGTTCAGGTCTTCAGGAATGTCGATGGCCGATATACGATATCCCTCAGCCACATTTTTTTCTACATCGTTCTCGATCTCATCTGAATTTTCCTTAGGTTCAAGGTTGTTCTGAACGGCAAATACCAAGGTACTTATCACGAAAAAGACACCTAAGAGCATCAAAATATTCTTTAAAATCTTCATAGCTTAAAATTTATTCCTATCTAAATATAAAGGTAGTATTACAACTCACTTATTCCAAAATAATTGTGGGCAAGTGTTCATTAAACCATTTTGAGCGATGAATGATCATTGTGTGAGTTCCATTTTTAACCTTGATACAGTCTTGAATGTAACTTATCGGAAAAACGGCATCTTTATCCCCATGAATATGTACAAGACAATCAGGGCATTCAGATTGGTTCCAATTCACGATTTGATCTATCGACCAATCAATATAATATTTATCGCGAACGGATAAATATTCTTCATACAGCGCTAACCGCTTGGTAACCGTTTCGCCAAAAGCGTATTTGGCCAAAAGCTCGACATTGTTCACCAAACCCGTCGGAAGCAGTTTATGCACTTTGGTATACTTCGCAAACTGCATTTTTTTCGGGAGTTCAGCCGTCTTCTTAACACTCGAGACCAAAATTACTTTCTTTACGGGCCTGAGTTTGGCCATTTCCTGTACTAACATTCCGCCGAACGAGACCCCTAGCAACACGGGGTTTTCATGCTTAATTTTTTTGTTCATGGCCGAGGCATACTCCGTAAGGGACATATTTTTATCAGGAACAAACCATTCCAACAAATGCTGTTCAAAGATATCGTCAGGAAGTTCTATATTTTTAAATATGGATGGGTTCGCCGCCATTCCCGGCATTAAGTAAACATGTGTCTTTTTGTGGGTCATACGACGAAACGCTGTGATATTCTTAGGAAAAACGCAATTTTTTTTTTACTTTTGTACCAGTTGCAGTAATTACCCACAAATTTCGGCATATATTGTAAAAGTAAAGAATTACGATCAGGGAACGTCGTAATTTTTTTGTCTAAGACCAATTTTAAAATCAAACTATATGAATGAAGTAGAAATTAAGGACAACAGTTTCTTGCGCCAATTTGAAACTAGGGTCGATGGACATTTAGCGAAGATTGAGTATTCATCGCAAGAGCGCAAAGTATTTTTGACCAAATTGGTCATTCCTGAAGAAATTACGAAAGAAGGATTTAAAGAAGACTTCATCAAATCGGTTCTTCACGTCATTCAAGAAAACAACCAACGTGTTGTTCCAACAAGTCCGCAAATAGCGGGTTTTTTACGTAAAAACAGACAGTATAAAGAAATGTTGCCCGTAGGCATACGCATCTGAACCGACCTAAGGAAAAAGATAATCCCGCCTCAGAGCGGGATTTTTTTTGACCCTACCCTACTTTCTACAAACTCGAAGCGCACCAACCCGTCCACGTCGATTTCGGCAAGTTCTACCTGATGTAACGTATTCACCAATGCCGGATCCCAAGGCGCTTTTACCTTCACGTAATTTTCGGTAAACCCGAGAATGTAACCTTCTTTATTCTCACCTTCGAAAAGCACCGTCTTGACCGAACCTAGCTGACTTTCGTAAAAAGCCCTTCTTTTCTTGACGGAAAGTCCACGTAGCATCTTGCTTCTTTTGTTCCTGACATTTTTTGGTACCGCTCCCTCCATTGAAGCGGCTGGGGTATTATCACGCTCGGAATAGGTAAACACGTGCAAATACGAAATATCCAACTCATTCAAGAAATGATAGGTTTCCAAAAAATGTTCATCGGTTTCCCCCGGAAATCCTACGATGACATCTACACCGATACAGGCATGGGCCATGGTTTCCTTGATTCTTTTCACCCTATCAACGTACAAACCACTCATATATCTTCGTTTCATACGTTTCAACAAATCATCACTACCGCTCTGTAACGGAATATGAAAGTGAGGTACAAAAGAATCACTTTGGGCTACAAAATCAATGGTCTCGTTTTTTAAAAGATTGGGTTCTATCGAGGAAATACGCAGTCTATGTATGCCTTCAACCGTATCTAAAGCTTTTACCAAATCCAAAAAGGTATGTTCGTGTTTTTTGTTTCCGAATTCTCCTTTTCCATAATCACCGATATTGACTCCTGTTAATACGATTTCCTTAATACCCTGAGCAGAAATTTCCGAAGCATTTTTCAGTACATTTTGTAAAGTATCACTACGCGATATACCCCGTGCCAATGGAATGGTACAATAGGTACACTTGTAATCACAACCATCTTGTACCTTTAGAAATGCTCGTGTTCTATCACCGATGGCATAACTCCCAACATAAAAATCAGCATCTTCGATTTCACAAGAATGTATCGCCCCTTGGTCATTTTTTGTCAGGTCATTAATATAATCGGTAATCTTGAATTTTTCTGTAGCACCCAAAACCAAATCGACCCCGTCAACAGCGGCTAATTGTTCGGGTTTTAATTGCGCGTAACACCCTATAGCGGCAACAAACGCGTTCGGGTTTACTTTCTGTGCCTGCTTCACGATAGTCTTAAAACGTTTGTCAGCGTTCTCGGTTACCGAACAGGTGTTGATGACATACATGTCGGCATGCTCTGAAAAGTCGACACGCTCAAAACCCTTTTCAGTAAAACCTCGGGCGATGGTGGAGGTTTCTGAAAAGTTGAGCTTACAGCCCAATGTGTAGAATGCGACCTTTTTCTTCATTGTTTGTTAAAAAACGCGAGCGCAAAGATACTACAAAGTTAGGTTTTGTTATTTAGGGCACTTTCCATTTATTCGACAGAATAATCCTTAAAAAATTCCTTTATTCCAAACTTCTTGTCAAGTTTGAATATTTGTCGGTAAAGCCTACAATTATGGTAGCTACTTGCTTAAAATCAGCACTTTGAAAGAACTAATCTTAAAAAAATCGAATAACTACTGGTTTTCAGGTATTTAAAAAACCTGAGAAATTCAATACATTTATCCTAAACAAAAAATGACCACTACCATGTTTCAAAGAATTCTCAATATGAAAAGGATTATACCTATTTTAAAAAGTATTTCGGTTTTTGTTCTTCTTATTCATTTTTCAGCTATTAGGGGCCAAGGCCCAGAGCTTCAAGAATACCAAAGAGATTTAGAATCGCTTTTAAGTACTGTAGATGCCAATGGCCGAACCTATCGCCAGAACATCGTATTTGGTACACTGGGCAATGCAGAGATTACGGTTAACGAGGTCAATAGCAAAGGTGAAGAATTGGAGAGCAAATACGAATTTGCACTATCTGATATTAACCCTAGGGCGGTACGGAAACTTATGAACAAAGACATTATCAGAGTCGAACTGTTCGCCAAAGGAAATCAAAAACTGATAAAAAAGAATTGGGACGGTGGGAATAAGATAGCCTACGTCTCCGACTTTATTTTATATGCCGCCGATAACGATAACGGTATGGATCTAAAACAAGCTTTTCAAGAATCGGTTCCGTTTGCGATACAGGTAGAAAAGAATGTACTATCATTAAATACTTACGACGAACATCTGAATTGGTTAATTAGTAATATTAACAATGTAAAACTTGCCGACGAACGAGTAACACAAGGTCTACAATTGGAATCAGGCACGGCCGAGTCGGTCGTTTTAAAACAGGTAAAAGGAGGTCACAGTACCGAATCGGTCCTAAATCTTTCGCACCTCAACGCGAATTCTACCGAATACCATATCTCGGGAGACGAGATTTTTATAGAAGTCCATACCAAGGGCGGAAAAAATGGCGTCAAGTATTCGGTGGACGGTGCCCACAAGGATTATCGGGATTTTATAAGAGTCTTTGCCAACTCCATCACCGATGCCAAAAAAATCTATAATGTTTTGCAGGATATAATTCCCTTGGCCGAATCCGAGTTCAAGAATGCGAGACCTGATTTTGATTCAAATTCGGAAACCGTTCGCTATATAAACGACCGGATTAAAAGGGTGGTCAACGCTGAGGGTACCTTTTCACAGCAATTCAGTATTCAGGACGATGCCGCCACCGTTACGATTCAAGAGGTTCGTGGCAATAAGAATTTCAACCACGAATATTCTTTCAGCTTGACCGATATCAATCCGTTCAACGTACAACTTGAAACAAAGAAAACGATTATTTTTCTTGAACTAATCGTTAAAAACAACCAACCATTTATCCGCCATATCGAAAACGATACACCACAAAATTATCGTCATTATATACGGCTCTATTTTGATTCAAGGGAGGATGCACTGCTTGTTCAAGATGCACTTAAAACCCTAATCAGGGACGTGGAAGCCAATAAAGAACAAGAGGCGAACAGCTCTAGGATGACCATTCGAAAAGCATGGGAAAATATAGCATCGCAAGTATCAAAAGTAGAAAACGGCGAGGAACATTTTGATCAACGCATACAAATGCTCGATAACGAAACCAGTGCACTCAAATACACAAAACACATCAGCAACCCTAAGAAAAATAGGGAAATAATCTACGAATTCGGCGCCAAGGAAGTGAACCCCTTTACCACCGAAATCCATGTTTCGGGGAGCCGAGTGTGGGTAGAATTGATAACCCGAAACAAAAAGAAAGCAATCAAAGTGACCGAAAATGGCGAAGCACGCGACTACCATTATATCGTCGAAATTGAAGCGAATTCCATCGCCAATGCGAAAGAGATCATGGGTACCTTCAAAAAACTATCGGAAATGTACGACGAACGGATCGGAGGTTGATCTAGAATCTTGATTATGGTATTTTACAACTTACCTCATAATTATAGGAGGGACTTGTTGAGCGTAAACTAAAAATCGGAACACGAAACTTACTAATAATTCCGCCATTTTTTGGTAAGCTCAAAAACATGCTCGAGAATACGGGCTTCTTTGTCATCGAATTCCACTCCCCTTCTCGCCATCATGACTTTGGCCGCTTCAAATGCCTTTGAGGTGTGATAGGTCGAAAAGCCTGATGCCCCGCCCCAACTGAAACTGGGTACAAAATTTCGTGGAAAACCGGGAACATAGATGTTGCAATTCACACCAACCACGGTACCGGTATTGAACATAGTATTAATGGCACTTTTACTATGATCGCCCATCATAAGACCGCAGAATTGTAGTCCCGTTTGTTCAAAGCTTTCTGTGGCATAGTTCCAAATACGAACCTTTGCATAATTGTTCTTTAGGTTAGAGTTGTTACTATCTGCCCCGATGTTGCACCACTCGCCCAATACGGCATTGCCCAGATATCCCTCATGACCCTTGCTCGAATACCCAAAAATTACAGAATTACTTATTTCTCCACATACTTTTCCGTGGGGGCCAATGGTAGTCGGACCATAAATTTTAGCACCCATTTTGACCACTGCTTTTTCACAAAGGGCAAAGGCACCACGAATCAGGTTTCCTTCCCATACTTCGGAATTCTTCCCCAAATAAATCGGACCTTCCGTAGCATTAAGAATACTGTGTTCAACGATGGCGCCTTCTTCGGCAAAGATTTGTTCTGGGTTGATCAAGATATTCGTTTTCGAAATCGGGGCACTTTTTCTTCCCGCTGTGAGTAAATCGAAATCTGCCTGAAGGGCGTCCCCGTTTTTTGAGAAGATATCCCAAGTATATTCGATACGAAGAACTTCCCCCTCAAATTCGATTTGTTTGTATTTAGAAAAATCGACTTCTTTTTGAGTTTCCTTAGTAAAGAAAGCAATGACCTCTTCCCCTTGAAAAATGGCCTCATTTTCTTTGAGGTCTTCAATCAAAGCGACCAATTCATTATTTGGCAGAAAAGATGCATTGATCAATACATTCTCGGCCATTTCCACCATCGGGTACTTTTCGGAAAGATATTCTTCGGTTATAGTGGTGGTGGTATTTCCCAAATATTTTTCCCACTTCTCGCGAATGGTCAGTATTCCGATGCGGATATCCGCCACCGGTCGGGTAAAAGTAAAAGGCAAAAGCGCATTGCGTACCGAACCGTCAAAAAGAATGTAATTCATTGAACTAATTTTAGGCAAATCTAACAAAAAACGCCCCCGATACGATGTACCGAAGGCGTAACGCTATTTATTTTGTTGAAACTACTCTTCTTCCGAAGTGGCTTTGGTATCTACCGCCTCAGCTTTGGGCTCAGCTTTTGGAGCTTCTTTTTCTACTACTTTTTCAGCGGCAGGAGCAACTTTTTTGAACTTGTCGTATTTGCTTTTGAACTTGTCGATACGTCCGGCAGTATCCAAGAATTTCGCCTTCCCAGTATAAAACGGGTGGGATGTTCTTGAAATTTCCAATTTTACCAAGGGGTACTCAACACCATCGACTTCTAGGGTTTCTTTGGTATCGGCCGTAGATTTGGTCAAAAACACATCGTCATTCGACATGTCTTTAAACGCGACCAAACGATAATTCTCTGGGTGTATATCTTTTTTCATTTCTAATTTTAATTAACGCACCCATTTCCGACAGGCACTGAAATTCAGGGTGCAAATTTAATCAAATTATATCATCTTGCAATTTTAAATTATAAAAAGAACCATAAAAAATCGTATTTTTAGATGTAACATTTAGTACATAAATGTAACTAACCTAACAAACAACTAAAAATCAATAGAAAATGGAAGAAAACCAACCTAAAATATCAAAATATGCTCTGACCTACGGAGGAATTTTCGGGGGAATCGGTATCGTATTCGCCCTTATGCTTTATTCCATGGATATGCATTATCAAGGTGGAATGATGGTCATTGTGATAAGCATCGTTCTTACCCTAGCCGCCATTATTCTAGGGCTATTGCAGTTTAGAAAGGCCAATGGAGGTTTTATGTCATTTGGACAAGGCATGAAGTTGGGCGTAGGAATTTGTTTAATCGCCGGAATCATCGGCATCTTATTCAATCAGATTATGGCCAACGTTATCGATCCCGATATGATGGAGAAAGCCATGACATACCAAAAGGAGCAATGGATGGAGACCACAAAAATGACCCCTGATCAAATTGACGCTCAAGTGGAAGCTGCCAAAAAATTTCAGACCCCGACGATGCAGCTTTTATTCGGGCTTCTCTACGTAGTCGTTTCGGGATTTATATTCTCCCTTATTCCTGCTTTGGTGCTGAAAAAGACCAAAAATCTGAACTAATTCGTACTTTTGAAGGGCTTATCAAAAGTACTGCATGAATTTATCCATTGTTATTCCCCTTCTAAATGAGGGGGAATCCTTAAAAGAACTTTACGATTGGATTGCATCCGTAATGCAATCCAATCGGTTTTCTTATGAAGTTCTTTTCGTTGATGATGGCAGCACCGATGGTTCTTGGAAAATTATCTCAGACCTTTCCCAAACCTACCCTGAAGTTAAGGGAATTCGTTTTCTTCGGAATTTTGGAAAATCACAAGCCCTACATGCCGGTTTTAAAGCTGCACAAGGCGATGTGGTGATTACCATGGATGCCGATTTGCAAGACAATCCTGAAGAAATTTCCGATTTGTACCACTTGATTAAAAATGAGGGTTTCGATCTGGTCTCAGGCTGGAAAAAAAAGCGATACGATTCAGTACTCTTTAAGAACATGCCCTCGAAATTGTTCAATTGGGCGGCCCGAAGAACCTCTGGTGTAAAACTTAATGATTTTAATTGCGGCCTGAAAGCGTATCGCAAAGAGGTAATAAAGAACATTGAGGTTTCAGGTGAAATGCATCGTTATATACCCGTTTTGGCCAAAAGCGCGGGTTTTTCGAATATTGGAGAAAAAATAGTACAGCATCAGGCCCGTAAATATGGTAAAACTAAATTCGGTATGGAACGATTCATAAACGGCTTTCTCGACTTGATCACCATTTGGTTCGTCTCAAAATTCGGCAAACAGCCCATGCACTTGTTTGGTGCACTGGGCGTACTGATGTTCATCATCGGTTTTGGGTTTGCGATATACTTAGGTGTCGATAAACTTTTTATCAACCCTATGGGGAGACTGATTACAGATCGACCGCAATTCTACCTATCATTGACGGCCATGATTATCGGAACCCAATTATTCTTGGCCGGTTTTTTAGGGGAAATTTTGATTCGCTCTAGAAAAAATGAAGCGCGTTATATCATTGAGGAAACCCTGAACGTTTAACGCTTAAGCGTAAAATGCCCTGTAATTTCCCGTTTACCTTCCAAATTAAGTTTGTACCAATAATCGGCCGAAGGCATTTGTCTTTCAAGATAGGTTCCGTCCCACCCTTCTTGGGCCTCATGAAATGTTTTGATCAATTTGCCGTACCTATCGTAGATCGAGATACTGAAGTTGGGAAAATATTCGGCGTTTTGAAAGGTCCAAATATCATTTATACCATCGTTGTTCGGCGTAAAAAAGGAATCGATAGCCCCGACCACAACTGTTTCCTTTAGTTCGGTACAATCGTTTGTTATAAATACTTCATAAACTCCCGGTGCCAAATTCTGAAATGTATTCGACTCTTGAAAAGAAAGGCCATCATCTATCGAATATAAGATTTGTTGTTGTCCACTGTCAGATACCTCAATTACTATCTCATTGGAAACCCTAAAATCATTTACCTTGATTTCATCGATTTTTATTTTCGGGCTTTCCTCGACCATAAAAATCTGCACATAACTACATGTTCCTTTGGTAAATGTAACCTCATAGATTCCCGTAGAATCCACTCGGATACTCTCCGAGTTTTCACCATTTGACCATTGATATCGGTCATAATCTGCGAGTGCGTAAAGATTTGCTTCGTTATTGCATAGAACGACCGTTTTCTGTTTTTCATAGTCAGGAGCCCATATGAAACTCAAATCAATACTACCTATAAAATCACAGGCATCGTCATTCTCAATTCTGAAGTATAGTATTGGTAGTGCCAAGGGTTCCAAGGTATAAGTATCGGTAAGTATCGGATCTAACTCGTAAAGGGCATCCTCTTCCGAAGCATAGAACGTGATCGATTGTGCCCCAGAAAAATCATCTTGTAAGGGGATCAAAATATCATTCATGTTAAGTGTTGGGTTTCTTGCGATATCTAAATCACATACCGCTATGGTATCATAAAGGCCTAAATTTGAAGCAGGTCTTACAGAAAGAGAAATTTCGATGATCACAAAACATTCAGCGTTTTCAAAAGCCCTGGCATAAATAGTCTGACCATTGGTCAAATTCGTATATCCTATCGGATTTAGTTGGCCCGTGTTGGAAATGGCATCGGCCAAATTGTCAAAAAAAAGTGCTTTAATATTTCGATTCCCGTTGTTGAATATCTTAACGGATTCGTTTAAATTAAAACTGGTAATTCCGTCATCGACACCATCAATATCACATTGTACCAGTTCGATATCCGGGGCGACCTGAGGCACACCTACGATTTCTACAAATTCAATGAATTTTCTCTCAGATCCATTATTATACAAAACATCTACGTTTACTGTATATACCCCGGGAGCGGAAAAAATGTGCCCCGTACTGAAATCCTCGGAAAAATTGTCAGCACCCGATTCTATATCTCCAAAATCCCAGCGTACTTCTTGAATAGTACTAGAATCCTCAATATCAAAAGTCGTGAGGTCACCTTCACAAAAATTATCAATTGTTACGATAGTTTCAAAGAAAGACTGTATAAAAGGGGGTAGCCCATAAGAAGAAGTTCGGTTGCCCAACGCAAGTTGAAAAGGCCTAAAATCACAATTGATTCCCGATAGATTCGGAGTTCTAATCACTGAAAGATTTTCATTTGGGATCGAGTGATATATTTTCTTATCGATCCCGATTTGCAATGCACCGGATATTTTTCCAGCCAACCTTCTTTTGTACCTGTGCACTACATACTCAGAGGAAGCAATGTTGTCTTCCTCCAAATCGAACTGAACCAACTCTACTTCTCCTAAATCAGTATTGGACGAATTAGCACCAAATTGCAAACCGCTAGCGTACAATTTGGAAGAATTACTGGAAAATTCCACACCATAGTATACCCTGCTAGCGTTCAATGATGTAGGGTTCAAGACTCTGCCAGTAGCACTATCGAAATCGTAGAGGTACAAAATTCCCTGCCGTTCAGGCTCAACCACCGTATGGGCAGCCGCCAATTTACTGCCGTCCGGAGAAATTTTAATACTTCCACGAAAATTTTCAAAGTTATCAATATTAGGGCCTACCCTGGAAATTACCGGAGTACCGTCTACTCCATTAGCATCTATTTTATAGGAGAAAAAACTATCCAGATAATGTGTAACAACCCAATAATAATCCTCTTCAAAATTTCGAACCGCGGTTACATTTTCAGAAGCATTTGCCAATAAATCAATATTTTTATTAATCACCGATCCTCTACCCCCATCGCCGAGCATATCGATAACACTATAGTTAAAACCATTTGATTCTTCTGAGTTTCCATCTTCATATGCCAATACATCATCGGGGGTAAAAACGTAATAAATATTTGTTTGAACAGGATTAGGAACTACCAACGCAGATTGTGAAGTTGAGAAGCTACCTTTTAAAAGAACTCCATTTTCCATGACTTGATGAACCCGGTTCCATACCGTGTTACCATCGGTATAGAACAATAAATTACCTTCAGCGTCAGAAAAACTCTCACACCCTTCCAGTGTATTAAGCTGTCCATCCAACAGCGGAACGGGTGTTCCCAAATTAAAGTCCAGCCCCGCATTGTTACCAAAGTACCAATTAGCAGCCTCACGTTGCGCAGATAGTGCGACCGTACATAACAACAGACCTACCAATATAATTAATCTCATGTAAAAAGTTTTCGGCGTGATAACCCTTAAAAATAGCGTCTTTTTTTTATTTGGGAAAGATTTACGCTCAAATACAAAATCAGCGGTCAACAGAAGGAAATTTAACAGAACTTGGAAAAATATAGATTAACTAATGTAAATTTGTCCAAACTGATTTTTAATGGATACTATTCTTAGCACCGCAAAAAGCTGGTTGACCGATTTTTTTGACACCGATGTAAAATCAGAAGTACAGAAACTTATCGACAACGATCCTGAAGAACTCAAAGACCGCTTCTACAAGCACATGGAATTCGGTACAGGTGGCATGCGCGGTATGATGGGTGTCGGCACCAATCGCATCAACAAATATACTTTGGGAAAAAGCACACAGGGGTTGAGCAATTATCTCAAGAAAACATATCCTTCCGAGGGTTTAAAAGTAGTCATTGCCTATGACTGTCGCCACAACAGCGATACATTGGCAAAAACGGTTGCGGAAGTATTTTCCGCAAACGGAATAAAAGTTTTTCTGTTCTCGGAATTGCGCACCACACCCGAACTTTCGTTCGCGGTGCGGCACTTGAAGTGTCATGCAGGTATTGTTTTGACCGCATCCCACAATCCACCTGAATATAATGGCTATAAGGTCTATTGGACGGATGGCGGACAAATCGTGCCGCCTCAGGATGGCGAGATTATAGCTGACATCAATTCCCTTTCGTTTGAGGACATCAATTTTTCTGCTGATAATCATCTGATAGAATTAATCGATAGCGTAGTCGACGAAGCTTTTATTTCAGAATGCGTCAAAAACGGAAATTTCAATGCCGCCGGAAAAGACGATTTTAAGATCGTATTTACCTCGTTGCACGGCACATCGATTACTGCCATTCCGGAAGTTTTGAAACGTGCGGGTTATAAAAATGTAACGGTCATTGAAGAGCAGGCCGAACCCGATGGAAACTTCCCGACGGTAAAATCGCCGAATCCCGAAGAACCGGAAGCTTTATCTATGGCCATGAGAAAGGCTGAGGAAATCGGTGCTGATATGGTTGTGGGTACCGACCCCGATAGCGATCGTCTGGGCATCGCCGTCCGAAATCTGGATGGGAAAATGGAAATTGTCAACGGTAATCAGGCGATGATATTAATGACAAAATTCCTTTTGGAAAAACAAAAAGAAAAGGGGTTCAAAGGCAATGAATTCGTCGCAACCACAATCGTGTCAACACCAATGATGGAAGTGATGGCAAAAGATTATGGCGTTGAATACAAAACCGCCCTTACGGGCTTCAAATGGATCGGAAAGATGATAAAAGATTTTCCCGAATCGAAATTCATTGGTGGTGGCGAAGAAAGTTTCGGGTATATGGTCGGTGATTTTGTCCGCGATAAAGATGCGGTCACCTCTACCCTACTCGCCTGTGAAATAGCATCCCAGGCAAAAGCCAACGGAAGTTCTTTTTACAAAGACCTGATCGATTGTTACGTCGACTACGGATTTTATAAAGAACATTTGGTTTCACTGACCAAAAAAGGAATGTCAGGTGCCGAGGAAATCGAGCAGATGTTAAAAGACTTTAAGGACAATCCCGTGGCATCGGTGGCCGGCTCAAAAGTAAAATGGATAGAGGATTATAATACGTCTACGGCCAAGAATGTGATGACCGGCGAAGAAAAACACATCGATCTTCCCAAAGCCAATGTTTTGATCTACGAGACCGAAGACGGTACACGGGTTGCGGCGCGACCTAGTGGAACGGAGCCAAAAGTCAAATTTTATATCAGCACCAACGCTAAATTGGATTCCTCCGAAAACTTCAAAAAAGTTTCAGCAGAACTCGAGGCCAAAATCCAACAGATCTTGGGCGAACTCAATTTGAGTTAATGGACTATTTCAAAAAAATCCTTCGTTTTGCGGGGCCCTATAAAAAGTACGGCTATCTAAATATTTTCTTCAACATACTTTATGCGCTTTTCAGTGCGCTTTCGTTTGCAGCATTAATCCCGATGTTAAGGGTGCTATTCGAACAGTCAGAACCCGTGACCAGCCCCCCTGTGTATAATGGAATACGACATATACAAGATTTTGTCATGGATTCCCTCGGATATCAGGTAACGTTGTATGCTGGCAGCGATAAGATGAAAGGGCTTGTTTTGGTCATCGGCCTTGTACTCATACTCTTTTTGCTCAAAAATCTATTCAATTATTTGGCGATGTACTTTATCACTTTCCTACGAAATGGTGTTTTAAAGGACATCCGCAATGCCATGTACCAAAAAATAACCGATCTGCCGATTTCCTATTATTCCGAAAAAAGAAAGGGCGATGTGATCGCACGTATTACTTCGGATGTTTTGGAAATTCAACATTCCTTCCTTTCCATTCTTGAACTTATCGTACGTGAACCCTTGACCATACTCTTCACGATTCTTGTGATGTTCAGTATCAGTGGCAAATTAACGCTGTTCGTGTTTATTTTCATTCCCATTGCGGGAGCCATCATTTCTTGGATTGGCAAATCACTCAAAAAACAGTCCGACAACGTACAACGCGAACAGGGGGAGTTTTTGTCCATCGTCGAGGAAACTTTGGGCGGACTAAGGGTCATCAAAGCCTTTAATTCTGAATCTCGATTTTATAAGACCTTTAGTGCATCGACCAAGCGTTTTTTCGATTTCAGCAACAAACTGTTGAACCGCCAAAACCTGGCATCGCCTACGGGGGAGTTTTTAGGCATTCTCGTTATCGGCGTATTGTTGTGGTTCGGAGGGAAAATGGTTCTAGTCGAGAAGACCTTGGATGCCGCCTCTTTTATCGCCTATATGGGTCTGGCCTATAATATTTTGACTCCTGCAAAATCGATCAGCAAAGCATCTTATGGTGTAAAAAAAGGTAATGCTGCAGCTGAAAGGGTCTTGGAAATCTTGGAAACCCAAAACCCCATTATCGATAAGCCGAATGCCGCTGAAAAAACAAGTTTCGATTCAGGAATCGAATTAAAAAACATTTCCTTCAAGTATGAGGATGAATATGTACTGAAGAACTTTGACCTGACCGTTCCCAAAGGCGATACGGTTGCTTTGGTAGGCCAGTCGGGAAGCGGTAAAAGTACCATTGCCAACCTAGTAACCCGTTTTTACGACGTCAACGAAGGCGAAATCAAAATCGATGGCACCAATGTCAAAGACCTGACCAAAAAATCTCTTCGTAATTTAATGGGGCTTGTGACCCAAGACTCCATTTTGTTTAATGACACTGTTGCAAAAAATATTTCCCTCGGAAAAGAAAATGCCACGGATGAAGAAATCATCGAAGCCGCAAAGATCGCAAATGCCCATGAATTCATTGTTGACCTTCCCGACGGCTACGATACTAACATTGGCGACAGCGGAAACAAATTGAGTGGCGGGCAAAAACAGCGTTTATCGATTGCGCGGGCCGTTTTAAAGAACCCCCCGATCATGATTTTGGACGAGGCGACATCCGCTCTAGATACCGAAAGCGAGCGTTTGGTACAAGATGCTTTGGAAAAAATGATGCGAAACAGAACTTCTATCGTTATCGCGCATCGCCTATCGACTATACAAAAAGCAAATAATATTGTAGTGCTCCAAAGAGGTGAAATCGTAGAGCAGGGCACGCACGATGAACTTTTGGCCAAAAATGGTACTTACAAAAAGTTAGTTGAGATGCAGTCTCTGGGTTAGGGAATCGTCTTTGCGAGGAGCATTCCAGATATTTTCCAGTTTCTATAAAGTTTTAAATGCGACGAAGCAATCTGTTGAAACCTAGCACTAAGGTCGAACAGATTGCTTCGTCACATCTACGCTCTTTCCTCTTTTAGGCACTTTTATTTGGCTCACAGGAAAGACCAATATTAAACCTTTCCTTAACTTTATAGTCCTAGACCCGAACTTAAGTCCGAGAATCATTGTTGGCAGAGGAAACTTTAGTGAATCAGTTACAATCGAAAGATACCCAGTCTCAAGCCTTTGAGGTGTTAGTCGATACCTATAAACAAAGATTGTATTGGCACATCCGAAGGATTGTGTTGGACCATGACGATACCGATGATGTGCTACAAAATACTTTTATCAAAGTCTATAAAAATATCGACGGATTCAAAGGCGATAGCAAACTCTATTCGTGGATGTACCGTATCGCAACCAATGAGGCCTTGAGCTTTTTAAAGGTTAAATCAAAAAAATCGGGAATAGAAAATAGTGAACTTCAAGACAGCATGATAAATAACCTGCAATCGGATGTTTATTTTGAGGGAGACGAAATTCAATTGAAACTTCAGAAAGCGATCGCAACCTTACCGGAAAAACAGAAACTGGTGTTCAACATGAAATATTTTCAAGAATTGAAGTATGAGGAAATTTCGGAAATTCTCGAAACCTCCGTAGGCGGATTGAAAGCCTCGTACCATTTGGCGGTAAAAAAAATAGAATCATTTTTAAAGGAAGATTAAACCTTTTAACCATTTGATAGTCAAACTAAAGTGATGAACGAATTGAACAAAAAAAATCCTTTTAAAACCCCTGAAGAATACTTCGAAGGTTTTAATGATAGGTTGATGGATAGACTTTACGAAGAACCGTCCAACATTCCTAAGGAGGAAGGTTTTGTCATTCCTGAAAACTATTTTGAATCGTTGCACGAGAACATCCTGAAAAAGATGGATACGGAGGAAACTAAAGTTATCCGACTAAATCCGTACAAAAAATATTATTATGCGACGGCATCGATAGCGGCCATTGTTTTGGTCTTTCTAGGATTAAATTGGAATTCAGCGGAAGCACCCACTTTTGACGATTTGGCCGCTTCCGATATTGAGACCTATTTCGAGAATAATGAATTCGATTTGAGCACCTATGAAATCGCAGAAGTCCTGCCCATCGATGAACTGGAGATAAACGATATTTTAGAAAATCGCTTTGCGGAAGAATACATGTTGGAATATCTTGACGAAAACATTGATGACTTTGAAGCGTTAAATCTTGAAGACGATGAATAATCTAAAAAAAACAATGCTGATTGTACTGCTGTTGGCTGTAACCCTGTCCTTCGGGCAAAATCGCCCTGACAAGGATAAGATAAAATCCTTGAAAGTTGCCTTTATTACGGAACGTTTGGATCTAAGCACAAAGGAAGCTCAGGCTTTTTGGCCTATCTACAACGAATACGAAGAAAAAAGGGAAGCCTTGCGCCAAAAAGAACGTAGTCAAATACGCAACAAAATAAAGGAATCTGAAAATCTATCTGAAAAAGAAGCCGACCAATTATTGAAGCAATACCTCAGTTTTGAGGAAGAAGAAGAGGAGTTGGACAAAGCGTTTATCGAGAATATTACCAAAGTCATATCGGCCAAAAAAACGCTTTTATTATTGCGTTCGGAGGAAGAATTCAAACGGCAATTGATAAAGCAATACCGTCAAAAACGTGGCGGTGGTGGATTTCGATAAATCATTTTCTATAAAAGACAGAAAAAGAGGCCAAATGGCCTCTTTTTCTATTAAACCATCTCACTATTTAAAGGTCAAAAAGATATAACCCATACAATTAAAAGCTATGAATAATTTTAAAGTTATGTTCGTCGCAATGGCTCTTTTCGGAACCGTACTTTCTGTAAATGCAAATAATGCCACTGAAAAAGTTTTCTTTGAAAATGTAATAGTGGTTAAAAGCCATACGTCAAAAGTGTTTGTGCACAAAGGCAAAAAGTACCATTTCAGAAACGGAAATTGGTATTTCAAAAGAGGTAGAAAATATATTGCTGTGCGCCCACCTGTCGGCATCAAAGTGCGACATTTACCACGCGGCAATAAAGTCGTTCACGTCAATGGACGAAAATTGTATAAATACCAGGGTATTTGGTATAAAAAGAAAGGTCGAGGTTTTGTGGTCATGAACATTTAAAATAGTTCTGTCACATTGAGCGCAGTCGAGATACGTGTTATTAAAGTTCTCGACTGCGCTCGAACCGATAGTTCAAATTACCTAAATGTCAACTTTGAAATCCTTCCTTTCCCAGCCGCATATGCTATGGAATCATTGAAAAATCGAAGCGTGTAAAACCCTTCTTCGGATACTTTCTTCCAAGTATTTCCCATATCGCTCGAATACGAAATTCCTGTAAAGCCTAAAGCAACGATTTCCTTGCCATCAGAATTGGGAACGAACTGTACGCAACTTTTATAATTGGGTTCTTGACCATTGGCGACCAGCTTCCATGTTTTGCCGCCATCTGTCGTAATTGCCTTGTTCGCCGAGTTGTTTTCCGGGTTTGTATAATCACCGCCTATGGCGATTCCCAGCTTCTCGTCCCAGAAGTCCATGGAATAGATGCCTTGAGTGGGTTCGGCATTTACAATCGGTGTTTGGTAGACTTCCCAGATTTTTCCTTTATCCGGAGAAAAATAAATACGGCCACTAGTGGTAGCCACCCATGTCTTATCGCCTACTATTTCAATGTTCGTGTTACTTGCGGCAAAGGCACCTTCACCTTCAATGGCTTCCGGTAGGTTGTCACACGAAAGTTTGGTCCAGTGGTGCCCACCATCTCGTGTAATTATGATTGAAATACATCCGTTCATTGCATCGCCTACTGCAATTCCCTCCCTATTGTTCCAAAAGGTCATGGCATCATAAAAAACGGCATCATCCTCTTCCTTATAAACCAAATCCATTTTACCGTCTTCCCCAGTTTTGTAAAGTAAAGCGGGATTGGCCACCGAAAGCATGAAAAAATCTGTCGCATTGTGTGCCACTGCTCGAAACTCGGGCACAATGGTATCGTACCTCTCAATATTGGTGCGTACCTTACCTGAACTTAGATCAATCGACCCAAAGGTGCCGTTATTGGCTGCAAAGGCCACACTATTCCACATGATTTCAATCGCCCTAATACTTAATGAATCCTCATAAATAGTTTCTACACCAACAAATGTAAAGGGAGTTGGTTTTTTGGTTTCCGAACACGAAAAAATCAGCATAGAAACCAATAAGAAATACAAATACCGCATTGAGATAAAGTTTCTCAAAAATAAAGGGAATCCCTTCTAAAACAATACCTTTGCAGCCTTAATTTTTGAGAATGAAACTCCACAGAAACCTGGTCTTCGCCGTTATCGATGCCTTGAATTTGACTTTTAACGAAGGGGAATATGCCGATAAAGTAATCCAAAAAGTCTTGAAATTCGACAAGCGTTGGGGGGCACGGGATCGCGCCTTTATCGCAGAAACCACCTATGAGATTGTCCGATATAAAAGGTTGTATGCAGAAATTGCCGAAGTGAAAGCGCCGTACAGTCGTCCGGATTTATTCCGCATGTGGGCGGTCTGGGCGGTTTTATCGGGAATTCCGTTGCCGGATTGGAAGCAAATCGAACCCACTCCTGAACGCCGAATCAAAGGAAAATTCGATGACCTTTCAAAAATCAGAAAGTACCGTGAGGCATTTCCCGATTGGATCGATGAAATTTGTGAAAAGACATTGGGCGAAAAATTATGGAATGCTGAAAGTGCAGCACTCAACCAGCAGGCCGAAGTCATTTTAAGAACGAATACTTTAAAAACAACCAAAGAAAAATTGCGTAAAGCACTTTTGGACGAAGGTATTGTTACTGAACCGATTAAAGGATATCCGTTGGCATTGCGACTTCCCGAACGTGCGAATGTATTCGTAACGCAAGCCTTTAAAAACGGATTTTTCGAAGTGCAGGATGCTTCTTCACAATTGGTCGCCGAACTATTGGATGTAAAACCGGGAATGCGCGTGGTCGATACTTGCGCCGGAGCAGGTGGAAAATCGTTGCATCTGGCCGCCCTCATGGAAAACAAAGGGCAATTAATTGCCTTGGATATTTACGGTAGTAAACTCAAAGAACTGAAACGCCGTGCTAGAAGAAACAGTGCCCATAATATCGAACCGCGCGAAATCGATTCCACCAAAGTCTTCAAAAAACTCTACGGAAGTGCGGACAGGGTTTTGATAGATGCCCCTTGTACAGGACTCGGGGTCATCCGCAGAAACCCGGATACCAAGTGGAAACTAGAGCCCGACTTTCTTGAAAAAATTACGAAGACCCAACAGGAGATTCTTCGCAGCTATAGCAAAATTGTAAAGGCTGGCGGTAAAATGGTGTATGCCACCTGTTCCATCCTTCCGCAAGAAAACAATGACCAAGTAAAATCGTTTTTGGCTTCGGAAGAGGGTAAGGAATTTACCTTGGCCAAGGAAAAGAAAATCTATGCCTCAAAAAGTGGGTATGATGGGTTCTATATGGCGTTGTTGGAGAACAATAAATAGTTGTCCGTCAGTTCGAGCGGAGTCGAGAACGGGTTGTAGTTCTCCACTCCGCTCGAACTGACAATGATGATTCAAGTTCAATCCTCCTTCAAAGTCGGGTACTCCACCCCCAACTGCTCTAAATACGAGTCGTACTTCGTCTCATCGTAATAGTATTTTTCCAATTCAGCACGAAACTCCCCTTGCTTATCTAAATTTAAGTAAATCGGTGGTTTATCCTCTTCGGAAATCATGGGAATGAACTTTGTTTCTTTGGTCTGTTCGTTATTGAAATAATCCCACGCACCTTTCAAAAGTTCGGGTTTTAAAAGAAAGTCCAGAATGGTCATCGCCTCGGTTTTTGCGCCGGCAACCACGCCTTTATGGGCGATCGGGGTCGCCATGGCAATGGCATTGCTCCAATGATGGCCTTGTAGATCTGGAATGTTGGATGGGAAACGCATCGTAACCGTTGGGGTTTTCCAAGAAATATCGCCGATATCATCGGAACCCCCACTGATAGGTTCTGTAACAGGCAGGCCTAGTGGAGAAAGCTCAGTATCAAGCCCTTTGATTTCTTTTGAGCCAACTTCGGTCTGAACGGCTTTGGCCAAGGCTTGATCTTCTTCCGACCATTTGGGCAATCCTACTTTTTTGATATTTTCATACATGGTCTCCGCGATGACCTTGTTGTAGTGTCTCGGCCATGCAGCACCCAGAATTTTGGACTTCATAGTCGTTCCCGTCATCAAAGCAGCACCCTTGGCGACATCATTGGCCTCGTTGTACATTTCCATTATGCCGTCATACTTGATGTCACGGAAATAAAACCAAATGGATGCTTTTGACGGTACAACGTTCGGCTGGTCCCCGGCATCGGTAAAAATGGAATGCGAACGACGGAGGGGATGCAAATGCTCTCGCTTATAGTTCCATGCGATATTCATCAGTTCGGCAGCATCCAAAGCACTTTTACCACGCCATGGTGCCCCTGCGGAATGGGCCGATTCTCCCTCGAAGGAATATTCCACAGATATCAATCCCGTCCCTCGGGTCGGTCCATAGGAAACACTCAAATTACTGCTTACATGCGTGAAAATGCACATATCGATGTTGTCGAAGAGTCCATCTCGCACGTACCAAGCTTTTGCCCCAAGCAGTTCCTCCGCAATGCCCGGCCATACCAAAAGGGTACCGGAAATGTTCTCCCGCTCCATAATCTTTTTTACGGCAAGCGCTGCCGAAATATTCATGGGTATGCCAGCATTATGGCCTTCACCGTGTCCCGGGGCTCCTTCGACAATAGGTTTATGATAAGCAACTCCTGGATACTGTGATGCTTTTGGAATACAGTCCACATCGCTTCCCAGAGCGATGACAGGGCCCTCCCCGTTACTCCATTTGGCGAACCAAGCAGTGGGAATTCCTGAAATGGAGTTCTCGATTTTAAATCCGTTTTCTTCAAGAATGCCGGTTAAATATTTTGAGGATTCGATTTCCTGAAATCCCAATTCAGCAAAACTAAAGACCTTATCCACCATGACCTGTAGGTTTTTGGCATCGCTCTCCACCATAGAAGCAGCCTCGGTCTTTAATTTTTCGATTTGTTTGTTGGATTTTTTCTTTTGTGAGGATAAAGTCAAGCAGGCTGAAAGGCATAGCGCCGTACTTAAAACAAAATATTTTCTTTTCATGGTTCTGTTATTTAGTTCCGAAAAAGATAGGGAAATCCTCTTGATATTTTGTTGCCCTACTTGAACTATTGAGAGTTTCGGATAAAATGCATAACTAAATTACCCGATTCTAGTTTTTAATCCCTTTATAAGAGTGTTTCGCTATCAACAATTCCGTTTTAAAACTGTTAACTATTACCTGAAAATCTTCTATGAAAAAGCAGTAAATTTGCACTTTCTCAAACCTAACAATTCGTTGTATAAATGATTCACTTTTTCGGGGATGCGACCAACAAAGTTTTTGCAGTTCAAACGAAACAAGAACTTTCTCAGGAAGACATAAACAAACTGATTTGGTTATTCGGCGACCGACCCAAAATAAACGCGGCGTCATTGGACGCCTTTTTTATTGGGCCGCGTGCAGCGATGATTACACCTTGGAGTACGAATGCCACTGAAATAACGCAGAACATGGGTGTATCAGGGGTTATCAGAATAGAGGAATTTCAAGCCGTAGATAAAGATTTCACGGATTTCGACCCGATGATTTCCCAAAAATATAGTTCGCTCACACAAGATATTTATACCATAGACGTACAACCGGAATCCATTTTGGAAATCGATGATATTGCGGCCTACAACCAACAAGAAGGTTTGGCGCTCAATGAGGAAGAAGTAGATTACCTGAATTCACTAGCGACCAAAATGGGACGCAAATTGACCGATTCCGAGGTTTTTGGTTTTAGTCAGGTGAATTCGGAACATTGTCGGCATAAAATCTTTAACGGCACCTTCGTAATCGATGGCGAAGAAAAACCGACTTCGTTGTTCAAACTCATCAAGAAAACATCTCAAGAAAATCCGAATGATATTGTTTCGGCCTATAAAGACAATGTTGCTTTTATCAAAGGTCCGAAAGTGATGCAATTCGCACCGAAAACAGCCGATAAGCCGGATTTTTATCGAGAGGAGGCATTTGATTCCGTAATCTCGTTAAAAGCGGAAACCCATAACTTTCCCACGACCGTCGAACCTTTCAACGGAGCCGCCACGGGTTCAGGAGGCGAAATACGGGATCGTTTGGCAGGTGGTAAAGGTTCCTTGCCATTGGCAGGCACTGCGGTGTATATGACCGCGTATTCAAGACTAGCAGAAGAACGCCCTTGGGAAAACGGAATGCCGGCACGTGAGTGGCTCTATCAAACGCCCATGGATATTCTGATAAAAGCATCCAACGGTGCCTCTGATTTTGGAAACAAATTCGGACAGCCCTTAATTGTTGGTTCGGTGTTGACGTTTGAACACCAAGAAACTGTCACATCGAGCGGAGTCGAGATGCCTAGGCGACTCGCCTATGACAAAGTGATTATGCAGGCTGGCGGTATCGGCTACGGAAAAGCCGAACAAGCTTTAAAGGACATCCCACAAACAGGGGATAAGATCGTCATCTTAGGTGGTGACAACTACCGCATTGGCATGGGCGGCGCAGCCGTTTCCAGCGCTGATACCGGCGAATTTAGTTCGGCCATTGAATTGAATGCGGTACAACGCTCGAATCCTGAAATGCAGAAACGTGCGGCCAATGCCATTCGTGGGATGGTGGAGAGTGATAAGAATTCCATCGTTTCCATTCATGATCATGGCGCAGGGGGACACCTCAACTGCCTATCGGAATTGGTAGAAGAAACCGGCGGAAAAATCGATTTGGATAAACTCCCCATCGGTGACCCTACCCTATCTGCCAAAGAAATCATCGGGAACGAATCGCAAGAACGCATGGGCTTGGTCATTGGAAAAGACAATGCCGCGCTGTTGGCCAGAATTGCGGAACGGGAACGCTCTCCCATGTACGAGGTCGGAGAAGTTACAGGCGACGACCGTTTTACCTTCGAATCGAAAACCACGGGCGAAAAGCCAATGGATGTAAACCTTTCCGATATTTTCGGAAGTTCACCAAAAACGATATTGACAGATAAAACCGTCGAAAGAAAATATGAAGATGCCCAATATTCGTTGGAATTCTTCCATGACTATCTAGACCAAGTATTGCAATTGGAAGCGGTCGCCTGTAAAGATTGGCTCACGAACAAAGTTGACCGCTGTGTGGGCGGGCGAGTTGCGAAACAGCAATGCGCGGGGCCGTTACAACTACCATTGAACAATGTTGGTGTCATGGCGTTGGATTTTAAAGGGGAAGAGGGAATAGCTACGAGTATAGGTCATTCACCTATTTCTGGGCTAATCGACCCCTCTGCAGGAAGCAAGAACAGTATTGCCGAAGCTTTGACCAATATCATCTGGGCACCTTTGAAAGACGGACTGAAATCCGTTTCCCTTTCCGCCAACTGGATGTGGCCATGTAAGAACGAAGGTGAAGATGCCAGATTGTACGAAGCGGTACAGGCCATTTCGGATTTTTCCATCGCTTTGGGCATCAACGTCCCAACGGGAAAGGATTCCCTTTCCATGAAACAGAAATATAAAGATGGTGATGTAATCAGTCCCGGTACGGTTATCATTTCCGCTGCCGGAAACTGTAATGACATCACGAAAGTAGTCGAACCTGTTCTTCAAAAAGAGGGTAGTTACATTTACTATATCAATCTTTCAAAAGACAATTATAAACTTGGAGGTTCTTCTTTCGGACAAATATTAAATGCCGTTGGCAGTGAAGCACCAACGATAAAAGACAATGCCTATTTCAAAAAAGTTTTCAATTCAATTCAAACTTTAATTAAGCAAGGCCAAATTGTTGCAGGTCATGATATTGCTTCTGGAGGATTGATTACCACTTTATTGGAATTATGCTTTGCGGATGTCGATTTAGGGGCTGAATTGGATTTGTCTGGTTTGGGTGAATCCGATACCATAAAAATGTTGTTCTCCGAGAATGCGGGAATTGTTTTTCAGTCCAAGGATGTATCCATAGAACAAATTTTATCAACCCAAAACATCGATTTCAAAAAAATAGGGAAAGTAGTTTCCAGACCAGAACTGACCATCAAAAATGGCGGTATGGAAATGGGCCTGAACATTAACGCACTTCGTGATACTTGGTTCAAGACTTCCTATTTGTTGGATGACAAGCAAACTTCAAATGGATTGGCCAAAGACCGCTTTGATAATTACAAGGAGCAGCCGTTGGCGTATGTGTTTCCGAAAAACTTTACAGGGGTCATTGCGAACGAAGTGAAGCAATCTACCGCAAACGGACAGATTACTTCGTCGCAAAGCCCTGAGGGGGATGCTCCTCGTAATGACAGACCAAAAGCAGCCATCCTCCGTGAAAAAGGCAGCAACTCAGAACGCGAAATGGCCAATGCCATGTATTTGGCCGGTTTCGATGTAAAGGACGTGCATATGACCGATTTAATATCCGGCAGGGAAACCTTGGAAGACATTCAGTTCTTAGGTGCCGTCGGCGGTTTCTCCAATTCCGATGTCTTGGGAAGTGCTAAAGGATGGGCCGGTGCTATCAAGTATAATGAAAAAGCGAATAAGGTCATCAAGGATTTCTTTGCACGACCCGATACCCTCTCCGTCGGAATTTGCAACGGTTGCCAATTGTTTATGGAATTGGACCTCATCAATCCCGAACACGAAACGCATGGGAAGATGACCTATAATGATTCCCACAAGCATGAGAGCAATTTTACTTCCGTCAAAGTTTTGGAAAACAATTCCGTTATGTTATCGAGTCTAGCAGGAACGACCTTAGGGGTTTGGATATCGCATGGGGAAGGTAAATTCTCTCTCCCGCATTCCGAAGATAACTATGATATCGTTGCTAAATATGGGTATGAAAACTATCCCTCAAATCCGAATGGTAGTGATTTCAATACCGCAATGCTTTGCGATGTCACTGGAAGACACCTGGTAACCATGCCTCATATCGAACGCTCTACCTTTCCTTGGAACTGGGCTTACTACCCTACTGACAGAAATGACGAGGTTTCGCCTTGGTTACAAGCTTTTGTGAATGCTAGGGAATGGATTGAGAAAGTAGGTGGACAATAAACAGTTGTCGGTTGGTAGTATTTGATTTTGGGGTTTATAATTTTCGGAGAGCCTTCAATGGCTTAACAAATTCTTTTTTGTTTGACGTTTTTGACTCTTTGATCCATTAACTTTAATCTCCAATCCCTAAACAATAAACATCACACCACTTTTTTCACTATTTTGCAGTTACCAAGTAGAAACCAAATATGCAAAATATCACCCGTCTCTTCGATTTTCCGTATTACCAGTTGGAAAATTTTAAACTGGAAAAATCCCTTGTAACCAAATACAACGGAAAATGGATTGCCACTTCAACCCAAGAATATATCGACAAGGCCAATTCGATTAGTCGCGCTCTATTGCGTATGGGAGTAAAGCCCAACGACAAGATTGCCCTCATTTCAATGAGCAACCGTACCGAATGGAATATCATGGACATCGGAATATTGCAACTCCGGGCGCAAAATGTACCGATTTATCCGACGATTTCAGAAGAGGATTATGCCTATGTGCTGAACCACTCAGAGGCGAGTTATTGTTTTGTCTCTTGTCAGGAAGTTTACGATAAGGTAAAGGCCATTAAGGATCAAGTGCCGAGTCTAAAAGAAGTATATTCTTTCGATACACTTTCGGATTGCAAAAACTGGACCGAGGTACTAGACTTGGGAGCGAACGATTCAAACCAAGACGAGGTCGAGAAATTAAAAGATTCCGTAAAACCAGATGATTTGGCGACCTTAATTTATACTTCGGGTACTACCGGAAGACCTAAAGGGGTCATGCTATCCCATGATAATGTGGTGAGCAATGCCTTGGAAAGCTCCAAAAGATTGCCCATCGAATATGGCAAAGTAAAATGCTTAAGTTTTTTGCCCATCTGTCATATCTATGAGCGCATGATGATCTATTTGTATCAATATGCAGGTGTAACCGTTTATTTTGCGCCCATCGACCAAATAAGTGAATATATCAAAGAAGTAGAACCACATGTTATGACCGCCGTGCCCCGGCTACTTGAAAAAGTATATGACAAAATTCTAGCCAAAGGAGCAGATTTAACAGGCATCAAGAAGAAGCTCTTCTTTTGGGCCGTAGAAGTCGGGCTTAAATACGAACCCTACGGACAGAACGGCTGGTGGTACGAACAACAATTGGCCCTGGCCCGAAAACTGATTTTCAGCAAATGGAAAGAAGGTCTAGGCGGGAATTTATC
>CAYGPR010000039.1:0-38222 GCA_964351985.1 uncultured Maribacter sp. | reverse complement strand
CTCTGGAACAAACAGGTCTTTTGACAGCTGGCACCAATACTCCCATAGGTATACCAGGAGAGAAAATATTAGTACCTGGTGATGCATCCCAATCTATTTTATACCATAGGACAAATTCAGTGAATACCACGATAATGATGCCTCCCTTGGCTAAAAATTTAGTGGATGAAAAAGCCGTTGTTCTAATTAGGGAATGGATCAATCAATTGGATCCCAATGTACCATCAACTAGTATTCAGCCCGGAATTTATCAAGTGACCAACGTAGGAAGCGGAAAAGTAATGGATGTTTACAATTCTTCAATAGAACCTCTGGCCGATATCGTACAGTCTGATTTAGGTGCTGCTACAAGCCAACAATTTATGTTCGAGTCCACAGATATCAGTTTCTTTACAATCAAGGCCGAAAGCGGTAATTATTTGGATGTAGAGGGCGATGGGCAAAATTCGGGCACGAATGTCTTACAGTATCCTTACCATGGTAATGCGAATCAACAATGGGCTATCGAATATTTAGGTAATGATGAGTATGCCATTAAAAGTAAGTCCAATGGTTTGTATTTAGGGGTGGAGAATAACTCAGTACAGAATGGTGCCAGTATAAAGACCTATTTGAACGATGGCTCGGATTTTATGAAGTGGAAGTTTACAAGTTTGGGTAGTATTGCGGTTTCAGGTGTTGCCCTTTCGGCCAGTGAGCTAATAATGAACGTAGGAGAAAGTGCAGATTTGGTAGCGTTGGTAAGTCCAACCAATGCGAGTAATACCGCGGTGACTTGGAGTACAACCAACGAGAATATAGCCACGGTCGATGCGAATGGCCATGTAATTGCAGTATCTGAAGGTACGGCCACAATATCAGTTATTACCGATGATGGCGGTTTCGAGGCAACTCGCGAGGTAAATGTTCAAAATGGAATCGTTCGTGTAAGCGGTGTTAGCCTTTCTCATGGTACCGCAACGCTATCAGAAGGCGAGACCATAAATTTATCTGTTACGATAGCCCCTTCAAATGCTGAAGACGATTCCGTGGTATGGTCTTCCAGTGATGAAAGTGTGGCCACGGTTGATAATAATGGACATGTTACAGGGGTTTCAGAAGGTACAGCTTCAATAACCGTGACAACAAATGATGGTGGCTTCAGTGCTACAGCGACGATTATAATTGATAATAGTAGAGTTCATGTAAGCGGGGTAATTGTTTCTCTTGCTACAGCTACGTTGTATGAGGGGGAAACAATAACCTTGAACGTCACGATATCTCCCGTCAATGCCAACAATACTCAAGTAGCTTGGTCCACTAGCGACCAAAGCATAGCGACAGTGGATAATGACGGAAATGTAACCGCCGTTTCTGAAGGCACGGTCTCAATCACCGTCACAACGATTGACGGTAGTTTTACCGATACTACATTGATAACCGTTGAAAAATTGGAGAATGCCGACCTTACTTCGATTATCTATCCAAACCCAACACAGGGTCAACTAAATATTGAATTGACTCCATATCAATCAAATGAAGTAAGGGTGATGCTTTTTAACAGCATGCGCCAGAAATTGGCAGAACGTGTCTTTAACGAAGAACATGGAGAGTTTGAGGTGGTAGATGTTGCATCATTGTCCAATGGGGTTTATTATATCACCTTTGAATCGGGTGGTAATAGAGAGGCTAAGGCCTTTATCGTTAATAAATAATTGACAGCTCTCGCTTGTCATAAAAAGAATGTCATTTAAGAAAGATAGGAGAACATCTAGCACCAAATAAATGAAGGCAATTGCACTACTTTGCGAATAGTTGCCCTATGTCCTTAAACGCCTTGAATTCCAGGGCATTGCCCGCGGGGTCTAAAAAGAACATCGTGGCCTGCTCGCCTACTTGACCTTCAAAACGGATATAAGGTTCAATGATGAATTTGATTCCTTTTGATTTAAGTTCTTCTGAAAAAGATGTAAAGGTTTTCCAAGGTAAGACCACACCATAATGGGGTACTGGAACATCGTGCCCGTCAACAGGGTTATGATGCAAATTTTCCTTTTCATTTTTCGGCTTATAGTGAATGACCAACTGATGGCCAAAAAGGTTGAAATCGACCCAATGGTCGCTACTTCGACCTTCTTCACAATTCAATACTTCACGATAGAAGGTTCTGCATTCCGCCAAATTGTGGACGGGAATGGCAATATGGAAAGGAGTTACATTTTGCATTTGGATTGCTTTTAAGTTTAACTATCGTCTCGGGCGTGGTCATCGCGACTGCCGAAATAAAGTCGAAAGGCTCAACATGACAATGTTTAAAAATACTTCTTTCCTATGACTCCAAAAAATCAACAATTTGATCGTTAACTTCGTCTTGGTGCATAGAGTGCCCGAAACCTTCGGTGCTGATAAGCGTACTTCTTTTCCAATTGGCCTGTACCTTGACCGAAGCGTGATAAGGTGTAATTTTATCCAATTTATCATGAAATAAAAGTCCTTTTTTGGTATTTGTTTTTGCAAACTCCGAGGTTGAAAATTCACGAATGTAGAATCCGAACCGATGTTGTATATAATCGTCCAAAGCACCCATGACACGGTTATCGAATTTCAAGATATTTTGAAAGTGCTCCATAATTTCGTGGAATTCAGAAGGGGAGGCCACCGTTACGATTTTTTCAATATCGGTATTTTGATTTCTATATTCATTGTAATGTATGGTCATTCCGGCAACCGAATGGCCTACCAAAAACTTGGGACGGTACTTGATTATGAGATGTTGTAAGACTTCGGCATATAGAGGAACATAAAGATATTTTCCAGTGGAATACCCATGACCAGGCGCATCGAAAGCAAGAATGTTGAAGTCTTTTTTCTTGAGTTTTTCTATTAAATTCCGCCAACGGAAAGTATTGCTTTCCCAACCGTGAACCAAGAGCACGGTCTTTCCTTTTCCCGGCCAAGAATACGTTTGTATGTGATGTTCTCCGATGTGAAGCATTTCATGTTTGACAGCATCTAAATATTCTTTTTGTTGCGGTAAAACTTTTCCTTTTCGAATCGTACAGAAAAGATGGAAAGCTTTTTCAGCGGTTTTTTTCGGTGCAAATAGGGAAAGTATAGTGTAGTACTGGCCATAAGCCAATGGAATTAATTTGGCAATTATTTTTTTCATTAGGTTACTTTTAGTAACTTAATCTTTAATTAATACCAAAATTAAAGATTAATTTGCGATTCTAGCAGGGTTTCAAAAGTCGCACAAGGTATGGAAATAGAAACTATTACTGAGCATCAGAAGGTTAACGCCAAGAAAAAATTAAAAAAAATGTTCGGCCATGTCAACCTTAGAGACATGACAATGGCATGCCCAATTCGAGATGTCATGGCCATGGCTACCGACAAATGGAGTATCTTGATTATCATGCACCTGGGTTATTATCCTATTTTACGCTTTAATGAACTTAAGAAAAAGGTGTATGGAATATCCAATAAGGTATTGAGCGAAAGATTAAAGCAACTTGAAGGTGATGGCTATTTGGTACGAACCATGTACCCCGAAGTTCCGGTGCGTGTAGAATATGAACTTTCCGACTTCGGACATTCTTATCTACAAAAGTTGATCGAACTTACCGAATGGGCCCAAACGTACAAAGATTGTGTACTGGCCAATCGGACCCAGTATCAAACCAAAAAACGGAGTTAAGTTTTTTCCTGGTGAATATTGTCATAACTATTCTTTCAAGGGCTTTTTTTTGATCATGCCCCCCTTGATATCTTTCACGACGTTCATAACAATAAAAGCTTTCTTATCGATCTTGTCGATTTCGGTACTCAGTTTGGCAAGCTCCAATCTGGTAATTACCGTATAGATGATGTCATTGGAATTTCTTTCAATTTCATTTTTTACGTAACCACCGCGACCCTGATAAATGGTACAGGCCCGACCTAGTTTTGAGGTCAGCATTACCCGTATTTCTTCACTTTTGGTTGAGATTATGGTAACACCCATGTATTCTTCGACACCATCTACAACATAATCGACCGTTTTTGCTGCTACCAAATAAGTAAGTATAGCATAAAGCGCCGTTTCTATGGATAGTAAATATGCACCTGCCGAGAAAATTACAATGTTGATCAATAATAACACATCGCCAACCGTCATGTGCCATTTTCGACTAAGGTAGATGGCCAGCACCTCCGTTCCGTCAATAACCCCACCGCCCCGCATCGCCATACCGATACCGAGGCCGAGAAAAAAACCTCCGAATACGGCAATCAATAGTTTGTCATCGGTAATGGTCGGATAGTGCACAAAGTGCACCACAAGAGCGAGAATGATAATGGCGATAATGCTTTTAATGGCGAACTTCTTGCCAATGGTTCTAGCGCCAAGTAATATAAAAGGAGTGTTTACCAGAACAAGTAATATCCCTAACGGAATATTTGACGTGACCTTTATCAATAACGATACTCCGGTTGCGCCGCCATCGATAAAATCATTGGGCAATAAAAAACCTTTTAGTCCGAAGCCGGCCGCGAAGACTCCAATGGTGATAAAAAGAATTTCTTTTAGGGCGTGCGAGAATTCTACCTGTCCAGTCCTGATTTCTTTAACAAGCTGCTTTTTACTGATTTTTTCGCTTCCCTTTTTGGTCTTTAGTTTTTCTTTGGCGCGCTGTACAAGTAAATATTGTAATAATGGGTTCATAGCTTTTACTTGTTAACGATGTTGAAAATGAGAAACTAAAAGGTAAGTAAAAATGATCGAATGTAGTTTCCGAGCTACTCCCAGCCAATCATCAAATATTTGATTTTGGCCTTATCTGGAATCTGGACTGCCTCAATGTTTCGGCTTGAGCCATATTGTAGGCTCGATGGCAGTTCTTTCTTATCGATGGTAAAATACATATCACTATCCTTGAGTAAAATTACCACATTGTTCATTGAGGTGATTATTTTGCGGATGGCATAATTGTCTTTGATGTCTTTAAACGTGCTGTTCAAGCCGATTCCTTTTTCAGTGACGAAGCGCATATCCTCTATTTTCACGTTTTCAATGGTGGGAATACTGTCTGAACTAGGTGTTAGGGTCAACAAATGTTTTCCTCCCTTTTCATAGACCCTCACTTTTTTGGCATTGTTCGATAGATTGATAACCGTTGTGTCCTTTACAATGGAATCTTCGGCATAGATTATTTCTAGATCGCGTGCCAAACTTATTTTATCCAATTTTCCGATACTTGTATTGGTAATCAAAAAGGTCGTGTCCACCTCTTCTTTGCAACCAAATAACAGTAGTGTCGTAAAACTTAAAATCAGAATTTTTCTCATAGCTTTAGCGCATCACTTTTTTCAGAACACCCAAGACCCCTCTAATGAAAGTGGCGCTGGTCAACACTTTTATTACGGGATTTTGTCGTGTGCTTCTGCGACTTGATGTTCTTCGCGTCGTTGATTTCGTTTTTTCTTTTTCGGCTTCTTTTTCGGCTTTCTCGATTTTTTCGTTGAGCATTTCATAGGCACTTTCCCTATCGATGACCTCTCCGTATTTTTTGACAAGTTTTGAGTTGTCGATGATCTCCTTCAGTTCACTGTCTGTCAGAACGTCCATACGACTCATGGGCGCTCTCAGTAATGTGGCCGCAAGGGGAGTGGGTCTTCCTTTTTCATCCAAAGCCGAAACCAAGGCCTCCCCAATTCCCAATGAGGTCAATACCTCTTTTGTGTCGTAGTAATCGGATAGCGGATAATTTTCGGCGGTCAGTTTTATAGCCTTGCGATCTCGGGCGGTAAAAGCCCGTAGGGCATGTTGTACCTTAAGGCCTAACTGCGCCAGCACTTCATTGGGTACATCGGTAGGGTTTTGTGTCACGAAATACAGTCCGATACCTTTGGACCGAATTAGCTTGACGATACTTTCGATTTGGTCTAAAAGTGCCTTCGATGCTTCGTTGAAAATAAGGTGGGCCTCATCTATAAATAGAATGAGCTCCGGTTTATCACTATCGCCCTGTTCGGGAAAAGTGGAATAGATCTCAGCCAACAGGCTTAGCATAAAGGTGGAAAAAAGTTTAGGTCTATCCTGTATATCCGTCAAGCGGATGATATTGATATAACCCCTACCATTTTCATCGATTCTTGTCAAATCGTCGACCTCGAATGATTTCTCCCCAAAAAATAGATCGGCGCCTTGTTGTTCCAACTCAATGATCTTACGAAGAATGGTTCCGGTGGAACTCGTTGAGATACGTCCATAGTCTTTCGTGAATTCTGCTTTGCCTGCTCCGGTGGCATATTGCAGCACCTTTTTAAAATCCTTTAGGTCTAACAAGGGCAGTTTGTTGTCGTCACAATATTTAAAAACAACTGCGACGATCCCTTCTTGGGTTTCCGAAAGATCTAAGATTCGAGACAATAGAATAGGCCCGAATTCAGAAACTGTGGCTCTTAGTTTGACACCATCTTGTTCGGACAGTGATAAAATTTCGACGGGAAAATTTTTGGGCTCAAAAGGCAATCCGATGCTTGCATGGCGCTCATCTATTTTTGGATGCCCGGGACTTGGTTGGGCGATACCGCTCAAATCTCCTTTTAAGTCCATAAGTAATACAGGAATGCCCTTATCCGAAAGATTTTCGGCGAGTACCTGCAAAGTCTTTGTTTTTCCTGTTCCTGTAGCACCTGCGATAAGGCCATGGCGGTTTAGGGTTTTAAGGGGAATTTTAACAAAAGCATTCGTAATCGCCTCTTCGTTCAGCATTGCAGCCCCGAGGGTAATATAATCTCCTTTGGTAGTGTAGCCTTTTTCGATATGGGAGATGAATTCTTCTTTGGTAGCCATTCGGTTCAATTTGGGTTAAAAATAGCAATTTTTAAGGTTTATAAGCTCTGGAGTTTATTGTTTATGCCGATTTTCTAATGCGTATCATGTTTTTGGCTCTGAAGCTTCGGAAGGGATTTGTTATTTAGGATTTCCGTTTGAGGAGACTTATCTTTGTCGAATGGTCAAAAAGGACATTTTAGAGCAGGTCGACAGGGGGCTTATGCTTCCCTTGATGGAAGAATTCTACACCATTCAAGGCGAAGGTTTTCACAAGGGCACCGCGGCCTACTTCATTCGGGTAGGCGGGTGCGATGTAGGCTGTCATTGGTGCGATGTAAAAGAAAGCTGGAATGCCGATACGCATCCTCCAACATCCATAGACCATATTGTCGAGAATGCAGCAAAATATTCAAAGACAATAGTCGTGACCGGCGGAGAACCCCTGACTTGGGACATGGGGCCATTAACGGACTCCCTTAAGGCCAAAGGATTACAGACCCATATCGAAACGTCCGGAGCATACCCCTTGACAGGTACTTGGGACTGGATATGCCTGTCCCCCAAAAAAAACAAGCTGCCAGAAAAGAAGATTTATGACGAAGCGCATGAACTGAAAGTCATCGTCTATAATAATCATGACCTTATTTTTGCCGAAACTGAAGCTTCAAAAGTCAATGGAGGTTGTATTTTATACTTACAGCCTGAATGGAGCGTACGCGAAAAGGTGACCCCTTTAATAGTGGATTACGTTATGCAAAACCCCAAATGGAAAGTTTCCCTACAGACCCATAAATATTTGAATATTCCCTAAGTAGGCAGTTTGGTGTAAAAAGTAATTTGTGTAGAGCATAGATTAGTTCATTTTTGAACTCTGAACTCTGAACTCTGAACTCTGAACTCTGAACTCTGAACTCTGAACCTCAATTCCCTCCGTTGGCCTGAAGATCGAGAATGCATTCCGAGCTTATTTCGGGTACGACGGCATTTCCTTTCGCCACATTCTGTTTTAGCATGGTAAGAACACTCTGCCCTGTCAATGAACATGCAGAAGAAAGCTCGTCACTATCATCGTTTTTAGCAAATTTTTGACTTTTACTCGTAAACCCGGTAAACTGAAGTTCGGCGCGCATAAGACAACCTTCTTGATTACAATGGTTCTTGGCATCTTCATCTTCGTGGTCGTTGACCATAGGGCTGCCCAAATTGACAAGTCCGAATAGGTGTCCGAATTCGTGATTAAGGGTTGCCGATTCAACATCTGAATTGGATATTAAAGGGCTTTGTCCTGCCAATCTACGAACAGTGACTTCATGTATGACCATTGAAGTATTTCGATAGACCGCACCAAGTGTTACTAGACCTTCATCCTCATCATCCTCGCTTGAAGGGGCATCGGCGAAATAAATATAAACGGCCAATGTATTTCCGGTATTGTAAGCTGTTCGGTTTTCACTTTCTAGGTCGGCAATTTTCTGAAGCTCAAGACTTTCAACGTTGGGAGATTCCAGTTCCGTGTAGACCATCTCGATTTGGTCTTTGAAGGTATGCTGTTTCAAAAAACCTACAAAAGCATCCATAGAGGCTTGTGTCGGCCTAAAACCGGTGACGTAGGCAATTTCCACGAGCATTTTGTCAAATTCATCATTGGAAAGTATGTCGTTGGCCGAATCACCAGTGCCCTGTAAATTGGCGGTCTTGTCAATGATGACTTCTTTTTCAGGTTCTTGACCATTGTCATTTTTGGAACATCCAAGCAGTACACCAAGAAATAGGATGGAGGCAACAAAGAAAGAAAGGTTTTTCATGGGGCTATTTTATTTAGGTAACGCAAAAAACGTGCCTAGTAGTATTACATACGTGTCAATCTTGCTAAATAGTCGTAATGTTCACCGGTCATTACAAGTTCACAGTGAAGATTATTTGTTTCGGCCGCACGTCGTAAAGTATTTAAATCACAGTACAACCACCAAAACGGATCACTCTTTTGGTTTCTATATTCCATGGTGAATTCCACTTCTCCATAGTAGGCCGCACTTTCAGGAAGCCAATGGCCACCGTCTTCGTCTTCATCAAACATATAAATAATATCGCTTGAATCAACGAGAATCTGTCCCTCAGGATTTAGAATTGATTTCAGGTGGGCTAGAAAAGGGTCGATTTCAGATAATTTTCCGGCCAGCCCCAAGCCGTTCATCAGCAACAACAAGGTATCGTATTTTGCATCGTTGTACTCATAGAGACTGCTATGTGCTGTGTTGATTATACCTCTGGCCCTGCAGGTATCAATAGCGCCTTTTGATGTATCCAAGGCGGTCACATCAAAACCCTTTTTTTGTAGGTATAAAGAATGGCTTCCCGATCCCGCACCAATGTCCAAGATGCTTCCGCGACATAGTTCTAAGGCTTTTTTCTCAAGTGATGGCATATCCTGAAAATCACGAAAAAGATAGGGTAGAGGTATACTATCTTGCTCATCCAATGATGAATAGGTAGTGATATCTTCGGAATATGCTCCATTTTGATAATCCAACAAGGCCTTGCCAATAATATCCATAATGGGCACTTTTTGATTTGCTTTACAAAAATGCCTTTTTTGTCTATTTCTTGGTTAGTTTTGATAGGATAAATTTTGAAAATGGATGAAGTTTTAAAACAGCTTCCGGGTCGTGCAAAGGAAAGACATGCGGAGAATAAAAAATTCTTTGCCAAACTTCGGAAGAAACCACCCAAGAATCTAGATTATTTGATGCAGGACCTTCATAATTCCGAATTTCAAAGAACGGATTGTCTTGAATGTGCCAATTGCTGTAAAACCACAGGCCCACTTTTCACCAATGCCGATGTAGAACGTATTTCAAAACACTTTCGAATGAAACCCCAACAATTCATAGAAGCCTACTTGCAAATCGATGAAGACAATGATTATGTATTACAACAAGTGCCGTGCACTTTCTTGGGAAACGATAACCATTGCTCGATTTATGATGTTCGTCCGAAGGCCTGTCTTGAGTTTCCACATACCGACCGGAAAAAGTTCCAGCAGATCAGTAATCTGACGTTAAAGAACGTGGCTATTTGCCCGGCTGCCTTTAATATTGTGGAGGAGATGAAAAGGAGAGTGGACGGTAAGTAGTAAACAGTAGGTGGTATTCAGTAAGTAGTAAAAAGTTTGGCAAAAAACTTTTGGACTTGCACTTTAGTTTGAATTTGTATTTTTAAGAAATGGAATCCATAATACAATATTTTGAAACCATCCCTTCTTGGCACCGCTCTTTGATACTTGTGGGGGGAATCACTTTTTTCTGGCTGTTGGAAGGAGTGTTGCCACTTTTCGCTTTTAAATACAAAAAATGGAGACATGCCCTGCCAAACTTCTTTTTTACGCTGACCACTATTATCGTCAATTTTGCCTTGGCCTTTTTGCTTCTCAAATCTGCGGATTGGACGGTCGAAAATAATTTCGGAATTATAAATTGGTTGCCCGAAATGCCCTTCTGGGCCTACATAGTGCTTGGCGTTTTATTGTTGGATTTTATAGGTGCCTATCTTGCACATCTGGTCGAACATAAGGTCAAGCCCCTTTGGATGATCCATTTGGTGCACCATACCGATCACCACGTTGATACTACTACGGCAAACCGACACCATCCGTTGGAGAGTGTCATCCGATTTGTTTTCACGCTCTTCGGAGTTTTTCTCATCGGAACCCCAATCGGTATTGTCATGTTGTATCAGTCCCTCTCTTTGGTGGCTACCCAATTTGGACATGCCAACATCAAATTGACCAAAAAAATGGATGATGTATTAAGTTGGGTCATCGTTTCGCCCGATATGCATAAGGTCCATCATCATTATGTCTTACCCTATACGGACTCGAACTATGGCAATATTTTTTCCATTTGGGACCGTGTTTTAGGAACTTTTATGAAATTGGACCGTGAAACCATTGTGTACGGGGTAGATACTTTTCCTGATGAGGTTGAGAACGGAAGTATCAAAGGACTTCTAAAACAGCCGTTTCACAAATATCGGAAGCCTACCACTGTGTCTTTGGATGAGTAGAAAGAACCGATCAATAGTTATCATTTTCAATCTTACTAATATACTTATGCCGATCGCTTTACTGTGCTCCGGTTATTTTGACACCTCTCTTTTGAAAGAAATATAATTCCTTCTGAATATTTCACCTTGCCCTCAAGGCGTTTCACTTGCCAATTTTGTCGTTTCACTTAAAATCCAACCTTTTTAGCTTGGGTTCCATACTACATTTGTTCAAGAAATCAAGCAATAATTTTTAAACGAATCATAAATTAAAAATCTGAAATCATGAAAAAAGCAAGTGTATTATTAGGAACCGGAGTACTATCCCTTTTATTGTTATCCTTTGCGGGAAAAGACAGATGTGAAAAATCAAAAGAACATCATGAGGCAAAGAATGCCCTAATCGAACTACAACAACCCTTTGAGGGTGAAGTGCTTTTGGCACTGAGCACTGAACCAATGAACATCAACGAAATTTCTGTTTTGGAGATTGAGGAAGAGATCGATCTAGGTTTTGATACGGCTGAATATTTACCCGAAGACTTTAATCCATACAGAGGCATGGCCTTGAATATCGATGATATAGAGTTAGTGGAATTTGAAGAAGAAATCGATTTGGGTTTTGATACGGCGGACTATCTTCCAAAAAGCTTCAATGCCTATGAAGGAATGGAGTTTGACCTAGAAGAAGTGTTTGCAGAATTAGATTTGAACGACATTTTGAATTTTATAGAGGAAGAGGAAATCGATTTGGGATTTGACACTTCAAAATATCTTCCAGCAGGATTTGATCCTTATGCCAAATAATGGAAAATCAAGGGCGAAATCGACAAGCCTTTAGTGTAAACTAAAGGCTTTTCTTTTGCAAATGCCTTACGTATTTGAAAATCGTGCCTGTTCAACAACACAAAACTATAGCAAAGCAGTATATTTAGATATAAGTATCATGAAAGCAATTCTTATTTCACGGATCAAACAATCGCAGCTCGTAAAGATATCGTTACTGGTTTCCCTCTTGTTGTCGTTGCCAAAAACGATATTTATCTACAGAATGATCGAGCGGGAAAAAATGGATTTTGCCGAGGTTGCCCCGTCTGAATTCATTGTTCAATTTCTGTTTTTCTTTTTTTTCTCATGGATTGTACTGCAAATCAGTGCCAACTGGGCGTACCAATTTATTCATGCCCCTGCAATGCGAATAATGGCGAACATTGCTGTTGGCATTATCGTCATGATCGGATTTCTGCAGTTGCTGGTTTATATCTATCCGTTTTTTACGGATCAAGCCATGTCCAGGGAAGAGCGAGGTTTTTTGACTTTTAATTACGCTACGATTTTAGTTGTGCTATTTTTTGTGGCAAGAATTCTGAGACTTCAGATATTACAGAAAGAAAACCTATTGGAGAACGAGCAATTAAAGCAGCAGAGCCTACAAAATGAACTTACCGCACTGAAAAACCAGATCGATCCGCATTTTTTGTTCAATTCATTAAATTCACTGAACTCCCTGATTCGCGATAATAAGGAAGCTACGGCCTTTGTAACCAAACTTTCGTTTATGTACCGATACATATTACAGAGTGGCGATCGTGATGTGGTATCTGTTAAGGAAGAATTGAAGTTTCTGGAAAGCTATAGCTACTTGATTAAAACCCGCTATAGGGACCGTTTTTCGATAGAAATGGATATTGATGCAACAGACTTGGAAAAAGAAGTGCCTCCCTTGGCACTTCAATTATTGGTTGAAAATGCAGTAAAACATAACGAGATTTCGGAGTCTCATCCTTTACAGGTTAAAATTTACTCGAAGGATAATGAAATCTGTGTTGAAAATACGATCCGACCAAGAACGACACTTGCCGAAGGCACGGGCAACGGACTCTCGAATTTGGATAAGAGGTATTATTTATTGGGTAAACAAAAGATGAACATTACCACCGATAACGATACCTTTTGTGTGAAAATCCCTTTATTGAAAACTTCATGAAAGTACTTATCATAGAAGATGAAATCTCGGCCAGCGAAAATTTGGCCTACCTACTCGGGAATATTGACGAGACTATCGAGGTAGTCAATGTGCTCGATTCCGTAAAGGCTTCGGTGGCATACTTTGGTCATCCCAGAGAAATTGATTTAGTTTTTTCGGATATCCATTTGGCCGACGGTCTTTCCTTCGAAATATTCGAGCAGGTCAAGATCGATTCTCCCATAATTTTCACGACCGCTTACGACCAGTATACACTGAAGGCATTCAAGCTGAACAGTATCGACTATTTGTTAAAACCCATTGACGGGGAAGAACTTTCCGCAAGTTTGGAACAGTTCAAAGGACAAATCAAAGGCAAAGGCTTGGTCGACAACCAAGTGGCGGGTTTGCTCAATTTGATAAAGGGGCAAGGCAAAACCTATAAATCCACCTTTCTGGTCAACCATCGAGATGAATTAATCCCCTTACGTGCAGATCAGTTGGCCTATTTCTATGTTGATACAGGAATTATCAAGGCCAAAACCCATGATAACCAAACCTATATGCTCGATAAAAAGTTGGAGGATTTAAAAAACGATTTGGACCCAGCTATTTTCTGTCGGGTCAATCGGCAATTCATTATTTGCAAAAACGCCATTTCGGATATCAAATATTACTTTGGAGGAAAACTAATCGTAAACGTAAACCCTCCTTTTGAAGAACGAATAATTATCAGTAAGGCGAAAGCCCCGGAATTTAAGAAGTGGATGGATTCCTAGATACGATTTATACCATACTATACCTTCCAATCTATTTCAAATACGTTTTGCCAGATTATTTGAAATTTGTTTTATACTTGTCCATGTTCAATACGCTGCGGAAGCCACCCAAATTTTGCTACTTCTTCAAAGAACATTAAGGTATTAGTTCCTCAAAACTCAGAAGCATTTAAAATTTAACATAAAATTGTTTGAATTATACCTTTTCATGCATTCATAAATTCAGTAACTTCATCACAATCATTCACATATACTTTAATCATGGCGAAATATAACTTAAAAATCAACGGAGAACAGCGTGAGATCGAGGTAGACCCTTCCACACCGATGCTCTGGGTCTTACGCGACCACTTCAATTTGGTCGGAACAAAATACGGTTGCGGTATCGCGCAATGCGGTGCTTGTACCGTTCACCTCGAAGGTAATGCGGTACGTTCGTGCCAATTGACCGTTTCATCAGTGGGCGATCAGGCGATCACTACTATAGAAGGACTATCGGAAAAAGGCGACCACCCCGTGCAACAAGCTTGGTTGGAGGTCGATGTACCCCAATGTGGTTATTGCCAAGCGGGTCAGATTATGACAGCCTCCGCTTTATTGGAAAAAAATCCAAATCCTTCGGATGCCGAAATCGAAACGGCTATGAACGGCAATATCTGTCGATGTGGTACGTACACACGCATCAAGAAAGCGGTTCAACTAGCGGCTAAAACAGCCAATGTGTGATTGAAGAATTGGAAAATCATTCCAGCTTCATGAATACTGAAAAAACTGCAAAAAATTATAATGACCCTAATTAAGACATCAATAGGTAGACGTTACTTTATAAAATCATCCGCTTTGGCTGGTGGGGGCATGATGCTCGGCTTTAACTGGCTCGCCTCTTGTAAGGGTAAGACGGAGGATGAAATCTTGGCCATGCCCAAAGAGTGGTTCGAGGTTAATTCGTATTTGAAAATCGGAGATAACGGCTTGGTGACCATGTATACCCCGAATCCAGAATTCGGTCAAAATATCCGGACCTCAATGCCCATGTTAGTTGCCGAGGAATTGGATGTGGACTGGAAAAATGTTCTGGTCGAACAAGCGCCCTACCATCCTGAAAAGTACGGCTTTCAATTCACGGGTGGCAGTCAAGGCATAAGAAACAGATGGGAACCCCTTCGAATGGCAGGTGCTACTGCCAGACAAATGCTACGTGAAGCGGCGGCCCAAGAATGGCAAGTACCCGTGGCAGAAATTACCGCAGAGGAAGGCATGTTGTACCACAAAGCCACTGAAAAATCGGCAGGATATGGTGAAATGGCATCAGCTGCAGCCAAGTTGCCCGTACCGGAAGAAGTTCAACTAAAAGAAATCAAAGACTTTAAAATCATTGGGAATTCACGGAAGAATGTCGATGCAAAGGATATTGTGACAGGCAAACCCATGTTCGGATCAGATTATCGCAAAGAAGGAATGTTGATTGCGATGATCGAGCACCCCCCCGCATTCGGAATGACTTTGGAATCTGTCGATGATAGAGAAGCAAAAGCAATGCCTGGTATTAAAGACGTCGTTTCGATAAATAGTTTTAAGGACGGATTTGAAAAAGGAGGCTTTGATACCAATGCCTTTCCTGAATTGGTTGCGATAGTGGGCAATTCGACCTGGGAAGTGATGCAGGCCAAAAAGAAGTTAAAAGTAGGATGGAAACCCATAACCGGCTATTCGGAAACTATAGCTGGGTTTAGGGGAAAAGAAACAAAGAATATTCCCGCTGGTCTGGAATCTTCAACCGGTCACCAGACTAGAATGGAAGAACTCGCCAGCAAACCGGGAAAAATAGTAAGAAAGGATGGAAAGCCAGAAGCAGCCTTTAAAAATGCCGCGAAAATTATCGAAAGCAGTTATTCTGCCCCTTTTCTAGCGCACAACTCCATGGAACCGTTAAACGCCTTTGCCCATGTAGAAGGGGATCGGGTAAAGATTGCGGCACCGATTCAGATACCTTCTTTGATTATACCGACCCTTGCGAGTAGCCTTGGAATTCCTGCGGAAAATATCGATATGGAATTACCCCGAATGGGTGGCGGTTTCGGTCGTAAAGCGTATGCCCATTATGTGGTTGAAGCTGCATTGATTTCCCAAAAGGTTAATGCTCCAATTAAATTGATGTACACGCGGGAGGACGATATGACCACAGGAATTTATCGACCGACGTATCAAGCTACATATCGAGCCGCTTTGGATGCGAATAACAATTTGACGGCACTACATGTAAAAGCAGGTGGTATTCCAGAGAGCCCCTTGTTTGCAAATCGCTTTCCAGCGGGTGCAATCGATAATTATTTGGCTGAAGAATGGTCCATCGATTCAAATATCACTATCGGTGCATTCCGCGCCCCACGCTCCAACTTTATGGCCGGGGCGGAGCAATCGTTCTTGGACGAAGTGGCCACAGCTGTAGGTGAAGATCCTATCCAATTTCGACTTGACTTATTGAAGAAGGCAAAAGAAAATCCCGTTGGAGAACAAAATGACTATGATGCAGAGCGTTATGCGGGTGTTTTGAAATTGCTGCGGGAAAAAACAACTGGAGGACAGAACGAAGCCAATTCCCACAGGGGAATATCAGCGTATTTCTGCCATAATTCGTATGCCGCCCATGCATTATATCTGACGATTGAAGATGGAATCCCCGTAGTACAAAAAGTGGTTTGTGCCATTGATTGCGGAGTTGTTGTGAATCCCGATGCGGCAAAAAACATGGCAGAAGGTGCAATTACCGATGGCATTGGCAATGCCTTTTATGGGGAATTGAATTTTGAGGATGGTGTGCCCCAAAAAAATAATTTCCATCAATATCGAATGATCCGTATGGGCGAGGCCCCAAAAGAGATCGATGTACATTTTGTGCAAAATGAGATCGATCCTACCGGCATGGGAGAGCCGCCTTTTCCACCGATTTTCGGCGCGGTTGCCAATGCCATGTTCAAAGCTACTGGAAAACGACACTATCATCAACCGTTCGTTTCCGAGAAACAAATAATAGGATAATCAAAAAATATAGGTCTAACCTTTAAATAGTAATCCAATGACACTCATAAAAACAAAAATAGGAAGACGCTCCTTTATAAGAACATCCACTCTGGCCGGTGGCGGTATGATGCTCGGCTTTAGCTGGCTGGGGTCGTGCAAGGGCAAGACTGAAGAACAGGTGATGCAAATGCCCAAGGAATGGTTCGATATCAACGGTTTTTTGAAAATCGGCGATAACGGTATGGTGACCATCATGTCGCCCAACCCTGAAATCGGGCAGAATGTGAAAACGGCCATGCCCATGATCGTGGCCGAAGAATTGGATGTAGCTTGGAAAGATGTGATCGTCGAACAGGCCCCCTTGAACACCGATATCTTCACAAGACAATTGGCCGGGGGCAGCCAATCCATCCGTCAGGGATGGGAAGGCCTTCGAATGGCCGGAGCTACGGCACGGCATATGCTTATCGCCGCCGCTGCCGAAGCTTGGCAGGTAACTGCTTCAGAGATTACGACGGATGCCGGCATGCTCTATCATAAGGCGACCGACAAGTCCGCCGGGTACGGTGAAATGGCTTCGGCAGCCGCAAATATGTCCGTTCCGGAGGAAGTTAAGCTAAAAGAAACAAAAGACTTCAAAATAATCGGTACGGATCAAAAGAACGTAGACGGATCTAAAATAGTGACCGGACAGCCTTTGTTTGGATTAGATATTCAGGAAGAGGGGATGCTCACGGCGATGATTATCCATCCTCCCGCATTTGGTATGAAATACAAATCGATGGATGCCGAATCGGTCAAGGCTATGCCAGGCATCAGGGATGTATTTCCCATTGATGTCTATCCTGAAGGTGTTGAAAAGCAATGGTCCGACGGAGGCGGAATTCCACAGTTGGTAGCCATAGTAGGCGAAAGCACTTGGCAATGTATGCAAGCTAAAAAGGCATTGAAAGTAGAATGGGAAAAGGATACCATGCTCGAAAGTAGCGCGTACCACGAAGATGCTTTAGCGAAGTTATTGAATACCTCCCCAAAAGAAGCCGCTCGTAAGGACGGTGATGTGAATGCAGCTTTTAAAAAGGCGGCGAAGGTCGTAGAAAGTACTTATAGTGCGCCGTTCTTGGCCCATAATACGATGGAGCCGATGAATTTTTACGCGAATGTAACCGCCGAGAAAGCGGAACTAAAAGGACCTATTCAAACCCCGGAGTTTCTTGAAAAAACGTTGGCATCGAGACTGGATATGCCCGTTGAAAAAATTGATATCATGATGACCCGTATGGGCGGAGGATTTGGTCGCCGTCTTTATGGACACTTTGGAGTAGAGGCGGCCGTGATTTCCAAAAAGATGCAGGCTCCGATAAAAATGGTCTATACCCGAGAGGATGATATGACCCAAGGTACCTATCGCCCGGCTTATAAGGTTCACTACAAAGCAGGTCTTGATGAAAAAGGCAACTTAATTGCTTGGCATGTGAGAGGCGCAGGAACGAATGATGACCTCGTATTTGAAAACCGTTTCCCGGCGGGTGCCGTTGACAATTTCCTGGCCGAAAAACATGCATTGCAAACCAATGTTACCACCGGTGCATGGCGCGCTCCGCGCTCAAATTTCATTGCTGGTGCCGAGCAATCCTTTATGGATGAAGTCGCCGAGGCAGCAGGAAAAGATCCAATTGAATTCCGTTTGGAGCTGTTCGAACGTGCCATAAATGATCCGGTAGGAGACCCGGAGAAAAACGATTATGATCCCGAGCGTTATGCAGGTGTTCTAAAATTGGTTAAAGAAAAATCCGGTTGGAAAACTGGAAACAACGAAAACCGAGGGGTATCGGCATACTATTGTCACAACTCATATGTAGCCCAAGTTCTTGATTTAAAAATGGACGGTAACAAACCTATGGTTCAAAAGGTATGGTGTGCCGTTGATTGTGGCATTGTCATCAATCCTTTAAGTGCCAAAAACCAAATTGAGGGCGGTATAATTGATGGCGTAGGTCACACAACATATAGTCAATTGACATTTAAGGAAGGTGTCCCCGAACAATCGAATTTCGATACCTATCATTTAATACGTAATAACGAGGCGCCCAAAGAAATCGAATCGTTCTTTGTAGACAACGGCATCGACCCAACAGGATTGGGCGAACCATCATTACCTCCGATATCGGGGGCCTTGGCCAATGCCATGTACAAGGCGACCGGTCGTAGGTATTATAGCCAACCTTATATTTCTGATAGGCCAGTGGTCGGATAAAAACGTTTACCGCATTAACCTTTCATAACTAGATGTCCATTGTAAAAACACACATCGGAAGACGTTCCTTTTTGAAAAGTTCTGCTTTGGCCAGAGGGTGAATGCTGTTAACCTTCAATTCGTTCATCTCTTGCAAAATGATGCCGAAGGAAGTATCTGCTATGTCTAAGGAATGGATTGGAACTTTTGGACCGTGCTAAAAAGAACCCCGTGGGGGAAGACAACGATTATGATGCGGAACGTTATACCGGAGTCTTAAAATTGGTAAAAACAAAATCGAATTGGGGCAATGGAAATGCCGATCTCAAACGTGGGGTGTCGGCCTATTTCTGCCATAATTCTTACGCGGCACACGTCGTGGATATGCGGTGGGAAGACGATCGACCGATTATCGATAAAGTTACATGCGCCATCGACTGTGGCATTGTGGTCAACCCGGACGCGGCAACCAATTTATGCGAGGGTGGCATTGTAGATGGTATCGGAAACGCTTTTTATGGTGAATTGACTTTTAAAGACGGCGTGCCTCAAAAGAACAATTTTGATAACTATCGTATGATTCGAATGAGCGAATCACCAAGGATTATCGAGGTACATTTCGTAGAGAACAATATAGATCCTACAGGTCTTGGCGAACCGACCTTTCCGCCCATTTTCGCAGCAATTGCCAATGCGTTGTATAAATCAACTGGCAGGCGACATTACCAGCAGCCTTATCTTACCGAAAAGCAGGTGATGGGGTAGACCGTTTTAAAATATTTTATCCAACCTAAATCTTTCACTACATTAGGTAATTACCAAATAACTTAATTTGCGGAACTTTAAAATTCAAAAATTCAGATGAACATGAGAAATTTAATTACCAATACGTTCTTAGTACTTTCCCTAACGGCATTCTTTGTTAATTGCAAAGAAACAGCAGACAAATCAAAAGAAGTCGAAACCGTAGCCAGACCCGAAGCGGTTGAGGTCGAAAAGTTTGGCGGGCTGGCACTCTATACGGTCCGCGATGCTATGGGAGAAAATACCAAGGAAACCTTAAAAGCTGTAGCTGATGCGGGTTACAAAAATATTGAAGCCGCCGGTTATGCCGATGGTAAATTCTATAATATGTCTCCGGTGGATTTTAAGGCCTACCTCGATGGAGCCGGGCTCAACCCAGTAAGTACCCATCAAGGGTCGGTTACCCTTGAGAATGCCGATCAAATGATGGCCGACGTTAAATCGGCCGGTTTTGAATATTTCGTAATTCCTGTCCCGCCCATGGGCCTCTTTAAGGTTGATTCTGAAACCAGAACGATGTCGATGACAGGAGGTGCGGCAAATCTTGCCAAGATCGTGAACGAATTGGGAAAGAAGGCCAATACCGCCGGACTGAAGTTACTCTACCATAACCATGATTTCGAATTCCAGGAAGACGAAGACGGCATCGTGCCCATTGATTATTTATTGGAAAATTCAGACCCCGAATATGTCAATTTTCAAATGGATTTATATTGGGTAACAAAGGCCGGTGCAGATCCACTTGCCTACTTTGAAAAATATCCGGGTCGCTTTAAAATATGGCATGTAAAGGATATGGACGACCAAGGAAGATTTGCACCAGTGGGCAAAGGCACCATAGATTTTAAAAAGATCTTGGCCCAAAAAGAACGCTCTGGCATGAAATATTATATGGTCGAACAAGATATGACCTTCGATGGACTACAACCCCTTGAAGCCATAAAAATAAGCCATGACGGACTTAAAGAAATAGGATTTAAATACTAATAGCCAATATGTTAAAATCGAGAAAATGAAAAAAGTCACTCTTGTATCAATCGGGTTAGCGTTTATGTTCATGACCTTGGATCTTTCTGCCCAAGAAGTTGTTACAGGATCCAGCATTGCCGTAACCAGCACAGAATCGGGTAAGGTACGCGGTTATATTCATGATGGTACCTACATTTATAAAGGAATACCATATGCTAAAGCGGAACGCTTTATGGCACCGACAAAACCAGATTCGTGGGAAGGTATCAGAAGCTCTACCATGTACGGTCCGGTTGCTCCTTTAATGAACCCGACCACTTCTGTTCAAGACGAGCCTGAGTTCGTTTTCGATCACGATTGGGGCTATCCCAATGAAGATTGTCTAAGAATCAATATTTGGACACCTAGTATCGACGATGGCAAGAAAAGACCTGTACTTTTTTGGATACATGGGGGTGGATTCACTACCGGGTCAAGCCAAGAGCTTCCTTCTACAGATGGAGAGAATTTGAGTAAAAAAGGTGATGTAGTGGTCGTTTCCATTAACCATCGTTTAAATATTCTGGGTTTTTTAGATTTATCGGGGTACGGCGACAAATACAAACATTCAGCCAATAATAGCATATTGGATATGGTAGCGGCACTCGAATGGGTAAAGACCAATATTGGAAATTTCGGGGGCGACCCGAACAATGTGACCATCTTCGGTCAATCGGGTGGAGGTGCCAAAGTGAATACCTTGATGGCGATGCCCAATGCAAAGGGGCTTTTTCACAAGGCCATTAACCAAAGTGGCTCATTCCGAACCGCTATGTTGGAAAAAGAGGAAACTCAGGCTATCGGAGCCGAGGTATTATTAAATTTAGGCCTCCAATCAGATAATGTAGATAGTATTCAAAAAATACCCTTCGAGATCTTAAGTGTAGCAGGATCTAATGCGTTAAAGACCATAGAGGAAAAAATGAAGGCCGAAGGCAAGCCCATTATAGGTTTCGGATTAGGTTGGGGCCCAAGTCGCGATGGCACAGATTTGCCCTACGGACTCTTTTCCAAAGAGGCTTTTGAACTGTCCAAAGGGATTCCGTTATTGATCGGCACCACAAAGAACGAGTTTGCTCCCTTTGCCAATATGCGTTTTGTGGGCGCATCAGAAGACCAGATTTTGGCCCATATCAAAGAACAATGGAAAGACAAAGCTGATGCATACATCAACGCTGTGCGAAAAGCTTATCCGAACGACACGGCTGCAAAAGACTTGCTAGATGTGGATACCATGTTTAGGCCAGGTGCTGTATTACAGGCCAATGACAAATCAGCACTACAAAATGAAGCTCCCGTATATATGTATCTTTTTACATGGCAGTCGCCCGTTTTCGATGGAAAGTATAAATCCCTTCATTGTATGGAACTCCCTTTTGTCTTTGATAATATCGAACGCGGTAATCAAATGACGGGCGGAGGCAAAGAGGCTTTTGTGTTGGCAGACAAAATGAGCCAATCTTGGATCAACTTTGCAAAGACCGGAAATCCGAACCATCTGGGCTTGCCCGAATGGCCTGTTTACAATAGCACGAACACGGCAACGATGCATTTTGATAACATTTGTGAGGTAAAACCGCAATTGGATAAGGAGCTTTTCGAAATGGTCGGCAATAGGTAACGAACAAAAAGATGCAATGTATTTCTAAAAAAAACTATCTAACTATATTGTCGGAACAATCACATTTTTGATTCTTGCTGTAGTTGGAAGGGACTTATCTCAGCGGAACGAGTAAAAAAATGCAGGTAGCCACTAAACCATTGGAATCATTTCATGTCAAACAAAATATCTTTTAACCAATCAGAAGAATCATGTTGAAAAAAATCTTAATCGGCCTGGGAATTGTCCTTATAATTATACAGTTATTCCGTCCCGAGAAAAACGAATCGAACGATTTAACCAATGACATTACTACCAAATACGAGGTGCCAAGTGATGTAAACCATTTGTTGCAAGTGTCTTGTAACGATTGTCATTCGAATAAAACCGAATATCCATGGTATGCTAACGTGCAGCCTGTTGCCTGGTGGCTCAATGATCACGTGGTAGATGGAAAGAAACACCTGAATTTTTCCGACTTCACCAAACTACCATTGTTCGTACAAAACCATAAATTCGAAGAAGTAATCGAAATGGTGGAGGAGAAAGAAATGCCCTTGGCCGACTATACGTATTTCGGACTTCATTCAGAGGCCAATCTAACCGATGAACAACGCGCCAAGATTACCGATTGGGCCAAAGCACAAATGAACTATCTTAAGGAAACGTATCCTGCCGATAGCCTTAAATTTCCAAAAAGGGATTAACGCTATGGTCGAAAGACTTATAAAAGGCAATAAGGTTTTATCAACTATTCCCTATTGTCCGTATTCCTTTTGTTTCTAGTTTTTGGCTTGAGTCAAAAAAAGAATTGGGCATAGCCAAAACCTTTTTTGTTAAGGGACTTATTTCAGTTTTTCTCGAAAAAAATCAATGGTCCGTTGCCAGGCCAATTCAGCGTCTTCACGGTCGTACCTCGGGGTGGTGTCGTTGTGAAAGCCATGGTTGGCACCTTCGTAGAAATGCGCCTCAAATTCTTTTCCATGTTCTTTTAGGGCTTTTTCATAGGCCGGCCAACCTTCGTTGACGCGTTTGTCCAATTCCCCGAAATGAAGTAAGAGCGGAGCGTTGATTTTTTCGATATCCTCTTTGGGTTGCCCTCCATAAAAAGGAACGGCAGCTCCTAAATCGGGAACCTTGACCGCCATCATGTTCGAGATCCATCCTCCGAAACAGAAGCCTACTACACCTACTTCCCCGGTACAATTTGGATGCAATTTTAAATGTTCGAAAGCAGCGATAAAATCCTCGAGCATTTCATCACGGTCGCGTTGTCTTTGAAGTTCCCTGCCTGCATCATCGTTACCCGGATACCCGCCGAGCGGGGTAAGCGCATCGGGCGCAATCGATACAAATCCGGCAAGGGCGGCTCTTCGTCCAACATCCTCAATATGTGGGTTCAGGCCGCGATTTTCATGAACCACGACAATTCCGGGTAATTTTTCTGTTGCGTCGGCGGGCATGGAAAGCAAAGCTTTTATTTCACCTCCGCCTTTTGGTGACTTATAGGTAATGTATTCTGACTTCATGCGAGGGTCATCCTGCTTAATCTGGATTTTCTTCACATAGTCGGGACTTATAAAACTGAGCAGCGAGCCTACGGTGAGTCCACCAACGGCATAGGTCGAAAGTTTGTCGAGAAACAATCTTCTATTGACCCTATTGTGGGCATAATCGTCGTAAAGGTCAAATACCTCCTGTTTGATATCTTCTTTTTTAATTTCTTTCATTTTAAATTTTTTTTAGGTTCCTCCGAGATAGGGGTATTTGTCTAAGCCTAGAAGACTTCTAATGTAGTAAATAATACTAGGAGAAACACCCTACAAGACCTAAATCTTAGGGGTCCTGCACCTTGCAAAGTTTTATCTATGATTCTAAAAATCAAGGATATATCAGATACTTTTTACGAATTCCCTTGAATTTTTCCAAATCCTCCTGCCAAGATTTTTTAATTTCTGCTTCCGAAAGTCCGGCCACGATTTGTTGTTCAAGTTTTTCAGTTCCTGCGTGTTTTGTAAATCCACTCGTATTGAAAACACTTTCCTTATCCTTAGTATTTTGAAAGGCATCGATCAGCCATTGTAGCGAAACCTCGTTCATTCTTGTAATTTCGGATAAGTCTTTTCCATAGCACAACTCTCCTTTATGCTTTGGTTTCTTAGAACCAAAATTGGGTTTTGGAGTATATGTAAAGCTGTATTGCGTGGAATCTAAAAATGGGGCTCCATAACGTTGAAATTGAAATTCGGTTCCGCGACCCGCATTGATATTGGTGCCTTCAAAAAGTCCTAAACTAGGATAGAGATTAATAGCAACATCGCTAGGTAGATTGGGCGAAGGCCTTATGGGAATATGGTATTCGGTTTCATGCATCCAGTTATCCAGAGTAATTATGGTCAAATCCGCTTTTACCTCATTTTCCAACCAGCCTTCTTCGTTGATCATGGTCGCGTATTCACCAATGGTCATCCCATATACCAAGGGAATAGGGGTCATCCCCAAAAACCCTGAATGTTCCATTTCCATGGTCGGGCCATCTACATAATGCGCATTGGGGTTAGGGCGGTCTAAAACGACTAAGGGGATGTTGTTCTCGGCACAGGCTTCCATGACCAATTGTAATGTTGCGATGTAGGTGTAGAACCGCACGCCGACATCTTGGATATCAAAAAGTACAAGATCGAGATCGGCCAATTGTTCCGAAGAAGGTTTTCTGTTTTTCCCATAGAGTGAAATGAGGGGCAATCCAGTTTTGGTATCTATACCATCGGTCACCTTTTCGCCTGCGTCGGCCTCTCCCCGAAAACCATGTTCGGGAGCGAACACTTTTTTGATATCTACCTGGGACGAAAGTAAGGAATCAACCAAATGGGTATAAGTATCCCCAGTCTTAAAAATTACGGTGGTCTGGTTCGCTACTATACCTACTTTTTTACCCTGTAACAGCGGCAGATATTCAGAAGTTCTATTGGCTGCGACTACAACGGGTTTAGGTGTTTTGGGTACTACTGCAAGGGTATCAACAACAATTTTTACATCGTTTTTTTTTGTGGGGTTTCCGCAAGCGGACACGATTAAAACCCATAATAAAACTGTATTTTTGACTCCGGATAAAAGCACCATAATTTGAATTTAGAATATTTTATAACCAAGCGGCTTATAAAAGGTAAGGAGCATAAAATTAGCATTTCCGCGCCGATTATAAAAATTGCGATTGCGGCCATTGCCTTGGGATTGATTATGATGCTGATTGCCATAGAGACTGGGGATGGACTGAAATATAAAATTCGAGAAAAAGTTTCGGCTTTTCATGGTCATATCCAAATCAGCAATTACGACAACAATTTTTCCGATGTTTCTGTGGCCCCGGTTTCTTTGGAGCAAGAATTTTATCCCGAATTTAAGTCCGTAGAAGGCGTGGCCCACATTCAGGCTGTCGCCACGAAGGGCGGGATCATCCGTACTGAAGAGACCTTCGAGGGTGTAATAGCCAAGGGCATCGGACCCGATTATAATTGGGATGTTTTTCAAGAGTATCTTGTTGTGGGTAAAGGGCCTGACTATGGCGGCGAACTGAACAGTGATGCAGTGATTTCGCGAATTACGGCAAACCGTCTGAACTTAAATATCGGGGATTCGTTTTTTACCTTTTTTCTTAAAGATGGTGATCCGTCGCAAGTGCCGAACCAGAGAAAGTTTACCGTGACGGGTATTTATGATAGCGGTTTTGAGGAAATCGATGCACTTTACATTTTTATCGACATTCGCCATATACAGCGTATGAACAAATGGGAAGCGGATCAAGTAGGTAAGTTCGAGGTTTTTTTGGAAGATTTCGATAGTATGGGCGAGAAGGCCAATGAGATTCACGGCAGAACGGTGGCCACACTCGACACCCAGACCATCAATACCAAATACCGCAAAATCTTCGAATGGATCGGACTGTTCGATTTCAATACGGCCCTTATCATTGGTATAATGATTATTGTAGGTGGCATTAATATGATTACCGCACTTTTAGTACTCATTCTTGAACGTACCCAAATGATCGGGGTACTAAAGGCCTTAGGTATGGCCAATTGGAGAATTCGAAAAGTATTTTTGTACAATGCCGCCTACCTAATAACTATTGGTCTATTATGGGGAAATTTCCTCGGCCTTGGCCTAATATGGCTTCAAGACAAGTTCAAGTTGTTTAAATTTCCGAACCCAGAGGAATATTATATAGAATACATTCCCGTTCAAATTGATGTTCCTACGATACTACTATTGAACATTGGGGTGTTGTTTCTTTGTCTTCTGATGCTTTTAGTACCTTCTTACATTATTACGAAAATCACCCCGGTCAAGGCGATGAAGTTTGAATGACTAGAAAGCTGAAACAGTTATGGTCTTTACACTGCTCAAAATCCTATCTTTGCGGCAATGAAATATGCTGAAAATATATTGGGCACCATTGGGAATACACCACTGGTCAAATTGAATAAATTGACGCAAGATCTGCCTTGTCTGGTGCTTGCGAAATACGAAACTTTTAATCCAGGTAATTCGGTAAAAGACCGTATGGCACTGCAGATGATAGAGGATGCCGAGAAATCTGGAAAACTCAAACCCGGAGGAACGATCATCGAAGGGACTTCAGGTAACACAGGAATGGGATTGGCCCTGGCCGCAACCCTAAAAGGGTATAATTTGATATGTGTTATCAGTGATAAACAATCGCAAGAGAAAATCGACATTCTAAAGGCCATGGGCAGTAAGGTTGATGTATGCCCTACCGATGTTGAACCGGATGACCCTAGAAGTTATTACTCCACGGCGCGACGCCTGGCGACGGAAATTCCCAATGCATGGTATGTCAATCAATATGATAATCCTTCGAATACCAAGGCCCACTATTTAAATACAGGGCCTGAAATCTGGGAGCAGACCGATGGAAAAGTCACTCATTTTGTGGTCGGGGTAGGTACGGGAGGCACTATTTCCGGTATCGGCACGTATCTCAAGGAAAAAAATCTGGATATCAAGATTTGGGGTGTAGATACCTACGGCTCTGTCTTTAAAAAATATCACGAGACGGGAATTTTCGATAAAAACGAGATATACCCTTATGTTACAGAGGGAATCGGGGAAGACATCCTTCCGAAAAATGTAAACTTTGACATTATCGATGGGTTTACCAAGGTAACGGATAAAGATGCTGCCATCTACACACGAAGGCTGGCCCTTGAAGAGGCCATGTTCTTGGGGAATTCTGCAGGGGCTGCCATCAAGGGAGTGCTCCAATTAAAAGAACATTTTACCAAAGATGACGTGGTCGTCGTTCTTTTTCATGATCATGGAAGTCGCTATGTCGGTAAAATATTCAACGACACTTGGATGAAGGAAAAAGGTTTTATCGATTAGGTTTACTATCTTGGATGTGTATTTGTCCCAAAAACAGTTTATAATGAGGCTTTCTTTTTCTTGTCGGATGCTATTTTTTTGTTTTGCCTTTTTACTTTTTTTAGGTTGTAGCAAAGACGATACCGTCGCGCCACCAGTAATCAATCCTCCCGAAGAGGAGACGGAGAATCCCGATCCAACAAGTCTTTTGCCCCAAATTTCGATAAATACCGGGGGCAATGTTATCGTGGACGAGCCTAAAATCAATGCGAGCATGGTCATTACCACTCCATCGGGAACGGACTATGATGGTAACATCGGTATCGAGATCCGTGGTGCTTCCTCCCAATTTTTTGCAAAAAAATCTTTTGGTGTTGAAACACGTGATGCCAGTAATGCCGACTTGGATGTCTCACTTCTGGGAATGCCCGAAGAAGAAGATTGGGTACTTCACGGCCCCTTTAGTGATAAATCCCTAATGCGGAATAAGCTCATTTATGACCTGTCACGTGAAATGGGTATGTACGCCAGCCGAACCGAATTTGTAGAATTGACTATCAACGGAAGCTATCAAGGGTTGTACGTTTTCATGGAAAAATTAAAACGTGACGACGAACGGATCAATATCAGTACGCTGAACCCCGATGAGAATTCTGGGGAGGATCTTACCGGGGGCTATATCTTAAAGATTGACAAGGTGAATTTCGACAACGGTGAGACATATTCCGATTTGAATTCATTTACTTCGGCAGTAAGTCCACCCAATGCTACACAGGGTCAAACGATTCGTTTTTTATACGATGAACCTGAACCGGATGATATTACGACCGAACAGAAAACGTATATTTCAAATTATGTCTCTCAGTTCGAGACGGCTTTGAGTTCGAATACGTTTGCAGACCCGGCTACAGGTTATTCGGCCCATATCGATGTTGCCAGCTTTATTGATTTTTTCTTATTGAACGAACTTTCTAACAACGTAGATGGTTATCGCTTGAGCACGTTTATGTACAAGGACAAAAATGAGAAACTAAAAATGGGGCCTATTTGGGATTTCAACCTTGCCTTTGGCAATGCCGATTATTGCAGTGGTGGCGAGACTGACGTCTGGGCCTATAAATTCAATGAACGATGTTCCGAAGATTTTTGGCTGGTTCCTTTTTGGTGGGAGCGTTTGTTAGAAGATCCTGACTATGTGGCGCAACTAAAAGAACGCTGGACTACTTTACGCGGAAGTGTATTTTCCGAGGCGGCCATCGAGGCAAAGATCGAAGGATATCGTTCGGCCATGGCATCGGCCGGTGCCATTGACAAGAATTTTGGCAAATGGAACATTTTAGGATCTTATGTTTGGCCGAACAATTACGTGGGCATGAGCTACAATGACGATCTAGGATATTTTAGGGAATGGATTACCAATCGCCTCATTTGGTTGGATGGCTCCATTGAAGCACTTTAGAACTCAGCTATGGTCCTCTTACAAAAAAATGGTCAATCCGTAAAAGTTGATAAGGGCGAGCTTGTTGGGTACCAAGTCGAAAATCATGAATTTATACATCAAAAAGGGAGTCCGGGTTGGCGAAATTCCGACACCGAAATGTTCCCTATAATTGGCCCGACGGCAGAGGCGGATTTCAAAGTGCACACGCCTAAGGGCACGGCAATTCAAGACCAGCACGGTTTGTTGCGCGAGTTGGAGTATGAACAGCTTGAAAGCACCCATACTTTGGCTGTTTTCTCTAAAAAGTATAAATCAGGAACCCCTGTAACCAATTCGAAATTCCCAACTAAATCAACGGCAAAAACACTTTTTTGGCCCTATGATTTTAGTTTTACCAAACGATTTGAGCTTTTCGACGATGCGTTGGAAATTTCGTTTATCCTCAAAGGAGAGGTGGGTATGCCCTTTATGCTTGGGTATCATCCGGCATTTAAGCTACATATAGAGAATCCTTCCTTAATAACGGACGGCAATGAAATTTTATTGCCGGAAATTCTTGCCGAAGGCAGCCGTGCCTTACAAGTGCCCGACTGTTCCGAAATTTTGCTTAAGGATAAAAAACAACTGAAAATAACCACATCCGGATTCGGGAATTTTATGTTGTGGACCGAAGTTGCGAATATGATTTGTATTGAACCTATTACATTTTATCCCTATACCGTTTCACAGGAAAATTTACATGAGGGATTTCAAAAACTCGAAACGACTAAAGCGGAGTTTAAAGTCGTCATTACTCCGAAATGAATTGAAGTGATTTAAACTCTTTGCGTTCTGGCGAAAATTAGATATTATTTGCCCAGTTGATGACTTTTTTGACTTGCATAGCAGGGCTACGGAGGGAAAAAAAGACGAAAAATGGGTGAAAAAGAGCAATTTTTTAGCGAATGGAAAAAGTTTAAATCACTTTATTAAAAGCACGATTATGATGGAAGCATTGCAAGAAAGTTATGGGTATCTTTTTGAAGAGGAATTGCTGCAAGAAATAGCATCGGTCGGACAACTCAAAAAAGTTGGCCGAGGCCATCAAATTATGGACATTGGTGAAACCATTACCCATATGCCGCTTTTGCTCAACGGAGCGATCAAGATACTTCGTGAAGATGAGAACGGTGACGAATTGCTACTCTATTTTTTGGAACGCGGCGATTCTTGTGCCATGACCTTTTCATGTTGCATGGGGACCAAGAAGAGTGAAATACGAGCTATTGCCGAGGCCGATACCGAGTTGGTCATGGTGCCTGTTGAAAAAATGGACTTTTGGATGGGCAAATATCAAAGTTGGCAAGAATTTGTGCTGAACAGTTACCATATTAGAATGATGGAGCTGCTCGAAACTGTTGACACCTTGGCCTTCATGAAAATGGATGAACGCCTCTTAAAGCATTTACAAGATAAGTGTATGGTCAATCATGATGAGGTCGTGCAGACGACCCATCAAGATATTGCCAATGATTTAAACACCTCAAGAGTCGTGGTATCACGACTTTTAAAAAAACTGGAGAACGAAGGCAAAATCGAAATGCATCGTAACCATATCAAAGTGTTGGATTTGTAATGTACCTTCTTCCCATATGAATGTCAAAGTAGTTTGTCACACTGAGCCTGTTGAAGTGCGGTCAAAGTGATTATTGAAGCAGTTGCTGAAGTGTTTGCAAGGATTTAAAAGTATTATTTTAATTGGTATTTTTAGTCAAATCAAAAACAGAAACATGAAATTTACAATCACTATAATAGCTTTATTGCTTTATATGAATCTACAATCTCAAGACGCCATGACCGAACTGCCGTATGCCGTTATCCCTGAAGCTCCTGAAACCTATACCGTGGGTAGCGTCGTTTCACGTATGATCGACGGACTCGGCTTTCGCTACCATTGGGCAACCGATGGACTGACCGAAAAAGACCTGAATTATAGACCGGGCAATGATGGTCGTACCATCGCCGAAACGATGGAACATATCTATACCCTTTCGTTGACCATACTGAAATCGGCCCAGAAACAGGCACGTGATTTCTCCGAAAAAATGCCTGAAATGAATATGGACGAGAGACGTTTGGCCACCCTACGGAATCTGGAATTGGCGAGCGCACTTTTCAAAACAACCGAGGATTTGACTGAGCATATGATTATCTTCAAAAGAGGGGATAACACTTCGGAATTTCCATTCTGGAACCAAATCAATGGCCCTATTGAGGATGCTGTTTATCATACGGGTCAGATGGTCGTTTTACGTCGTGCTGCTGGCAATCCTATCAATTCGAAAGTAAATGTGTTTTTGGGGAAGTTGAATGAATGACACATCACTAAACACAATTAAACCTCTACGGATTTTAATAGCTATAAGATGAACGCTTAATTTTATGATGAAATAATAAATCGGGCGCTACCCAATGATGCCAATGAAAATTGATGACAAATTAAGCGAATTACCACTGACCAAATCCAAACCAAGTACTTTGGAATCATTGTTCGGTAATACCAATATTGAACCATTTTGGGTTGCGGATATGGAATTTGAAATCGCCAAACCGATTCAAGAAGCTTTGGTGAAACGGATTTCTAATTCGAGTTTTGGATATGAATACAAACCGAACTCCTTTAATAACGCTCAAAAGAATTGGTATCAAAGAAATTATGGAATTGAACTGAATACTGACCATTTAATTTATAGTCCGAGTATTACAACCACTATCGCTGTTTTACTTGAAAATTTTTCCTCTGAACATAACGGAATCATAATTCAACCTCCTGTTTTCATGGAGTTCAGGGACGTGATTAGAAATACAAAACGTAGAATTGTAAAAAACCCTTTAATATTAAAAAGCAATCAATATCATATTGACTTTCAAGATTTGGAAGAAAAAGCAAAATTAGAAAACAACAAGATTCTGATTATCTGCAATCCTCATAATCCGGTTGGACGCGTTTGGACAAAAGAAGAATTGAAACAAATCGTAAGAATTTGTAATGAAAATGATTTACTTCTTATATCGGACGAGATTCATAAGGACATCATTCTTTTCGATAATAAATTTACCTCCGCTTTAAAATTCAGGGAAGACTATGAAAAAATTGTTGTTTGTACCTCCGAAGCCAAGACTTTCAATCTATGCGGAATATCGGATTCAATGACAATAATAGCGAACGAAGACATCAGAAATTCCGTTACCGGAACATTCAAAAAATACAATTTAGGAAGAACCAATGCACTGACAAGAGTTGCGCTGGAATCAGCTTATAATAATGGAGAATCTTGGCTGAACGAAGTGATAAAAACTATTGAGAATAATGTTGTGAGTATAGAAAAGGAATTAGCGAACACTAAAATCAAACTTATAAAACCGGAAGGAACATATCAAGTATGGTTAGATTTCAGAAGTGTTTTTGAGGACACCAAAGAAATGTTCAGTCATATAACACAAAAGGCCGGAATCGGATTGAATGCTGGACATTGGTTCGGTCGGGAAGGAGCTCTATTTATGAGAATGAACATCGCTACCGCCAATGAAAAGGTAACCGACGCAATTAAAAGTATAAAAAAATCATTTATTAATATCCCAACCCCTTAAAAGCCATATGCTGGCACAATAGGGTTAGTCTATAAAATTGACCTGAAAACATAATAATAGTAAAACAACAAGTATGAAAACGATGACCTGTAAACAATTGGGCGGAGCATGTGATAAAGAATTTCACGCGGAAACCTTTGAAGAAATTGCCGAGATGAGCAAAAAACATGGCGGCGAAATGTTCCAACAAAAAGATGCAGCACATTTAATGGCGATGGGCGAAATGAGCGAATTAATGAAATCACCACAAGCGATGGGCGAGTGGTTCGAAAATAAGAGAAAGGAGTTCGATGTACTGCCCGAAGATAATTAACTCCTTCGATTCTAAAACGACGTTCATCAAATGATATAGCTTCTTCCCATGTAGTTCGTAAGTAAAAGAGGTGCACTTTAAATCGTACTTTTGAAACGAAACCTTCAACCTTCTGTCGATAATGAAAACCTCCGTAATGAAGCATAGAATATTCTTCTTTCTGTTTGGCCTTATTTCGATTCTGAGTTTTGCCCAACAGAGGCAAATGACCACACCTTATGTTTTAATAGTACAGCCTATAGTTCTTCAGTCCGATGAAGGTACCGATCCGGCTTCGATGGCCCTTCCAGAAGAATTAGTAGACAAGGCTTATGAAAAAGCCGGGGTTGATTTTCATTTCTTAGAGCCACTATATTACAACAATACAAAGGCCAGGGACGGTAAAATCAATCTTGATGAAATCGTACGAGAAGCACAAAAAGTGGGAATGATAAAAGGGCAGGACGATATGGTGAACATGTTCTTTGTCAACGCGGTCGATGGTGAACAAGGCCCTTTGGGTCGTGGAATGATGGGTGGCAACCTCACATTCATAGCCTTAGGGGATACATTGCAGAACGAGACCGAAAAATTACGGAATATGCAGGCCTTTGTCATTGCGCACGAAGTCGGGCACAACCTTTCTCTAAAACATGCGGTCGATGACCCCAACGTTTCCGATACCGACCCGAACATTCAAGGCGATGGTGAATTTAAGGATCGTATCGATTCAGAAAACAGTCTCAACGAGTATCAGACCGGCATAATTCATAAGAGTCCGCTTGTTCATTCAAGAATCGATTTTTTGTCCAAAGATATCGGACGAAAGGCGATTTTGGACGAATCTTTTGAACCCTATTTTTCCAAGCTCCAAATTCGTGAAATTGCGGCATTTACGCAAAGCAAAGTACCTACTCGTGATGTAGTAGAAGCACGTAGTTTTGCCAGGGAAAAATTTGCGGAAGCTGTTGCGGAATTTACCGCTGATGAAAAAAAGTGTATTTCGTTTGTGACCCAGAAGGTCATTGAGACCTTACAGGTAAACGACGTCACCTTAATGTCGCAACACCCATGGCGATTCATAAAAATCGAGGATTGGTTGTGTGGTGGATTTGCACATACACGGGGCACCTATATTATTTTAAGCCAAAAGCATATCGACCATTTGAGCAAGGGCTGGAGTGACCAAATGACGCCCGAGGAGGAAGCTACTTTGATAGAACGGTTTGGCGGACTTTTGGTGCATGAGCAGATGCATTCTTTACAGCGCACGTTTACATCGAAGTTTACCAAGTTGTACACTGAATATTGGAATTTCAAACAGGCCCATGTTCAAGAAGAGGAAGCAATTCAAGTGGATCAAGTATCGAACCCAGATGCACCTATTGCGAATTGGTTGATTCCCGATCCGAAAGAAACGGATGCCTATTTCTGGGTCCGTACTCTTTTGAAAGGCGATTCCGAAGTTCCAGTTATGGGAAAGGACTTTCAGGACAAAGTTTTCTATGTGGAAAAGAAGGGAGCAAGTTTTGTCGTTCAAAAAGATGCTTCAAACAATTTGAAGAGTACCACACTTGATAAAATCGATTTTTACAAACAATCCTTTCCAATGACGAGAGGGTTAGACCATCCGAATGAGATATCCGCCTATATGTTTTCCGATTATTTTAAGTCGCTTGTGACCGGGGCGAAACCTTTTTCAGAAATCGCCCCGGAAGCAAATCATAATGCAACTTCTTTTATTCAATGGATCGAGACAAAAATGAAATCCGACAAACTTTAACCGTGTGTATCTTCAAATGAATGGCGCAATAGACTGATAAATGTCATATTTTGATTTTTTGAACTATATTATTTTTATTCGTAAAGTCCTGATTTATGCCAAAGGTCTATGTGTACGTAACGTGTTTACTCATTCTTGTAACTATCTTCGGATGTAGAGATGAAGGTTACGAGAAGAAGAAAGACACCAAAGAAACCATGGTTTCTACGAGGATCACGGCACTTCCAAAAACGATAATATCACCAAAGGATAACCCTTCGTCTCTGGAAAAGGAAGAACTTGGAAAATTACTGTTTTTTGACCCCATCCTGTCAGGTAACAAAGATGTCGCCTGTGCCACATGCCATCATCCAACTACAGGTTATGCGGAATTCTTAGATCTTTCCATTGGCCCTAATGCAAAAGGGCTGGGCAGTAGGCGTAAGTTCAATGCCGATAACGATATTCCCCTAGTAAAACGCAATGCCCAAACGGTGATTAATACTGCATTTAACGGAATAAACGCTTCTCATACGTACGATCCTGAAAATGCCACCATGTTCTGGGACGACCGAGCAAAAAGCCTAGAAAAACAAGCTTTGGAACCCATAAAAGCTTTTGAAGAAATGCGCGGCCACGGTTATGCCGAAGATGAAATTTTGGAAGTTGTGGTAGCTCGATTGAGAGAAATACCCGAATACGTAGAACTGTTCGAGAATGCATTTGGCAAAGAGACCATTTCCATAGAAAATATGTCAAAAGCCATTGCCGCTTTCGAAAGAACTTTGGTCACCAATAATTCTCGGTTCGACGAATATATGCGTGGCGATGATGAAGCCATTCTGATTTCGGAGAAAGAGGGTTTCGAACTTTTTAAAAAAGTTGGGTGTGTGAATTGCCATAACGGTCCGATGTTTTCGGATTATAAGATGCATGTATTGGGGGCTCCTGAAAACAATAGATTGGGTTATATCGATACCGGATTCAATGATACTTTCGCCTTTCGGACCCCCACATTAAGAAATCTTCGTTTTACCGCACCCTATATGCATAATGGAAGTTTACCTAACCTGCAGCGCGTTCTTGAATTTTATGAGGATATTTCCAACGGTAAAGTCCGTAACCCAAACGTGCCAAAAGAAAAATTCGACCCTTTTGTGCGAGAGCTTGAGCTTTCTGTCAAAGAGATGTCATTGATCATCTCTTTCTTGAATACGTTGAACGACGATAGTTTTAGTAAAGAGATTCCTGAAGCGGTCCCCAGTGGCCTTTCCGTAGGTGGAAATATCGAATAGACAAGGTTAGTTGTACATACATGACGAAGGGTCCGACTTTACGAAATGCGATTTGTAATTGGTCGCTTTCGGGTCTGTACACCCTTTTAGGTTTTTGATTTTAATATTTCGAAAATCGATGGGCTGCCCTTCACTTTGTAGTGCGATAAAACCCTCTTTCAATAGTTTTCCGTCAATTTTTATTTTGGGATCGTAGCGATTTGCGACACCTCCACCGATTTGTGGTCGGGTATATTGCAAGACCGGTTCGCCGTCGATGATATGGGTTATCAATGAATCGCCCAATACAATGGCCTCCGCTTTTACCCATGTTTCGCCCCAATAGGTTTCTGAACTTGAAGATATACAATGTCTAGGATCGATTTTTCCATCATAGACGACATCGGTTCCGGGCGAGCACATATTTCCCGTTGGGCGAACTTTTTCCTGTTCGGTACCTGCTAAAAACTGCATTTCTACCGAAATGGGCCAATCTTGTTCTTTGGGCATGGTATGCGGATCTTGGGAGTGGAACATAATGCCACTGTTCTTCAATGTGAAACTTGGTGCGCCCGGATGAAGTTCTCCCACAAAACGATACTCCAACGAAATATGGTAATACGAATAGGGTGTGTTGTAATACAAATGTCCGTAACGCTCATTGAAATCGCCTTCATATTGATCATAGCGAACCTTTATCAACCCATCTTCTACACGAAAGGTTTCACCATGGTTATCGTTCACCTCGTAATGATGGATTTTGGTCGTCCAGTTTTCGAGAGTCTCTCCGTTGAACATCGTCTCCCATGCTACAGATGTGTTCTGAACAGGCTTTACCGTGGTTTTACATTGGATAAAGAATAAGACGCTACAGGCCACTAAGGCCGATTTAGAAATCAAAAAAGCTCTTTTCATGGACATGGGTTGTTGCCATGAAGATACAATTTGTTTTTGTATGGAATACTTTTGAAAGGGCAATTGCTACTTCGGTTACATTTCCATTTTAGAATTTGCAGTACCTTTGGACTATGCGCAGATTCTTTCCGTTTTTGCAATGGCTACCGGAGTATCAAAAAAGCTGGCTATCGAAAGATATCGTTGCGGGTCTTACCGTAGGGATTATTTTAATCCCCCAAGGAATGGCCTATGCCATGATTGCAGGTTTACCTCCGGTCTATGGATTGTATGCTTCCCTTATTCCTTTACTGGTCTATGCGTTTCTCGGAACATCGAGGCAGTTGGCCGTTGGCCCTGTCGCCATGGATTCACTCTTAGTAGCAGCTGGTTTGGGCGCACTGGCTATCTCAGGAGTTGAGAATTATATTGCCATGGCCTTGTTTTTGGCCTTTCTCGTAGGTGCCATTCAATTTATCCTAGGGTTGAGTCGCATGGGGTTTTTGGTCAATTTTTTGTCGAAACCTGTTATTAGCGGATTTACTTCCGGTGCCGCGGTAATTATCATTTTCAGTCAACTAAAACATCTTTTGGGCGCCGATATCCAAAAAAGCAACCAGTTTCATCAGTTGGTTCTGAATGCTTTTGAAAAGATTTCCGAGACAAATCTTTTGGATTTTGCTATCGGTATTTCTGGAATTCTAATTATTGTCCTCCTTAAAAAATGGAGCAAGAAAATCCCGGGAATTCTCATTGCGGTGATATTGGGCATCTTGGCCGTATATTTTCTAGATCTTGAATCCTACGGGGTCGGTCTGGTAGGAAGTATTCCTGACGGACTTCCTTCTTTTCAAATCCCTGATTTCAGTATTGAGAATTTCAAGGACCTCTGGCCGATTGCACTGGCCTTGTCCTTGGTCGGGTACCTAGAGGCGATTTCGATAGGTAAATCCATCGAGGATAAAAATGGTGAAGAAACTATTGACTCGAATCAAGAACTGGTCGCCTTGGGCGCGTCGAATATGGCAGGTTCTTTTTTTCAGGCCTTCCCTATTACGGCAAGTTTTTCACGCTCCGCTATTAATAATGAATCTGGGGCAAAGACCACAATCGCTTCGGTCATAAGTGTTGTTATGGTCGTTTTGACCCTATTGTTTTTGACACCCTTGTTCTACTATCTTCCGAATGCGGTTTTGGCCAGTATCATTATGGTTTCCGTTTTCGGACTCATCGATGTTTCGTATGCCCGAAGTCTCTGGAAGCATCGAAAGGATGAGTTCTTCGTGCTATTGT